>NZ_BAABII010000003.1:0-758151 GCF_039542665.1 Saccharopolyspora cebuensis
CCCTGAACCCAAGGGCACCCTTGCCCAAGTAACTTGGACAAGGGTGCCCCTCACTCATGTCACGTTCGGGTGAGGGGCCGACACGTCGACGTGCTGTGGGTCCGCGACCGGCGGTCGGGACGGGCTTACGCTGCGGTTTCCTTCGCGAGCAGCCTTGGAGGTCGCGGTGCCGGAACCGTCGGGCGAACATCGGTCCCTGCCCCTCGTGGGCCGGGCGCGGGCGACGTGCCGCCACCGGTGCGGCGACCAGTGCGCGGGTCCCCCGCCGAACCCCTCGGACACCCCGCACTTCGGCGACGTGCTGCGCGCGGTGCTGGACCGCCGGGGCCTGCTCAAGGCCGGTGCGGTGGTCGGCACCTCGATCGCGGTGCTGCCCGCGCTGCCGGGGCGGGAGGCCCGCGCCGCGCCGGGGCTCGACTTCACCCCGATCCGCCCGAGCACCGCCGACGCCGTGGTGGTCCCGGACGGCTACCGGCAGGACGTGGTGATCCGCTGGGGCGATCCGGTGCTGCCCGGCGCCCCGCAGTTCGACCCCGACGCGCAGACTCCCGAAGCGCAAGCCGCCCAGTTCGGCTACAACAACGACTTCTGCGCGCTGCTGCCGCTGTCCGGCCACCTCGACCTCATGGTCAACAACCACGAGTACACCAGCGAGGAGTTCCTGTTCCGCGGCTACGACCCGGCGCACCCCACCGAGCAGCAGGTGCGGATCGCCTGGGCGGCGCACGGCATGTCGGTGGTGGTGCTGGACCGCCGCGGCGCCCCGCGCCCCGTGCCGCACCGGCTGAACCGGCGGATCACCCTGCACACGGAGTTCGAGGTGCGCGGCCCGGCGGCGGGCAGCGACCTGCTGAAGACCCCCGCCGACCCCACCGGCACCCGCGTGCTGGGCACCATGAACAACTGCTCCGGCGGGGTCACGCCGTGGGGCACGGTGCTCTCCGGCGAGGAGAACTTCCACTTCTACTTCGCCGGGGCCGACCGGATCACCGACCCGGAGACGACGCGGCGGCTCGGCCGCTACGGGATCCGGGGCGGCGCCAGCGACCGCGGGTGGGAGCGGTTCGACTCCCGGTGGGACCTCGCGCGGCAGCCGAACGAGCCCAACCGGTTCGGCTGGGTCGTCGAGGTCGACCCGTACGACCCCGGATCGACGCCCGTCAAGCACACCGCGCTGGGACGGCTGAAGCACGAGGGCGCCACCGTCCGGATCGCCGACGACGGCCGCGTCGTGGCCTACACCGGCGACGACGAGCGGTTCGAGTACCTCTACCGCTTCGTCTCCGACGGCCGGGTCAAGCGCGGCGGCAGCAGGCACGCCCGCAGGCACAACATGGCGCTGCTGGACTCGGGGACGCTCTCGGTCGCCCGGTTCACCGGCGACAGCCCGCCCGCCGAGCTCGACGGTTCGGGCACGCTGCCCGCCGACGGCGAGTTCGACGGCACCGGCGAGTGGATCCCGCTGGCGCACGGCGACGTCAGCTTCGTGCCGGGGATGAGCGCCGAGGAGGTCCACGTCTTCACCCGGCTCGCCGCGGACGCGGTCGGCGCCACCAGGATGGACCGGCCCGAGGACGTGCAGCCGCACCCCCGCACCGGTCGGGTCTACTGCGCGCTGACCAACAACCGCCGCCGCGGCCCGGCCGAGGTCGACGAGGCCAACCCGCGCGCCGCCAACAAGCACGGGCAGGTCCTGGAACTCGACGACGACCACACCGGCACCGCGTTCCGCTGGAACCTGCTGCTGGTCTGCGGCGACCCGAACGACCCGTCGACCTACTTCGGCGGCTTCGACAAGTCGCAGGTCAGCCCGATCTCCTGCCCGGACAACCTGGCCTTCGACCGGCACGGCAACCTGTGGATCACCACCGACGGCAACGCGCTCGGCGCCAACGACGGCCTCTACGCGGTGCCGCTGGACGGACCGCAGCGCGGGCGGGTGATGCAGTTCCTCAGCGTGCCGCGCGGCGCGGAAGCCTGCGGGCCGGTGATCGCCGACGACCTCGTGCTGGTCTCCGCCCAGCACCCCGGCGAGGTCGACGGCGCCGACGCCGACCACCCGGCGTCGCACTGGCCGGACGGCGGGAACTCCCTGCCGCGGCCCGCGGTCGTCGCCGTCCGCCGCCGCTGAGACCACCCGTTCAGGTGCTCTTTCGCCGAGTGCGGGGCACCTTCGTCCGACATGGCCGGATGGAGGTGCCCCGCACTCCGCCGGTGCCGGGGAGCGCACCGCCGCGGCTCCCCGACCGGTGTGCCCCGGACGCGCCGCCGAACCGCCCGGGTCGTCGCCGACCGCCGGTAGACTGCGCTGCGTGCCCACCGGTCAGACGAGCGTGCACTCCGAGGACAAGCGGGCGCGGCGCTCGCGGGAGGCGATCGTCGGCGCGACCATCCGCTTGGTGTCCCGCGCGGGAAGCGAGGTCTCGGTCGCCGAGATCGCCCACGAGGCCGGGGTCAGCCGCCGCGCCGTCTACCTGAACTACGAGACGCGCGACAACGTGCTGCTGGCCTCGGTCGCCCACCTGCTGCGCTCGGCGTTCCCGGAGCACGACATCAGCGCCGCGCGCGGCGACGGCGACGAACCCCCCGAGCTGCTCCGGGACCTCGCCGGGCACCTGCTGGCGCACCGCGACTTCTACGCCACGGTGCTCACCGGCCCCAGCGCCCACCACGTGCAGCGCCACGTGCTCGACACCTTCGCCCCCGACGTCGCGGGCATCATGGGCACCGACCGGCCCGACCACGACATCCACTTCGTGATGTACGGGATCATCGGGCTGTGCACCGAGGCCCTCACCACGGCCGGGCCGACCGACGCCGAAGCCGTGGCCGCGACCATCTGGTGCACCCTCCGCCGCATCCGCTGAGCGCGCTACAGGCGGCGGAGTCCGGCGAGGACCCGTTCGAGCAGCCACCTGGGCGGTCGATTCAGGTCGCCGGAGAAGGCGGTCACGTAGCCGCGCGGGGGTCGGCGGTGCTCAGCCATGGCAGCCCGGTCCGCAGGCGTGGTGTCGGGCGTAGTGCTCGATCGAGGTCGTCACGCACGTCGTGCAGGCTTCTCGGGGCCTCGCCGCCGGGCGGAAGGCGGACGGCATGCCGCAGAGCGTTTTCGGCCCGCGTACCCGGATGTGCACGATGCCGCTCGTGTCGGTCCACGGACCGGTCGAGATCGTCGTCATCCCCGGACCACCACCCGGGGACGCGCGGGGCCGGTGGTCTTGGCCACCGGCCCCGCCGGGGTGCCGCCGCGCGCCGCGCTGAGCATCGGGGGATCGCGTCGCGTCGGGCGGTCGGTGGCCGTTCCGGGTCTGCTGATCCGCCACCACAGGCAGAATCCGGGGACGAAGATCGCGGCCCAGACCAGCACGGCGACGAGGACCAGCAGCGGTTGCGCCATGTCCTGAGCGTCGTCACGCGCTCACCGCCGCCACAGGGGTTGCGCGCGGATGCGCATCGCTGATCTGCCGATGCGCATGGGTGCTACCCGCCGTGGATCATCCCCCGGTATGCCTCGCGCAGTTCGGACGATTCGGGGAGCGGCGTCACCGCGGTGACCACCTCGCTGAGTCGCCAGTAGTTCGACGGGGGGATCTGACCGGTGGCGATCGCGGTGTGCGCGGCTCCGCACGCCTCGTCGAGCCGGTTGGTCTTCGCGGCGATGAGCGCGAGGTCGACGTGTGCTGAGGCGTAGCGACGTGGCCATGCCTGCACGGAGCCGTGCGGGGCGAAGCGGGCGATCACCTCGCGCGCGTAGCGTTCGCCTTCCGGGTCCCCGAGCCAAGCGAGGGTCGTTGCGGTGTAGGCATCCGCCTTGGTCGGGTCGTAGCGGTAGTGGTGCTCCACATCGGCGGGGGTGCCCAGACGCGCGCACAGGTCGTGGACCACCTCCAGCGCGCGGTAGGTCGCATCGGCGTCGCCGAGGCGGGCGGCGGCTCTCCCCTCCTGCGCGGTCGCCTGGATGGCGATGGAGCTTCCGGTGGGAGCGTGGTGCCGGGCGGTGCGGGCCAGCTCCCGCGCTCGACGGTGATCGCCTCGGGTGATGGCCCGCCACGCTTCGGTTTCGGCGATCCATGCCCGGATCTCGGGGTGCTCGGCGTCGTTCGCGAGGCTCGCCGCGCACCGGAGCCACGCCGTCGCCTGTCGATGCTGGTCGAGGTCGATGTGCACGGTCGCGGCGAGCAGGGACAGCCATCCGCCGATGATCACGAGGCGGCGGTGCTGCCCGAGGCTCATGCGGCCGGTGTCGAGCAGTCGGCCGACGTAGCCGACGTGTTCATCGATGCGCGGCAGCAGGTCGATCGGGGCCGTCGTCGGGTAGTCCGTCGCCAGATCGTCGAAGGCGCATTCCAGGTTCGTCAGCGTTTCATCGCCCACGTCGCTGGCCGCTACCCGACGGGCGAGCTCCAGAGCCTCGAATTCGCTACCGGTTCCGGGGTCGGTCTGTCGTGCGGGGGTGCGTTCGCGACCACGGGCGAGTTCCCGGAGCATCCCGCCCGTGCTGAGCAGATCGTCCAGTCGGCTCGCGGTGTGGAGGTCGACGGCCTGCCGCCCGGACTCGTACCGGGACAGGCTCGATTGGCTGCACGGCACCAGTGCCGCGAGCCGCGGTTGCGACAGGCCCGCAGCTTCCCGCGCAGCGCGCAGAGCTCCACCGAAGGTGGTGACCATGATGACGCCTCTTCCGCCGAGTCCCCGCCGTCGGCGTTCCGGGCGTCCCCGGGGCCTCCGGCGGGGAGGTACTACGAGCGTAGCGACGTCCTGATCAGGTGACGAGCGCCTGACGACTGCTCGCCCGAGTCTGGCTGGCGGCTTGGTGGGGGGATCGGAGGCGTACGCGGTGGATCGGCGTTTTGGGTTGTGCTACAGGCGGCGGAGTCCGGCGAGCACCCTTTCGAGCAGCCACCTGGGCGGTCGATTCAGGTCGCCGAAGAAGGCGGTCACGTAGCCGCGCGGGGGTCGCCGGTGCTCAGCCATGGCAGCCCGGTCCGCAGGCGTGGTGCCGGGCGTAGTGCTCGATCGAGGTCGTCACGCACGCCGTGCAGGCTTCTCGGGGTCTGGCCGCCGGGTGGAAGGCCGCCGGCATGTCGCAGAGGGTTTTCGGTCCGCTCACGCGGAGGTGGACGATGCCGCTCGCGTCGGTCCACGGACCGGTCGAGATCGTCGTCATCCCCGGACCACCTTCCGGGGGCGGGCGGGGCCGGTGGTGCTGGCCACCGGCCCCGCCGGGACGCCGCCGCGCGCCGCGCGGGATTTCGGGGGATCGCGTCGCGTCGGGCGGGTGGCCGCTCCGGGTCTGCTGATGCGCCACCACAGGCAGAATCCGGGGACGAAGATCGCGGCCCAGACCAGCACGGCGACGAGGACCAGCAGCGGTTGCGGCATGGCACAACCCTCGCCCCGGTCGGCGCGGGCGAGGGTTGCAGATCAACACGGGACGCCACGGGGTGCGGACTGCACCCTGCGGCAGGGGGTTACACGGTGAGCCCGAGGCGGGTCGCGAGGTTCCGGGCGTCGCGTTCGACGAGGCGACCGCCGGAGGTCACCAGTTCCCCGGCGAGCCCCCGGCTGAGCGGGTGGCAGCGCATGGATTCCTCGCTGATGTCGGTGGCGCGCTGGAGGGTGTGCAGCGCGGCCAGCGAGTCCCTCTTCTGGTGGTAGGAGCGCGACATCTCCAGCCACAGCCGGGCGCGGCGGTCCACGCTGGGCACGGAATCGGGGTCCACCGCGTCGGCGCGTTCCAGGGCGCTGGCGGACTTCCGCATGTCCACGTGGACCGACACGGCGGTCAGCATCGTGTTCGCGGTGCCGAACAGGGTCCAGGGGTGGGTGAAGTCCCGCGGCATCCGGCGGGCCATCTCTTCGCCCTCGTCCAGCGCGTGCAACGCGTTGCCCTCCTCGCCCATGCGGGCGGCCGTGATCGCGGCATGGAGGCGCACCGAGCCCCACAGGGCGCGGGAGTCGTCCGGACCGCTCGCCAGGTACGGCTCCAAGAGGTCAGCCGCGTCGTTGGCCAGCCGGTAGGCGTCCTCCTCCCGGCCGGTGGCCCGCCATACGTTGCCCAGCACCCACGCGGCCCCGGCGAGGGGCTCGGGCCGGTCGGCTTCCTGCGCCGAGGTCATGCACCGGTCCGCCGCGAGCCACAGCAGCGCGGAGTCCGCCACCCACGCGAGGACTTGTTCAGCCAGCGCGTAGGCCGAGGTCAGCGCCATGTGCGCAGTGCGGCGGTCCTTGCCGGTCGTGACCCGGGCGGCGCGGCGACCGTCGCGGACGAGCTGCGGCAGCAGCGCTCCGGCCGAGGCACGCGGTGTCGGGGAGGTGTGCCAGAGGTGCCAGGCGTCGGCCGCGCGTTGCAGCAGTGCCCGCACGTCCGGCTCCGGCCCGTCGTCCTGGAACCGGAATGGGGTGGACTCGATCGCCTCGCGCAGTCCGGACACCACGGGATGACCCTCGCGGCGCTGGAGACCGGCCGAAATCGGCGCGGACCCGGTCCCGGTCAAGGTCGTCACGTCAACGTGGAGCACGCTCGCCAGCGCCACCAGCATGTCCCACCGCGGGGGGAGCCTGCGGCCCCGCTCCACGTCCTTGAGCCACTGGGCGCTGCGGCCCACCAGGTTCGCCACGACGGGCCGGGACTTGCCCTGGCGTTCGCGTATCGCCTGGATGCGGGTACCGATCGGCAGGCCCGCGAGTTCGTCAGCGTTCATCGCTCTTCACCTCGTCCGCCGAGTCCCCGCCGTTGGCGTTCCGGGCGTCCCCGGGGCCTCCGGCGGGGAGGTACTACGAGCGTAGCGACGTCCTGATCAGGTGACGAGCAGCGTTCGGCGGGTCACTGGATGTGGCGGCCGGAGATGGCTCGGGCGATGACGAGCTGCTGGATCTGCTCGGTGCCTTCGAAGATGTCGTAGATCTTCGCGTCGCGGTGCATCCGCTCGACGGGGAACTCCCGGGTGTAGCCGTTGCCGCCGAGGATCTGGATGGCGCGTTCGGTGGCCCAGGTGGCGACCCGGCCCGCCTTGAGCTTGGACATCGAGCCCTCGCCCGCCCGGAATCCGTCGTTGCGGCCGAGCCAGGCGGCGCGGTGCACCAGCAGCCGGGCCGCGTCGATCTCCATCCGCATGTCGGCGAGGGTGAAGGCGATCGACTGGTTGTCGATGATCGGCCGCCCGAAGGTCTCGCGCTGCTGCGCGTACTCCAGCGCGGTCTCGTAGGCGGCGCGGGCGATGCCGAGGGCCTGGGCGCCGACCGTGGGGCGGGAGAGCTCGAAGGTCTTCATCGCGGCCTGACCGCTGGCCTTGCCGCCCTCGCGGGCGCGGGCGAGCCGCTCGTCGAGCTTCTCCTTGCCGCCCAGCAGGCACCGGCCCGGCACCCGCACGTCGTCGAGGAACACGTCGGCGGTGTGCGAGGCGCGCAGCCCGTGCTTGCGGATCTTGCTCGGGGAGCTGAGCCCCTTGGTGCCCGGCGGGACGACGAACGCGGCCTGACCGCGCGAGCCCAGCTCGGGGTCGACCACGGCCTGCACGACGTGGACGGTGGCGATGCCGCCGTTGGTGGCCCACGCCTTCTGGCCGTTGAGCACCCACTCGTCGGTGGCCTCGTCGTAGACGGCCTTGGTCCGCATCGCGGCGACGTCGGAACCGGCGTCCGGCTCGGACGAGCAGAACGCGGCGACCTTCGGATCGTCCGCGTCGCCGTAGCACTGCGGCACCCACTCGGCGAGCTGGTCGGGCGTGCCCGCGGCGAAGATCCCGGCGACGGCCAGCGTGGTGCCGAAGATCGCCATCCCGATGCCGCCGTCGCCCCAGAACAGCTCCTCGTTGGCGATGGGCAGCGACAGCCCGGTGTCGTCGGCCCAGAACGTGGCGACCGACTCGAAGCCGTAGAGCCCGACCTTGGCGGCCTCCTGGATGATCGGCCAGGGCGTTTCCTCGCGCTCGTCCCACTCGGCGGCGGCGGGGCGGATGGTCTTCTCGGCGAAGCCGCGCACCCAGTCGCGCAGCTCCCGCTGCTCCTCGCTCAGTTCCAACGAGAAAGTCATGGCGTCCTCAGGCTTTGGGGATCTGGAACAGCTTCGTGAGCCCGGCGGCGAAACCGACGTCGCCGGCCACCTTCAGCTTGCCGGTCATGAACATCATCGGTGCCGAGGCGTTCCCGGAGGCCAGTTTGAGGAATTCCGCCGGGGCCGCGGTGATGGTGACCCGGGGTTCGTGCTCGGGTTCCTTGCTGGTGGTGCAGGTCCCGCCGGAGAGCACGCACTCGTAGCGCAGCAGGTCGGACTCGTCGGTGCCGATCCGCCAGCGCACCACCGCCTCGGTGCGCTCCCCGCCGTCGTAGTGCTCGCCCATCCGCCGGAACACCTCGTCGAGGATGCGTTCGCGCAGTTCCGGGTGGGCCATCACGGCCTGGATCTGGGCGTCGGAGGCGCGCGAGATGAGCCGGGCGAACTGCTCGGGCGCCAGCTCGGCCAGCGCGGCGCCGGTGTCCGGCTGCGCGGCGGCGGCTTCGAGCAGGGCGACGAACCGCTCCTGGTCGACCTTCTTGGGATCGAGGTCGCCGAGGGCGGCGATCGGGTTCTCCGGCATCTGGTCCTCCATTACCTACTCGCGAGTAAGACTACGTTCGAGTAGCTTCGGTGACAACCGCCCACGGGTGATCTGTCCTGTTCTAACCTGGTGGGCAGGACCGGGGGACAAGAGGTGTGATGAAGGCCGAGGACAACGGGCGCCCGCGCAGCCGGCGGCTGCCGCGCGAGGTCCGGGAGCGGCAGATCCTGGACGCGGCCGTCGAGGTCTTCGCCGCCAGGGGCTTCCACAACGCCTCGATGGACGAGATCTCCGAGGTGGCCGGCGTGTCCAAGCCGATGCTCTACGCCTACCTCGGGGCCAAGGACGAGCTGTTCATCGCCTGCGTGCGGCGCGAATCCACGCTGCTCATCGAGACCATCGGCGGTGCGGCCGAAAGCGACCTGCCGCCCGTCGAACAGCTCTGGCGCGCGCTGCGCGTCTTCTTCGAGTACGTGCAGCGCAACCGCGCCGGCTGGACCGTGCTGCACCGGCAGACCAACTCCCAGGGCGAACCGAACGTCGCCGAGCTCGTCGAATGGCGGGAACGCGCGATGGTGCTCATCGCCGAACTCCTCGCCCGCGCCACCGACGGCTCGGCCCAGCCGATGCAGCCGCAGCAGACCGAACCGTTCGCCGCCGCCCTCGCCGGGGCGGGCGAAGCGCTGGCGGACTGGTGGGTGGACAACCCCGAGCACACCGCCGACGGCCTGGCGATGCGGCTGATGAACATGGTCTGGATGGGCTTCGGCGACCTCGTCGAAGGCCGCACCTGGACCCCCGCGGAGTAGCCGCCGGACGGTGCGGCTGCGGGCCGAGGGGCGCGGTCGGCCGGGGTGGGGCGCCCGGCCGACCGCGTTCGGGCTCAGCTGAGCTGACCCGGGTCGGCGACCATCTCGGTGACCTCCAGGGACTTGGCGGGGATCTCGATGGCGCCCTGCGGGAGGTCCACCACCAGCTGCTCCGGCATGTCGGGCAGGTGGGCCTGGAAGCCGCTGATCACGTAGCTGTTCGGGTCGCTCTTGGCTCCCTCGTGCACCGCGACGCCCGCGTAGGCGGCCTGACCCGGGGCGAGGCTGAAGTGGTCCACCGCGGGCGGCGTCTGCACGTTCTCGGTCGGCAGCTGCTCGACCGGCTCGCCGGTCATGTCGGTGCCGGACACGCCGGGCCATCCGCCGTTGAGCTCGCAGGTCTTGTCGGAGGTGTTCTTGATCTCCAGCGCGAAGGCGGGCCCCGGCTTGTCCGGCAGTGGCGTCATCGACAAGGCGAAGTCCGTGGCCGCGCAGTTGGAGGTGCCGATGTCGCCCGGGGCGGGGTCGGCCTGCTGCGACGCGGCCATCGCACCGCCACCGAGGAGCAGCATCGCGCCGCCGGCGATCGCGGCGATGGTCGAGGTCTTCTTGGTGCGGTTGAACATTTCGTCCCCCGTGCGCTCGTTGGTTCTTTCACCCCCTAAGACGCCCATCCCCCGGAGGGGTTGCGCGCCCGCCGGAAAAAAGATCATCGGCGCGCTCGACCGTCGTGGACCAGGTGAGGGGCACCTTCATCCGACATAGCCGGATGAAGGTGCCCCTCGCTCACCACACTTCTGGACTCACCACGCTCCCGGGTGACGATCAGCGGACGGTGCCGAGGAGGTGCGGTTTGCCCGAGCGCGACGTCAGGGCGAAGTCGCGGCCCCCCTCGGTGCGCCGCGCCGCGAAGTCCACGGTGGACGGCAGCAGCAGCGGCTTGGCGAAGTCCACCTCGACGGTGCAGGACTCCGGCAGCCGCAACGCCGCCAGGCACCGCGCCTTCGACCACATGCCGTGCGCGATCGCGCGCGGGAAGCCGAACGCCTTGGCCGCCAACGGGTTCAGGTGGATCGGATTGCGGTCGCCGGAGACCGCGGCGTAGCGGCGGCCGAGGTCGCCGGGCACCCGCCAGGTCGCGGTGCGCTCCCCGGCGTCCACCTCGCGCCGCGACGGCTCGCCCGAACCCGGACCGCGCCGCAGGTAGGTGCTGGTCTCCCGCCACACCACCGCGCCGTCCACCTCGGTCTCGGTGAGCACGTCGAACCGGACGCCCTTGGGGTGCGGGCGCGCGTCGGCGACCCGGACCCGCTGGGTCAGCTCCTCGGTCAGCAGCAGCGGCCGGTGCTGCTCGATGCGGTTGGCCACGTGCACCAGGCCCACCAGCGGGAACGGGAACCCCGGGTCGGTCATCAGCTTCACCGACATGCCGAAGGACAGCACGTGCGGGTAGGTGATGGGCAGCTCGTCGCGGAGGCCGAACCCGCACACCCGGTCGTAGGCGGCGAGGTGGTCGGGGTCCACGCGGATGCCGCGCCGGACGTACTCGGTGCTCGGCAGCTCGCCCCCGCGCCGGGTGGGCGTGGTGGCCACCGCCTTGGCGTAGAGCGCGGTGAGGTTCGGTGCGCCGGTCAGCTCGGTCATCGTCACGCTCCCAGCAGGCTCTGGCCGCAGACCCGGACCACGTTGCCGTTCACCCCGGCGGAGGACGGGTCGGCGAACCACGCGATCGTCTCGGCGACGTCGACCGGCAGCCCGCCCTGGCGCAGGCTGTTCATCCGGCGCCCCGCCTCGCGCACGGTGATCGGGATCGCCGCGGTCATCGACGTCTCGATGAACCCGGGCGCCACCGCGTTGATCGTCGCGCCGTGCTCGGCCGCCGCCGTCGCGGTGGCGCCGACCAGGCCGATCACCCCGGCCTTGGAGGTGGCGTAGTTGCTCTGCCCGACGTTGCCCGCGATGCCGCTCATCGACGACACGCAGACGATCCGGCCACCGGGGCGCAGCGGCGATCCGGGCGCCAGCAGCGCCTCGGTGATCCGCTCCGGCGCGGTGAGGTTCACCGCGAGCACCGCGGCCCACTGCTGCTCGTCCATCCGGCCGATCGTCTTGTCCCGGGTGATCCCGGCGTTGTGCACCACGACGTCCACCCCGCCGTGCCGCTGCGCCAGGTGTTCGGTGATCCGGCGCGGCGCGTCCTCGCCGGTGATGTCGAGCTGGAGGGTGGAGCCGCCGATCTCGTTGGCCACCGCGGCCAGGTCACCGCCCTGCGCGGGCACGTCCAGGCACACCACGTGCGCGCCGTCGCGGGCCAGGGTCCGCGCGATGGACGCGCCGATGCCGCGCGAGGCGCCGGTGACCAGCGCGACCTCGTCCGCCAGCGGGCGATCCGGGTCGACCTCGGGCACCTCGGCCGCGCCGACCCGCACGACCTGCCCGGAGACGAACGCCGATTTCGCCGACAGCAGGAAGCGCAGCGTCGAGTCGGTGGCGCCTTCGGCGCCGCGCGAGACGTGGACGAGCTGGGCGGTGGCGCCGCGCTTGAGCTCCTTGCCCGCGGTGCGCACGAAGCCCTCCAGCGCGCGCTGGGCGGCCCGCTCGCGCGGGTCGGTGATCTCCTCCGGCGGGGTGCCCAGCACGAGCAGCCGACCGCAGCGGTCGATCTCGCGGATCGTGGGGCCGAAGAAGTCGCGCAGCGCGTGCAGGTCCTCGCTGCGCGCGATGCCGGTGGCGTCGAACACCAGGCCCGCGTACCGCTCGCCCTCCTGGCCGGTGTGCCGGGCCGGGGCGCCGACCTCGGCCAGCGTCGCGGCGATCGCGTCGCCGAGCCGGGAACCGGGCGCCGCACCGACCAGGACCGGGCCGGTGACGACCGGGTCGCCGGGCTGGTGGCGGCGCAGCGGGGTCGGTGCGGGCAGCCCGAGGCGCTTGGTGATCTGCCGCCCGATCGGCGACGTGGTGAACTGCTGGTACCGGTCGGACATAGGACACTCCTGCGGGTTCGGCCATCGCTCGACGCACAAGCTACCCGCCGGTAACGTAGATTGCCCAGTGATGGCGACGCCGCCGCCCAGCCGACCAGCCGAGGAGTCACCATGTCCGTTCGCCGAGTAGCCATCGTCGGTGGCAACCGGATTCCGTTCGCGCGGGCGGGCGGGCCCTACTCGCGCGCTTCCAACCAGGACATGCTCACCGCCGCGCTGGACGGGCTGGTCGCCCGCTTCGGCCTCCAGGACGAGCGCGTCGGCGAGTTCGTCGCGGGCGCGGTGCTCAAGCACAGCCGCGACTTCAACCTCGCCCGGGAGACCGTGCTCGGTTCCCGCCTCGACGCGGCCACCCCCGCCCACGACGTGCAGATGGCCTGCGCGACCGGGCTGGAGGCCGTGGTGTCGGTGGCGAACAAGATCGCCCTCGGCCAGCTCGACTCGGGCATCGCCGGCGGCGTCGACACCACCAGCGACGCCCCCATCGAGCTCAACGACGACCTGCGCCGGGTGCTGCTGGAGCTCAACAACGCCAAGACCACCGCCGGACGGCTCAAGGCGCTGCGCGGGCTCCGGCCGCAGCAGGTCGTCCCCGGCCTGCCGCGCAACGCCGAACCGCGCACCGGGCTGTCCATGGGCGAGCACGCCGCCACCACCGCGCAGGCCTGGGAGATCGGCCGCCAGGAGCAGGACGAGCTCGCCGCCCGCAGCCACCAGCGCCTCGCCGCCGCCTACGACCGGGGTTTCTTCGACGACCTGCTCACCTCCTACCAGGGCCTGTCCCGCGACCAGAACCTGCGGCCGGACAGCGACGCCGACAAGCTCGCCAAGCTCAAGACCGTCTACGGGCGCGGCGCGGACGCCACCATGACCGCGGGCAACTCCACCCCGCTGTCCGACGGCGCCTCCACCGTGCTGCTGGCCAGCGAGGAGTGGGCCCGGCAGCGGCGGCTCCCGGTGCTGGCCTACCTCGGCGACGTGGTCACCGGCGCCGTCGACTACGTCGGTGGGGACGAGGGCCTGCTCATGGCGCCGACCTACGCCGTGCCGAAGCTGCTCGCCCGCACCGGCCTCGGCCTCGGCGACTTCGACTTCTACGAGATCCACGAGGCGTTCGCCTCGCAGGTGCTCGCCACGCTCAAGGCCTGGGAGGACCCCGGGTTCGGCCGCGACCGGCTCGGCCTCGACGGCGCCCTCGGCAGCCTCGACCGGGACAAGCTCAACGTCGTCGGCTCCTCGCTGGCCGCCGGGCACCCGTTCGCCGCCACCGGCGGCCGGATCGTGGCCACCCTCGCGAAGCTGCTCGCCGAGCGCGGCTCCGGCCGCGGCCTGATCTCGGTCTGCGCGGCGGGCGGCCAAGGCATGACCGCGGTCCTGGAGCGCTGAGCCCCCGCCCACGACGCCGGGGAGCCCGCACGCTCGCCGCTCGGAGCACCGCGGGCTCGACGTCCGGGTGAATCCGGCTGAGTGAGGGGCACCCTTGTCCCAGTTACTTGGGCAAGGGTGCCCCTCACTCATGTCCCCAACGGGTGATGCGGGCGTCGGTTCACCCGGACGGTTGGTGAGTGAGGGGCACCCTGTACCGAGTAACGCGGTACAGGGTGCCCCTCACTCGGCACGGATCACTCGGGCGTGGGGTCAGGCGAGGTTCCAGGTGGCGTTGCAGACGACGGTGACGGTGACCTCGCCGGGCGTGAGGTCGAGTTCCCGGACGTGGGCGGCGGTGCCCCGGGAGGCGCCGCCGAGCTGCGGGGCGGCGGGGCCCGAAGCGCGCGGGCGGTCGGCGCCGACGTCGCTGAGCCGGACGAGCTCGCCGAGGCGCACGCCCAGCGCGTCGGCGTAGGACTCGGCGCGGCGGCGGGCGTCGTGGACGGCGAGCCGCTGCGCCTCGTCGGTGGCCTCGGTCGGGTCGCTCAGCTCCCAGCGGGGGCCGTCCAGGCGCTCCGGTTCGGCGTCGATGAGCTCGGCGGCGAGCTGCTCCAGCGCCGCCGGGTCGCCGACCCGCAGCATGAAGTGCTGGACGGCGCGGCTGCCCGCGGGCGCGCCGTCCGCGACGTGCGGGCGGACCGACAGGGTCCTGGACGCGACCTCGACGTGCTCGGCGCCGAGGGTGGTCTCCAGCCCGGAGACGCGGGCGGCGAGATCGGCGATCGCCTGCTGGCGCTCGGCGGCGACCGCGCTGAACACGACGGTGAGGACGGCGCGGTCGGCGGTGCGCGGCACCTGCCCCGTTCCGGTGGTGACGACTTCGGCCATGCCCCCAGCCAACCACTCCCGCGGTGCCGATCGCTCGTGAGCGGACGCGGGTACCGGCGCGCGGAACGTCGTAACGCGGCGCTGACCAGGGGTGATGCGGTCCGCGGGCGGTTCCGGAGCGGCCCACGCTGAAGTGACGTACGACACACACGGCCGGGTGTGTAACGCCGGCCCGTCGTACGCCGATATGCAGGATGACCCCGCGGTGCTGTCGGACCCCCGACCTGGCAGCATCGCGGGGCTTTCCAATTCCCCGGGATTCGGTCCCTCTCCCCTGCTACCCGAAGAACCTCCGTTCATTCGCGTTTGTTCCCGAATGCCCGGTTTTTTCACCCGTTTCGACGATGCGGAAAGGAGAACGTGGCGTGGAAGCGCTCATCATCCTGATCGGCACCCTGGTCCCGACGCTGGCCGCGACCGCGTTCTACGTCGGCGACCGGCGCCGCTGACCCCGGCGCGGGACGGCGGGTGGGCGCGCACCGGTCGGCGCCAGACTGGTGGCATGCCACCCTCGCCGCTGCTCCTCGCGCTGGACCTGACCGGAACGTTCGCGTTCGGTCTCAACGGCGCGCTGACCGCGGTGCGCGCCGTCCGGCTGGACCTCGTCGGCGTCCTCGCCCTGGGCATGATGACGGCGCTCGGCGGCGGGATCATCCGCGACGTGCTGATCGGTTCGCTGCCGCCGGCGACGTTCAGCGATCTCCGCTACCTGGGGGTCGCCGCGGGCGGGGCGCTGGTGGCCTTCTTCCTGAGCGTGGAGCTGGAGCGCTTCACCAAGCTGATCACGATCTTCGACGCGGTCGGGTTGGGCGTGTTCTGCGTGACCGGGGCGCACATGGCGATCGAGTTCGGCCTGGGACCGGTGCAGGCGGTGCTGCTCGGAACGGTCACCGCGGTCGGCGGGGGAACGCTGCGCGACGTGGCCGTGCGGCGGGTCCCCTCGGTGCTGACCAGCGACTTCTACGCCGTTCCGGCCTTGGTGGGCGCCGCGCTCACCGTCCTGGCGATGCACCTCGGGATCTACGGGATCGCGAGTGCGCTGGTCGCGGCGGGGGTGGCCGTCGCGATCCGGCTGGCCGGGGTGCGCTACCGGCTCCGCGTGCCGAGCACCCCGAGGCGGCGCGGCGAGGCCGACCCGGGGCGCGGCGAGGGGTGAGGCGCGTCAGCCGGTCACGCCGCCCGCGAACGGCAACTCCCGCCAGTGCTCGACGGACGGCTTCAGCAGGTCGGCCAGCGACGGGAGCTGGGGCACGAGGGCCAGGCACATCAGCGTCCGGGACATGCCCACCGCCTCGATGAACCGCAGCGCCCGCTGGTCGAGCCGGCGCAGGCCGCGGCGCTGCGCGGCCTCGTCGTAGGCGTCCGCGCACTCGGGGCCGAAGGAGGCGAGGTCCCATTCCACCGGGCCGAGCGCGGTCAGCTCGAAATCGCCGTGCAGCGGGCCGTCGGCGGTGACGATGACGTTGTAGGCGGGGGCGTCGCCGTGCAGCGGTTGCAGGTCGACGCCGGGGAACTCCGCCTCGAACCGCTCGCGCGAGCCGACCAGGGGTGCCAGCACCGCCCACTCCCGCTGCGCGCGGTCGAGGTCGGCCGGGTCCATGAGGTCGGGGCGCCCTTCGAGGGCGGTGAGCCCGGCCCGCACCGCGTCCGGCTCGTCCGACGACAGGAACGGCAGCTCGCCGGGGTACTCGCGGAGGGTGGCGTGCAGGTCCGCGGTCATCCGGGCGCCCCGCACGAAGTCCGGTTCGGCGGTCTTGTCCACCAGCTGCCAGAACGTCATCGAGAAGCCGTCCCGCCGCACCGGTTCCAGCGGCACCAGCGGGCTCGGCGGGACCACCGGCGCGCCCTGCTCGACGAGCCAGCGCACCACGTCGAGCTCCCGCCGCTGCCGCGCGGCCTGGATCTCCGGGTCGCTGCCCGGCATCAGCACGGTGGGGACCCGCACCACCACCGGCGACGGGGCCAGGTGCACCACCACGGAGAACAGGTCGTAGAGCACGGTCGGCTCGGTCACCTCGAGCCCGAGGTCCCGGCCCGCGGCGGTGGCAGCCGCCACGGCGCGCGACGTGCGGGCGGCGATCTGCTCGGGCGTCATGAGTTCGGGCACGTCGGCGATGGTGCCACGCCCGACCCGGCGGCGGCGACGGATTTTCCGGGGGGCGGTGTCAGCCGATACCGGGCGCGGCGCATTCGAACCCCACCCGCGCTGCCGCGTCGAGCAGTCGGCGGTCGTAGGTCACGAAGGTGAGCTCCCGGCCGCCGGTCCGCGCCAGCACGGAGGCCGTGGCCAGGTGGATCGCGTCGAGGCTCCGCAGCTGGTGGTCGTCGTAGGCGGCTGCGGTGGCGCGCACGGTGCTGTCGATGTCGACGCGGAAGAGCCGGTTCAGGACGGCGGGCACGGCGGGCAGGGTGTCCGGGGCGCTCCGGCGCAGCGCCCTCGGGACCTCGACCTCCGCCAGAGCGGACGAGACCAGCGCGCGTTCGCTCCGGTCGCGGAGCCAGGCGACCAGCTCGTCGGTGCCCGGTTCCGAATGGCAGAGCTTCACGATGGCGGCCGCGTCCAGGTAGATCACCAGCGCTCCTCGTCGCGCTCGGCGGCGAGGGCGGCTGCCACGTCGACGGGGTCGCCCGCTGACGGCGGTGGTGCGGTGATCGGGCCGTGCACCGTGGGAGCGGTGGCCCGTCCGGCCGCGACGAGCTGGTCGAGCACCGCCGGTCCCCGACTGACCGGCACGAGTTGGACACCGGTCGGCTCGCCGTTGCTGGTGATCTCCACGGCATGCCGTTCGGCGGCGATCCTGCGGACGACCTCGCTGGTCCGCTGGTTCAGGTCGCGCATCGAAATCGAGTCCACGGTCCCGAGTGTAGAACAAAGCGTTCTACCCGGGTGCTGTCGACTCGCCTGCTGTCGGCGTGCGGGCTCATGCGGCTGAGGGCGCGAATGGCGTCGGTGGTCTGCGGCAGGCTGCGCCACATGATGCTCTGGTCCCTGGCGGACGTGGAACGTGCGATCCGAGCCTCTTGGGGTGCGGACACCTGTGCTCCGGAGGACATCCCGGACTGGCACCGAGGCAACCCCGCCCGCGGCCAATGCGGCACCACGGCCCTCGTGCTCAACGATCTCCTCGGCGGCGACCTCGTGCGAGGCGATGTGCACCGCGACGGCGAATGGGCCGACTACCACTGGTGGAACCGCCTCGGCGACGGCGTGGAACTGGACCTCACCCGGGAGCAGTTCGCCTCCCACGAGCTCGTCGGCCCCGGCGAACCCGTCCCTCGGCCGACCGGCCATACGCGCCTCGACACGGAGTACGGAATCCTTCGAGAACGAGTGCTGACGCACCTCAGGCGCTAGCCCTGCGACGGCGTCCAGCGCCCGTGTCGCACAGCTTCGGGCGTGCACCGCAGGAGAACAGCGCTGGCCCGCAGAACGATATGGATGGTGCGTGGATGAGCCGCATGAACGCGTGGGTGCCTGACGAGCTCGCCGAGCGGGCCCGCGATGCCCGACTCGACATCTCGGCGTCGACGCCGGCCGCCATCGCCGCTGAGCTGGCACGCATCGCTCCTGACGCCTGGTTGGCGACGTTGCCCGAGCCGGATGGGCTCAGCCGTGAGGCGGCCGTTGCCGCGCTCGATGACGCGCGTGCGGAGTTCGGTGCGTGAGCTCAGCGTCGAACGCCGTGGTGCTGGACTGAAGGGTGACCGCGCCGGGCAGTGCAGCATCCGCGTGAACCAGCAGTGGCGGATCTGCTTCCGCTGGACCGACGCCGGACCGGAAGCCGTTGAGTTCACCGACTACCACTGAGGGGGAGGTCATGGACACCGACATCGTGATGCCACCCACGCATCCTGGGGTGGTCCTGCGCGAGGAGTTCCTCGAACCGATGGGGATCACGGAGTACTGGCTGGCGAAGGATCTGGGCATTCCGCAGACCCGGGTCAGCGCGATCACGCACGGCCGGCGGGGGATCACGGCTGACACCGGATTGCGCCTGTCGCGCTACTTCGCCATGTCCGAGGGCTTCTGGACCGGGCTGCAGGACGACTACGACCGGGCGATCGCCAAGGACAAGCTCGGCGGGACGCTCGACTCGATCACACCGATCAGCGCGTGATCGTTTCGTCCGCGCGGTGGCGGAACTCATGAGCGAGGGCCGACCCAGGAGTGACCGCCCCGCGGAACAGCGCCGGGTGCGGTGTTGTTGACTCCGGGCGTGAGCATCGAGCAGCAGCCCCGGCGCGCCCGCGTGCGCGCGCCCGAGTTCGTCGGCCGCCAGTGGTTGAACACCGGCGGTGCGCCGATCACCCTGGCCGACCTGCGCGGACGGGTCGTCCTCTTGGACTTCTGGACGTTCTGCTGCATCAACTGCCTGCACGTGCTCGACGAGCTGCGCCCGCTGGAGGAGGAGTTCGCCGCGGAGCTGGTGGTGCTCGGCGTGCACTCGCCGAAGTTCGAGCACGAGGCGGACCCGGACGCGCTGGCCGCCGCCGTGGAGCGCTACGCGGTGCACCACCCGGTGCTGGACGACCCGGAGCTGGCGACCTGGCAGAACTACGCGGTCAAGGCGTGGCCGACCCTGGTGGTGATCGACCCGGAGGGCTACGTGGTGCACGTCGCCGCCGGTGAGGGGCACCTGGAGGCGCTGCGCGGGGTGGTCGCGGAGCTGGTCGCCGAGCACGGCGCGAAGGGCACCCTGCGGCGCGGTGACGACCCGTACGTGCCGCCGCCCGCGCCCGCCACGACGTTGCGCTTCCCCGGCAAGGTCGCCGCGCTGGGCAGCGGGAACCTGCTGGTCTCGGACTCGGCGAACCACGCGCTGGTGGAGTTCGAGCCCGACGGCGAGACGGTGCGGCGGCGGATCGGCAGCGGGCGCCGCGGCGCCGCCGACGGCGGTCCGGACCAGGCGGAGTTCGCCGAGCCCGCCGGGGTCGCGGTGCTGCCCGCCGAGGTCGCCGAGCGGGTCGGCTACGACGTGGTGGTCGCCGACACGGTCAACCACCTGCTGCGTGGGGTGCGGCTGTCCGACGGGCAGGTCACGACGCTGGCCGGCACCGGTGAGCAGTGGCGCGACGGCGCCGACTCCGGTCCGGCCCGCGAGGTCGCGCTGAGCAGCCCGTGGGACCTCGCCTGGTGGGAGCCCGCCGGCGGCGTGGTGATCGCGATGGCGGGCAACCACACCCTCGGCTGCTTCGACCCGGTCACCGGGCAGGTGCGCCGGTTCGCCGGGACGACGGTGGAGAGCCTGCGCGACGGCGAGGTGTCGCAGGCGTTCTTCGCCCAGCCCTCCGGCCTGGCCGCCGCTGCCGACCGGTTGTGGCTGGCCGACTCCGAGACCTCCGCGCTGCGCTGGGTGGAACCGGTCGAGGGCGGTTTCGCGGTGCGCACCGCCGTGGGCACCGGGCTGTTCGACTTCGGCCACGTCGACGGGCCCGCCG
Organism: Saccharopolyspora cebuensis; assembly: GCF_039542665.1. Lineage (NCBI taxonomy): Bacteria > Bacillati > Actinomycetota > Actinomycetes > Pseudonocardiales > Pseudonocardiaceae > Saccharopolyspora > Saccharopolyspora cebuensis. Next base: position 20,029 of record NZ_BAABII010000003.1, read on the forward strand.
CCGAGGCGCTGCTGCAGCACCCGCTGGGCGTGGCGGTGCTGCCGGACGGCTCGGTCGCGGTGTGCGACACCTACAACGGCGCGATCCGCCGCTACGACCCGGCGACCGAGGAGGTCTCCACGCTGGCCACCGACGTCGCCGAGCCCTCCGGCGCGGTGGTGGTCGACGGCGAGCTGGTCGTGGTGGCCTCGGCCGCGCACCGCCTGGAGCGCCCGGTGCCGCCGGGGGTGTCGGCCACCCTGGTCCGGGGCGCGGCCCAGCAGGTCACCCGCCCGGACACCGAGCTGGCCCCGGGCGAGGTGGAGGTGGCGGTGGTGTTCACCCCACCGGCGGGCACCAAGCTCGACGAGCGCTACGGGCCGTCGACCCGGGTGGAGATCAGCGCCTCGCCGCCGGAACTGCTCGTCGAGGGAGCCGGGGCCGACACCGCGCTGAGCCGCCGCGTGGTGCTCTCCGACACCGTCGAGCACGGCGTGCTGCACGTGGTGGCGCAGGCCGCGAGCTGCGACGACGACCCCGCCGTGGAGCACCCGGTGTGCCGGCTCACCCGCCAGGACTGGGGCGTGCCGATCAAGGTGACCGCCGCCGGTCCGCGGCGGCTGCCGCTCATGATGGGCGGGCTCGATGCCGAGGTGTGATGCCCTGCTCACCGACACGCGTGGTAGCGCCGAGTAAACTTTTCGGGTGACCGATGGCAAGCTCGAAATCCAGATGCTGCACGACCGGGTCATGGTGCGGATCTCCCAGGAATCGGGGGAACGCCGCAGCAACGGCGGCATCGTGATCCCGGCGACCGCCCAGATGGCCAAACGGCTCGTCTGGGGCGAGGTATTCGGGGTCGGCAGCCACGTCCGTGCCGTCAAGACGGGCGATCAGGTGCTGTTCAACCCCGAGGACCAGTTCGAGGTCGAGGTCCAGGGGCAGGCGTACCTGGTGATGCGGGAGCGGGACCTGCACGCGGTGGCCAGCGAGGGCACCGAGCAGGGCACCGGCCTGTACCTGTGACCGGCGGCCCGCTCGCGCGCGGGCGGGCGCGGAGCCGATGCGCCGACCTGTTCTGACGTGCCCCGCCGCAAGACCGACAGGGAGAAGGGGAAGCGGTGTCGGAAAACCACGACCGCCGTCACGGTGGTGAGGAGCCGACCGAGCGGCTCTCCGCCGGGCCGGAGACCAGCGCGGAGCGGACCCAGCGGATCCCGCCGGTCGACGACCGGACCCGCCCGGACGTCCCGCGCCCGCCGGCCGAGACCGACACCGAGCGCACCGAGCAGATCGCCGCGCTGCCGTCGGACTTCCCCGGCTACTCGGCGCACGAGGCCACCCAGGCCATCCCGCGCTACCCGGAACCCCCGCAGCAGCAGCCGCAGCCGCCGCAGTCGCCGCAGCAGTCGCCCAGGGGGCGCAAGAGCGGTCTGGTCAAGGCGGGCATCGCGGCCGGTTCGGTGGTCGGCGCCCTGGCCCTGCTCTACCTCGGCGACCTGGCGTTGAGCAGCGGCACCGTGCCGCGCGGCACCGTCGTCGCCGACGTGGCGATCGGCGGGCTGGAACCGGCGGCGGCCGAGCAGCGGCTGCGCACCGAGCTGGAGCCGCGACTGGACGACCCGGTGCAGCTCCAGGTCGGCGACAACCTGGCCCCGCTGGACCCGGCGCAGGCCGGGCTGCGGATGGACTGGGCGGCGACGGTCGAGCACGCGGGCAGCCAGCCGCTGAACCCGTTCACCCGGATCTCCTCGCTGTTCACCACCCGCGAGGTCGCACCGGTCAACGGCGGCGACCGGGACCAGCTCGTGCAGGCGCTGGAGGAGGTCAAGCCCCGGCTGGACCGCGCGCCCGCCGAGGGCACCATCCGGTTCGAGGGCACCCGGCCGGTCCCGGTGGACCCGGTGACCGGGCGCAGCGTCGACGTCGCGGCGGCCGCGAGCACCGTGCTGGCCGACTGGGCCGACGAGGGACCGGTGCGGCTGCCGTTCTCCGAGCAGCAGGTGAGCACCACCGCCGACGGCGTCCGCCAAGCGGTCCGGGAGGTGGCCCGCCCGGCGGTGTCCGCACCGGTGACGGTGCGCGGCGAGGGCAAGGACGCCCAGCTCGCCCCGGAGACGATGGCCGCCGCGCTGCGGTTCGAGCCGAACGGCCAGGGCGGGCTGAAGGCCTCGATCGACGTGCCGACCGCGGTCGCCGGGGTGGAGCCGCAGCTCGCGGACACGATCAAGCCGGGCAAGGACGCGGAGATCGTGGTGGAGGGCGGCCGACCGGTGGTCAAGCCGTCCAGCGACGGCATCGGCATCGACTGGGGCAAGAGCTTCGAGAACCTGCTGGAGGTCGCCAAGCGGGAGCAGGACCGCTCGGTGCGGGCGATCTACGTCCACGAGCCGGCCGAGCTCACCACCGACGAGGCCAACGCGCTCGGGGTGCGCGAGGTCGTCGGCGAGTTCACCACCGGCGGGTTCGGGCAGACGTCCGGGGTGAACATCCGGCGCACCGCCGAGGAGGTCAACGGCGCGCTGGTCAAGCCGGGCGAGACGTTCAGCCTCAACGGGCACACCGGTCCGCGCGGCGTCGAGCAGGGCTACGTGGAGTCCGGGATCATCGAGGACGGCCGCCCGGCGAAGGCGGTCGGCGGCGGCATCTCGCAGTTCGCCACCACGATCTACAACGCGGCGTACTTCGCCGGGATGCAGGACGTGGAGCACAAGCCGCACAGCTACTACATCAGCCGCTACCCGGAGGGCCGGGAGTCGACGGTGTTCCAGAGCCCCTCCGGCAAGAGCCTCATCGACGTGAAGTTCAAGAACATCTCGGACAGCGGCATCCTGATCACGACGCAGTGGACGCCCTCGTCGATCACGGTGAAGCTGTGGGGCACCAAGCAGTTCGACGTGACCTCCGAGATCGGGCCGCGGTCGAACCCGACGCCGCCGCCGGAGAAGGTGATCCCGCCGGGCGAGCCGTGCAGCCCGAGCAGCGGCATCGGCGGCTTCACGGTCACCGACACCCGCACGATCCGCAACCTCAAGACCGGCAAGGTGAGCACCGAGCGGCAGACCACGGTGTACGACCCGCAACCGATCATCCACTGCGGCGGGCCGCCCCCGGCCCAGGGCGCGGCAGGCGCGCCGCCCCGCTGAGCCCGTGCTCGCCAGGCGCTGATCGAACCGAGTGAGGGGCACCTTCATCCGACTATGCCGGATGAAGGTGCCCCTCACTCATGCATCGGACGGCTGCGGCCGCGTTCCGTCACCGTGCGCGCACGGCAGGTGCGCCGCGCCGGTCGACGCGGGCGGGCGTCGACCCGTGGTGGTGACCACACCGCCCCGGCGCGCAGCGCCGCAACAACCCGGCGGCGCCCGGACGCCGACCGGAAGGTTTCCGGTACCGATCCGTCTCGGCGAACGGGTTTCCCGGAGATGGCCATCCGGCGTCGGTTCGGGGCGGCAAGACGTGATGGCTTCGCAATCCGGGCGGCTGGGATTGCGCCTGAACGAGTGGCACCATTCGAGAACTTGCGTTCCCACCTACTAGGAGTGACATCGTGGCGCGTCGCAGAACTCCCCGAGCGCTGGCCCTGCTGCCCGCCCTGGCGCTCGCCGCCGCGGCGGCCGGCTGCGCGGAACCGACCACCAGCGGCACCGGCAAGGGCGGGGTGGCCCTGATCGAGCCCGGGGTCCTCACCACCTGCACCCACCTGCCCTACGAGCCGTTCCAGTTCCCGCAGGGACCGGAGATCGTCGGCTTCGACGTGGACCTCGTCGACCTCATCGCCCGCGACCTCGGGGTGGAGCAGAAGATCGTCGACGCGCCCTTCGACGAGGGCATCCAGTCCGGTGAGTCGCTCAACACCGGGCAGTGCGACGTGGCGGCCGCGGCGATGACCATCACCGAGGAGCGCCGGCAGAACATGGACTTCTCGGAGCCCTACTTCGACGCCACCCAGGCGCTGCTGGTCAAGCCGGACTCGGGGATCACCGACTTCGAGCAGCTCCGGGGCAAGAAGCTCGGCGTGCAGGTCGGCACCACCGGCTTCGAGTACGCCGAGGAGAACAAGGAGAAGTTCGGCTACGAGATCATCGTCTTCGACGACCTCGCGCTGCAGACCACCGCGGTGCAGACCGGCCGGATCGACGCCGCGATCAACGACAACGGCGTGCTGCTGAACTTCGCCAAGCAGAACCCGGACACCCGCGTCACCACCGAGTTCCCCACCGGCGACCAGTACGGCATCGGGGTGCGGACCGGCAACACCGCGCTGCTGGAGCAGGTCAACGAGTCCCTGCGCAAGGCCAAGGAATCCGGCGAGTACGACGCCATCTACGAGAAGTGGTTCGGCACCAAACCGCAGTGAGGGCCGCAGTGAGCGATGCCCTCCCCCGGGGGCCGGCGCGAACCGCCGGCCCCCGATACTGACCGGGGCGCGGCGGCACCCCCACCGCACGCCCGGCCCGCCGGAACGCCAGCGGTGCGCCACCCGCGCGCCGAGACACACAGGAGAGGTCGATGACAACCGAGATCGACCGGCCCAAGAGCGGGATGGGCCGTCGGCAACGCGCGAGGCTCAACCGGGCGGTCCAGTACGCGGTGCTGGTGGTCGTCCTGGTCGTGCTCGCCCTGGTCGCCGACTGGGAGCAGATCGGGCGGGCGTTCTTCAACGTCGAGGTCGCCAAGGCGCAGTTCCCGGGCGTGATCACCACCGCCCTGCTGAACACCGTCATCTACACCGTGCTCGGCTTCGCCTTCGGCCTCGGCCTGGGCGTCGTGCTCGCGCTGATGAAGATGTCCCCGGTCGCGCCGTACCGGTGGATCGCCACCGGCTACATCGAGCTGTTCCGCGGCCTGCCCGCGCTGCTGGTGTTCATCGCGCTGGGCTTCGGCGTGCCGATCGCCTTCCAGCTCCGCTTCGACATCTACTCCACGGTGATGCTCAGCCTCGGCCTGGTCGGCGCCGCCTACATCGCCGAGACCATCCGGGCGGGCATCCAGGCGGTCCCCAAGGGCCAGGTGGAAGCGGCCCGCTCGCTGGGCATGTCGCCGAGCCGCACCATGCTGACCGTGGTGCTGCCGCAGGCGTTCCGCATCATCCTGCCGCCGCTGACCAACGAGCTGATCCTGATCACCAAGGACTCCTCGCTGATCTACCTGCTCGGTCTGTCCGCCGACCAGTACGAGCTGGCCAAGTTCGGCCGCGGCGCGCTGAACCAGTACCAGTCGCTGACCCCGATCCTGATCGCGGGTCTGTGCTACCTGATCATCACCATCCCGCTCTCCCGGCTGTCGGTGCTGCTGGAGCGCAAGTACGGCGGCGGGGCGCGGTCCAAGGCCGGACACGGAGGCGCGGCATGAGCGACGTCGTGATCGAGATCGCCGGACTGCACAAGTCCTTCGGGTCGCTGGAAGTGCTGCGCGGTGTCGACGTGCGGGTGCGGCGCGGCGAGGTGGTGTGCGTCATCGGGCCGTCCGGCTCCGGCAAGTCCACCCTGCTGCGCTGCGTGAACCTGCTGGAGGAGCCCACCGCGGGCACCGTCTCGGTGGACGGCGCCGAGCTGACCGACCCGGACGCCGACATCGACGCCGCGCGCCGCCGGATCGGCATGGTCTTCCAGCAGTTCAACCTGTTCTCGCACCTGTCCGTGCTGGACAACCTCACCGTCGCGCAGCGCAAGGTGCTCAAGCGGGACAAGCAGGAGGCCGAGCGCGTCGCGCGGGAGAACCTGGCGCGGGTCGGGCTCGCCGAGAAGGCCGACTCGATGCCCGCGCAGCTCTCCGGCGGCCAGCAGCAGCGCGTCGCGATCGCCCGCGCGCTGGCGATGAACCCGCAGGTGATGCTGTTCGACGAGCCGACCTCGGCGCTGGACCCCGAGCTGGTCGGCGACGTCCTCGGCGTGATGCGCCAGCTCGCCGACGAGGGCATGACGATGCTCGTGGTCACCCACGAGATGCAGTTCGCCCGCGAGGTCGCCGACCGGGTGCTGTTCATGGACGGCGGCGGCATCGTCGAGCAGGGCCCGCCCGCCGAGGTGATCGGCGCCCCGAAGCAGGAGCGGACGAAGACGTTCCTCGCCCGCGTCCTCGACCCGACGCACGCGGTGGAGTAGGCGGCGGGCGCCGTGGTTCCACGTGGAACCACGGCGCCCGCCGTTGGGCGACATGGTGGATTTCCGCCGCTCTTTCGGGTCGCATCCGGCCGCACCGCGGTCCGGGGCTGGTCGAATCGCAGCGGAAGCGGCGCCCGAGACGCCGCTCACGTTTCGAGGTGGGAGTCCCCATGCTTCGCAAGATCGCCGTCAGCGCCGCGCTCGCGGCCGGGTTCCTGGTCACCGCCGCTCCGGGCATCGCCGCCGCCGCCGAGCCCACGTGGCGGTACGTGACCTCGGGTGGTCACTCATACGTGCACAACGAGTGCCGGAACCTCAAGCGGTTCAGCAACGTCACCGAATGCATGATCGTGAAGGTCGGCAACCTCAAGTACGAGCTCTACGTCCGATGACCCCGGCCGGGCGACCTGCCGCCCAACGGTCCCCGAGCCGCCGCCCGGCCCGAGCCGGGTGACGCTTTCCTGAGTGAGGGGCACCCTTGCCCGAGTAACTGGGACAAGGGTGCCCCTCACCTATGTCCCCGAAGGGTGACGCCCGGGTGACTGGTCCGATCGGTTGGACCCTGCCGATCGGGGAAACTCCCGGGGGCCGCCGCACGTCCGAACCGGTAGCGGTAGTTGATCGGCTACCGTTCGCGTGGAGCAGCGGGGCGGACATCCGGGGGTGCGGGCGTTGGTGGTCAGGCCGTGGGACAGCAGCACCGGTCCGACGTCCCTGGCGGAGCACCGGTTCGACGAGTCGCTGCGCCAGAGCCGCGGTGAGCGGCGCGCGACCCTGCCGCTGGACGTCCACTCGCCGCACTACGACGACGCCCGCGTGCTGCGCGGCGAGTACCTGACCCGGCGGCTGATCGAGTCGCTGGAGGAAGCCGGTGGCTGGCGGCCGTTCTCCCGCCGCACCGGGCAGCAGCCGGTGATCGTCATCGAGGACGCGGTGATCACCGGGCAGGTGGACCTGCGCGCGGCGGACCTGCCGTACCTGCTGGAGTTCGTCCGCTGCCGGTTCGAGACCACCCCGGACCTGCGGCAGGCGACGCTGGCCGGGCTGGTGCTGTGGCACTGCCGGTTCCCCGGGCTCAACGCGCGCAACCTCAACGCCGCCAACGACACCGTGCTGCGCGGCTGCACCAGCGTCGACGGCATCGTGGACCTGGCCGACGCCGACCTGGGCGGCTCGCTGCTGCTCAACGACAGCGAGCTGCGCAACCCCGGCGGGCGGGCGATCTACGCCGACCGGCTCTCGGTGTCCGGTGCGCTGCTGGCGCTGCGGTTGCGGACGGCGGGCGAGATCCGCATCCCCGGCGCGAAGGTCGGCGGCAACCTCACGATCTCCGGCGGTTCGCTGCGCAACCGGGGCCACTTCGCCATCAACGGCAACGGGATCCAGATCGGCGGCAGCCTGCGCCTCGACGTCGACCCGCACACGGGTCGGGCGTTCACCACCGCCGGGCTGCTGTTCCTGCCCAGCGCGCACATCAGCGGCGACCTGCGGCTGCGCGACGCGGTGCTGGAACCGGGCGTGCCGCCGCCCAAGCGCGGCGAGTCCAAGTACGACGACCCGACCAGCACGCTGATCCTGGACCGGGGCAGCGTCCGGGGCGACATCCAGATCGACCAGAACTTCCGCAGCGGCGGCACCCTCCGGATGGTCAGCACGCACGTCGGCGGTGACCTGCGGATGTCCGGCGCGCACATCGACCTGAGCTGGTCGCGTTCGCAGTCGGCGTCGGTGGAGCAGCCGCTGCGGGCGCTGCACATCGACGGCGCCGAGATCCTCGGCAACCTGGAGGCCTCGCGGGTCGCGCTGCACGGGCAGCTCCGGATGATCGACGTCCACGTGCACGGCAGCTTCCAGCTCAACCACAGCACGGTGGTCGGTCCGCGCACGGACGCGGTGCTGGCCAGCCGCCTGCAGGTGGGCAGCAACCTGGAGTGCCGGGACGCCGACGTCCTCGGCAGCCTCCAGCTCCAGGGCGCCCGGTTCGGCGCGAACGTCGACCTGCGCGCCAGCCACCTCACCAAACCCGCCTGGCACCGGCACCGGATGGCCTACAAGCCGTCGGTGGACCTGCGCGCCGCGCACATCGAGCGCGACCTGGTGTGCGCGGCCAGCAACGTGCGGGCGTTCCGCGCCGAGGGCGAGATCCAGCTGCGCCGCGCGGAGGTCGGTCGGCAGGCCAACTTCTGGGGGTGCCAGCTCGGCGACGGCGGTTCCCGCAACGCGATCAACGCCTTCGGGCTGGTCGCCCAGGAACTCACCCTGGTGCCGGGCGAGCCGCCGCTGGGCCGGATCATGCTGCGCCGCGCCCAGTGCGAGCTGCTGGCCGACAACGCCGAGCTGTGGCGGGCGCAGGGCGGCGTGGACGTCGAGGACTTCGGCTACGACAACTTCTCCGAGCCGGTGGAGCCGACCGACACCGCGCGGGTGCGGGAGCGGCTGGACTGGCTGCGCACCACCGGCGGCCGGTACCAGCCCGGCCCGTACGACCAGCTCGCGAAGGTGTTCCGGGGCAACGGCAACGAGGAGCACGCGGTCACGGTGCTGATCGAGAAGCAGCGCCGCCGCTACCAGGCCATCGCGGCGGCGACCCGGCCCGCGTTCCGCTGGCCGGTGCGGTTGTGGAGCATGCTGCAACTGGTGACGGTCAGCTACGGCTTCCGCCCGCTGCGCGCGCTGATCTGGCTGCTGCTGCTGACCGGGGCGGGCTCGACCTGGTTCAGCTTCCACGAGCTGCGCCCGATCAACGAGGAGGACCACCCGGTGTGGAACCCGTTCCTCTACACGGTCGACCAGCTCGTGCCGATCATCAACCTGGGCCACGACGTGATGTGGCAGGCGCACGGGAGCTCGCAGTGGATCACCGTGGTGCTCATCGCCGCGGGCTGGATCCTGGCCACCACGGTGGCGGCGGGCATCACCAGATCGCTGCGCCGGGAGGTGTAACTTCGCGCGGGATTCGGGTGATTCGTCCGGTCCGGCGCCGCAGGGCGTGCTAGTTCAGGAAGGTCCGCCTGACCAGGAGGTCCTCGTGCGCCTTCCCGCCCGCCTCACCGCCGCGGTCACCACCGCCGCCGCCGCGTCCGCGCTCCTCGCCCCGGCCGCCGCCGCCCAGGACACCTACGAGTACGTCGCGCTCGGCGATTCCGCCGCGGCCGGCCCGCTGATCCCGAACCCGGACCCGAACCTGCTGTGCCTGCGATCCCGGTCGAACTACCCGGGCGTGGCGGCCGACCTGCTCGGCGCCGCGCTCACCGACGTCACCTGCTCCGGGGCGGTGATCGACGACTTCAGCGGGCGGCAGCACGGTTTCCTCGCCCCGCAGTACGACGCGCTGTCGGCGAGCACCGACCTGGTCACCGTCACCATCGGCGGCAACGACGCCGAGCTGGTGCAGGCCGCGATCTCCTGCATCAACCTGCTGCCCGAGCCGATCGGCCGGTCCTGCGCGGACCGCTTCACCGCGGGCGGCCGGGACGAGCTGGCGGCGCGGATCGCCGCCGTGGAGCCGGAGTTCGACGCCGCGCTGCGCACCATCCGGCAGCGCTCGCCGCAGGCGCACGTCGTGGTGGTCGGCTACGGCACCTACATCCGGCCCGGCGGCTGCTACCCGAGGCAGCCGATCTGGGGCCGCGACGCGACCTACGTCCAGCAGGCGGTGGACGGGATCAGCGCGATGCTGGCCGAGGTGTCCGCCCGGCACGGGGCGACGTTCGTCGACATCGGGCCGATGAGCGTCGGCCACGACGTGTGCGCCCCGATCGGCGAGAAGTGGTTCGAGGGCGTGCTGCCCACCTCGCCCGCCGCGCCGCTGCACCCCAACGAGGCCGGGATGCGCGCGTTCGGCGAGGCCGTCGCCGCCGCCGTCAAGGCCACCAGCCCCACCCCGGCCACCGCGTCCTGACCCGGCATCACCCGAACGTGAAGTGAGTGAGGGGCACCCTTGCCCAAGTTACTCGGACAAGGGTGCCCCTCACCTCGTTCCGGAACGGTGACGGCGGGGGCGCCGTCGCCGCGTCGTCAGCGGAGATCAGGGGGTGCCGCAGAGGGCGTTCTCGACGAGGTCCGCGGCGTGGTCGCCCGCCACGGGCGGGGCGCCTTCCTCGGGCAGCATGGAGTCGGTGTTGATGGTGACCATCACGCTGCGGCTGCCGTCGTCGGTGACGCCGTTGCGGGTCATGAAGCCCGGGATGTCGCCGCCGTGCGACCAGAAACCGCCGCACTCGTTGGGCGCCCACATCAGGCCGAGGCCGTAGCGGGCACCGGGCCACACGACGTCGAACATCTCGGCGCGCACGGTCTTCTTCATCTCGGCGAGCTCGGCGGGGCGCAGCACCTCACCGCGCATCAGGGCCTGCAGGAACCGGTTGCCGTCCTCGGTGGTGCTGATGATCTCACCGGCTGCCCCGGCCCAGGACGGGTTGAGCGCCGTGGCGTCGATCGGCGGGCCGTAGGTGGGGTTCGGCGAGGTCATGTCGTCGGGGAAGCGCTCGTAGCCGACGGCGTGCGGGGCGGGCAGGAACGGGAACTCGCCGGGGATGTGGGTGTCGTGCAGGCCCAGCGGCTCGATGATGCGCTCCCGCGTCTCCTGCGCCCACTCGTTGCCGGTGACCGACTCGATGACCATCCCGGCCAGGATGTAGTTCGTGTTGGAGTAGGCCCAGGAGGTGCCGGGGGCGAACAGGGGCTGCTGGGCCATCGCGAACTCGACGAGCTGCTCCGGCTCGAAGCTGGTGAACCGCTCCCGCAGGAAGCCTTCCTGCTCGAACATGTCGGTCATCCCGTTGATGAACTCGGGCAGCCCGCTGGTGTGCTGGAGCAGCTGCCGCACGGTGATCGCGCGGCCGTCGTTGCCGTTGCCGGTGACGACCCCGGGCAGCCACTTCGCCACGGGGTCCTCCAGCGAGAGCTTGCCCTCGCCGACCAGTTGCAGCAGGGTCGTGGCCACGAACGTCTTGGTGTAGCTGCCGATCCGGAACTTGGCGTCCCACGGGACCGGAGTGCCGGTCGTGGTGTTGCCGACGCCGCTGCGCACCTTGACCTCGCCGCGCGGGGTGTCGAGCTCGGCCAGCACGCCGGGAGCGCCCTGGACCAGCAGTGCGTCGGCGTCGCGCTGCATGGTGTCGGCCTCGGGGGTGGCCTGGGCGAGCCCGGCCAGCATGGTGCTCTGCGCGGTGACGATCATCAGGGCGGCTGCTACGAAAGTTCGCTTCATGGGGAGGAACAGTAGGTTCGCCGAGCACGGTGGGTCGTCGCCCCGGAACGGGATCTTCGGCTACCCCCTCGGGGGTAGCCGCGGATACCCCCGGAGGTGGGTCCGCGCGGGGGAGGCGCTCGCCTAACGTGAGCCCATGCCGGCGAATCCCCGAACCACCGCGGCCGACGTGCTGCTCGCGGTGCTGCTGACCGCGTTGGCCATCGTCACGCAGGCAGGCTCGCCCGCCCCGGAACCGGACTGGTCGGCGTACGTGCTCGCCGCGCTGACCGCCGCGCCCGTCGCGCTGCGGCAGACCGCTCCGGTGCTGACCCTGCTGGTCATCCTGGCCGCGACCACCGCGAGCGGCCTGCTCGGCCACGGCCTGACCAACGTCGGGATCGGCTCGCTGATCGGGCTGTTCTCGGTCGCCATCCTGCGTTCCAGACCGGTGGCCGCGGCCATGTGGGCGCTGTCCTTCGCCGTGATCCTGTTCAACGGCTTCCACTCCGTGCCCGAGGTCGTCTGGACGCACGGCCTGATGGCCGGGGTGGCGCTGGCCGGTGTCTGGATGCTCGGCGACAGCACGAAGCGCTGGTCGCAGCGCGCCGAACGGGCCGCCGAGGAGGCGGCGCAGGCGGTCGCCAACGAGCGGGTGCGCATCGGCCGGGAGCTGCACGACATCGTCGCGCACCACATGTCGGTGATCTCGTTGCAGGCCGGGCTCGCCAAGTACGTCATCGACACCGATCCGCCGACCGCGGTGCGGGCGATCGACACCGTCGGGGACACCAGCCGCGAAGCGCTCACCGAACTGCGTCGACTGCTCGACGTGCTGCGGGTGGACGACGACGCGTCCGAGCCGGACGACGCCTACCACCCGCAACCGGGGCTGGCGTCGCTGGACGAGCTCGTGGAGCGGACCCGCGGCGCCGGGTTGCGGGTCGACCTGGTGACCACCGGGCAGCCCCGAGACCTCCCGGCGGGCCCCGATCTGTGCGCCTACCGCATCGCCCAGGAGTCGTTGACCAACGTGCTCAAGCACGCGGGACCGGCCAGCGCGCGGATCGAGCTCGATTACGGTGAGCGGATGCTCACCCTGGGAGTGACCGACGACGGTGCCGCGCCCGCGAAGTCCAGGACTTCCCCGAAATCGCACGGGATTCGCGGGATGCGGGAGCGCGCGGAGCTCTACGGCGGCGCGCTCACCGCCGGGCCGCGGGAGACCGGGGGGTTCGGCGTGGTGCTGCGCTTGCCGATCGACGAGGTGGGGAAGGCATGAACATCCGCGTGCTGGTCGCCGACGACCAGGACCTGATCCGCGCCGGTCTCGTCGCGCTGCTCACGGCCGCGCCGGGCCTGGAGGTCGCGGGCGAGGCCGCCGACGGCGCCCAGGCGGTGCGGATGGCCGCCGAGACCCGTCCGGACGTGATCCTGATGGACATCAAGATGCCCGGCGTGGACGGGATCAGCGCGACGCACCAGATCCTCCGGGCGCACCAGGAGGACCCGCCGCGGGTGATCGTGCTGACCACCTTCGACCTGCCGGAGTACGTCTACACCGCGTTGGGCGAAGGCGCCGCGGGGTTCCTGCTCAAGGACACCCCGCCGGACCGGATCATCACCGCGGTGCACGCGATCGCGGCGGGCGACGTGCTGATCTCGCCGCACATCACCTACCAGCTGGTCGAGACCTACGCCCAGCACCACCACCGCGCCACGGCCGTCGAGGACTCCGCGCTGCGCGCCCTGACCGCGCGGGAGACCGAGGTGCTGCGCCTGGTCGGCAACGGGCTGACCAACGCGCAGATCGCCCGGCGGCTGGTGCTCAGCGAGGCGACGGTCAAGACCCACGTCAAGCGGATGATGGGCAAGCTGCACCTCACCAGCCGCGCCCAGGCCGTCGTCGTGGCCTACGAGACCGGCCTGATCGTCGCCGCCGCGAACGCCCCTCACCCGAACGTGAAGTGAGTGAGGGGCACCCTGCACCCCGTAACGTGGTACAGGGTGCCCCTCACCTCGTTCCCGGACCGGTGACGGCGTTGCCGAATGGCCGCGGGCGGAATCGGACAACGGGGGGTTGATCCCCCATCGGGGTGGCGGCAGGATGAATCGTCCGGAATTCGCGGGGCCGACTGGGGGTCTCCTCGCGATCGTGTTCTGTTCGCGGCCTGGTGGGGTGGAGGCGCATGGGCATCTTCGATCGGCTCAATCCTGGTTCCGAACCGCCCGCCGGCGGCGGGGGAGGTGAGATCCAGGTCGATCCCGCGAAGCTGACGCAGATCTCCGGGGCGGCCGAGGACGTCGCGGGCGGGGTCCGGTCGGACGGCACGCACGCCGAGGAGGGGTCGGGCGCGGCGTCGCGGGCGCTCGGCGGTGCGGACTTCGCGCTGGGGGACGCGCTCGCGAAGACCTCCGAGACGTGGGGCACGCAGATCGGCACGCTGGAGCTGGCCTGCACCAAGATCGCCGACTCGCTGGCGGCCACGGCGAAGGACCACGAGTACACCGAGGCCGAGAACGAGATGTCGATGGCCGAGATCGCCCAGCACTTCGAGTGAGGTAGTCGATGCTGTCCTACGAATCCGTCTACAACGCGCCGGTGGACGAGCTCAAGGCCGCCGTCGACGCCTGGAGCGAGCAGATCGGCAAGCTCAAGTCCCTCGAAGCCGACATGAACGAAACCGTGCTCATGCCCGTGCAGACCTGCGGGTGGACCGGGCAGGACGCCTCGGCGGCCATCTCCTTCATCGACCAGACCTCGCAGGAGTTCGCCGACGCGGTCGCGCAGGCCACCGGGATCCGCGACATCCTCCAAGAGGCCCACGACGCGATCCGCACGGCCAAGGAGCGGCTGCACACCATCGCCGAGACGGAAGCGCCGGACAAGGGCTTGAAGGTCAGCGGCTCCGGCGAGGTCGAGGCCGACAGCTGGATCCCGGGCTCCGACTGGTGGAACGAGGAGGAGATCCAGCAGATCTCGCTGGAGATCGACCGCGCCCGGGTCAACGCCACCGAGGCCGACGACAACGCCGCCGCCGCGCTGCGCCGCAACGTCGCCGAGGACCACGACTTCAACGCGCCGACCCACCAGACCCTCGCCGAGGCCGAGGCCGCGATCAGCGAGGGCCGGTTCAACAAGGCCGAGAAGCTGATGTTCGACGAGATGATGCGCAACGTCGGCAGCGACGAGGTCAAGGAGATGCGGGAGAACCTCGACTCCAAGCTCACCACGCCCGAGGCGTTCCTGGACTGGTTCAACCAGGTCAAGACCGGCGCGGAGTGGGACCACAAACCGATCCTGGAGGAGGAGCTCGGGCTGGAGGTCCAGCAGGAGTACAACCTCAAGATCCCGGGCGATCCGGAGGGGCGCTCGGTCAGCTACGACATGTGGTCCAACATCCACTACGGTTACGTCGGCGCCGCGGCGGGTTTCGACGCCGAGACGCTGATCCAGGGCGCGTCGATCAGCGAGGGCGCGACCGGCCGGGACGACGCGGGCGACCAGGTCACCATGCGCGCCGGGATCGAGCTGTACGAGAAGTACGGCGACGATCTGACGCAGGAGCAGTTCCACCAGGAGATGATCAAGACCATCGACAAGATGGAGGACCAGGGGGCGCCCCAGGTCGACGAGTGGGAAGCGCGGAAGTACGAGTGATGCGCCGGATCTGGTGGATCGTCCTCGGCGTCGTCGTGCTGCTCGTCGTCGGGCTCGCCGCGTGGGCCGTGCCGCTGCTGGCCCAGGGGCGCGCCGACGTCCCGGCCCGGCGGTTGGTCGTCGCGACGCCCGCCGCACCCGGGGACTGGCGGGTGACCTCGGACGAGCTCCGCGCGGTCCCCGAGCTGACCGGGCTCGACGAGCGGTGGTCGCGGGTGTGGGAGCGGCCCGACGGCGCGGACGTGCAGCAGGCCGCGCTCCGGTTCTCCTCGCCGCTGTGGGCCGCGCGGGCGTTCGGCGGCGACGATCCGGCGCAGCAGCAGGCGGAGTTCTTCGACGCGGTCGACGAGCTGCCGGTCGAGCCGGACACGGGTGCCGACGAGGCGGCGGTGTTCTGCGGCCGGGAGTTCGCCCGGGGCGACGGCTGCGCGAGCTGGTTCGTGTGGCTGCGCTACGGCCAGTACGTCATCTCGCTCACCGCCGACGACCTCGCCGACGACGCCCCGGACGACCGGTTGCCCGGGTGGCTCGCCGACACCGTCGCCGAGGCCGATCGCGCGGTCACCGGCGCCCTGCGCTGAGACCCGCGCCGCTCACGCCGGGGCCTCGGCGCCGAGCAGCGTGGTGAGCCGGGGCGAGTAGCTGCGGTCCAGCACCAGCGAGGCCGCGCCGACCGCGCCCGCGTGCTCGCCGATCAGCGCGGTCTGCACCCGCACCGGGCGGACCTCCGGCGCCCACACCTGGGCGTCGAGGACGGTGGCGACCCGGTCGCGGACGAGGTCGCCGACGTGGCGCAGCGCCGGTCCGCCGAGCACCACCCGGTCCACGTCGAGCATCCCGACCACCGCGGCCAGCGAGCGGCCGAGCCGGGTGGCGGCCTGCCGCAGCACCTTCACCGCGTCGGCCTCGCCCGCGGCGGCGCGGCGGCACAGCCGCGCGTAGGACTCGGCGATCGGACCGCCGTCCCCGCCGCCGGAGTCGGCGACGATGGCGCGCATCGAGCAGTACGCCTCCAGGCAGCCGCGCCGACCGCAGTGGCACAGCCGGGTGCCGCCCGCGGGCACGTGCCCGATCTCGCCGGCGTTGCCGCTGACGCCGCGGTGCACCCGGTCGGCGAGCACCACGCCGAGCCCGACGCCCGAGCCGAGGTAGGCGTAGGCGAACGAACCGGCGCGCTGCTCGCCCCCGGCCCAGCGCTCGCCGATCGCCGCGGCGGTCGCGTCGTTGTCCATCACCACCGGCAGCCCGATCCGCTCCGACACCGCGTCGGCCAGCGGGACGGCGGGCCAGCCGGTGAGGTTCGGCGGGGACAGCACGGTGCGCTGCGCGGCGTCCAGCGGCCCGGGCACGGCGAGCCCGGCGCCGAGCACCTCGTCCGGGTCGACGCGGGAGACGAGCTGCTTGCAGGTCCGCGCCAGCGCGCTGATCACGGCGGCGGGTTCGGCGCCCGCGGGCACCCGCCTGCTCGCGGTGTGCCGGACGCCGCCCGCCAGGTCCAGCAGCACGCCGGTGATCCGCTCCGGGTCCAGGTGCAGCCCGACCGCCGAGCAGGCCTCGGGCACCACCTGGAGCAGCACCCGCCGCTTGCCGCCGGTGGACGGCGCGTGCCCGCTCTCGCTGACCAGCCCGTCGGCGATCAGGGCGCGCACGATGTTGGACATGGTCTGCGCGGTGAGCCCGGTGCGCTGGGCGAGTTCGACCCGGCTGACGCCGCCGCCGCGGCGGATCGCGTCGAGCACCACCGCCCGGTTGAACCCGCCCACCCGGGGGAGATTGGTGCCCTGCCACGACTCCTCCGCCATCGGCGCTCCTCATCCGGTGGGCGACACGTTGACTTGGTTCAACGAATGGAATTAACGTGCTCGAAGAGTGTGATCCGGGTCTCAGGTCAGGCGCAACCACCGGAGGACCGCAATGCGTCGAAGAACCGCTCTGCTGCTCGCCGGACTGCTGGCGCTGCCGCTCGCCGCGTGCGGGGGCGGCGCCGCCGCCGATCCCGACACCATCACCGTCGCCTACCACCGCTACGGCAACATCCAGTCCGTCGAAACCTGGATGCAGCGCGTCAAAGCCCAGTACGAGCAGGCGAATCCGGGCAAGCACGTCAAGCTCGACCCGGTGGTGGCCCCGGAGAGCGAGTACCTCTCCAAGCTCCAGCTCCGGATGCGCTCGCCGTCCACCGCGCCCGACGTGCTCTACGAGGACAGCTTCAGCATCAACTCCGACGTGGCCGCCGGGTACCTCGCCCCGCTGGACGAGCGGCTCGCCCAGTGGCCCGACTGGGACCAGTACATCGAGACCACCAAGCAGGCCGGGCGCGCCGCGGACGGGCGGATCTACGGGGTTCCGCTGGACACCGACACCCGCGGCCTCTGGTACAACCGCGAGCTGTTCGCCGACGCCGGGCTGCCGACCGACTGGCGGCCCCGCACCTGGGCCGACGTGCTCGACGCCGCCCGCCGGATCACCCAGCGGCATCCCGACGTCATCGGCCTCGACCTGGCGCTGGGCAAGTCCGAGGGCGAGTCGGTGAGCATGCAGACGGTGGAGATGCTGCTCTACGGCACGCCCACCGGCACCCTCTACGACGAGCGGGCGGGCAAGTGGATCGCGCCCAGCGCCGGGTTCACCGACGCCATGCGGTTCCTGTCCACCGCGATCGGCGAGGGCCTGACGCAGAGCAAGGCGCAGATCGCCGACGCCCAGTACGACAAGCGGCTGCGCGACGAACTGGCCAGGCAGGGCAAGGTCGCGATCCGGCTCGACGGCAGCTTCGCCTCCGGCAACTGGGAGAACGCGGGCTGGACCGACTGGCACCGCACCATGTCCGCCGCGCCGATGCCCACCCAGCACGGCCAGCCGCCGGGCACGGTGACGCTCTCCGGCGGGTGGACGCTGGCGATGAGCGCGTCCGGGCAGAAGAAGGACGCCGCGTTCGAGTTCATCAAGCAGGCCATGAGCAAGGACAACGTCGTCCAGTACGCGCTGGCCAGCGGCAACCTGCCCGCCCGGGCCGACGCCGCCGCCGACCCCCGCATCGCCGAGTCCAACCCGCTCAACCCGTTCTGGATCGGCCTGCTCGGCAACACCCACTACCGGCCCGCGCTGCCGGAATACCCCAAGGTGTCGGAGGAGATCCAGCGGTCGGTGCTCGACGTGGTCGGCGGCGCACCGCCGGAGCGGGTCGGCGACGAGTGGTCGCGCCGGGTCGCCGAGATCGTCGATCCGGCCAACACCCGCGCCGGCTGATGATCGGCCGGTTGCGGTGGTTGCCGCCGATGCTCCCGGCGCTGCTGCTGCTCGGGTTGTTCGTGGCCGGGCCGATCCTGTGGAGCGGCTACATCTCGCTGACCAACGCGGCGCTGACCGGGGCGGCGGCCACCGACCCGGAGTTCGTCGGGCTGGAGAACTTCCGGCGGCTGTTCACCGATCCGGAGCTGTGGCGCTCGGTGTGGCTGACCGTGGTGTTCGTGGCGGGTTCGGCGGTGTTCGGGCAGAACCTGCTCGGCCTGGGCATCGCTCTGCTCACCCGGCACCGCAACCGGTTCATCAGCGGCGCGGTGGGCACCGTGGTGGTCTCGGCGTGGGTGCTGCCGGAACTGGTGGCGGCGTTCGCCGTCTACGCGTTCCTCAACCCCGACGGCACGCTGAACGCGCTGCTGGCCTGGTTCGGGCTGGACGGCCAGCAGTGGTTGTTCACGGCGCCGATGCTGGCGGTGGTGCTGGCGAACGTGTGGCGCGGCACCGCGTTCTCGATGCTGGTCTACCAGGCCGCGCTCGCCGAGGTGCCCGGCGATCTGACCGAGGCGGCGCAGGTGGACGGCGCGGGTTCGGTGCGGCGGTTCTGGCACGTGGTGCTGCCGGTGATCCGCCGGTCGGTGCTGACCAACCTGATGCTCATCACGTTGCAGACCATCGGGGTGTTCACGCTGATCTACGTGCTCACCGCGGGCAGCCTCGACGGCGCCACCCGCACGCTGCCGCTGCTGATGTACGAGCAGGCCTTCGAGCTGGACGAGATCGGTTACGCCGCCGCGAGTTCGCTGGTGCTGCTGGGCATCGGCGCGCTGTTCGCGGTGGTGTACGCGGCGACGCTGGAGGAGAAGTGATCCCGTCGGTGACCGCCGCGCGCCGGCGCACGGCGTCGGTCGTGGTGAACCTGGTGCTGGCCGCGATCGGCCTGGTGTTCCTGGCCCCGCTGCTGTGGCTGCTCACGGCCGCCTTCGACGCCGACGCGCCGCTGGCCGCCCGGCCGCCGCGGGAGCTGACGCTGGACAACTTCGCCCGGGTGCTCACCTGGGACGTCAGCCTCGGCCCGGTGCTCAACGGGCTGCTGATGTGCGGCGGCGCGGCGCTGGTCGCGGTCTCGGCGGCGGTGCTGTGCGCCTACCCGCTGTCGCGCTACCAGCTCCGGTTCCGGCGACCGTTCCTCTACGCCGTGCTGTTCGCCTCCGGGCTGCCGATGACGGCGGTGATGGTGCCGGTGTACAGCATGTTCGTCCGGCTGCACCTGATCGACTCGATGGCGGGCACCGCGCTGTTCCTGGCCGCGACCTCGCTGCCGATCGCGATCTGGATGACGAAGAACTTCATGGACGGCGTGCCGATCGCGCTGGAGGAGGCGGCGTGGGTCGACGGCGCGTCCGGGATGCAGGCGCTGCGGCGGATCGTGCTGCCGCTGGTGCTGCCGGGGCTGAGCGTGGTCGCCATCTTCACGTTCATCACGGCGTGGGGGAACTTCTACGTGCCGTTCGTGCTGCTGCTCGACCCGGCCAAGCAGCCCGCCTCGGTCGGCGTCTACACCTTCTTCGGCCAGGGCGGGCTCATCGCCTACGGCGAGCTCGCGGCCTACTCGCTGGTCTACACGGCGCCGGTGGTGCTGCTCTACCTGCTCGTCAGCCGGACCCTCGGCGGAGCCTTCGCCCTCTCCGGCGCCATCAAGTGACCCGTTCCCGGTGAGGGGCACCCTGTACCCCATGACGTGGTACAGGGTGCCCCTCACTCACCACCCGACCGAGTGCCACACCACCCGACCTCACCCGTCTGGGAGCTGAGTGAGGGGCACCCTTGCCCAAGTAACTCGGGCAAGGGTGCCCCTCACTCATGGCGCATTCGGGTGACGGGCGGACCGGCGGCCCGGTGGTCCGCCCGCGCTTGCAGGTCGCGTCCGGGTGCGACCTCGACGTGGGCGGGGGTACCGCCGCGTGGGCGCTCGGGGGGCCGACTCGGTGAAAAGGCCCGTAGCTGACATTTGTCATCGCGGTAGTTGACCGAAAGCGGTACCCGGGCGGGGTGTCGCCTGATCGAATGACCTCGTGATCACCAAGGGTCACCTTGAGGATTGAGGGGGTTCGATGCGCAAGGCGACGCTGACCACGGCGGTCGCGATCGCGGTCGGGGCGCTGGTGGGCTCGGCCGCACCGGTGCTCGCCGCGCCCGCCGACGCGCCGTTCGAGGTGCCGGAGCGGTACGCGAAGCAGCGGATCGAGTGGGCGCCCTGCCTGCCCGATCCGCTGCCGCCCGGACTGCCGCCGGGCTCGGAACGGCTGGAGTGCGGCACGTTCACCGCGCCGATGGACTGGCACGACCCGGAATCCGGCGAGGACGTCACGATCGCGGTGAGCCGGCTGGCCGCGCCGGGCGGGGACGGCCGCGCGCTGTTCACCAACCCCGGCGGACCCGGCGGCGCGGGCCTGTCCATGCCGCTGGCGCTGCTCCAGATGGGCCGCACCGACCTGCTGGCGAACTTCGACGTCTACGGCATCGACGTGCGCGGCACCGGTGCGAGCAGCACGGTGTCCTGCGGCCCGCAGGAGTACTCGCCGCTGGACCCGAAGGACCGCAGCCCGGACAACATCCGCGCCATGCTGGGGATGGCCGAGGGCATCGCGGGCGACTGCCAGGAGCACAGCGGTGAACTCGGCCGCCACGTCACCACCGAGCAGACCGTCGCCGACCTCGACCTGCTGCGCCTGGTCGAGCAGCGCGAGCAGGTGAGCTGGTACGGCATCTCGGGCGGCACCTGGCTCGGCGCCTACTACGCGACGTACTTCCCGGACTCGGTGGAGCGCGCGGTGCTGGACTCCAACACCCAGTTCACCGGGAGCTGGCAGCAGGTCTTCGGCTGGCAGCCGCTGGCCATCGAACGGCGCTGGCGGGAGGACCTGCGGCCGTGGCTGGCCGAGGGCGACCACGCCTACGGCCTCGGCGCGACCCCGGAGGCCGTGCAGGCCACCGTCGACCGCGTCCGGGCGGAGCTCAAGGCGGACCCCATCCCCACGCCGAACGGGCCGCTCGACCACAACGCCGTCGACAACCTGCTGGTGCAGTCGCTCTACAGCAAGAGCAGCTTCGACACCTACGGCCGGACGATGGCCGAGCTCGCCGCCGGTGCGCCGACGGAGCAGGCGGTGTCGGCGCTGGTGGCGACCCGGACCCGGCAGCTGCCGATGCAGGCCGACCCGGCCGACTCGATGTCCGCCACGTTCTACTCGATCCGCTGCAACGACACCGCCCACCGCGGCGGGCCGGGCTGGGCCGTGGCCAACTCCGAGGTCCAGGGCCGGATGTTCCCCACCTACGGCTATCACACGATCAACCAGCCGTGCGCCTACTGGGACCGCCCCGACGTGCAGCTGAAGCGGCCGACCGGTGAAGGCGTGGTCCCGGTGCTGATGCTCCAGTCGGAGAACGACATGGCCACCGCCACCGAGGGCGCGAAGATCGCGCACCACCAGTTCGAGGGCTCCCGCATGGTGCTGGTCCGCGACGAGGGCGACCACGGGGTCTACGGGATCGGCAACACCTGCGTCGACGACGCGGTGGAGCGCTACCTGATCGACGGCGTGGTGCCCGAGCAGGACCTCACCTGCCAGGGCACCGGACTCCCCGAGCCGGGCGCCATCAGCGCTTTCGGGCAGGGGCAGGCAAGCATCTGGCAAAACCTGGAGCACTTCTCGGACGTGCTTGGTTGAGTCTTCCGGCCTGCGGAGCGGTGCGGGTGGCGGAACCTCAGCGGCCTTCTCGCTCCGGGCGCCCTTCCTGATGTACCAAGCACGTACACGGCGTCAGGGCGTCCTCGCGAGAAGGCCGCTGAGAACCCGCGGCGGTGCCGGTTGATCAGGTGGGGCAAAGCGGAAGCGGCTGGCGCCGCTTGCCTGACGATGGTTCCGGGTCGCGCGTGCGTGGGCCGGAAGCGGCTTCGCCGCTTGCCTGACGATGGTTCCGTTTGGCGCGTGCGTGGTGCGGCCGGTGGTCTCGTCCGGGTGATCTTCGTGGAGTGAGGGGCACCCTTGTCCAAGTATGTTGGGCAAGGGTGCCCCTCACTCATTCAACTTTCGGGTGAGCGGCGGTTCCGGGTTGCCGGGCGCGTGGGCCGCCGGTCGTGGTGAGGGCGGGGTGGGTCGCGCTCCGCCCGGGTCGTTCGGCTTCGTCCTCGGTCGTGGCACCCGCCGGGAAGCCCCGTCTCCGATAGGGCCGTCTCCGGCAGGTCTGTCTCCGGGAGGCCCGGAGACGGGCTGTCGCGGGTCGGTGGTCGACTAGCGGGTCCGGGGTCCTCCGTCCAGCTCGTCGATCCACTCGTCCGTCGTGCGGCGGTCGTCGTCCGCGTCGAACACCTCGTCGGCGTCGGAGCGCAGTGCGACGAACAGCGCGGCGATCGCGATCAGCGTCAGCATCAGCAGTGCCAGTGAAGCCACGGCACACCCCCCATCCGCCCCGGACGGGTCCGCCGTTCGGCGGGCCGGCGGGACACCGCCAGTGTCCGCCGAGTCGCTGGTCAGGAGCATTCCCCCACACCAGCGGCGGAACCGCGGCAAGATCGCCGGGGGCCGGACGCGAGAACGGCGCTCCCCCGAAAGGACTTCACCTTCCCTGGGGGAACGCCGCACGATCGCGCACGATTCGCCGTTCAGCACTGCGGGCAGGTGGCCCGGTCGGCTTCCCACGTTGCCGCCCGAAGACCACCTGCCCGAGTGTCGCCCGGTCAGTTACCGAGACGCTGTTTCAAGGCCGCGAGCTCGTCGCGCATGGAGCTGGGCAGCGCGTCGCCGATGGTGTCGAACCACTCGTCGATCAGCGGCAGCTCCGCCTTCCACTCCTCGACGTCGACCTTGAGGGACTCGTCCACGTCCGAGGCCGGGGTGTCCAGCCCGGAGAGGTCCAGGGAGTCGGCGTACGGGACCATGCCGACCGGGGTCTCGGCGGCGGTCGCCCGGCCCTCGATCCGCTCCACGATCCACTTCAGCACGCGGCCGTTCTCGCCGAACCCGGGCCACAGGAACCGCTTGTCGTCACCGCGGCGGAACCAGTTGACGTAGAAGATCCGGGGCAGCTTCGAGGAGTCGGCCGCCTTGCCGATGTTCACCCAGTGCTGGAAGTAGTCGCCGACGTTGTAGCCGATGAACGGCAGCATCGCCATCGGGTCGCGGCGCACCTCGCCGACCTTGCCCGCCGCGGCGGCGGTCTTCTCCGACGACAGGGTGGCGCCCATGAACACGCCGTGCTGCCAGTCGAACGACTCGTTGACCAGCGGGATCGTCGTCTTGCGCCGGCCACCGAACAGGATCGCCGAGATCGGCACGCCCTTCGGGTCGTCCCACTCCGGCGCCAGGATCGGGCACTGCGACATCGGCGTGCAGTAGCGGGAGTTCGGGTGCGCGGCGGGCTCGTCGGCCTCCGGCGTCCAGTCCCGGCCCTTCCAGTCGGTGAGGTGCTCGGGCTGGCCCTCCATCTCCTCCCACCAGACGTCGCCCTCGTCGGTCAGCGCGACGTTGGTGAACAGCGAGTTGCCCTGCTCGATGGTGCGCATCGCGTTCGGGTTGGTCTTCCAGTTGGTGCCCGGCGCGACGCCGAAGAAACCGGCCTCCGGGTTCACCGCGTAGAGCCGCCCGTCCTCGCCGAAGCGCATCCAGGCGATGTCGTCACCCAGGGTCTCCACCTTCCAGCCGGGGATGGTCGGCTGGAGCATGGCGAGGTTGGTCTTGCCGCACGCCGACGGGAACGCGGCGGCGACGTAGTAGACCTTGTTCTCCGGCGAGATGAGCTTGAGGATGAGCATGTGCTCGGCGAGCCAGCCCTCGTCCCGGGCCATCGCCGAGGCGATCCGCAGCGAGTAGCACTTCTTGCCGAGCAGCGCGTTCCCGCCGTAGCCGGAGCCGAAGCTCCAGATCATCCGCTCCTCGGGGAAGTGGGTGATGTACTTGGTGTCGTTGCAGGGCCACGGCACGTCCTGCTCGCCGGGCTCCAGCGGGGCGCCGACCGAGTGCAGCGCGGGCACGAAGTCGCCGTCGTCGCCGAGCCGCTCCAGCGCCGCGCTGCCCATCCGGGTCATGATCCGCATCGAGGCCACGACGTACTCGGAGTCGCTGATCTCCACGCCGAGCTTGGGCTCGTCGGCGGTCAGCGGGCCCATGCAGAACGGGATCACGTACATCGTCCGGCCACGCATGCAGCCCCGGTAGAGCTCGGTCATGATGGCCTTCATCTCGGCCGGGTCCATCCAGTTGTTGGTGACCCCCGAGTCCTTCTCCTCGCGGGAGCAGATGAAGGTCCGCTCCTCGACCCGCGCCACGTCGCTGGGGTCGGAGGCCGCGTGGAAGGAGTTCGGCTTGTCCGCCAGCCGGGTGAAGGTGCCCGCGGCTACCAGCCGGTCGGTCATGCGCTGCCACTCGGCGTCGGAGCCGTCGCACCACACCACCTGGTCCGGGGTGGTGAGCTCGGCGACCTCGCGCACCCACGACAGCAGCCGTTCGTGCGTGGTCGGTGCCTGGTCGAGACCGGGGATGGTCAATGCCGTCATCTCGTCGTGTCTCCTGACTGGGCGCCACAGCCCGGATTTTCGACGTCGGTCTCCCGACGTCTTGAGGGAATGCTCCGCCCGGCCCGAAGGCCGAGTGGATTGGGAAGGGATGCACCGAGGTTAACGGGGAAGGCGCCGCACAACGGAGATCGGAGTTGTTCCATCTCTCACAGGAACGATAAGGGAATCGATTCAGAACCGGACAGGGCAGTGGTCTGGACGAAATTCCCGCTGGAGACTCCGGCGGGCCATGCAAGGATTTCCGGCAATTCGGTCCCGGCGCCGGAGGGGTATGCGTGGTGACCCGCGGTGGTGAGCGCGGGCCATCGCGCGCTCAAACCCCCCGATGGCCTGGAATTCAATGGGATTTCCGGATTACTCCGGGTGGAAAGGGAAACTCAGTTCCACGCGGAGTCGGAAGGCGCGCCGGAAGCGGCGGAGGTGCCCGCGGCCGGGGCGGGCGGCTGCTCGTCGAACGTCCAGGCGGCGTCGTCGGTGGCGGCGGTGAGCCGGTCCGGGGTGTAGCCGCCGGACTGGTCCACGCTGCCCTGTTCGATGACCCGCCACTCGCCGTCGCCGGAGTGGTGGGAGATCGTCACCCCGCCGGCCTGGTCGATCTCGACCACCTGGTCGGCCGAGCCGTCGCCGTCGATGTCGGTGACCAGCATGGTGCCCTGCTCGTTCTGCACCACGGCGGTGTCGGCGATGCCGTCGGAGTTGGTGTCCTCGGTGGCGGGGCCGACCTGCACGTCGCCCTGCGGGGTGTCGAGCACCATCGACTGCTCGCCGCCGCCCTGGTCGCCGCCGTGCTGCTGCGGGGCCTCGCCCGTCCAGTGGCCGCTCGCCCCGTCGTACCGGGCCTGGCTGACGACCTGGCCTTCGGCGCCGATCGTCTGCATCACGTCGGCCTGCCCGTCGGCGTTCTCGTCGATGTAGGCGACGTAGCCGGTGTCGGTCATCACCGCGACGGTCTCGTCGATGCCGTTGCCGTCCAGGTCGTAGTTGGCCTCGGCGGTGTACTCCTCGCCTTCGACGGTGATGGTGAGGTCACCATTGCCGGCGCCGGTCTCCTCGATGTACACGTGCGGCCCCCTCGCGTAGCGGTCACTTGTCGATGGGATGCAGCGTAGGGCTCCCCGGTTCCACCCGACCAGGGGTTCGATCAGGGGTCAGTCGCGTTCGACGGCTTCGGCCTCGCGCGCCTTCAGCAGGCCGTCGATGATCCGGTCGTGCTGGTCCTGCGACGAGGCGACCAGTTCGATGCTGCGCTCGCCGTCCTTGATCAGCACCTTGCGGTTCTTGTTGGTCTGCACCCACATCCGGGCGAGCTGGCACACGGCGATCAGGACGGTGGAGTTCGCCAGCGTGACGACCAGCGTCCCCAGCTCGGTCGCCGCGCCCTTGGCGCCCTCCGGCGCGGGCGGCGCGTCCGGGATCGCCACGTCCTCGACGTCGAGGGCGAGCAGGTCGGCCCGCAGCCGCCGGGTCAGGCGGTCCAGCTCCTCGCCGTCGCTCCCGGCTTCGCTGACCTCGATGGAAACGCGGTTCATCGGTCCCCCTCCGCTGGTTGAATGCGGGACACCGTAGCGGAGGCGGGCGGTGGCCGGGCGGCTTTCGCGCGGACGCGACCGGAGACCGAGCGCGGGCGAGTTGTCCGATCCGCCCTCGGGGTGATCAGGAACCGTGATACATTCGTTATATTCGCGAGCGTGAGATCGCTGGCGTGGCACGCTGATCGTGGGTATGGGGGTTGGGGCTGTGGTGACGGGAAAGCGCCGGGCGCTGCTCATCGCGACCGAGAGCTATTCCGACGCCACCTTCCGGCGATTGCGGGCGCCGCACGCCGATGCCGAGGCGCTGGCCGCGGTGCTCCGCGATCCGGCCATCGGCGGGTACGAGGTGGAAGCGCTGCGCAACCCGCCCGCGCACGTTGCGAACCTGGCGATCGAAGACCTCTTCGCGGCGGCGCGGCTGGACGACCTGGTCCTGCTCTACCTCTCCGGGCACGGCATCAAGGACGACTACGGCCGGCTGCACCTGGCGATGGCCAACTCCCGCCACGACCGGCTCAACGCGACCGCGGTCAGCGCCCAGTTCGTCCGCAACCAGATGGACGGCACCCGGTCCCGCCGGGTGGTGGTCGTGCTGGACTGCTGCTTCGCCGGTGCGTTCCCGCCGGGATCGACCCACCGGACCGGGGAGAACGCCGGAGCCCTCGAACAGCTCGGCGGGCGCGGCAGCGCGGTCATGACGTCCTCGTCGGCGCTGGAGTACTCCTTCGAATCGGGCGAGGACGCCGGGTCGACGCTCGTCGGGGCGGCCGGTCCGTCGGTGTTCACCGGGGCCCTGGTCGAGGGGCTGCGCACCGGTTCCGCGGACCGCAACGCCGACGGCCTGGTCGACGTCGACGAGCTCTACGACTTCATCTACGCCCAGGTCGAAGCCGCGGGAAAACCCCAAACCCCCGGCCTGGACAGCAGGTTCCAGGGTCGGCTGGTCGTCGCCACCAGCCCGGCCGGGACCGACCTCCCGCCCGAGATCGGCCAGGCGATGCGCAGCCCGCTCCCGTCGGTGCGCCTGGCGATCGTGGGCGAGCTGTCCGGGCTGCTGCGCTCGGACGGCGCCGAGGTGGCGGAGGCCGCCCGCGCCGCGCTGGCGACGCTCACCGGGGACGCCGCCGGTTCCGTCGCCGCCGCCGCGCACGCGGCCCTGGCCCGAGCCGAAACCGCCGCGAAGGAGGCGGCGGACGAGCAGGCCAGCCGCCCGGTGAAAGCACCGGAAGTACCCGACTGGACCGACCACCACGAGGACGCCCAGGCCCCGGGGGTGTGGTCGCCTAGCGCGCGGCGGACGGTGCTCATCAGCCTCGCGGCTGCGGTGGCCACCGCGTCGTTGGTCGCGGCGGCGACGCTGTTCCCCTGGCAGGGGGGCTCCGAGGGTGGTTCCGCCGGTCATGCGGTCGGTGATTCCGCCGGTGAGCCCGTCACGCAGACCGAGCAGGTGCGGATCCCCCAGGGCTTCGTGACCCCACCGACGCGGCCGACCCCGCTGCCCGCCCAGGTCACGTGCCAGTACCCCTCGAACGGCGACGAACCGGTCAGGCCGGTGGAACGACCGGAAAGCGGCGAGGTTGCGGCGAGGGGCCTCGTGCGAGCCGACATCAACACCAGCATCGGCACCATCCCGGCGATCCTGGACCGGTCGCTGGCTCCGTGCACGGTCAACGCCTTCATCCACCGGGTCGGACAAGGCTTCTACGAAAGCACCCCGTGCCACGGCGGACTTCTCGCCACCCTGGATTGCGGATATGGTCCGGGCGCCGAAATCGCGAACCCCGGCTACTCCTGGACCAATGAGGTCATCCCTGACGAGCCGAACCTCCGCGGTTACCTGCTGATGGACGCTACGAGCCACGCGGCTTTCGGCATCGCCTTCGAAGACTACGGGCCTTGGGAGCGCACCACGGTGTTCGGCACGATCTCCGAGGAGGGCCTGAAGCTCATCGACGCCAAGCGGGCGGAGAGTGACGACCCCTCCAACCGCCACCTGAGCGACATCGTCGTCACCGGCGTCGACATCCAGAGCTGAGTAGTAGCGGTAGCCGGTGTCCGGGTCGACGTGGGCGGGCTGCAACTAGCCGATGGCGTCGTAGTGGCGCAGCATCCGGACCGAGACGCGACCGTGCCGGGCGAAGTCTCCGATGGTGAGCATGGCACGTCCGAGTTCAGCGCCTGACAGTGTCAGGGCCAAGGAGATTCGTGCCGCCGGAATACCGGATGGGCACGTCGGTCACGCGCTGTCCGCGGAAGCGGTCGGAGGCCGGCGATGAAGGGAGCGCATGGGCACGGTCATCGGGAGCGCGGTGTTCGCGCTGGTCGTCCTGTGGGTGGTGGCCGATCGGTTGCGGGCGCCGTTCCAGTCGGTGCGGCGCGGTGTCGGCTCGGTGCGTCGCGAGCTGCGCGGTTCCGCGACGAGCAGCGGGCACGTCGAGGTGACGGTCTGGAAGGCCCAGCCGTTGTCGGACCACATGATCAAGGAGATCGCGGTGGCCGAGGGGTTCGCGTACTCCGGGGAGACCAGCAGGTACGGCAGCGTGATGTTGCGGTTCGTCCCGCGAGGCGAGGGGGTGGTTGGTCGTGCCTGAGGAACTGGCGAACACCATCGCGCTGTGGATCCTGATCCCGTCGCTGCTGCTCGCGGTGATCGTGGTCGGCGCGACCGCGTTCGGTCCGGTCGCGGGACCCGCGCTCGTCGTCGGCAGCGGCAGCTCGCCGACCTCGAACGCAGGGCCGCCGAGGAGCGGGGCCGGAGCCGCGATCTCGAACTCGACTGGGTGCGCTACCGGGAGGTTCCGAAGAACGAGGTCATCTCGACCCTCGGTGGGCACGGCTGGCACTTCCGCGGGGAGGAGCTCGGGGACCGGGCGTGGACGCTCCGCTTCGTCCTCGCTCCGGCGCACGCTGGCGAAGCCGTCCGGGAGGGCGCGTCCCGGCACCGGATCGCCGCCGAGCTCGGCGGCGCCGAGCCCGACGAGCGCGGGCGGTACCGGCTGGACCTCTCCCAGTACGCCGACCTGGACCCTGCCGAGGTGCGCGCCGCCGCCGACGTCGCGGGGTGGTCGATCACCGGTTCCGATCCGGCTTCCGCCGGGAACGTGCTGCTCTTGTCGCGTTCCGGCGGTCGCGCCCGGGTGGTCGGCAGCGATCGTCTGGACTGGGCGCGGGGCAGGCACGAGCACTGGACCAAGCAGTTCAACCGGCAGGTCGTGCTGGCCTTCGCCTACGGCATCGTCGGACTGCTCGTGCTGTTCGCGACGCTGGGTTCGTTCGATCCCGGGGACGGGAGCCGGTTCTACGTCATGCTGGCGATCGCCATCGTGCTGCTGTGCCTGCTGGCGGTCGCGGTGCTCAAAGCCATGGGGGTGCGGCGGAAGCGGCACGCCGAGATCGGTGGCCTCCTCGACCCGAGCGGACGTGCCAAGGCGGACGGCTAGGTACGCTGCCCGGCCGTCAGCGGAAGCGGTCGGATTTGATCGCGGTGATGAAGGTGGTCCACTGGTCGGCGGTGGTGGTGAAGTAGCCGCCTGCGCGGTGCTTGGTGTCGCGGACGGCGGCACCGTCGCCCAGGCGGCCGACCTCGACACACGTTTGCGTCCCCGTGGTGCGTGTGCTGGTGCGCCAGCCTCGGGGGCTCGCCATCACGGTGCCTCGCCGTCGAAGTGGCCGTTCTTGACCGCGATGATGAATCGGGACCACTGCGCGGCCGTCGTGGTCAGTTGACCGCCTACGCGGTTCTTGGTGTCGCGGACGGCGGCGCCGTCGCCCAAGCGGCCGACCTCGATGCACGTCTGCGATCCGGTGGTGCGTGTGCTGGTGCGCCAGGATTCTGGCTCCATGTCGGCTCCTCCTAGCGGAAGCTGGAGGTCATCGACGGTAGTCCTGATGCCGTGGTGACGGTTCCGCTATCAGGGGAGAAGTGCGTGATGACGAGTGCCCGCCCGGAAGTCCGGGCGGGCACGTCGGGCGCGGTGCGTCAGCGGAAGCGGTCGGTCTTGATGGCGGTGATGAAGGTGGTCCACTGGTCGGGGGTGGTGGTGAAAAAGCCGCCAGCGCGGTGCTTGGTATCGCGGACGGCGGCACGCTCTCCGAGGCGGCCGACTTCGACGCAGTTGTTCGCCCCCTGCGTACGGCTCGACTTTCGCCATCCCTGTGGGCTTAGGGGCATTTCGCACACTCCATTGCTACGCCAAGTCTTCGATGCGGTTTTCCAGCATCCGCAGGGTTTCTCGCTCGGACGCGGCTGCTGCACGAAGGGTATCGAAGGCGCGGACATACTGGGATGTGTGGCTTGGCTTGTCGAGATAGTCGCTGCCTGTCAAGCCTTCGAGGTAGGCGTATGTGGCGACTGGCTCCGTCAGATGAAGTACAACGAAGCTGGAGCCCAAGCCGATGTGCTGACCTGCGCTGAAAGGGATCACCTGGAGTGCGACGTTGGGCTTTCGCGCGGCGCACCTCAGATGCTCTAGCTGCTCGCGCAAGGCATCTCGTCCGCCGACTTCCCGGTACAACGCGGCTTCACCGAGCACGCACCAGGTGGAAGGCCCTTCCCCATCCAGGATGCGAGAGCCTCGTTCTACACGCTCGGCCACTGCTGGTTCTACGTCGCGCGTGTCATCGAGGGGGTCGCTCAGGATGGCTCGCGCGTAGGTTTCGGTCTGCAGGGCGCCATGCACCAGCTCGGCGTCGTAGCTCTTGATCTCTGTGGCGGCGCTTTCGAGCGCAACGTACGTCGCTGCCCAATCCGGCACCCTCGCGGGGCGGTCTCGCCGCCGTGCCTCCTTGGCCAAGGTGCGCAGGCGGTCCGCCTCGCCCGCGTCGTTCACCTCGAACATTCGCAGCAGCTCTTCGACTTCCGCTGCGGAGACCATCAGCTCACCCTTCTCCACGCGGGTGAGCTTGCTGTTGTACCAGTCCAGCCGAGCTGCGATGTCCTTCGGCTTGACACCTGCGCGTTCCCGCATGCCACGAAGGATCAGCCCTACCTGTACTCGCCGGACGGCTGGCCATGTCTGCACGGTGCCCATCCTGCCCGAGGGAGACAGGTACACGACTGAGGGATCCCCAACTGAAATTTCAATTTGTATCTTTTCACTTGGGTTCATTACTGCAAAGAGTCTTCAGTTGGAGGCGAACCACCATGCATGAGCAGTTCCACGGCGGACAGCAAGCCGATTCGGCGTCCATCGCCATCGGGGGCCGCAAGTACCAGCCGCATCCGTTCCACTGGGTGCCCGGTGCTGGTCTGCGGCACGCGAGCACCGCGCCGAACTTCGGCCTGTACCCGGATGGCGAGGAGGTCGTGACGTTGTGCGGCGCTCTCGTCGCGGCCGACAACTCGGTGCTGGCGTGGTTGTGGCGGACCTGCACGGTCTGCGACGCCGAGGCGCGAGTGCTCGCCGGGATGCCGAAGGCGGGCACCCGATGAACTGCGCCGGGTGGATCGCCTTCGGGGCGACCGCCGTCGCCGCCGTCGCCTCGGTGTGGGCGGCGCGCTACTTCGCTCCCGGCCGCCACGGCAGCGCCGGAGCCGGGGCCACTTCCGCCTGGCAGGTCATCGACGAATGCCGCCGCGCACCCGCCCCCGCCCGCACCAGGACGCCCGCGCGCACCCGGGTACCCGCGCACCCGCGCACGCCCGCACCTGCCCGCCCGCGCGTGTCCGCCGCTCCCTGCGCCGGGGAAGGCCTCCCGCCGGTCCCCACGCCCGCCCCCAGACCTCCGCGATGGCTGACGCTGCGCGGCGACCTCGCCGACGCGCTCGCCGACGAACCCACCCGCCTGCTGCCGCGCATCCCCGCTCCGCGCGTGGAACTCCCGCCCGGCTACACCCGCGACACCGCGACGCTGAACCGCATCCTCGACGCGCTGCACCGGCTCTGATCGCCGCGCGCCCCGACGTCCCGGCGCCCCTCCCCGACACCGCCGGGACCGGCTCACCACTCGGAAGGGTGGTGAGTGAGGGGCACCCTGTACCACGTCACTGGGTACAGGGTGCCCCTCACCTGGATCGCGCGGGGCTTGCACCTCAAGCGGCTTGAGGTCGCATGGTGGGCGCATGAACGTCACGGACGACCACTTGTTCCCCATCGGAGATGCCGCGCGCCGGACCGGATTGGCCGTGAGCGCGATCCGCTTCTACGCCGACGAAGGCATCGTCGAGCCCACCGAGGTGACCGCCGCCGGGCACCGGCTGTACGACGTGCGGGCGATCGCGCGGCTGGAGCTCATCCGCACCTTGCGGGACCTCGGCACCGGCTTGGAGCAGGTCCGCCGCCTGCTCTCGGGCGAGTCGGCGTTGCGCTACCTGCTGGCGGAGCACCTGGACCTCGTCGAGCGGCAGGGCGCCGAGCTGCGGACCAAGCGGGCCGTGCTCCGGGCCTTGGTGCGGCACGACGATCCCGGCGAACGGCTCCTGCTGATGCGCGGTCTGGTCACGATGCCGGACGCGGAGCGGGAGCGGCTGCTCGACGAGTTCTGGAACGAGGTGAGCGCCGGGCTGCCCGCCGGGTCCGCCGAGCGGCTCCGCGGGGTCCGGCCCCGACTGCCGGACGACCCCACGGCCGAGCAGCTCCAGGCGTGGATCGAGCTGGCCGAACTCGTCCAGGACCCGGAGTTCCGCGCGGCCGTCCGCAGCTACCTGCACGACACCTACGCGACCGGCCCCGGGCTGCTGATGGGCGCCGAACCGGTGCAGGACTTCATCGCCTCGTCCGGGCACGACCTCATGTCGAGGATCATCGCGGCGCACCGCAGCGGGTTGGCCCCGGACGCCTCGCACGCACGGGACCTGGCCGCCCGGTTGGTGCGGCAGACCGCCGAGGCGACGGGCGCGACCGTCGACGCGGAGCTGTGGGACCGGATGGCGACGGGTTTCCCGCTGATCGCCGAGATGCACCACGAAGCCCTGCACGACCCGGAGTACGAGGCCACCCACGGCAGGTACCTGTCCCTGGTCGCGGCGATCAGCGGGACGCCCGAAGCGGAGCCGGGCGGCGATCCGGCGGACCCGCGCGGGGAAGACCTGGCCGGGCTGGGCACCTGGCTGTCCGAGGCGCTCCTGGCGTCGAAGCCGACGTCCTGAACAGCCCGATCACCCGGTGGGGTGGTGAGTGAGGGGCACCCTGTACCACGTCACTGGGTACAGGGTGCCCCTCACCTGGTTCAGCCCCCGCGGGGTGGGGCGCCGTCGTAGGGTCGGTTGATGGCTTATCCGGAGTTCACGTTCGATGCCGAGGCCGATGCCGCTTACGTGGCGTTCCGGGAAGTCGGGCGCGGTGCAGCGGCGCGGAACGTGCCGGTGGAGGACGCGGCGGGGCAGGTCGGCGTGGTGCTCGACTACTCGGCGGACGGGGAACTGCTCGGCGTGGAGATCCTCGGCGCGGCGCGGTCGCTCGATCCGGCGCTGCTCGATCGGTACCGCGGCTGAGCGTTGATCTTCCGGGGCCGGTGCCCGGATGGGATGCTCGGCGGCGGCACCGTCGTCGAGGAGGAGTCGTGACGTTCAGCGAGTGGTTGCGGGAGCGCAGCGAGCCGGCGTGGACGAAGGTGGTCGAGCACCGGTTCGTCGACGAGCTGTTCTCCGGATGCGTGGCGGCGGAGCGGATGCGCTCGTACCTGGTGCAGGACTACCAGTTCGTCGACGGGTTCCTCGCGCTGCTCGGCGCGGCCGTGGCCCGCGCCGACCGGTACACCTCGCGGCTGGCCGTGGCGGGCAGCATCGGGGTGGTCACCAGCGAGGAGAACACCTACTTCCAGCGGGCCTTCGACGAGCTCGACGTGCCGGAATCCGACCGCACCGCCCCGGTTCTCGACCCGGCCACCGCCGAGTTCCGCGAGCTGATGGCCGACACCACCGACAAGGGCAGCTACGCCGACGTGCTGACCGTGCTGCTGGTCGCCGAGTGGACCTACCTCGACTGGGCCTCCCGGGCGCCCGACTCGCCGCCCCCGAGCTTCGTGCACGCCGAGTGGATCGCGCTGCACGCCAACCCCGAGTTCCGGCACTGGGTCGACTGGCTGCGCGCCGAAGTGGACCGGATCGGCGAAGGGCTCGACGAGCGCGAGCGCGCCCGCTGCCTCCGGCTGTTCCAGCACGCCACCCGCTGCGAACTGGACTTCTTCGACGCCCACGGCCCCGTCCCGCCCGACGTCCGCGGCGACGGTCCCGACGAAGGGTGAACCCGCTGCGGTGACCGGGTGACCGGGGATGGACCGGCCCGCCCCGCGCGCGCCACCCTGGACCGCACCGCTGTCCAGGAGGTCACCATGCCCGAGCACTACGCCGCCCCCGAACTCACCGAGGTCGGCGACTTCACCACCGACACCCTCGGACCCTTCGGCCCGAAGTACGACCTGCACTACTGGCTCGCGAACTGAGCGCCACCGTCAGGCACAAGGCAACCCGCAGCGCTTCACCCGTTCGAGAGCTGAGTGAGGGGCACCCTTGCCCAAGTAACTGGGACAAGGGTGCCCCTCACCTACATCCGGTCCAACCCGCCCGCTCACCCGACCACCGTCAGGCAAGCGGCGAAAGCCGCTTCCGCTCTGCCCCACCTGAGCAACCGGCACCGCCGCTGAGGTTCCGCTGCCTGCACCGCTACGCAGCCGGACCACAGAACACCCCTCAAAGAATCGCGCCTGGGGTGTAGTTGGTTCCTGCCGGGTACTGCTCGGCCACTTCCTGGACGGCTTCGACGATCGCCGTCACCTGGGCGGAGGCGGCGCCGGTGAACTGGAGCCGGTCGGCCAGCAGCTCGTCGAGTTCGGCGCGGTCCAGCGGGAGCCGGTCGTCGGCGGCCAGCCGGTCCAGGAGGTCGTTGCGCTCGGCGCCCTGCTCGCGCATCGCCAGCGCCACCGCGACCGCGTTCTCCTTGATCGCCTCGTGCGCGGTTTCTCGGCCGACCCCGGCGCGCACCGATGCCATCAGCACCTTCGTCGTCGCCAGGAACGGCAGGTAGCGGTCCAGCTCGCGGTCGACCACGGCGGGGAACGCGCCGAACTCGTCGAGCACGGTCAGCAGCGTCTCCAGCAGCCCGTCGAGGGCGAAGAACGCGTCCGGCAGCGCGACCCGGCGCACCACCGAGCAGGACACGTCGCCCTCGTTCCACTGGTCGCCGGCCAGCTCGCCGACCATCGAGACGTAGCCGCGCAGCACCACCGCCAGGCCGTTGACCCGCTCGCAGGACCGGGTGTTCATCTTGTGCGGCATCGCGCTGGAGCCGACCTGGCCGGGCTGGAAGCCCTCGGTGACCAGCTCGTTCCCGGCCATCAGCCGGATCGTCTTGGCCAGGCTGGACGGCGCGGCGGCGAGCTGGGACAGCGCGGTGAGCACGTCGTAGTCCAGCGAGCGCGGGTAGACCTGCCCGACGCTGGTCAGGGTGCCGCCGAAGCCGAGGTGCGCGGCCACCCGCTGCTCCAGCTCGGCGAGCTTGGCGGTGTCGCCGCCGAGCAGGTCCAGCGCGTCCTGCGCGGTGCCGACCGGGCCCTTGATGCCGCGCAGCGGGTAGCGGCCCATCAGGTCCTCCAGCCGCCGGAACGCGGTGAGCAGCTCGTCGGCAGCGGTGGCGAAGCGCTTGCCGAGGGTGGTGGCCTGCGCGGCGACGTTGTGCGAGCGCCCGGCCATCACCAGCTCGCCGTGCTCGGCGGCCAGCCGGGCCAGCCGCACCAGCACCGCCACCGCGCGGTCGGCCACCAGTTCCAGGCTGCGCCGCACCTGGAGCTGCTCGACGTTCTCGGTGAGGTCGCGCGAGGTCATGCCCTTGTGGATCTGCTCGTGCCCGGCCAGCGCGTTGAACTCCTCGATCCGCGCCTTCACGTCGTGCCGGGTGGTGCGCTCGCGCTCGGCGATGGAGTCGAGGTCGACCTGCTCCAGCACCCGCTCGTAGTCGGCGAGCGCCTGCTCCGGGACGTCGACGCCGAGATCGGCCTGGGCGCGCAGCACCGCCAGCCACAGCCGCCGTTCCAGGACGACCTTGTGCTGCGGCGACCACAGCTCGACCAGTTCGGGCGAGGCGTAGCGGTGGGCGAGGACGTTCGGAATGCTGGGCTTGGCCGTCACGAAAACCCAGGATAGACGCAGGCCGCGGCCCGGCGGCCGGGGCACCGGGGCCGGGGCACCGGTCGGTGCATCGGCAGGGGCGGATGCACGTGCGGGTGCACCGGTCCGCTGCACGTGCGAGAAGAAGTTACCGATGCGTAATCCGCATGTCGGCAGGTAGTCACCCGCTTCGGGCAAAGAACGCGATTCGGCCACTTCGCGCACAACATTAATTCGCTCTCAAAATGCGGGCCGACGGTGGACGCGGAACCCGTCCGAATCTAGTGTCGTCACCCCATCGGAACGGAAAAAAATAGGGATTTGAACGGATGGTCACTGACGTGTTCCACGACGAGCGGCAGGACGTGTTCTGGATCGTCGGCGTGGGAGCGGACCGCAGGCACGCCACCACGATGCGCCCCGGAGCGGTGTACTCCGGCCAGTGGGTACCGTCGCTGTGCGACGTCTGGCTGAAGATCCCCTCGGCCACGCCCGGCGGTCGCGAGCCGAAATCCCGGGCGATCACCGACCGGTGCGAGGATTGCGCGCGCAAGACCGCCGAAGGCGACTTCGCCTCCACCATCTGGGATTTCTGAATCACCCGATCGGCGACCGAGTCGGTAAATCGGTGGCTCCGCGGTCACGGCCCGCACTAGCGTGAACCGGCCATGGTCGACACCCGAGGCCCCGCGCGCCTCCTCTGGTCCCTGCTGCGCCAACGCCCCGGATTGCTGCTGCTCACCGCCGTGTCCGGGGCGCTGTGGATGCTGCCCACCGCGGTGCTCCCGCTGGTCGTCGGCGCCGCCATCGACAGCGGCATCCGCGCGGGCTCGGTGTCCGCGCTGCTGGCCTGGGCCGGGGTCGTGGTGCTGCTCGGGTTCACCCAGGCCGCCGGTTCGGCGCTGCTGACCTGGGCCGCGCACTCGTCGTGGATCCACGGCGCGGAGACCTCGCAACGGCTGGTGCACGACCACGTCGTCCGCCTCGGCGGCACCACCACCCGCCGGGTCGGCACCGGCGAGGTGGTCACCGCGGGCGGCTCGGACATCACCGAGGTCGCCACCTTCTTCGAGGTGACCGGGCGGCTGACCGGGGCGCTGGTGTCCTTCGCCGTCGCCGCCGTGGCGGTGCTCTACATCTCCCCGCTGCTCGGGCTGATCGTGCTGATCGGCATCCCGCTGGCCACCGCGGGCATCGCACCGCTGCTGATCCCGTACCAGCGGCGCGAGGAGGTGCAGCGCGAGCGGTTCTCGGCGGTCACCTCGATGGCCGCCGACATCGTGGCCGGGCTGCGCGTGCTGCGCGGGCTCGGCGGCGAGGCGCGCTTCCGGCGGCGCTTCCAGGAGCGCAGCGAGCGGATGCGCACCGCCGGGGTGGCGGCGGTGCGCGCCGAGTCCTGGCTGGAAGGCGCCGAGGTGCTGCTGCCCGGGCTCGTCACGGTGCTGGTGACCTGGCTCGGCGCCCGGCTCGCCCTCAACGGCACCATCAGCGTCGGCGAACTCGTCGCCTTCTACGGCATCTCGGCGTTCCTGGTGATCCCGGTGAGCACCGCGACCGAGGCCGCCAACTCCTACGCCGTCGCGCTGGTGGCCGCCGACCGCATCCGCGACCTGCTCAACCTCGAACCCGACGCCGCCGCGCCGCCGCACCCGGTGCCGCTGCCGCCCGGCGCGCTGGACCTCCAGGACGACGAGCTCAAGGCCCCCGCCGGGCAGCTCACCGTGATCGACGCGGGCGAGGGCGGCTCAGCGCTGGCCGAACGGCTCGCCGGGCACCCGATCGGCGGCGGCGTGCTGGCCGGCGGGGTGCGGCTGGCCGACGTCGAACCCGCCGAGCTGCGCCGCCGCATCGTGCTCGTGCACAACCAGGACCCGCTGTTCTCCGGACCCGCGCGCGCCGAGGTGGACCAGGGCACGCCGGTGCCGGTGGACACCGCGCTGCACGCCGCCGACGCCGCCGACGTGCTCGCCGCGCTGCCCGGCGACGCCGAGCTCGACGAACTCGGCCGCTCGCTGTCCGGCGGTCAGCGGCAACGGCTGGTGCTGGCCCGAGCGCTGTGCGCGGACGCCGACGTGCTGGTGCTCGACGACCCGACCTCGGCGGTCGACGCGCACAGCGAGCAGCGGATCGCCCAGCGGGTGCGGGACCTGCGCAGCGGGCGCACCACGGTGGTGCTCACCCAGAGCCCGCTGTGGAAGGCCGTCGCCGACACCACCCCGGGGGGGACGCCGTGAGCGAGCCGCTGCCGCTGGCCCCGCACGCCGAGGTCCGCCGCTGGGTGTGGCGGACCCTGACCGAACACCGGCGCCGGTTCGCCGCCACCTCCGCGCTGTTCGCCGCCTCCACCCTGCTCGGGCTGGTCGCCCCGCAGCTCATCGGCTGGATCGTCGACGCCGTGGTCTCGGGCGCCCCGACGGTGCGGGTGGACCTGCTCGCCGGGGCGTTCCTGCTGGTCCTGGTGGTGCACGCGCAGCTGGAGCGCTCCGCGCAACTGCGCGCGGGCGTGCTGGGCGAGCACCTGCTCGCGCGGTCCCGCGAGGACGTCGTGGCCAACGCGCTGCGGATGCCGCTGGGCACCGTCGAAGCCGCCGGCACCGGCGACCTGCTGACCCGCTCGACCAGCGACGTCAACCGGCTCGACCACACCGTCCGCGACGCCGTCCCGGAGATCACCGCGGCGGTGCTGGCGATCGTGCTCACCGCGGCGGCGATGCTGCTCACCTCACCGCTGCTGGCCTGCGGGATGCTCGCCGCGGTGCCGGTGATGCTGCTCAGCACCCGCTGGTACTACGGGCGCGCCCAGCCGGTCGTGGAGGCCAAGCTCGCCGGGTGGGCCCGGGTCAACGCCGGGCTGCACGAATCGGTGCACGGCGGCCGGGCGGTGGAATCGCTGCGGCTGGCCGACCGCCGCACCGCGCACAACGAGCGGGTGCTCGGCGACGCCGTCGCGCTGGAGCGCAGGCACCGCGGCCTGCTCGCCCGCTGGCTGCCGCTGCTGGACCTGTCCTACCTGCTGCCGGTCGCCGCGATCCTGCTGCTCGGCGGCTGGGCCTACCAGGCCGGGATCGCCGAGCTCGGCACCATCACCACGGTGGTGCTCTACGCCGAGTCGCTGTCGGAGCCCTTCGACGACCTGTTCATGTGGGTCGACGAGCTCCAGGTCGGCGGGGCGGCGCTGCGCCGCATCCTCGGCGTGCGCGCCGACCCGGAACCCGAGGACGCCAGGCCGGTCGGACCCGGCGACCTGGAGCTGCGCGACGTCCGGTTCAGCTACCGCACCGGACGCGAGGTGCTGCACGGCATCGACCTGGCGGTGCCCGCCGGGTCGCGGCTGGTGGTGGTCGGCCCCTCCGGCGCGGGCAAGTCGACGGTGGCGCGGCTGATCGCCGGGATCAGCGCGCCGGACAGCGGCTCGGTCACCTTCGGCGGGGTGGAGATCACCGACCTGGCCCCCGAGCGGCGGCGCCGCGCGGTGCTGCTGCTGACCCAGGAGCACCACGTGTTCGCCGCGACGCTGCGGGAGAACGTGGCGCTGTCCGACGTCGCCGGGGAGTGGGCGGACGCCGACCTGCTGGCCGCGCTGCACGACGTGGGCCTGCGGGACTGGGTCGACTCGCTGCCGGACGGGCTGGACACCGCGCTCGGCAGCGGCGGCCACCCGGTGCCCGCGGCGCGCGCCCAGCAGCTCGCGCTGGCCCGGGTGCTGCTGGCCGACCCGCAGGTGGTGGTGCTGGACGAGGCGACCTCGCTGCTGGACACCGGCACCTCGCGGCACCTGGAGAGCGCGCTGGCCCGGCTGCTCGCCGGGCGCACCGTCATCGCCATCGCGCACCGGCTGCACAGCGCCCGGGACGCCGACCGGGTGGCGGTGCTCGCCGACGGCCGGATCGCCGAGCTGGGCTCGCACGAGGAGCTGATGGCGGCGGACGGCTCCTACGCCGCGCTGCACCGGTTGGCTCAGCCGAGCTGAGCGCGCAGCACCCGGCGGGCCGCGGCGCGCGGGTCGGGGGCGCTCTCGATGAGGGCGTTCACCACCGCGCCGTCCACCAGGAAGGTCAGCACCCGCAGCCGTTCCCGGTCCACCGGCATCCCGCTGCGGGTGAAGATCTCGACGAGCAGGTCCTGGAGCTCGGCGCCGAGCTCGCGCATCAGCGGCGCCAGGTAGGGGCGGCGCGGCGAGCCGACGAACCGCTCGTAGCGCAGCAGCACCGACTCCGCCCCGCCGTCCCGGGACCGGGCGCCCAGCAGCAGGTCGAGCACCAGCTCGGTGACCACCTCGGTGCCGCGGGGGCGCTCCGCCAGGGTGTCGAGCTCCGCGCGGGCGTCGTCGAGCTCCTTGCGGCTCTCGTGCTCCACCGCCGCCGCGGTCAGGTCGTCCAGCGACGAGAAGTAGTACGTGGTCGACGCCAGCGGCAGCCCGGCGCGCTCGGCGACGGCGCGGTGCCGCACCGCTTCGAAGCCGCCCTCCGCCAGCAGCTCGGCCGCGGCCTCGACCAGCGCCTGCCGCCGTCGCTCACCTTTGGGAGTGCTGGCCGAAGTCATGCCGACGCATCCTAATCCTCCCCTTCCGCCCCACCGCCGCACCGGTCACGCCCCTCCGGCGCCCACCAGCACCCGTTTCACCCGAAAGGTTGGTGAGTGAGGGGCACCCTTGTCCCGGTTACTTGGGCAAGGGTGCCCCTCACCTGGAACGAGATCACCTGAACGGGTGGTCAGTGGCCGCCGGAGAGGTTGAGGCCCACGACGCCGGCCAGGATGAGCATGATCGACACGATCTTGATCGTCGTCACCGGATCGTTGAGCCACACCATCCCGATGACGGCCGTCAGGGCGGCGCCGATGCCGGTCCACACCGCGTAGGCGGGTCCGGCGGGCAGCACCCGCATCGCCCACGCCAGGCCCGCGAAGCTCAGCGTCGCCAGGACCGCGAACGACAGCGAAGGCCACAGCCGGGTGAACCCGTTGGACAGCTTCAGCGAGATCGCCCAGCCGGCCTCGAGCACCCCCGAGATCATCAGCACGATCCAGGCCATCGGAGGCCACCACCTTCCTCGCGGGAACAGATTGGCACCACCGTACCGATAATCTGGTACTTGCGTACCATTCTGGTGAGCGAGGGCACCACGGGCGGCTCCATTGAAACCGGAGCCGCCCGGTGGTGCAGGTTCAGTAGCGCGCGGCGAGGTCCCCGGCCAGCAGCGGGATGCGCTCGCCGTAAGGCGCGGTCGACCCCGCGTCCGGGCGGCTGACCACCACCAGGCGCTGCCCGCTGCGGGTCTGCCGGACGGCCTCCTGCGCCCCGTCCGGGTGCCGCACGTCGGTCGCCTCGGCGCCCTCCGGGGACGGCACCACCGACACCGTCACGGTCCCCGCCGCCGCCCCGTCGCGGAGCACGAACTTCGCCGCGCGGGTGCCGGGCGGGCACGGGCCGTCGGCCGGGACCGGCGAGGTCGCCGCCACCGCGGGCAACTCCGCCGCCACCGCCGCCGCCAGCTGGGCGTCCGGCGGGCCGCACGCCGCCGACCGGGTCATCGGCTCCATCAGCACCCCCGGACCGGTGCTCTCCGCGGGCGGGGGCGCGGTGCGCTGGGCCACCGCGGCGGTCTGCTGCTGATCACCGCCGAACATCCCCGTCGCCCAGCCGAGGCCGCCGACCAGCACGGCCGCGGCCGCGAACGTCCCCCCAGCGGCGGCGATCCGCCGCCGCGCGGTGATCCGGCGCGACGCCCGCGCGACGTCCCGCTCGTCGAACGACGACTCGGGGGCCGCGGACACCGCTTCCCGGAACAGCTCGCGCAGTTCGCGATCGTCCACCTCACGCACCTCCTCACGCCGACCGCAGGTCGCCGAGCTGGTCCCCCAGGGCTTCCCGCAGCGCGGTCAGGCCGCGAGCGCACTGGCTCTTGACCGTGCCCTCGCTGCACCGCATCACCTCGGCGACACCGCTGACGTCGAGGCCCTCCAGGAATCGCAGCACCAGCACGGCGCGCTGCTTCGGCGGCACCTGCTGCAGGCCCGCGAGCAAGGTCTGCTTGGTCGCCACCGCGTCCGACACCGAGCCGGAATCGGCGGGCCGGTCCGGCAGCACCTCCGTGGCGCGCTCCCGCCGCCACGGCCGCCGCGACTCGTCGATCACCGCCCGGGTCAGGATGCGCCGCACGTAGGCGTCCAGCGCACCCTTGTCCCGGACCTTGCGCCAGTGCCGGTGCAACGCGATGAACGCGGTCTGGGCGAGGTCGTCCGCGCGGTGCCAGTCACCGCACATCATGTACGCCATCCGACGCACCGCCTCCCGCCGAGCCGTGAAGTACTCCGCGAACTCCTGCTCCTCGCGTTGGTCCACGCGGAACTCTCCGCTCGTCCGTGCCTGCACGTCTGGGACGGAACGCCCGGGTGCAACGGTTGCACGTCCAGGCCCCCGGTTCCACCCCGTGATTGATACCGCAGCGGTCGCGCCGGGTCGTTGCCCCCACCCCGCCCCCGTGTGGTGTGATCTGTTCGTGACCAAACCGGCCCCGATCGACCTCCGCTCCGACACGGTCACGCGTCCCGACGACTCGATGTACGCGGCGATGAGCGCCGCGCAGGTCGGCGACGACGTGCTCGACCACGACCCGACCATGCGCGCCCTGGAGGACGAGGTGGCGCGGTTGCTGGGCACCGCCGCCGCCCTGTGGGTCCCCACCGGCACCCAGGGCAACCTCATCGCGCTCGCCCTGCACCTGCGCCGGGGCGAC
The DNA here is from genome assembly GCF_039542665.1 of Saccharopolyspora cebuensis. Lineage (NCBI taxonomy): Bacteria > Bacillati > Actinomycetota > Actinomycetes > Pseudonocardiales > Pseudonocardiaceae > Saccharopolyspora > Saccharopolyspora cebuensis. The sequence goes on from NZ_BAABII010000003.1 coordinate 63,098, forward strand.
CGCTTCCTGGCCCCGCGCGGCGCCCACGTGCTCACCCACGAGCTCGGCTCCGCGGCCTGGCTGGCGGGCGGGATGCCCGACCCGCTGGAGTGGAGCGCCGGACCCGGCCGCCCCACCCCCGACGTGATCCGGGCGTCCGCCGACGGCGGCGCCCGCTACGACGCGCTGCGCACCACGCTGCTGTGCCTGGAGAACACCCACAACGAGGCGGGCGGCGCGGTGGTGCCCCCGCACGAGCACGCCCAGCTCGCCGCGGCGGCCCGCGACGGCGGGCTCGCGGTGCACCTGGACGGCGCCCGGCTCTGGAACGCCTCGGTCGCGCTCGGCGTTCCGCCCGCCGCGCTCACCGTCGGGGTGGACAGCGCGCAGGTGTGCCTGAGCAAGGGGCTCGGCGCCCCGGTGGGCTCCGTCCTCGCCGGGGACCGGGACTTCATCGCCGAGGCGCGGCGGATGCGCAAGGCGCTCGGCGGCGGGGTCCGGCAGGGCGGGGTGCTCGCCGCGGCCGGGCTGATCGCGCTCAAGCGGATCGACCAGCTCGCCGAGGACCACGCCCACGCCGCGCGGCTGGCCACCGGCCTCGCCGGGCTCGGCTTCGACGTCACCACGCCGCAGACCAACATCGTGCTCGCCGCGGTCCCGGACGTGCGGCTGTCGCTGGCGCGGATGCGGGCGCTCGGAGTGCTGGCGGTGCCGATGGCGGGCAAGATCAGGTTCGTCACGCACCGGGACGTGACCGAGGCGGACGTCGACGAGGCGCTCCGCCGCATCGGGGAGGACCAGGGAGGTCAGCGATGACGCGGTGGGTCGTCTTCGACTACGGCGAGGTGATCAGCCTGCGCACCGCGGCGCTGCCGTCCATCGCCGGCGTGCTCGGGGCCCCGGTGCGGGAGTTCGAGGAGGCGTACTGGGCGGAGCGCACCGCCTACGACCGGGGGCGCACCGACCTGGAGTACTGGATGTCCATCGGCAACCGGCTCGGGCTGCGGGTCGACGCCGCGCTGGCCCAGCGGCTCACCGCGATGGACAACGAAGGCTGGCTGGAGACCTCGCCGGAGACGGTCAAGCTGATCGAGGACCTCGCGGGCGCGGACGTCCGGCTGGCCCTGCTGTCCAACGCGCCCGCGTCCTTCGGCCGGGCCGTCGAGCAGCAGCCGTGGACGGAGCGCTTCGACCACCTGCTGTTCTCCGGCGACCTCGGCGTGGTCAAACCCGAGGCGCTGATCTGGCAGATCCTGCTCGCCGGCCTGGGCACCACCCCGGACCGGTGCGTCTACTTCGACGACCGCGCGGACAACGTCGAAGCGGGCCTGCAGGCGGGCCTGCACGCCCACCACTGGGCCGGAGCCGAGGCCGCCCGGGACGTCCTGCACACCCACGAAGTCCTCTGACCCGCAGGGACGGCTTCCGCCCATGATCTGCGTGGCGGTGCGGGTTGCGTGCCTCACCGCATGCGGCTCCGCCGCATTCCGAAAGGACTCCTCACTGGGACCAGGACCCCTCACCTCGCTCTCGAACGGCACCGTTCGCCCGGACGGGTCGTGAGTGAGGGGCACCCTTGCCCAAGTAACTGGGACAAGGGGGCCCCTCACCTGGCTCTCGAACGGGCACCATTCACCCGGACGGGTTGTGAGTGAGGGGCACCTTCATCCGGCATAGTCGGACGAAGGTGCCCCTCACCCTGGTCGAGGGACCCAGTTCGGGGGCTTCAGGGGCCGAGCTTCTTGCGGTCCCGGGCCCAGCCGACGGCGGCGGTGGCCGCGAACAGCACGCCGCCGACCACCGCGAGCCAGAACAGGCCCTCGATCACCGCTCCCGCCACCGACAGCACGAGCCACAGCACCAGCAGCCCGCCGATCACCTTCCACACCACGTCCACGCACCTCAGCTCGCCCGGGGGACTTCACCCCAGGTTGCCAGAGGAACGGGCTGATGGGACCCGGACGAGGCCAAGACCAGGGACATCTCAGGGTCGGCGCGCGGGACCGGTCCGGCTCAGGGGCGCGGGAGCCGTTCGCCGAGGCGGGCCAGGGCCCCGGCGATGGCGTCGGTGTCGCCGGCGAAGGAGATCCGCAGGTAGCGGTGCCCGGCCACCGGGTCGAAGTCCACGCCCGGCACCACCGCGACCCCGGTGTCGTCGAGCAGCTCCCGGCAGAACGCGGTCGAGTCGTCGGTGAGGTGCCCGACGTCGGCCCAGGCGTAGAACGCGCCGTCGGCGGGGGCGACCCGGGTGATGCCGAGCTCGGCGAGGCCGTCGAGCAGCAGGTCCCGGTTGGTGCGGTAGCGCGCGACGTGGCCCTCGACCTCGGCGGTGGCGGCCGGGTCGAACGCCGCCACCGCGGCGTGCTGGGACAGCGCGGGCGGGCACAGCGCGAAGTTGCCCGCCAGCGAATCCACCGCGCGGCGCAGCTCGGGCGGCACCAGCATCCAGCCGAGCCGCCAGCCGGTCATGCACCAGAGCTTCGAGAAGGAGTTGACCACGACCGCCTCGGTGGTCAGCTCCCGCGCGGTGCGCGGCGGCTCGCCGTCGGCGTAGCTGATGCCGTGGTAGATCTCGTCGCTGATCAGCCGCACCCCGCGCGCCCGGCACCAGTCCACCAGCTCGGCGAGCTCGGGCCCCGGGATCACCGTGCCGGTCGGGTTGGACGGGCTGGCCAGCACCAGCCCCTGCACCGGCTCGTCGAGCGCGTCGAGCATCGCCGCGGTCGGCTGGAAGCGGGTCGACTCGTCGCAGGGCAGCTCCACGACCTCGCAGCCCAGCGCCGACAGGATGCCCCGGTAGGCGGGGTAGCCGGGCCGGGCCAGCGCCACCCGGTCGCCCGCGTCGAAGGCGGCGAGGAAGGCCAGCAGGAAGCCGCCGGAGGCGCCGGTGGTCACCACCACCTCCGCCGGGTCGACCGGCACGCCGTGCGCGCGGTCGTAGTGCCCGGCGATCGCCTCGCGCAGCTCGGGCAGCCCGAGCTGCTCGGTGTAGCCGAGCGGGTGCTGCCGCAACGCCTCGGCGGCGGCCTGGCGCACCACCTCCGGCGCGGGGCTCGACGGCTGGCCCGCGGCCAGCGAGATCACGTCGCCGTGCGTGCGCTGGCGCGCGGCGGCCGCTGTCAGCACCTCCATCACCTGGAACGGAGCGATGTTCGCGCGGCGGGCCGCGGTGAGCGCGTCTGGCGTGACCATGCCGATCAGCGTGCCAGACGAGCCGCCGGTGCCCGACCGACCCGGTCGACCGGTGGCGGGGCCGGTGGGTGAGAATCCGCCCGTGGTCGCACTCGCCGAATACCCCCTGATCGCCGCGGGCAAGGTCCGCCAGCTGCACGCCGTCGACGACGAGCACCTGCTGCTCGTGGCCTCGGACCGCATCTCGGCCTACGACCACGTGCTGGACACGCCGATCCCGGACAAGGGCCGGGTGCTCACCGCGATGAGCGTGTTCTGGTTCGAGCTGCTCGCCGACCTGGTGCCGAACCACCTGGTCGCCGCCGACGACCCGCGCATCCCCGGCGAGGTGCGCGGCCGGGCGCTGCTGGTGCGGCGGCTGGACATGGTGCCGGTGGAGTGCGTGGCGCGCGGCTACCTCACCGGCTCGGGGCTCGCCGACTACCAGCGCACCGGCGCGGTCTGCGGGGTGCCGCTGCCCGACGGGCTGGTCGAGTCCGCCGCGCTGCCCGAACCGATCTTCACCCCGGCCACCAAGGCCGAGGTGGGCGCCCACGACGAGAACGTCAGCTTCGCCGCCGTCGCCGCCCAGGAGGGCGAGCAGCGCGCCGCCGAGCTGCGCGACCTCACCCTGCGGATCTACCGCCGGGCCGCCGAGCACGCCCGGGAGCGCGGCGTGGTGCTGGCCGACACCAAGTTCGAGTTCGGCACCGGCGCCGACGGATCGCTGGTGCTCGGTGACGAGGTGCTCACCCCCGACTCCTCCCGCTTCTGGCCCGCCGACCAGTACCGGCCCGGACGGGTCCAGCCCTCGTTCGACAAGCAGTACGTGCGCGACTGGCTGACCTCGGCGGAGTCCGGCTGGGACCGCGCCGCCGACGTCCCGCCGCCCCCGCTGCCCGAGCACGTCGTGGCCGCCACCCGGGACCGCTACGTCGAGGCCTACGAGCGGATCACCGGACACCGCTTCGCCGACTGGCCCGCCTGAGGGGTCTTTTCGGGATGCGGCGGAGCCGCATGCGGTGCGGCCGTCAACTTGCACCGCCGCCCGTGCTCGGACGTTACCGCTCAGCGGCCTTCTCGCGAGGACGCCCTGATGCCGTGCAGGGCGATCCATCAAGAAGGGCGCCCGGAGCGAGCAGGCCGCTGAGGTCCCGCCACCCGCACCGCCACGCAGGCCATTGGCGACAGCGGTCCTGAGCCGGGCTGTTCTCGCAGCGCAACGGCCCGCCGGTGGGATGAGAACGCCTTCATCCGGACTTCAGAGCAGACTCACGATCGGCCGCGAAGCTTGTCCTTGTCAGCACGAAGACGAGGGGAAGTGACCATCATGGGCATTCGGAACGCGAAGCGGGCAGTGATCATCCCGGCGGCGGCGCTCGCCGCGGCGGCGCTGTGCGGGGCGGGCGTGGCCATCGCCAAGGACACCGTGCCCGCCGACCCGGCCCCGGTGGCGGCGCAGGCCCCGATGCCGCCCGCGCCGGTCCCGCCGCAGGACTGCCGCGACGACGACCGGGACGACGACCGGGACGACCGGTTCGACGACCGCGATGACCGGGACGACCGGTTCGACGACGACTGCCGACCCGGCCAGGTCGACGACCGGCACGACGACGACCGCGACGACCGGCACGACGACCGGGACGACGACCGGGACGACCGGTTCGACGACGACCGCGATGACCGCGACGACCGCGATGACGACCGCGACGACCGGCACGACGACGACCACGACGACCGCGGCGACGACTGATCGGCCGGAGGCCGGGCCCCGGCGCTCGCCGCAGCGAGTGCACCGGGGGCCGACTCCTCGCGGCCGGGCGCCGGCCCGGCGGGCGGCGTTCAGACCGAGGTGGCCCGGCCGCGCTCCAGCACGTCGATCCGGGTGCCGGACGGCCCCAGCCGCTCGAACATCCCGTAGTGCATCTCGGGCCGGGCCAGCACCGCCTCGTGGATCGGCACCGCCGAGCGCGGCGCCACCTCGCGCAGGAAGTCCACCGCTTCGGAGACCTTCAGCCACGGCGCCCCGGTCGGCAGGCCGAGCACGTCGATCTCCTGCTGGGGGACGAAGAACGAGTCGCCCGGGTGGTAGAAGGCGCCGCCGTCGACGACGTAGCCCACGTTGTCGATCACCGGGATGTCCGGGTGGATGACGGCGTGCGCACCGCCGACCACGTCGATCGACATCCCGCCGAGCCGCAGCGCGTCCCCGGGGCGCGCGGTCTTCGGCTCCAGCCCCGAGTCGGCCAGCGACCCGGCGGAGTCGGCGTCGGCGACCAGCCGCGCGTCCGGGTTCGCGGTGAGCAGCGCGGGCAGCCGGTCCACGTCGAGGTGGTCGGCGTGCTGGTGGGTGACGAGCACCGCGTCGAGGTCGCGCAGGCCCTCGAAGTCCGAGGCGAAGGTGCCCGGGTCGATCAGCACCCGACCGGAGTCACCCTCCACCAGCACGCACGAATGACCGTAATGAGTGATCCGCACACCGTCTCCTTCCTGAGCGTCCGCCTATCGGACCCGCGTCGGCGCCTTCGACCCTCCCGCACCACCAGGCGAGGCGAGCGCGCGGCAGGTTCCGGGCGAGGGGCACCTTCATCCGGCATACCCGGGTGGAGGTGCCCCTCACTCAGCACCCTTCCGGGTGAGCCTCGCCCCGGATCCGAACGAGGTGAGGGGCACCCTTGTCCCAGATACTTGGGCAAGGGTGCCCCTCACTCATCTCACGTTCGGGTGAGCGAGTCCTCACCGGGTGTACCAGGTGCGGGTGGGCGTGGTGCGCAGGAGCTCGGCCTCCTCGTCGGGGGTGAGCCCGGCGCGGCGCTCCCGGTCGATGCCGCGGGCGCGCTCGGTCTCCAGCGCGGCGCGGGCCGTGTCGGCCAGCGGGCGGACCGGGAGCCCGGCCGCCAGGACCGGACCGGCGTCCCGGGCGGCCAGCCCCCGGTGGCTGTCCGGCAGCCACAGCGGTAGCGACTTCGGGCCGCCCCAGGGCTGCACCCCGGCCGCCGCCAGGTCCGCCGGGGCCGCCGCGACGAGTTCGGTGCCGGCCGGCGCCACCGCGTCGGCGAGGTCGGTGAGCAGCTCGCGCAGCGGGACGGCCGGTCCGATCGCGTCGTGCGTGCCGCCCCGCCCGTGCTCGGCGGCGTCCAGCACCCAGGCGACCAGGTCGCGCACGTCGACGTGCTGGATCGACTGCTCGGGGTCGTCGGGCACCAGCACCCGGCCGCCGCGCGCCATCCGCTGCGCCCAGTAGCCGAACCGGTCCGACTTGTCATCGGGTCCGGTGATCAGCCCGGGGCGGACCACGAAGGCGCCCGGGTGCGCGGCGCGGACGGCGTTCTCGCAGGCCACCTTGATGGCGCCGTAGATCGCCGGGTCGCGCTGGGCGTAGTCCTCGACGGTGGACTCGTCGGTGACCGGGTCGAGCACCTCGGGGCCCGGGACGAGCGTGTCGGCGTAGACGTTGATCGAGGACACGAAGGTCCAGTGCCCGGCCCGCAGCGACGCCAGCGCGTCGCGGACGTAGCCGTAGGACATGGTGGCGAGGTCCACCACGGCGTCGAACTCCGCGCCGACCAGCGGGCCGAGGCCCTCCCGCCGGTCCACCCGGACCAGCTCGGCGCCGTCGGGCACGTCGCCGCTGACGCCCCGCGCCGCGCAGGTCACCTCGTGCCCGCGGCGCACCGCCTCGGCGGCCACCGCGCGCCCGACGAAGGCCGTTCCGCCCAGAACCAGGATTCGCATGGGCACACACTGCACGCGATCGGCTGCCGAGGGCGACGGTTCTCGCTGTGGGCTGAACACCCGGGGTGAGGCAGGCCACCACCGACCCCCTGTCCGCGAGGGTGAACTCCCAGCTCAGTTACCCTTTGGCAGTATTGCTGGCCATCCGTCGGGCGGCAGTGAGCTGCGTTGCCTGCCCGGGCGGACCGCACGGAAACCGGGAGCTGCACCCGTGGCCCGAGTCGTTGTCGACGTCATGCCGAAGCAGGAGATCCTGGACCCGCAGGGACAGGCGGTGGCCAACGCGCTGCCGCGGCTCGGGTTCGACGGCATCTCCGGAGTCCGGCAGGGGAAGCGTTTCGAGCTGGAGGTCGCCGACTCCGTCGACGACGACACGCTCGCCCAGATCGCCGAGACCCTGCTCGCCAACCCCGTGATCGAGGACTTCACCGTGCGGCGGGTGGAGGCGTGAGCGCGCGGATCGGGGTCATCACCTTCCCCGGAACCCTCGACGACGTGGACGCCGCCCGGGCGGTGCGGCGGGCCGGCGGGGAAGCCGTGGCGCTCTGGCACGCCGACCACGACCTCAAGGGCGTGGACGCGGTGGTCGTGCCCGGCGGCTTCTCCTACGGCGACTACCTGCGCTGCGGCGCGATCGCGAAGTTCGCCCCGGTGATGACCGAGGTCGTCACCGCCGCGCACCGCGGGATGCCGGTGCTCGGCGTGTGCAACGGCTTCCAGATCCTCTGCGAGGCCGGTCTGCTGCCGGGCGTGCTCACCCGCAACGCCGGGCTGCACTACGTCTGCCGCGACCAGTGGCTGAAGGTGGAGAACAACACCAGCGCCTGGACCACCCGCTTCGACGCGGGCGCCGAGCTGCTCATCCCGATCAAGCACGGCGAGGGCAACTACATGGCCGACGCCGCGGTCCTCGACCAGCTCGAAGGCGACGGCCGGGTGCTGTTCCGCTACGCCGGGGACAACCCGAACGGTTCGCAGCGCGGCATCGCGGGGATCACCGACGAGCGCGGCCGGGTCGCGGGCATGATGCCCCACCCGGAGCACGCGATCGACCCGCTGACCGGCCCGACCGACGACGGCCTCGGCCTGTTCCTGTCCGCCCTCGACGCACTGGTGGCAGCGTGACCGACATCGTGGACGTCGACGGCCCAGCCGTCGACAGCGTGGAGCACGCGAAGGCGTCTCCCGAGCTCCCCCAGCCCTACCAGGAGCTGGGGCTCAAGGACGACGAGTACGCCCGGATCAAGGAGATCCTGGGCCGCCGGCCGACCGAGGCCGAGCTGGCGATGTACTCGGTGATGTGGAGCGAGCACTGCTCCTACAAGTCCTCCAAGGTGCACCTGAAGTACTTCGGCGAGACCACCACCGACGAGATGCGCGCCAAGATGCTCGCGGGCATCGGCGAGAACGCCGGGGTGGTGGACATCGGCGACGGCTGGGCGGTGACCTTCAAGCTGGAGAGCCACAACCACCCGTCCTACGTGGAGCCCTACCAGGGCGCCGCGACCGGGGTCGGCGGCATCGTCCGCGACATCATGGCGATGGGCGCGCGGCCGGTGGCGGTGGCCGACCCGCTGCGGTTCGGCCCGGCCGACGCCGAGGACACCGCCCGGGTGCTGCCCGGCGTGGTCGCCGGGGTCGGCGGCTACGGCAACTGCCTGGGGCTGCCCAACATCGGCGGCGAGGTCGTCTTCGACGACTGCTACGCGGGCAATCCGCTGGTCAACGCCATGTGCGTGGGCGTGATGAAGGTCGACGACCTGCACCTCGCGCACGCCAGCGGGACCGGGAACAAGATCGTCCTGTTCGGCGCCCGCACCGGGCTGGACGGCATCGGCGGGGTGTCGGTGCTGGCCTCCGAGACCTTCGAGGGCGACGAGTCCGGCTCCGGCCGCAAGAAGCTGCCCAGCGTGCAGGTCGGCGACCCGTTCGCCGAGAAGGTGCTCATCGAGTGCTGCCTGGACCTGTACCACTCCGGGCTGGTCGTGGGCATCCAGGACCTCGGCGGTGCCGGGCTGGCGTGCGCGACCTCGGAGCTCGCGGCGGCCGGTGACGGCGGGATGCGGGTGGACCTGGACCAGGTCCCGCTGCGCGCCACCGGGATGAACGCGGCCGAGATCCTCTCCAGCGAGTCGCAGGAGCGGATGTGCGCCGTGGTGCGCCCGTCCGATGTGGACGCCTTCATGGACGTCTGCCGCAAGTGGGACGTCACCGCCACCGTGATCGGCGAGGTCACCGACGAGGAGAACCTGCGGATCGACTGGCGGGGCGAGCTCGTCGTCGACGTGCCGCCGCGCACCGTCGCCCACCAGGGCCCGGTGTACGAGCGGCCGGTCGAGCGCCCCGCCGAGCAGGACCTGATCGCCGCGGACAACGCCGCCACCCTGGCGCGTCCGTCCACCCCGGACGAACTGCGGGACACCCTGCTGCGGATGGCCGCCTCGCCGAACCTGTGCTCCCGCGCGTGGGTCACCGACCAGTACGACCGCTACGTGCGGGGCAACACCGTGCTGGCCCAGCCCTCCGACGGCGGGGTGCTGCGGATCGACGAGGAGACCGGCCGGGGCATCGCCGTCGCCACCGACTGCAACTCCCGCTACACCCGGCTCGACCCGTACGAGGGCGCGAAGCTGGCGCTGGCCGAGGCCTACCGCAACGTGGCCACCACCGGCGCCACCCCGATGGCGGTGACCAACTGCCTGAACTTCGGCTCGCCCGAGGACCCGGGCGTGATGTGGCAGTTCCAGCAGGCGGTGCGCGGCCTCGCCGACGGCTGCCAGGAGCTCGGCATCCCGGTCACCGGCGGCAACGTCAGCTTCTACAACCAGACCGGGAACAAGGCGATCCTGCCGACCCCGGTGGTCGGCGTGCTCGGCACCATCGACGACGTCAGCCGCCGCATCCCCACCGGCATCGGCGGGGAGCAGGGCGAGACGCTGCTGCTGCTCGGCGAGACCCGCGAGGAGTTCGGCGGATCCGAGTGGTCCCGCGTCGCGCACGACCACCTCGGCGGCACCCCGCCGAAGGTCGACCTGGCGCGGGAGAAGCTGCTCGCCGAGGTCCTCGTGGCGGGCTCCCGCGACGGCATGATCTCCGCGGCGCACGACCTCTCCGAGGGCGGCCTGGCGCAGGCCCTGGTCGAGACGGCGCTGATCGGCGAGTGCGGCGCGCGGGTGGTGCTGCCCGAGGACGCGGACCCGTTCGTCTGGCTGTTCTCCGAGTCCGCGGGCCGGGTGCTCGTCGCCGTCCCGCGCAGCGAGGAACTGCGGTTCACCGACATGTGCACCGCCCGGGAGCTGCCCTGGACCCGGATCGGCGTCGCCGACTCCGGCTCGTCGAGCCTGGACGTCCAAGGCGTCGCCGACATCCCGCTGGCCGAGCTCAGCGAGGCCTGGGAAGGCACCCTCCCGGCCCTCTTCGGCTGACACCCCGATCGGCTGACCAACCGAAGGGGCGCCACCAGCGCTCCGTTCCAGGTGAGGGGCACCTTCATCCGGCATAGTCGGATGAAGGTGCCCCTCACTCATGTCCCGTCCAGGTGAACGGTGCCCATTCAGGTGAACGGTGCCGGTTCGTGAACCAGGTGAGGGGCACCCTTGTCCCAGTTACTTGGGCAAGGGTGCCCCTCACTCAGGTCCCGAACGGGTGGCGGGGTCAGAGGCCGGGGAGCGGGGCGTCGGTTCGCGGGGGTTGGGTCCAGGTGGTGCCCGCGAAGTCGGGGTCTTCGGCGAAATCGATCGCGCGGAGGTCCGCCGGTCCGGTGAACTCCGCGTCGCGGAAGGTGATCCGGTCGCCGAACCGGCTGCGGGCGAACTTCACCTCGCCCGCGAACACGGTCCGGTCGAAGCTCGCCGGGCCGGAGAAGTCCACGCCGCTGAACCACGCCCGGCCGTGGAACACCGCGTCCTCGCAGCGGACCCGCCCGGACAGCCGACCGGAACCGATCGTCGCGCCGGTGAGCCACACCGGGCCCAGGAACGCGCACCGGCTGAAGTTGTTGCTGCTGCGCAGCAGCGCGTGCCGCAGCACCACCGAGCCGATCTTGCGGTCGCTGAGGTCGAAGTACTCCAGCGCCGCGCCGGTGAGGTCGAGGTCGTAGGCGGGCGCCGCGTCGTCGTCGGCGGCGGGCAGCAGGTCGGTGATGAGCCGCTGCGCGGTGAGCCGGATGCCCAGCTTGCGGTCCGCTTCGTGCCGCTCGCGCTGCGACCACTCGGGTTCGCCGTCGGCGGCCTGGAGGGGGTCGTCGCCGTAGCGCGGGTGCAGGAACGGCCGGCGCAGGTAGGAGCACAGCACGTCGATCACCGTCCGGGTGTAGGCCGGATTCGTGCGCGCGAGCCCGGCCAGCGCGTGCAGCGCGCCCACCCGGACCTGGTCGGCCTCGCTGCCGAGCAGCTCCACGGCCCGCGCGAACCGCTCGTCGGCCACCCGGTCGTGCTCCAGCGCGTGCCGCTGCTCCTCGGTGCGGCGGCGCCGGTCGTTGAGCCAGAGGGCGTAGAGGGCGACGATGGATCCGGCGGCGAGCCCGCCGGTGCGCAGCGCGTCGGCCCCGGTGGCGCGGGGGTCGAGCAGCAGCAGCGCCGCGCTGATGCCGACCAGGGCCAGCACGGCGAGCACGATGGTCAGCACCAGCCCGACACGACGATCACCCATGCGCGTGATTGTGCCCGCGATGCCCCGGCGCCCGGGGCGTTTCCGGCGACCCGTCCGGCATCCGGGAGCGATGCCTGGACGGACCGCGGCGGGTCGTCGACGGCCCGCCGCGGTCGAGGGCCCGGTCAGCCGTTGGCCAGGGCCTGCAGCCGGTCGTAGGCGCCGTTGAACGAGTTCTGGTCCAGCGGCGAGGACGTGTACTGCCAGAACGTGTGGAATCCCCAGCCCACCGGGAGCGGGCCGACCGAGCCGGCGTAGCGGGCCACCCACAGCGGGTTGGTGTCGCCGAAGTCGGCGTTGACGCACTGGTTCCACCAGCTCGTGCTGGTGTAGATGACGGGCCAGCGGCCGGTGCGGGCGTGGTAGGTGTCGCTGAAGCTCTTGATCCAGGCGGTCATCTGCGACTGGTTGAGCCCGTAGCAGGTGCTGCCGTAGGGGTTGTACTCCATGTCGAGCGCGCCGGGCAGCGTCTTGCCGTCGCGGGACCAGCCGCCGCCGTTGTCGACGAAGTAGTTGGCCTGGGCCGCGCCGCTGGACCGGTCCGGCAGCGCGAAGTGGTAGGCGCCGCGGATCATGCCGATGTTGTAGGAACCGTTGTACTGCTGGGCGAAGTAGGGGTTCTCGTACCCGGTGCCCTCGGTCGCCTTGACGTAGGCGAAGCGCATCCCCTGGCCCCACCAGTGCGGCCAGTCCACGTTGCCCTGGTGGCTGCTGACGTCGATGCCGCGGACCGTGGCGAGCGGGTCGAGCCGGGGTTCCACGCCCGGTTCGCCGGAGCCTTCGTGCTTGCGGATCTGCGAGCCCATCGCGTGATCTTCGGTCGGAGTCCCGCTGGGCGGTTCGGTGACCTGCGTGCCCATCGCCTGCTCCTTCGCCGGAGGTGCTGTGCTTGCGTGCGCGGGCGCACAGAGGATCAGAGCGCCTGTGCAGAACATCGATAGTAGGAAGGCCCAGCGCGGGCGGCGAGCAGATCCACTCGGTCGGTACATCGCAACCTCTCGGGGTTTCGTAGCTGAGCGTCGCACGGGGAGTGACGCCTCTGCCCCGGAAGTGTGGCGAAGACTTTTCGCCCTCCCTAGCACCTGTGTTAGTTTTTCACCGCACTGGCCCAATCCGGACATCCGGTCGGGAAAGACGTGTCCCCGGTCGCGTGATGTGTTCCGCGCACAACCCGCCGCCGGGTTCGGGCGTCGACAAGAGCAAGACCCATTCACGCTTCCGGGGGCAGGCGGTCCGTCCCGCCCTCCGCACCGACGGCGGTCGCCCGGTGGCTCACCTGGCCTGCTCAGATGAGGTGGACGACGATTGCCCCGGGCGCGATACGAGGTTCGACCATCCGACCGATCCGGTCGTATGCTCCGGACAACGGCCCAGGCGAGTACGACGAGTGGAGGGCGCCCAGGCATGACTGGCTGGACCGCGCCGGTGCCCAGCGCTCAGGACTCGACCGCCGAGGTCACCCGCGGTGATCGGCAGCGCTTCGCGGCGGTGTGGGCGCAGAACCTGATGGGCACCAGCTACGTGCCGATGACCAGCGCCGAGGTGGAGAGCCGGTTGGCCGGCTACACCGATCGGCTGGTCGACGCGCTGCTCAGCGAGCCGTTCGACCCGGGCCCGGCCCGCTCCGTCGGCGTGGACCTCGTCGCGGTGCACTTCACCAGCGCCGAATCGCTCGGCCGCACCGTCGACCTGCTCGGCGCCGAGCTGCTCGGCGCGCTGCGGCTCGGCGGGGACGGCTGGCGCGACCGGGTCGCCGCGCTGCAAGGCGCGCTGTGCGCCGGGTTCCTCCAGGCCGCGCGCAAGCGGACGCTCGACGAGCAGGAGGCCATCCGGCAGGCCGTGCTGGACGCCCGGGACGCCGTCGAGCAGGCGTTGCGCACCAGCGAGGCCCGCTTCCGGGCGATCTTCACCGAGGCCGCGATGGGCATCGGCATCGCGGACATGACCGGGCACGTCCTGGAGGTCAACGACTCGCTGCGGCGCATCCTGGACCGCCCGGCCGAGGACCTGCGCCGGATGACCGTGCACGAGATGGTGCACCCCACCGACGACGCCGGGCTGTGGCGGATGTACGAGGAGCTGGTCCGGGGCGAACGCGACCAGTACCGGGTGGAGAAGCAGTTCCACCGCCCCGACGGCGGCACCGTGTGGACCGAGATGATCGTGTCCCTGGTGCGCGCCGAGGACGGGATGCCGCAGTTCCAGGTCTACATGGTCGAGGACGTCACCGAGCGCAAGCGCCTCCAGGAACGCCTGCGCCACCAGGCGATGCACGACCCGCTGACCACGTTGCCGAACCGGGCGCTGTTCCTGGAGCGGCTGTCCGAGGTGATGCACGACCACGCGCCCGACGAGCGGATCGCGCTGTGCTACATGGACCTCGACGGGTTCAAGGTGATCAACGACAGCCTCGGCCACCACGTCGGCGACGACCTGCTGCTGGCGGTCGGGCAGCGGCTGGAGCGCGCGGTGCGCGGCGACGACCGGCTGGTGGCCCGGATGGGCGGCGACGAGTTCGTCATCCTGATCCAGGGTTCGCCGGGCACCGAGCACGCCATCGAGGTCGCCGACACGGTGCTCGGCGCGCTGCGCGCCCCGTTCCGGATCGGCGGTCACGAGCTGTCGGTGTCGGCCAGCATCGGCATCGTGGACCGCCCGCTGGACGGCCAGAGCGCCGCGGCGCTGATGCGCGACGCCGACGTGACCCTGTACTGGGCCAAGGCCGACGGCAAGAACCGGTGGGCGCTCTACGACCACGAGCGCAACGCCAGCGAGGTCGCCCAGTTCCGGCTCTCGGCGAAGATGCCCGCCGCCCTGGAGGCCGGGGAGTTCTACGTCGATTACCAGCCGCTGATGGGCCTGCGGGAGCAGACCGTGGTCGGCGCCGAGGCGCTGGTCCGCTGGTGGCACCCGGAGTTCGGCAGGCTCGGCCCGGACAAGTTCATCGGGTTGGCCGAGGAGACCGGCCTGATCGTCGCGCTCGGCCGCTGGGTGCTGCGCCAGGCGTGCCTGCAGGCCAAGCGCTGGCAGGACGAGTTCGGCAACCGCGCGCCGTTCATCAGCGTGAACCTCGCGGTGCGCCAGTCCCGCGACCCGGGGCTGGTCGCCGACGTGGAGGCGATCCTCGCCGAGACCGGCCTGGCCCCGACCCAGCTTCAGCTGGAGCTCACCGAGAGCGCCATCATGGGCACCGCGGACGAGCCGCTGGACGCGCTGCGGGCGCTGTCCCGGATGGGCGTGCGGATCGCCATCGACGACTTCGGCACCGGGTACTCCAACCTGGCCTACCTGCGGCACCTGCCGGTGCACGAGCTCAAGATCGCGGGGTCCTTCATGGAGGGGCTGCGCGACGCGGAGCGGGCCGATCCGGTGGACGCGCGGATCGTCGGCACCCTCGTGGAGCTCGCGCACGCCCTCGGGCTCACCGTCACCGCCGAAGGCGTGGAGACGTTCGCGCAGGCGCGGCGGCTGGCCGACATCGGCTGCGAGACGGGTCAGGGCTACTTCTTCGCCAAACCCGGCCCACCGGAGGACCTGCGGGACTTCATCACCGCCCACCTCTGAGGACCCCGGTTCACCCGGAAGGGTCGTGAGTGAGGGGCACCCTTGTCCCAGTTACTTGGGCAAGGGTGCCCCTCACTCACGTTCCGAACGGGTGGTGCCCGGCGTTCGGCCGCGCGGTTCACCCGGATGGGAACCAGGTGAGGGGCACCCTGTACTCCGTGACGTGGTACAGGGTGCCCCTCACTCAGGTTCCGAACGGGGTGGCGCGGTCCTGGCCGAGGTGGTGGCCCTCGCGGCGGCGTTGCGCTGCTCGGCGGCGGCTGCGGTTGGCCCGGGTGGGGCCCAGGTAGAGCGTCGACGCGGCGTTGACCAGGCCGAGGTGGCTGAAGGCCTGCGGGAAGTTGCCGGTGAACCGCTCGGCCACCGCGTCGTACTCCTCGGCGAGCAGCCCGACGTCGTTGGTGAGCTCCAGCAGCCGCTCGAACATCGCCTCGGCCTCGTCCCGCTCGCCGATCTCGACCAGCGCCTCCACCATCCAGAACGAGCAGGCCAGGAACGAACCCTCCACACCGGACAGCCCGTCCACCGCGTGCCGCCGCGCGGCGGTGCTGTAGCGGTCGACCAGCACCCCGTCGTGCTGGAGCTCGCGCTGCACCGCGCGGACCGTGGCCACGATCCGCGCGTCGTCCCCGGGGAGGAAGCCGACGGTGGGCAGCAGCAGCGTGGCCGCGTCGAGCTCGGTCCCGCCGTAGAACTGGGTGAACGCGCCGACCTCGGAGTTCCAGCCGCGCTCCAGCACCTCGGCGTGCACGGCGTCGCGCAGCTCTCGCCAGCGCTCCACCGGACCGGGCAGGCCGTCCTCCTCGGCGGCGCGCACCGCGCGGTCGAAGGCCACCCAGACCATCACCCGGGAGTGGGTGAACATCCGCTCCGGGCCGCGCACCTCCCACAGCCCGCGGTCCGGGTGCTGCCAGATCCGCTCCAAGTGCTCCAGCATCCCGCGCTGCACGCCCCAGGACTCGGCGTTCTCGGTGACGCCGCGCTCCCGCGCCAGGTGCAGCGCGTCCATCACCTCGCCGTAGATGTCGAGCTGGCGCTGCCGGTAGGCGTCGTTGCCCAGCCGCACCGGACCGTTGCCGTGGTAGCCGGGCAGCCAGTCCGCCTCCCACTCCGGCAGGTGCCGCGCCCCGTCGATGCCGTACATGATCCGGACCTGCGACGGGTCGCCCGCCACGGCCCGCACCAGCCAGCGGCGCCAGGCCGCCGCCTCCTCGTAGCAGCCGAAGTTGTCCAGCGCGAGCAGCGCCATCGTGGCATCCCGCAGCCAGCAGTACCGGTAGTCCCAGTTCCGGTCGCCGGGGATCGCCTCCGGCAGCGACGTGGTGGGCGCGGCGACGATGCCGCCGGTCGGCGCGTAGGTCATCGCCTTGAGCGCCACCAGCGAGCGGTGCACCGCGTCCCGGTGCGGGCCGTCGTAGGTGATCCGCGAGCCCCACTCCCGCCAGAAGTCCTCGCTGTCCCGGATCTCCTGGTCGGGGTCCATCGGGGCGGGCAGGTCGTCCGGGTCGGGCGCCCACTGGAGCACCCAGGAGAAGCGCTCGCCCGCCGCGACGGTGCGGGTGAGCTGGTGCGCCCGCTCGTGCTCCACCCGGTGCGGCAGCAGGTCGCCGCGCAGCACCACCGAGTGCGGGCCGGCGATGGCGACGATGTACTCGTCGAGCACCGGCTCGGTCGCCCGCACCCGGTGGACCCACGGGATCGCCTCGCCGTAGGCGAACCGGATCACCCAGCGCATCCCGATCTCGACGTGCCCGGACACGCCTTCGACCGTCCGCACCAGGCACGGCTCGTCGCCCTGGTTCTTCTCGTGCGGCGGCATCGTGTCGATGAGCCGGACCACCCCGTCGTCGGTGTGGAACTCGGTCTCCAGCACCAGCGCGTCGCCCCGGTACCGGCGCCGGACCTCGCGCACCGGGCCGGTCGGGGCGATCTGCCAGTGGCCTTCCGCGTCGCCGCCGAGCAGGCGGCAGAAGCACGAGGGCGAGTCGAACCGGGGCAGGCACAGCCAGTCCACCGAGCCGTCGCGACCGATCAGCGCGGCGGTGCGCAGGTCGGACACCAGCGCGTAGTGCTCGATGGGTCCGGGGCCGGCCCGGAGGCGATCAGTGCTCATGCCGCCGAGGCTAGGCACCTCCCTCGATGGTGGCTACCGGCTCGCGGCGGCCTCGGCCAGCACGCTGTTCGGGATGACCGCCTGCACCGCGTCGGTCAGGTTCAGCCCGAGGTCCAGCCCGCCGAGCAGCGCGGGCAGGTCGGCGCCCGCGACCCGGCGCGCGCCCGGCCAGTCCGCGGGCACCCGCGACTCGGACGTGCAGGCCGGGACGAGCTGGCTGCCGTCGGACATCTCCGCCGCGTAGACCGCCTCGGCATCGCCCGCGTCCTCGGGCGAGTACAGCAGCACCTCGCCGTCGAGCACCGCCTCGGGCAGCCGGTCCTCCGGCAGCTCGCCGTTGGCGATGCCCTGGAGCACCTCCTCCAGCGAGTTCGTCGGCTCCGGCAGCTCGCCCGCCAGTTCGGAGGGCTCGTAGGCGGAGTTGAACTGGAACTCCTCGTCGATGTCGCCGTTGTCGTCGATGTAGTAGGCGCCGACGACGCCTTCCGGCGGCACGTCGTCCCCGGAATCCTGGTAACCCGGGTCGACGATGTAGAGCCAGTTCCCCGGGTTCTCCCGGGCGTAGTCGCGCATCGCGTCGGTGATCGGCGGTGCGCCCTGCTCGCTCGGCTGCATGCGTTGCTCCGTCCTGGGCCGGTCGGACCGGCCGTCGTGGCTCCCGGTGGGTGCACCGGCTGTTGCCACCGAGGGTGCCATCAGCCGCCGGGCGTGCCGGGTGGACGGTGGCTCACGGCACCCGGGGTCCTCGGCGCGGGGATGCGGTCGTAGTGGTGCTGGAGGGCGCTCTCCTGCTCTTGGAGCAGGTCACCGCGCTCGGTGTCCACGAACGGTGCGCGCCGGACCACGTCGCGGCTCACCGCGACGGTGACCCGGGCGCCGTCGAAGGCCGCCCCGTCCAGCGGGACGAAGGTCTCGTTGGTGCCGAAGAGCCCGGTCTGGACGGTGATCCAGGCGGGCTCCTCGGTGCTGTCGTCGAGGAACAGGTCCCCGACGATGCCGATCCGCTGCCCCGCCGGGTCGACGACCTCGCACCCGTACATGCGCAGCGCTTCCCGCTGTCCGATCGTGGTCATCGCGCCTCCCCCCGGGTCCCAGTCTCCCCCGGAGCACGCCCGCCCGGCACTTCGGAACCGGTTCGAGGGAGCCGCGAACGGGTAAGGCCCCAGCGAAGGCCCAACCACCGACCGAGCACCACCCGACCACCGACCGACTACGAGCCGACCACCGTCAGGCAAGCGGCGAAGCCGCTTCCGCTTTGCCCCACGCACGCAGCTCGCACCGCCGCGGGTTCTCAGCGGTCTTCTCGCGAGGACAGCCGCGACGCTGTGTACGGGGTGGTACATGAGGAGCGGCTCCCGGAGCGAGAAGGTCGCTGAGGTTCCGCCACCGGCACCGCTGAGCAACGGGACCACGGCACCTTCCACCGCGAGAAGGCCGCTGAGGTTCCGCTACCGGCACCGCTCCGCAAAAGGACCACAACGGACGAGGAGATACTGCTGGGGACTTGGTCTTTGCCTGTCAGCTTGGTCGTCTTCGCCGTGGCGGCGACCGCGACGGTGCTCGGCGCGGTGCGGATGGCCCGGCTCGGCGACGTGCTGGCCGATCGCACCGGGTGGGGCGAGGCGGTCTTCGGCGCGCTGTTCTTCGGGGCCACCACCTCGTTGTCCGGGATCGTGATCACCGCGGTCACGGCGGCCGGTGGAAGCCCGACCCTGGCCTACAGCAACGCGGTCGGCGGGATCGCGGCGCAGACCGTCGCGATCGCGGTCGCCGACCTGTTCCACCGGCGGGGGAACCTGGAGCACGCCGCCGCGTCGCTGACCAACATCCTGTTCGGCTGCCTGCTGATCGGGATGCTGGTGCTGGTCGTGCTGGCGAGCTTCGTGCCGCCGGTCGTGGTCGCCGCGATCCACCCGGTGTCGTTCCTGCTGGTCGCGGTCTACGTCGGCGGGCTGCTGCTGATCCGCCGCAGCGGGGACCGGCCGATGTGGCGGGCGGTGTTCACCCGGACGACGCAGCGGGACGAGCCGGTCGACGACGGTGCCGATCCGCGCCGGGCGCGGACCATCTGGCTGGAGTTCACCGCGGTCGGGATCGCGGTCGGCACCGGCGGGGCGGCGCTGGCCGTGGCCGCGGAGGGGATCGTGGCCGCCACCGCGCTCGGCGAGGGTTTCGTCGGCGCGGTGCTGCTCGGGATCGTCAACGGGCTGCCCGAGGCGGTCACCGCGATCGCCGCCGTGCGCCGGGGCGCCCTGACCCTCGCGATCGCCGCGATCCTCGGCGGCAACTGCTTCGACGTGCTCAACGTGGCGATCGGCGACGTCGCCTTCCGCGGCGGTTCGCTCTACCACGCGGCCGGACCCGACGAGCTGTTCCTCACCCTGGCCAGCGCGCTGATGACGGTGATCGTGATCACCGGTCTCCTCGTCCGGCAGGACCGGGGGCCGGGCCGGGTCGGGTTCGAGGGGATCGCCCTGCTCGGCACCTACGCGGCCATCATCGCGGTCCTCGCGAACTGACGCGTCCGTGTCCTGCCCACGCCCGTTCGGCACCCGAAAGGTGAGCAGGTGAGGGGCACCCTTGCCCAAGTAACTCGGACAAGGGTGCCCCTCACTCACTTCCCGAACGGGTGGTGCCGGACGCGCCGACGCGTGCGGCGGGGACCGGCTCACCCGTTCGAGCTCTGAGTGAGGGGCACCCTGTACCACGTCACTTGGTACAGGGTGCCCCTCACTCGCTGGTTGCCACCCGGTCGGGGGTGGGGGTGCGGGGGCGTAACGTCGCGGGGTTTCCGGGCGATGCTCGATGCGGTGAGTTCTGCCCGGATATTTCGCCCAAGCCGGGGCAAAACGCCGCGACGTGCGGAAACGCCAGCGGGCGTTCCCGCTCGGTGCCGCGGGGGTTGGGAAAGTCTTCACCCGGCTTACCGATTGAGTGGCAACAATTCGCCAACATCACCCTTTCGTGTGGTCATCCCGGTTACGTTCCGAAATGCCAAGCCGTCAGGTTCCGCTCGGCCCCACCCGAGCGGCACTGAAGGAGGAACCACATGAAGAAGCTGTTCTACGGCACCGGTGCGGGTGTCGCCGCGGCAGCGATGGTCTTCGCGGCCGCTCCGGCGGGCGCCGAGCCCCTCCTCGCCCCGCTCACCCTGCACCCGCAGGCCAAGGACGCGGGCGGCCAGGACACCTACCTCGTCAACCTCAAGGACGGCATCGCCGCCCAGGGGGTCGCCGAGGAGCTCGGCGTGCAGGCCCGCAACGTCTACTCCGCCACCATGAACGGGTTCTCGGCCACGCTGACCGCCGAGCAGCTCGAGGACGTCCGCTCCAGCGGCAAGGTCGAGGGCGTCTCGCAGAGCTACTCGATCCAGGTGGAGCCCAGCGACGCCGCCGCCGTCGACTCCTGGGGCCTGGACCGGCTCGACCAGCCGCAGCTCCCGCTCGACGACACCTACGCTCCGGCCGGCGACGGCTCGGGCGTGACCGCCTACATCCTCGACACCGGCATCGACCCCTCCCACCCCGGCTTCGGCGGGCGCGCGTCGGTCGGCTTCGACGCCACCGGCGGCGACGGGCAGGACGGCCACGGCCACGGCACCCACGTCGCGGGCACCATCGGCGGCGACACGCACGGCGTCGCCACGGGCGCCGAGCTGGTCGGCGTGAAGGTGCTCAACGACAACGGCAGCGGCACCACCGAGCAGATCGTGTCCGGCATGGAGTGGGTCGCGCAGAACGCCAGCGGCCCGTCCGTGGCGAACATGTCGCTCGGCGGCCCGAAGGACCCGGCGCTCGACGAGGCGGCCACCGCCCTGGTCGACAGCGGCGTGTTCCTCGCCGTCGCGGCGGGCAACGAGGGCCAGGACGCCGAGAACGTGTCCCCGGCCAGCGCCGAGGGCGTGTTCACCACCGCGGCCTCCGACCAGAACGACGGCTCCGCCAGCTTCACCAACTTCGGCTCCACCGTCGAGGGCTACGCGCCCGGTGTGGACATCGTCTCGCTCGCTCCCGGTGGCGGCACCGACACCATGAGCGGCACCTCGATGGCCAGCCCGCACGTCGCGGGCGTCGGTGCGCTGTACCTGGCGGCCAACGGCGGCGCGACCCCGGCCGACGTCATCTCCGGGCTCCAGGGCCAGGCGGCGACCGACGTCATCCAGGGCGCCCCGTCCGGCACCATCGCCGACCTGCTCCAGATCGGCGACCTCTGATCGCGAGCACGCCCGTGGACCGGCCCTTCCTGCACCGCCAGGGAGGGCCGGTCGCGTCCGGCTGGTGCGTTCAGGGGTGGATCGCTGGGCCGGTCGGGGTCAATCGGAGGTCGACCAGGGCGAACCGTCGAAAGTCGGTTACCCCGTTCCGCCCCGCTCGATACGTTGACGACGTCGGGGGTTTCGATGCCCGCGGGCCCAGGCCGCGGTGCTAAGTGAGGTGTGCTGTGCTACCCGGATACCCGGACACGCTGGAACAGACCCAGCCGCCGGTCGCGGGACCAGCGGAGACCGGTCAGGCAACGGCCCGAGCCCATGTGGAGGCGCGCGCCGCGGTCGCCTCGGTCGCCCGGGACGCCCGCTCGCACAGCGGCACCGGCGGGGTGCTCCAGGTCGTGCACGGCCCCAAGCGCGTCGGCTGGGCCGCCTACGAGCTGCAGAGCAACGCCACCACCCTCGTGCAGGGCGTCGCGAAACCCCCCTACGTCACCACGGGTCCGCTGGACTCGCTGGAATCCCGCAAGCTCGCCGAAGGCGTGCGCTACCAGGTGCTCTACGACCGCTCCGCGCTCGCCCGGCCGCCGCAGCTCGACATCACCACCAAGCTCGTCGCGCTCGGCGAGCAGGCGCGGGTGATCCACGTCGCGCCCACCAAGCTCATCATGGTCGACGGCGAGATCGCGCTGCTGCCGCTGACCGTCAGCGAGAACTCCATCGAGAGCGCCGTGGTCGTGCGCAGCTCGGCCATGCTCGCCGCCATCGCCCGCATCTTCGAGGACCTCTGGCGCTTCGCCGCGCCGTTCAGCGCCGCGCACGACGTCTCCGGCGGTGAGGTCCAGCCCACCGAGGAGGAGCGCTGGATCCTCTCGCTGCTCGCCTCCGGCGCCACCGACGACACCATCGGCCGCCTGATGGGCTTCAGCGCCCGCACCGCGCACCGCCGCGTCCGCGAGCTCATCGCCCGCCTCGGCGTCGAAACCCGCTTCCAGGCAGGCATGCAAGCCGTGAAGCTCGGCTGGTTGTGAGGGCGGAAGCGGCCGAGCCGCTGTGCGGTGCGGCCGTCGACCCGCACCGCCGCTGAGGCAAGGCCCCGCACCTGGTCCTCCAACAGGTGGGTGGTCAGGCGCCTGCCCGGCCGAAGAACCGTTCGGCGAGCCGCGCCGTGGCCGGGGCACCGTCACCGGCTTGGCAGACCGAGACCTGCAGGACGCTCGACCCCTCCAGCCGGGCCTGCCGGAAGCAGGCCCACGGGGCGCCGTCCTGGAACCCGATCCAGATCAGCACGTCCGGGCTGGTCGTGTAGACGCCGTAGGACCAGGACGAGGTGGTCTCGCCGATCCGCCGGGCGGCGTCGCAGCCGCTGACCCCGTCGCTCAGCGCGCCGAACACCTCGGTGGCGCGCGCCCGGTCCGGGTAGGTGCCGATCACCTGGGTCACCACGGTGGACTCCGCGGAGTCCTGGTAGGTCGCCGAGTGGAACCGCGTCCACCCGGGGGCGTAGACCGCCCGCGTCGTGGGTCCGGCGGCGACCGCGCACTCCGGCGGATCGGCCCGCGGCGGTGGTGGTGGTTCGCTCCGGCTCGCACCGGCGTGCAGCGGGACGCCCACCGCATCGCCGGCCTCGGCGGGCGTGAGCACCTCCGCCCGCACCGCGCCCGGGATCGCGCGCATCACCGCGGGCCAGGCGATCCACGCCACCAGCGCTGCGATCACCGCGAACTGCACGGCGGCGATGACCACCCAGAGGCGGCGGCGCGGTCGGCGCGGTTCGGGTTGCGGTGGTGGCGGTGGGGAGTACGGCCAGGGGTGCGGTTGCGGCGGGCCCCAGTCCGGCGGGGCGGGCGGCCTCGGGAACGGACGTGCGGGGGTGCGCTCCCCATCGGGCGGTGGGCTCTGCGGCACCGGCATCACTCCTGCACAGTCGCGGCGCGGAAGGCCCAGGAGGGCTCGTGCGCAAGCATAGTCGCCCGCTCGGCGTCGAGATCCCCCGCGCAGCTCGCGAAATTCCCCTCAGCTCCCGGTGGCTTCCCGCCGGAGGCGTTCGACCTCGGCCCGCCAGGAGTCGCCGAGCCCGGCGTCCGCCCACAGCCCGCGGACCTCGGAATCCGGGGCCAAGGCCCGGGAAAGCGCCGGGGGGATCAAGCCGACGAGATCCGCGGGCGGCTCCGGCAGGGTGAGGTCGGCGTCGGCGAGCACCACCGCCGCGCCGCCGCGTCGCGCCAGGACCAGGGCCGCGGCGGCGATGGCGGCTTCGGCGGTGTCGCGTTCCAGGTAGTCGCCCGGGGGGACGTCGGCGGCCGAGCGCAGCGCTGCGCGGAGCGCGTCGACGGCCTGCTCCGGGGCCAGTTCCCGCAGGTCGTCGCAGAGGTCCAGCGCGGAGTCGTTGTCCAGCGGACCGGTTCCGGAGGCGCTCACCCTCACCCCCACCGGGCCAGGAAGTCGCGGGCCGCGCTCAGGTACTCGTCGTACCTCGGGTTGTCGCGGCGGATCGCCCGCTGGTTGGCCAGCACGGGCGAGTAGCGGTTCTCGGCCATCTGCTCCAATCCCCTCCGCGCTGCTCGGCTGTCGGTCCGGTAGAGCACCACCGGCGTCAGCTCCGGGTAGTTGCGCTGGTGCGTGGCCAGCCGGGACCGCAGGTTCTTCGCCATCCCGGTGCGCACCACGATCCCGCTCGCCGACAGCAGGGCGTAGACGCCTCCCGCGGCGTTCGGGTCGCCCAGGGCGCGGTGGTCGGTGCCGAGCCGCGACGGTTGCGGGCAGGGCGCGCTGTTGTGCACCAGGACCGGGGTGCCGGCCGCGAGCACATAGTACGTGCGGAAGTCGGCGACGGAGAGGTTGTGGACCGTCCGGTGCTGCTGGACCGGGGAGTTGGCGGTGACCCGCACCGGCGCGCGGTCGGGGGTGCTGCTCAGCACCTGACCGGGGCGCAGTTCGCCGGCCTCGACCCAGGTTCGGCGGCCGGGGTCCCAGAACGGGTGGTCGGCGGTGGTCGTCAGCGTCGCGCCGCCGATCGTGAGCCGCTGGAGGTCCTTCCGGCCGGTGTCCGCGCTCAGCGCCGTGACGGGCCGGGGCGCGGTGCGGCCGGTGACCGGGTCCGTCGAGCGCACCAGGTCCCCGGGGCGGATCAGCTCGATCGGTCGGCTGCTGCCGTCGGCGAGCAGGACGCGGGTGCCGGGGGCGAAGCTGTTCGGCACCGGGCACCGGTCGGGCCTGCGGCGCGGGACGGTGGTGACCTCGTCGACGGTGACGCGCTGGCCGTCCCGAACCGCCACGGCACCACCGCGCGCGACGGCGCGGTCGAAGTTCTGCTCCGCGGCGGAACGCGGGCCCACCACCAGGGCGGTGTAGGTCCCGGACGGTTTGGGGACCAGCCCGGCGAACAGGCAGCGCGGTCGCAGCCCGGCGGCCTGGCCGACCGGCAGGCCACCCACCGCGCGGGGCGAGAGGGTCGCGGTGCCGGGCCGCATGTCGACCTCGACCCCGTGGCGCTCGGCGTAGTCGTCGAGCGCCGCCGCCTCGTCCTGCCGGGACGTCGGATCGCCCCGGGTCGCCCGGTCGCCCGGCGGGCGGGCCGGGTCGCCACCCGGGGCCTGCCGCACCGTTTCCGGGAGTTCCCCGAGCGAGTCGACCAGGGCTCCGGCCCACTGCCGGAGGAGCTGCTGGCGCTGCCCCGGAAGCGCGGTGCGGTCGTGGTCGAGCTGCGCCTGCCGGGATTCGAGCCGTGCCTCCTCGGAGGCGAGCGCACCGCTCTCGGCGGAGAGGGCGCCGTCCTCGGCCAGCAGGCGCGCCTGTTCGGCGTTGAGCGCGGCGGCCCGGGAGTTGAGGGCCCGCGCCACCGCGGGCGGCGCCCCGTTCGGGTACTGGTCCACCTCCGCGTTGTGCGCGTCGATCCGCCTGCGCACCGAGTCGAGCCGGGCCGCGACGTCGCGGGACCGCGCGTCGTGCGCGCCGGTCCGCGCCCGCAGCGACGTCTCGGCCGCCCGGAGTTCGGCTTCCCGGCGCGGCAGGGCGGCGAGCCGCTGGTCCACCGCCGCGACCCGCTCGCCGAGGTGGGCGGCGCTGCCGGCGTCCGGCGTGCCGGGGAGCGCGGCGGCGCTGGCGGTGCCGAGGACCAGCGACAGCACCAGGGTCAGGAGCACGGGCGGGGACCACCGTCGGGCCATGTCACGCCCCCGATCTGCTGAAGAACCGCTCGGCGATCCGCTGGGCGGCGGGCGCGCCGTCACCGCCTTGGCAGACCGCTGCTTGCAGCAGCGAGCTGCCGTCGAGCCGGGCTTGGCGGAAGCAGGCCCAGTCGTTGCCGTCGTCCTCGAACGCGATCCAGATCAGCCGGTCCGGGGTCGCCGCGTACACCTCGTAGACCCAGTTCGAGACGCTCTCGCCCGAGGTCTCCCGGTCGGTCGCGGTCCGCACGGCGGAACCGCAGCCGCCGACGCCCTCCGCCAAGGTGCCGAACGCGGCGGCGGCCGCATCCCGTTCCGGGTATTCGCCGAGCACCTGGATCACCACGTGATCGGCGATCTCCGCGGAATCCTGGTAGGTCACCGCGTGGAACGTGCTCCAGCCGGGGGCGTAGACGGCGCGCGTCGCCGGTCCGACGGCCACCGCGCACTCCGCCGGGTCGGCCCCCAGGGGCGGTGGCGGTTCGCTCCAGCTCGTGCCGTCGTGCAGCGTGACGCCTAGGACCTCGCTGGCTTCTTCGGGCGTCAGCACGCTGGCCTGCACCGTTCCCGGGATCGCGCGCATCGCCGCGGGCCAGGCGAGCCATCCCACCAAGGCGACGATCACGGCGAACTGCACGGCGGCGAGCACCACCCAGTGCCGCCCGCGCGGGGACAGGAGGCGGCGCACCCGGGACGGCCGGGATGGCGGTGGCGGACCCCAGTCCGGCGGGGGCGGATACGCGGTGGAGGTGTGCGGGTACCGCTCCTCGTCGGGCGGCTGGCTCTGCGTCACCGGCATCACTCCTGCACATCGCGGCGCGGAAGATCCAGGAAGAGCATCGCACCAGGCGCGGGGGCGAAGGGGGCTTTTCGGTCAGCCCGCGAAAATTGGGATGTGCGGCGAGGTGCGGAGGCGCTGACGCGAAAACGCCCCGGTGCGGGGGATTCCCGACCGGGGCGTCCGTGCGGCGTCAGCCGTTCAGCTTGCCGCCCTTGGTGGCGTCCAGGAAGTCGCTCCACCTGGCGGCCGTGATGGCGAGCGTGCCGCCGTCGCGGTCCTTGGTGTCCCGGATGCCGATCGCGGTGGGAGTGAACCCGACCTCGACGCAGTTGCCGCCGTTGCCAGCGCTCCGGCTGCTCTTGCGCCACACGGCGCCGTCGAACTGGGTGCTCATGCCGCCACGCCCCTTTCCCGCTAGCCGCCCTGCAACTCGTCGACCACCCGCTCCAGCAGGGCTGTGCTGTCCAACGGGCTCAACGCCGCTGCTCGCAGGCGATCGAAGGTCAGCGTATAGGTGTCGACGTCCTGTTGGCGATCGTGGTAAGCGGCTGAGGTGAGACTTTCGGTATAGGCGAGTGTCGGCCCCGTATCGTTCGGGAACCGCAGCAATGCGAATGCTAGCCCAGTTGCCGGGTGAGCTCCGGCGGTGAAAGGCAGGACCTGGAGTTCGCACTGCGCAGGTCGGCTTGCCGTGAGCAGGAACCGCAGTTGGTCGGCCATCACGGCGGGTCCACCGACGACCCGCCGCACTGCTGCTTCGCTGATGACGGCGAGCACGCGTGCGCTTCCTTCGCCGGTCAGCCGTTCTTGCCGCTCGCTGCGGACTTTGACCTGCTTGTCCAGCTCGTCCTCGGACAGCTCCGGATTCAGCGCACTGGTGATTTCGCGGGCGTACTGCGATGTTTGGAGCAGACCGGGAATCAGCTCGGTCTCAAAGGTTCGGATCTCGGTCGCGGCGGACTCCAGCCCGACGTAGCGGCGGAACCAGCCGGGGACGGCGCCCCGGTACGCCTGCCACCAGCCGCGCTGGTTCGCGCCCTTGGCCAGCGCTTTCACTTCCTCGGTGGCCTCGGGTGATGCGCCGTAGAACCGCAGCAGGGCGTCGAGTTCGGCGCGTTTCGTGGGCACGTCGCCGAGCTCGATCTTGCGGATCTTCGAATCCGAGCACTCCAGCTCCGCCGAGGCTTCGGGAACGGTCTTGCCTGCGACTTCGCGCAACTCGCGCAGAGCGTGGCCTTGGGCGCGTCGGCGCGCGGTCGGGCTTTCTGCCATGGTTCGCATCCTTCCGCACCCGTTGGCGCAAGACGATCACCCGACCAAGCGAATGCGCTTCATTACTGAGAACCAGTACGTTCCGATCACAGTCAATCGGGAATGAGAATTGTTACCCGGAACGGAAGGGTGTCGGATGGCGGAGATCCGAGGTGCTTTCAGATATCGGCGGGGAATCGTGCCCGAATCCCGGCGGGTGTTCCACGTCCCCGCTGCGCAGGAGGAACCGCTCGGGATCGTGACCTCCTTGTGCGCGGCCGGATTCCGGGTCGAACAGGTCGAGTGGACCTTCGGGCCCGCCGGGGTTCCGTGCATGGCGTGCGCGGCGGCGGCCGGAGTGCTGCGCCGGGAGCTCGAATCGCGGGAGGCCGCGACGCGGCTGCTGGCGGACCGGTTCTGAGGCGCGGGAAAGGAGGGCGGGAATTGCTCGCGATATTCCTGGACGTGGCCCTCGCGTTGGGCCTGCTGGCGGTGTTGCTGCTGGATCCCCAGCCGCGTCGGATCGACTTCGCGGCGGAACCGGAGGCCCCGGCACCGCCACCGCGTCGCGGGTGGCGGGAACCGGCGCTGCGGCTGTGGACGCGTTCGGGTTCGCGGTGGCACGTGGTCGAATCGGCCCGGGGCGCCGGATTCCTGGTGGCGTGCGGGCACGTGGCTCCCGCACCCGCCGCGCCCGACGACTGGCTGGTGGCCGCGCTCGCGCCGCAGGACGGACCGGTGACCGGGTGCGAGGCGTGCGGGTTCGCGGCGGGCGTGCCGCTGGTGGCGGCGGGGATCCGCCCGGGAACGCCGACCGGGCTGGTGTGGTTGGAACGCCAGCCCCCTCGGCGTCGGCGCCGGGGTGGTCGGCACCGCCGCCGCGAAGCGCCCGCCGCGCCGCCGCCGGACGCCGTCGCCGCCGGGCGGGCGTCGTAGGGTCTGGTCCGTGGCTGGACGTCGTGGGGTTTCCGCTGAGGAGGTGCGGGCCGCCGTGGTGGCGGTGGCGCCGTGGTTGCGCGGGGAAGCGGACCGGCCCGGCCGGGCCGAGGTGGCCGCCGCGGTGCGGCTGAGCCTGCGCACGCTGGAGCAGATCGCGCCGGGCAGCAGCGTGGAGGTGCGGGTGCCGCCGTTCGCGGCCGTGCAGTGCGTCGAAGGCCCCCGGCACACCCGGGGCACCCCGCCGAACGTGGTCGAGCTGGACGCCCGGACCTGGCTGCTGCTGGCCACCGGTCTGCTGTCCTGGGACGCCGCGATGGACGGGGGCGCGGTGAGCGCGTCGGGCACCCGCGCCGACGTCTCGGCGTGGCTGCCGCTGGTGCGGATCGACGGATCGTGACCGGCCGGGCGCCCGAAGTGCCTGGTGAGCGCCGGTATGAGACGCCCGCCACCCTGGAGGTGGCCGCCAGCGCCCGCTGCGCTGTTTACACTGAGGTGTAACTCCGGCTCCGTCCCCGAGGGAGTTTTCGGTGGTCACCGACCGGCCAGATCCGGACCTCGCACGCAGCGACCGCACCTCGTCCCCCGAGGCCGACCCCGTCGAACACGACGTCCCCCGCGATGAATGCGGGGTCTTCGGCGTGTGGGCACCGGGGGAGGAAGTCGCGAAGCTGTCCTTCTACGGGCTCTACGCCCTCCAGCACCGAGGCCAGGAAGCGGCGGGGATCTCCGTCGGCGACGGCTCGCAGGTGCTGGTCTACAAGGACCTCGGCCTGGTCAGCCACGTGTTCAACGAGCAGGTGCTGGCCTCGCTGCGCGGCCACGTCGCCGTCGGGCACGCGCGCTACTCCACGACCGGCGGCGGGAGCTGGGAGAACGCCCAGCCCACGTTCCGCACGATGGCCGGGGGCGGCGGGCTCGCGCTCGGCCACAACGGCAACCTGGTCAACACCGCCGAGCTGATGGCCCGCTCGGCCGAACTGGGCGCCGACGCCGTGGCCGCGAACTCCTCCTCGCCCGCCAACGGGTGCGAGCGCGCGACCAGCGACTCCGACCTGGTGTGCGGGCTGCTCGCCGCCGCCGCCGCGGACAAGGGCATCGAGCAGGCCGCGATGGAGCTGTTCCCGACCGTGCGCGGCGGCTTCTCCATGGTGTTCTCCGACGAGACGACGCTGTACGCGGTGCGCGACCCGCAGGGCGTGCGCCCGCTGGTGCTCGGCAGGCTGGAGCGCGGCTGGGTGGTGGCCAGCGAGACGGCCGCCCTGGACATCGTCGGCGCGTCGTTCGTCCGCGAGGTGGAGCCCGGCGAACTGCTGGCCATCGACCAGCACGGGCTGCGCTCCCAGCACTTCGCCAGCCCGAACCCGAAGGGCTGCGTGTTCGAGTACGTCTACCTGGCGCGGCCGGACACCGCGATCTCCGGGCGCTCGGTGCACAGCACCCGCGTGGAGATCGGCCGCAAGCTCGCCGAGGAGCACCCGGTGGACGCCGACCTGGTGATCCCGGTGCCCGAGTCCGGCACCCCCGCCGCGATCGGCTACGCGCAGGCCAGCGGCATCCCGTACGGCAACGGCCTGGTGAAGAACTCCTACGTGGGGCGCACCTTCATCGAGCCGTCGCAGACCATCCGCCAGCTCGGCATCCGGCTCAAGCTGAACCCGCTGCGCGAGGTGATCCGGGGCAAGCGCCTGGTCGTGGTCGACGACTCCATCGTGCGCGGCAACACCCAGCGCGCGCTGGTCCGGATGCTGCGCGAGGCGGGCGCCATCGAGGTGCACGTGCGGATCGCCTCACCGCCGGTGAAGTGGCCTTGCTTCTACGGCATCGACTTCGCCTCCCGCGCCGAACTCGTCGCCAACGGGCTGGACAACGACGGGGTGCGCCGCTCGATCGGTTCCGACAGCCTCGGCCACGTCTCGCTGGACGGGCTCATCGCCGCCACCGAGCAGCCGCGCACCCGGTTGTGCGCCGCCTGCTTCGACGGGCAGTACCCGATCCCGCTGCCCGACAGCGACCAGATCGGCAAGTTCCTGCTGGAAGGCGTGGACGAGCGCGGCGTGTCCGGACCGGCCGAGCCCGTGCTGCCCAGCGGCTACGGCGCCGAGGACGCCGTGCGCCGCCCCTGACGGAGCCTCCCGCTCAGCTCCGCCCCGCGCGTAGTGTGGTCCGTGCCACACGTGCTCGTGGCGGCGAACCGCAAACACCACCAGATGTGGAGTCAGTCGTGTCCGAAGACCTGCTCGCTGGGTCTGCCCAGAGCCCGAAGGCCACCTACGCGGATGCGGGGGTGAGCATCGAGGCCGGGGACGCCGCCGTGGAGCGGATGAAGCCCTGGGCGCAGCGCGCCACCCGGCCCGAGGTGCTGGGCTCGCTGGGCGGATTCGCCGGCCTGTTCCAGCTCAAGCTGGACCGGTGGAAGGAGCCGGTGCTGGCCTCCTCCACCGACGGCGTGGGCACCAAGCTCGCCGTCGCGCAAGCGGTGGACGCGCACGACACCGTGGGCATCGACCTGGTCGCGATGGTCGTCGACGACCTCGTGGTGTGCGGGGCCGAGCCGCTGTTCCTGCAGGACTACATCGCCGTCGGCCAGGTCGTCCCGGAACGGGTCGCCGACCTGGTCAAGGGCATCTCCGAGGGCTGCGTGCGGGCCGGCTGCGCGCTGCTGGGCGGGGAGACCGCCGAGCACCCGGGCATGATGGCCCCGGGCGAGTACGACATCTCCGCCACCGGCGTCGGCGTGGTGGAGGCCGACGCGATGCTCGGGCCGGACAAGGTCCGCCCCGGCGACGTGGTGATCGCGATGGGCTCCTCCGGCCTGCACTCCAACGGCTACTCGCTGGCCCGGCACGTGCTGCTGGACATCGCGCGGATGCCGCTGGAGGGGCACGTCGAGGAGTTCGGCCGCACCCTCGGCGAGGAGCTGCTGGAGCCCACCCGGATCTACGCCAAGGACTGCCTCGCGCTCGCCGCCGAAGCCGAGGTCCGGACCTTCGCGCACATCACCGGCGGTGGACTGGCGCAGAACCTGGCGCGGGTGATCCCCGCCGGGCTCACCGCCGTGCTGGACCGGGGGAGCTGGACGCCGGACCCGGTGTTCCGGCTGATCGCCCAGCGCGGCCGGGTCGAGCCCGAGGAGATGGACCGCACGTTCAACATGGGCATCGGCATGGTCGCCGTGGTCACCGCCGAGGACGTGGACCGCGCGCTGGCCGTGCTCACCGCCCGCCACGTGCCCGCCTGGATCCTCGGCGAGGTCGCCAAGCAGCCCACCGTCGAGGGCGCGACCGAGGACGACCGCGTCGTCCTCCGCGGCGACCACCCGAGGTTCTGAGACCCACTCACCCGCCAGCACGGGGCCACCTGCCAGCGGGGCCGCCTCACCCGTCCGATACCTGAGTGAGGGGCACCCTGTACCCAGTAACGAGGTACAGGGTGCCCCTCACCTGCTTCGCATCACCCGGAAGTGAGGTAGGTGAGGGGCACCCTTGTCCCAGTAACTTGGGCAAGGGTGCCCCTCACTCACTTCCCGGACGGGTGCATCCCCCGGCGGTGGGTCCGCCGGGGGTGCGTCGGGCTCAGCGCAGGAGCGCGTTCATCTCGTCGATCTCGGCCTGCTGCGAGTCGATGATCCGCTGGGCCATCGCCTTGGCCTCCGGGTTCGCCCCCTCGGCCAGCTCGGTCTCGGCCATCTGCACGGCACCCTCGTGGTGCTCGATCATCATCTCCAGCCACATCCGGTCGAACTCCGCGCCCCGAGCCTGCTCCAAGGCCGCCATGTCCTCCGGCGTCATCATCCCGTGCATGCCCTCGTGACCGCCGTGCTCGGGCATCGAGTGCTCCTGGGGCATCTGGTGCCCCTGCGGCGGCGCCGGGCGCCATTCCGCGAGCCAGCCCTCGAGCTGGTCGATCTCCGGCTGCTGGGCCGCGCGGATGCGCTCGGCCAGGTCGAGGACCTCGGCGTTGCCGGTCCGCTCGGGCACCATGTCCGCCATCCGGAGGGCCTGCTGGTGGTGCGGGATCATGCCTTCGGCGAAGGCGATGTCGGCCTGGTTGTGGACCGCCTGCTCGCCCTGCTGCGGCGCGGGCTGCTCGGTCCGGTGCTGCTGGTGGTCGGCGGGCGGCGGCGGGGACTGCTCCCCACCGCATCCGGCGATCCCGGCCAGCGCCGCCGCGCTGAGCAGTGCGGCGGCGGTCGTGCGTGCGTGCATCGTGTTCTCCCTGCGGGTGCGTTGTGCGCTTGCGACCGGAGGGCCGGGGCGTCCCCGACCAGGCTCCGTCACAGCCGGAGCACCCGCAGGGCGTAGACGGTGGGGGTGGTGCGCGCCGGAGGTCGCCGACCGGGGGCGGCCCCCGGGTGCTGCCCCGGACCCGGCAGCAGGGTGCGCGGGGCGCGGGGGAGACGGCCCCGCAGCGCCAGCAGTCCGGCGGCGCCGATGAGGATGGCCAGGCACAGGTGCAGCACCGAGTGCGCGCCGCCGTCGTCGGCCGGTTCGTCCGGCTGGTGCGCGGCGCCGTGGTGGGCCTGCGCCGACTGCGCGGCGGCGGGCGGGGTCGGCTCGTGCTCGCCACCACCGTCAGCGCCGTGCCCGACCGGGAGCTGGTGCATCGCGACGACGCCGAACAGCACCAGGGCGAGCAGCACGAACCTGGCCGTGGCGCGGGGCACTGCCGACCTCCTCGGGCTCGGTTCCGGACAGCCGCCACCATACCCCCGCGGGGTAAAGCGACACGTCGGGCCGGGCTCTCACCGATCCGGGTGAGGGGCCCCGGGAATGCGGGCCCGGGCCCGCGCGTTGTGCTGGATGACCGGCGTGCGCGTGCCCCCGGGCTCCAACACACGCCTGCAGGGAATACCGTCCGGCTGGAGCCCTGCAGCGCCATCCGCCGAGAGGCGGCCCGCACGTCGGTCCCCACTTCTTCCCCGGCTCACCCGCCGAGGTTCGCCGATGGCCTGCGTGGGGTTGCCGGTCTCCGCGCTGCGCCGATCGCCCCCGATGCACCAGGAACGCACCCGGCGTCGGCGCCGCGGTGCGCTCACCGCATCGCCCGGTAGCCGCGGGCGGGATCCCGGGGCTGTACCGCCCGGCCGCGGTCGGGCAGCGGACGGCCCGGTGCCGGTGGCCCGCGTAGGGCTCCAGGGCGGCTTCGGAGAGGACCCCCAGCTGCTCACCGCGTAGGTCTGCTCGGTCGCGAGGTCTGCCGGGGCCCGGCGCGCCGTTGCCCGGCTCACCCGTTCGGGACGTGAGTGAGGGGCACCCTTGACCAAGTAACTGGGGCAAGGGTGCCCCTCACTCACATTGACCTGGGCCGCTATGCCGAGTGGCGCCACCGGTTGCCGGTGGCGCCACTCACGGCGGTCCTCCTCTATCGAAATGCCCGCGAACCTCGGCACTCCCGCCCGCTCGTGCATGTCGGGTCGAACAGACGCCCAGCGGCACACCCCCGCCCAACGGACAGCGCACCGCGCCGCCCGGTGGAGGGGGAGTGTGCGTCAACGCCGGTCGTAGTCGCCGTACCCGTCGTCGTACGAGTCGTCATCGCGGTCCTCGTCGGACCACTCGCCAGATGGACCCGAGGTGCCCAGCTCGCGCTGCAACGCCTCGATGTCCATGGCGGGGGAACTGTACTTAAGCTCGCGGGCCACCTTCGTCTGCTTGGCCTTAGCCCGGCCGCGCCCCATGGCTCGACCCCCTCGCACAGGGTGTGCGGGGCGGACAGGGGAATGTCGGCCCCGCATGATCTCGACAACTTTTCCTGTAACTACCGTACCGTGCCGAGGCGGTTCTACGCGACGTGGTGTCGGCTCGGGGCGGCGTGTCGTGGGTGACCTCGCACTCCGCTCCCGAACCGCCGGTGGCGGAGCCTGCCGGAGCCCCGGTCGGGGCTCATGGCACGATGCTCGTGTGCCTGAGCCGTTCGTCGCCTACCTGCGGGTGTACGAACCGCTGTCGACCTTCGACTCCCCGCTGCGCGAGCAGCTCGGCGCCGCGCTGCGGCGCGGGACGGTCGATCCGTTCGACGCGGGGAGTGTCGAGGAAGGGGTGTGGCTGCGCACCCAGGTGTCCGCGCCGCCCCAGCTCCTGCCCGGTGACGCCGTCGCCGAACCGGACGTCGGACCGGTCCTGAGCCTGGACCCCGAGCAGGTGCCCACCGCGCCCGCCGCCGCGGTCGGCCCCGGGCCCCTGGTCTGCCCGCTGGACCTGCGCGGCCGGTCCGCCGCCGCGCTCGTCGGCTTCCTCGGATCGGCCGAGCCGCCGCTGCGCTCGGCGGCGCTGGCGGTGCCGGTGGACAAGGCGAAGGTCCAGGCGAGTTCCGTGGTCGCCGAGCAGTCCCGGGGCGCGGTGCACGTCCTGTCGTCGACCTGGACCGTGCCGCTGCCCTGGTTCGTCCTGGTCGACCCGACCGAACGCGTGGTCATCACCGAGGAGCGCCGCCGGGTCTGCTGGCGCGTCGCGATGGCCGACGCGCGGCGCCGCATCGCCCGCGGGCACTCGGTGTGCCGGAAGTCGATCGGCGAGGAGGGCCCGACCCGCATCCTGCGCGAGACCGGGCGCTGGCTGGAGCGGTTCCACCCGCACTCGGCGGTGGAGCTCGACTACGGCGGGCTGGTCCAGATGATGAACGGCGGCGACTTCGACGCCGACACCTCCGCCGAGGACGTGCACGCCATCATCGACGCGATGGAGGCCGGGGACATGGGCGAGGTCGGCGAGCGCTACGAGGCGTTGCGGGACTTCTGGTCGGAGTTCGCTTCCCGCGAACGCCACAACTGAACCCACCCCGTCCGGGTGATCTTCCCCCGGAGTGAGGGGCACCCTTGCCCGAGTGAGGACCGCTTTCAGAACGGCCTGCGTGGCGGTGCGGGTGGCGGGACCTCAGCGGCCTTCTCGCTCCGGGAGCCGCTCCTGATGTACCCACTTCGTACACGGCGTCACGGCTGTCCTCGCGAGAAGACCGCTGAGGACCCGCGGCGGTGCAAGCTGACAGCGCCTCACCGCATGCGGCTCCGCCGCATTCTGCAAGAACCCCTGACCGGGACAAGGGTGCCCCTCACTCAGTTCCCATCCGGGTGAGCCAGCCGGGTGGTCGTCAGAGGTGGCAGCGGAGTTCGCCGTGGGGGACCGCGAACCAGCCGTCCGGGTCCTCGGCCCAGGTGCGCCAGGCCGCGGCGAGCCGGTCGAGCTCGGCGGGGTCGGACAGCCCGCGCGCCACGGCCTGCTCGGCCAGCGCGGACCGCCGCACCCGGTCCGCCCACAGGCCGCCCCACCAGGCCCGCTCCTCGTCGTCGGCGAAGCACCACGTCGAGGCCGAGCAGCGCACCTCGGCGAACCCGGCCGCCCGCGCCCAGGGCTTGAGCATCCGGCCGGCGTCCGGGAACGCCCGGTTGCCGCGCGCGACCTGCCGGTACAGCTCCAGCCAGCGGTCCAGCCCCGGGTGCTCCGGCCACCACCGCATCCCGCCGTAGTCGGCGTCGCGCACCGCGACCACCCCGCCCGGGCGGCAGACCCGGCGCATCTCGCGCAGCGCGGCCACCGGGTCGGTCAGGTGCTGGAGGACCTGGTGGGCGTGCACCACGTCGAACGAGTCGTCCGGATGCGGCAGGGCGTAGACGTCGGCGACGGCGAACTCGGCGCCCGGGTGTTCGGCGCGGGCCCGCGCCACCGGCTCCGGTGCGTTGTCCACGCCGAGCACCCGGCCGGGCGCGACCAGCCGGGCCAGGTCGGCGGTGATGGTGCCGGGCCCGCACCCGACGTCGAGCACGTCCAGGCCGGGCCGCAGGTGCGGCAGCAGGTGCGCGGCGGAGTTCTCGGCGGTCCGCCAGCGGTGCGAGCGCAGCACGCTCTCGTGGTGGCCGTGGGTGTAGGTGTCGGCCATGCCGGGGCGTCCTCCTAGCCGACCAGCGCGTCGTCGAGCAGCCGGACCGCGCCGACCGGCGCACCGCCGCCCAGCACCGGTTCCTCGGCCAGCGCGTCCAGCGCTGGGCTGCGCACCCCGAGCAGCCGCAGCGCGCCCACCGCGACCGGCAGCCGCGCGCGGTCCGCCCCGTCGGCGATCTTGAGCGCCACCGCCGCGCCGTCGGGCAGGCCCAGCGCCATCACGCCCTCCGCGCCGATCTTGGTCACCAGCCCCGGCACCGCGCGCATCAGCTCGGTGTCGGCCCGGCCGGTGCCCGCCACCAGCCACGGGTGCGTGCGCATCGCGGCGGCGACCGGGTGGTCGGCCAGCGCCCCGAACATCCGCGCCAGACCGGTGAGGCTCAGCGCGTGCAGCGGGGCACCGCAGCCGTCCACGGAGGACACCGCGATCGGCTCCCCGGCGAGCCCGCCGACGGTCTCGCGGATCGCCACCTGCACCGGGTGCTCCGGGGCGAGGTAGTCCGCGGTGGACCAGCCGAGCTGCACGCAGGTCGCCAGCATCGCGGCGTGCTTGCCGGAGCAGTTCATGGTGATCCGGCGCATCCCGGTCCCGGCGTGCGCGGTGCGGGCGGCCTCGCCCAGCGGCCAGTCCGGCGGGCAGCGCAGGTCGTCCTCGGTGAGGTCGTGCCGGTCCAGCAGGTCGCGGACCCGCTCCAGGTGCTCCTGCTCGCCGCTGTGCGAGGCCGCGGCCAGCGCCAGGTCGATCGGCGGCAGCTCCAGACCGGCGTCGAGCATCCCGGCGAGCTGCGCCGGCTTCAGCGAGGAGCGCGGGAACATCGGCGAGCCGGTGTCGCCGACGGCGAAGCGGACGCCGCCGTCCGGCCCGAGCACCACGACCGAACCGTGGTGCAGGCTCTCCCGGAGCCCGCTGCGGAGCACCTCGACGAGCGGGGCCGGTGCGGTCACGGCTGGTCCCTCTCGCGGGCCAGCAGCGCGTCCACCGACGCCGCGCCCTCCCGGTAGCGGCGGGCGATCTCGGCGTTGAGCCGGTCCACCACCTCCTGCACCTCGCGGCGCCGCGTCGACACCGAGTCCTCCTCGGCGGTGTAGGCGGCCAGCGCGCGGTCCAGCTTGTCCCCCGAGAGCGAGGTCACATCGGACAGGTCCACATCGGAGACCAGCGCCTCGACGTGCCTGCGGTGCGCCTCCGCGCGCGAGGGCTCGGTGGTCTGGTGGCGGCCCGAACCGGCGGCCGGGCCCATCGCGCCGTCGGACAGGATCTGCACGAGCTGCTCGACGACCGACGCCGAGCCGCCGTCGCGCCGCCTGCGCTGCTCGGCGTGCACGATGTCGATCCGCGCGTGCAGCACCCGGCGGAGGTAGGACAGGTCGGTCTCCTCCTGCGCCGCCTCGTCGCGCAGCTCCCGGACCCCGCCGAGGTCGCGGTGCTCGATCCCGCTGGCGTAGTCCGGGGACAGCACCCTGTCGATGCGGCGGCGCCCACCCGGGCGGACTTCGATCACCTCATCAGCCTCCGGTCAGTCGTGGCGCGCTCGCCAGGAGCGGGCGCGGCGCTGCCAGCATCCTGGCACAGCGCGGCGGTGCCGGGGGCGCCGCGCAACCCGGGCTGCGGCACTCGGCGCAGCGACCCGGGCCGATCAGCGCCCCCGCAGCCCCTGGGCCGCGACCCGGCCCGGCGGTTCGCCGGTGTCCGCCGGGACCGAGTCCGGGTCGACCGCGGCGGCCACCGCGCGCTCCTCGTCCCGATCGCCGGCGACGAGCTCGCCGTCCACCGGCGCCGAGCGCTTCAGCAGCGCCAGCGCCACCGGACCGAGCTCGTGGTGCAGCACCACGCTGCCGACCCGGCCGACGCGGCGGTCGCCGTGCCACACCGGGTCGCCGGTCTCCGGCCGGACCTCCACCGAGCCGTCCAGGTGCAGCAGCACCATCCGGCGCGGCGGTTTGCCGACGTTGTGCACCTTGGCGACGGTCTCCTGACCCCGGTAGCAGCCCTTGGCGACGTGCGCGGCCACGTGCACCCAGCCCAGCTCGTGCGGGATCGCGCGCTCGTCGGTGTCCGGCCCCACCCGGGGGCGCAGCGCCTCGACCCGCAGCGCCTCGTAGGCGAGCGTGCCGGACGGGCGCACGCCCGCGTCGGTGAGCTGGAGCCACCGCTCGACCAGCGACTCCCGGGGCACCACCAGGTCGAACGAGGGCAGCGCGCCCAGCGGCACGTTCCGCGCGAAGCCGCCGCCGGGCAGCCCGACCACCTCGTAGGGCTCGGCGGGCACCGGACCGAACCCGGCCAGGATCCCCGCGGCGTCCGGGCCGATCACGCTGAGCACCGCGAACTCCGCGGTGGCGTCGCGGGGCTCGACCGCCGACCAGAACCGCATCGCCTCCAGGTACTCGGCGATCGGCTGGCTGCCGCCCTCGCCCATGCTGGGCAGCGCGCTGCTGGCCCGCGCCCCGCGCTCGGTGTCGAGGTAGACCACGCCGTCGTGGTGGGCGACGAGCAGGTGGCAGTCGATCCGGCCCTGGCTGTCCAGCACCAGCGCCTCGGTGCCCCGGCCCTCGGGCAGCTCGGTGAGGTGCTGGGAGAGCACCAGGTGCAGCCAGCTCAGCCGCTCGTCCCCGGGCACCGCGAGGACCTCGCGGTGCGAGCGGTCCACGACCACGGCGGAGCGGGCGGCGGAGCGCTGCTCGGCGAACGGGTCGCCGAAGTGCCACGGCACGCCCACATCGAGGTCGGCGTCCGGCGCGGGGACCGCTCCGGGCAGCTCCAGCAGGGGTGAACTCATCGAGGCTCCTCGGCGTCGTGGCAGTCGCGGCAGGTGCCGGACAGGGCGAGGTGGCTGGGATCCAGGACGAACCCGTGGTGCGCCCGCAGCGCCGCGCCGAGCTCGTCGAGCTCCTCGGTGGGGATCTCGACGATCGCGCCGCAGCGGTGGCAGGCCAGGTGCACGTGCTCGTGCTCCTGCGCCGAGTACGTCGGGGCGCCGTGGCCCAGGTGGGTGTGCCGGACCAGCCCGAGCTCCTCCAGCAGGTCCAGCGCCCGGTAGACGGTGGTGATGTTGACCGGTGCGGCCGTGCCGCGCACCCGGTTGCACACCTGCTCCGGGGTGGCGTGGCCCAGTTCGCGCACCGCGTCGAGCACCAACTGCCGCTGCGGCGTCATCCGCAGACCCCGCTGGTGCAGGGTGCTGCGCAGCGATCCCTGGTCGCTCAATGCCCGCTCCTGTGGTCGGCTTGCTCCCTCGATCGTAACGCCGTCGCCACGTCCGCCCGGCCCAGCGGCGCGGCCCCGGCGCACCGGGTTCTACGCTGCTGGCATGCGTGTACTGGCACTCCTGGACGGAACCCTGGTCGATCCGGAGGCACCGCTGCTGCGCGCCGACGACCTCGCGGTGACCCGGGGCGACGGTGTGTTCGAGACCATCCTGGTGGTCGACCGGGCACCGCGTGAACTCGGCCCGCACCTGGACCGGATGGAGCAGTCCGCGTCGATGCTGTCGCTGCCGCTGCCCGAGCGCGCCGGCTGGGAGCGCGCGGTGCGCGCGGTGATCGACGCCTGGCCGTGGGACACCGAGCGGGAGATGGCGCTCAAGCTGGTGTGCAGCCGCGGCGTGGACGGCGGCGACGGCACCCCCTCGGCGTTCGCGATGGGGATGCAGGTGGGCGAGAAGGCCCGGCGGCTGCGCGCCGAGGGCGTCGACGCCATCACCCTCGACCGCGGCTTCGCCCCGGACCTGCGGCAACGCGCGCCGTGGCTGCTGCTGTCGGCCAAGACGCTGTCCTACGCGGTGAACATGGCCGCGATGCGGGAGGCCGAGGCGCGCGGCGCGGACGAGGTGCTGTTCACCGCCACCGACGGCTCGGTGCTGGAAGGCCCCACGTCGACCGTGGTGCTGGCGCGCGGTCGCACCCTGGTCACCACCCCGCCGAGCTCCGGCATCCTCCGGGGCACCACCCAGGGCGCGCTGTTCCGCGCGGCGGAGGCGGCGGGCTGGACCACCGAGACCCGCCTGTTCCCGGTGGACGAGCTGTTCGAAGCCGACGGCGTGTGGCTGGCCTCCAGCGTGCGGCTGATCACCCAGGTGCGGACGGTGGACGGCAAGCCGGTCGCCGTCGACCCCGACCTGCACGCCGAGCTCCTCGGGCGCTACGAGTCGAACTACTGAGGCGTCCTTGAGTGAGGGGCACCTTCATCCGGCTATGTCGGACGAAGGTGCCCCTCACCCAGGTATCGAACGGGTGAGCTGCGCCGCCCGCAGGCTCAGCCCATCGTCTTCTGGCCGTCGAGCGCCTCGCGGATGATGTCGGCGTGCCCGGCGTGCTGGCTGGTCTCGGCGAGGACGTGCGCCACCACCCGGCGCGGCGTCCAGGACGTGCCCGCCTCGAACCAGGGCGCGGGCGGCAGCGGTCGCGCCGCGTCGAGGTCGGTGGTCGCGATCAGCTCGTCGGTGCGGCGGGCCACCTCGGCGTAGGCGTCGAGCAGCCCGGCGAGGGTCTCCGCCTCGCCCACCTCGAACTCCACCGCACCGGCGGCGAGCTTCTCGGCCGAGAAGGCGTCCTCGGGCAACCCGCGCTCGATGAAGTCGGTCCACTGGCGCTCGACCGCGGTGACGTGCTTGATCAGCCCGCCGAGGGTCAGCTCGCTGGGCGTGGTGCGCCGCCGGGCCTGCTCGTCGGTCAGGCCCTCGACGGTGTGCCGGAAGAGCTGCCGGTGCCAGGCCAGGGCGTCGAGCAGGTCGGTGCGTTCGCGGGTCATGGTGGCGCTCCGTTCGGTCGTGGAGGACGAACGTAGCGCCGGGGACCGACGCTCAGCCTGCGACGCGGTCGAGCTTGGCCGACAGCCGGGGCTGCAACTCGTGCTCGGCGGTGGCGCGCTCCTCGACGTAGGCCAGCGCGCCGTCCACGACCCCGTAGAGCCGGTTGGCCGCGGTCACGTCGTCGCCGGTGGGGGTGCGCAGCACCGCGTCGGTGCCGAACTCCCAGGTGGTCTGGTTGCGCGGGGAACCGAAGAACATCTCGATCACGCCGGCCTCGTGCACCAGCAGCAGTTCGATGGTGTCGTCGGCCTGCGGGCGCCAGAAGCCGTACTCGCGGAAGGCCGGGCCGACCACCGAGCCGCCTTCGCCGTCGAGGCGCCAGGCGCGGCTCTCGTAGACCAGGAAGGGGCGGCCGTCGTGCGCCAGCGTGATCTGCTGGACGAAGCGGTAGGGCTCCGGCAGCGACGGGTGGTTCGCCTCGCCCTCGCCCCGCCACACGCCGACCAGCGGCAGCAGGGACAGGCAGGCGTCGTTCAGGTCCGGGCCGAGGCGCAGGTTGGCGGTGTCGCCGGCGCCGGGCAGGTCGTCGAACTCCGGGACGTTGCGGTGCCGGGTGAGCTCGGCGCGTTCAGCAGCGGCCTGGACGGCGGCGTCGCCGCTGCCCGGGACCGGTTCGTTGGGCGTGGCAGTCATCGCCCAGCAGCGTACCTACCTGGACCGGTCAGTCGTTGTGCAGCCGGTACACCACGTAGCAGGCGAACCAGATCGTGGCCAGCGCGGCGATCCCGACGAGGGTGACGAGGCCGTAGTGCAGGAAGTCGATGAGTGTCACGGGCAAAGGATAACCACCGGCCGCCCCCCGTGGGGTGTGGCGTCGGGCATGATTCCCCCCGTCGGCCACCACCCACCGGACGGGGAGCAGATGGACTTCGAGACGTTGCGCGAACGGGCCTTGGCCTTCCGGGAGGACCTGCTGGCGCGCAAGGAGCGGATCGCGCCCGAGGACTTCGACTGGTACCCGTACGACACGATGGCCAACGTGCTGCACCTGGACGCGCTGCTGTCCGGGCCGAACCGGTCGGTGTTCGACTCGGTCGCGGGCACCCGGATCGCCGACTTCGGTGCCGCCGACGGTGACTTCGGGTTCTTCCTGGAGGCCGAGCTCGGCTGCGGGGTGGACATCGTCGACCACGCCCCGACGAACTTCAACGGCCTGCGCGGCGCCCGGCGGCTGGTCGAGGAGCTGCCGTCGAAGGCCGAGGTGCACGAGGTCGACCTCGACACCCAGTTCCGGATGCCCGCCCAGCACTACGGCGCGGTGTTCTTCCTCGGCCTGCTCTACCACCTGAAGAACCCGTTCTACGTGCTGGA
Organism: Saccharopolyspora cebuensis; assembly: GCF_039542665.1. Taxonomy (NCBI): domain Bacteria; kingdom Bacillati; phylum Actinomycetota; class Actinomycetes; order Pseudonocardiales; family Pseudonocardiaceae; genus Saccharopolyspora; species Saccharopolyspora cebuensis. Next base: position 105,653 of record NZ_BAABII010000003.1, read on the forward strand.
GCAGCTCGCCCGGCACGCCGACCTGTGCTTCCTGTCCACCCGCGTCGCCCAGCTCGCCCCGGACCGCACCACGCCGCTGAAGGACCAGCCGGTCGCGTACCTGCTGCACCCCAGCGAGGCCAACGACGACGCGACGAACTTCTGGATCTTCAGCGAGACCGGGCTCAAGCGGCTGTTCGAGCGCACCGGCTGGGAGGTCCTGGACTTCACCACCGTCGGCTGCACCGAGGGCTCGGACCCCAGCGCCCAGGACCGCGACGAACGGGCCTTCGCCCTGCTCCGCTCCCGCGCCTGACGTCACCCTTAAGGGACGTGAGTGAGGGGCACCCTTGCCCGAGTTAGGACCGGCTTTCGCCAATGGTCTGCGTGGCGGTGCGGGTGGCGGAACCTCAGCGGTCTTCTCGCTGCGGGATCGCCTCCTGATGTACCAACGACGTACACGGCGTCGGCGCTGTCCTCGCGAGAAGACCGCTGAGAACCCGCCGCGGTGCAAGCTGCGTGCCTCACCGCATGCGGCTCCGCCGCATTCTGAAAAGACCATGAGTGAGGGGCGCCCTTGCCCGAGTAACTGGGACAAGGGTGCCCCTCACCTACCTCAACTTCACCTGGACGGGTGGTGAGTGAGGGGCACCCTGTACCGCGTTACGGGGTGCAGGGTGCCCCTCACCTGGAAGAAGTTCACCCGGGCGGGTGTGTCCGGTGGGTCGTCAGGCTACGGCGATGTCGACCGCGTGGACGCCCGGTCCGGCGGCGGCCACCTCGGCCTGGCCCTTGCCGTCGCGGTGCAGGGCGCGGACGGTCCACTCGCCCGGCGCCGCGTAGAACCGGAAGTCACCGCCCTCGGCGGAGACGACCTCCGCGGTGAACTCGCCGTCGCCGTCCAGCAGGCGGACGAAAGCGCCGCCGACCGGCTGGTCGCCCGAGCGCACCGTGCCCTTCAGCACGACCTGGTCGGTGTCCTCGGCCACGGGCGCGGCCGACTGCTCCGGTGCTCCGCATCCACTCATGCGCACGCTCCTCGTCTTCAGGCCTTCTCGGAGGGGTTCTCGATCGGCACGCCGACCAGCGAGCCGTACTCGGTCCAGGAACCGTCGTAGTTCTTGACGTCCTGGTGGCCGAGCAGTTCGCGCAGCACGAACCAGGTGTGCGACGAGCGCTCGCCGATCCGGCAGTAGGCGATGGTCCGCTTGCCCTCGTCGAGGCCCGCGTCGCCGTAGATCTGCTTCAGCTCGTCGTCGGACTTGAAGGTGCCGTCCTCGTTGGCGGCCTTGCTCCACGGCACGTTGATCGCGCTGGGGATGTGGCCGCCGCGCTGCGCCGCCTCCTGCGGGAGGTGCGCCGGGGCCAGCAGCTTGCCGGAGAACTCGTCGGGCGAGCGCACGTCGACCAGGTTCTTGGTGCCGATCGCGTCGACGACCTCGTCGCGGAACGCGCGGATCGAGGTGTCGGGCTCCTGCGCGGTGTACCGGGCGGCGGGCCGTTCCGGCTCGTCCTTGGTCAGCTCCCGGCCGTCGAGCTCCCACTTCTTGCGCCCACCGTCGAGCAGCTTGACGTCGGAGTGGCCGTAGAGCTTGAAGTACCAGTAGGCGTAGGCGGCGAACCAGTTGTTGTTGCCGCCGTAGAGCACCACCGTGTCGTCGTTGCCGATGCCCTTGGCGGACAGCAGCTCCTCGAAGCCCACGCGGTCGACGAAGTCGCGGCGCACGTGGTCCTGGAGCTCGTTCTTCCAGTCGATCTTGACCGCGCCCGGGATGTGGCCGCCGTCGTAGGCGGTGGTGTCCTCGTCCACCTCGGCGAACACCACGCCGGGGGTGTTCAGGTTCTCCTCGGCCCACTCGGTGGAAACCAGGACGTCTGCACGGCTCATCGAGCGACTCCTTCTTCGTTGTTCATCCGTCGATCACGGTGTTCCCGCGGGCAGCGCCCGCCGGAACACCAGGTAGAGCTGGCAGCCGAGGCAGTAGCCGAAGGCCGCGTTGAGCAGCGCCGCCACCAGCGCCAACGCGTTGGCGACCAGGCCGAACGCGGTCCACCCGGCCGCGTAGCCGATCGTCGCCGCCACGGCGAAGCAGAACCCCACTCCCTGCGAGAACCGCACCGGCGAGGCGTCCTCCTGCTGCTCGGACGGCAGTTCCGGGAGCCTGGGCCGCACCGCCCGCCGGTACATGTACCCCCACGGGTTGGACCGCATTCCCACGAAGGCGCACAGGGCGAACAGCGCGGTCTGCGCCGCGAGGACCCGCCAACTGGTGGTGATCAGGCCGAGCGCGAGCACGGCGCTGGTGACCGCGGCGGTGAACCGCACACCGCGGGGATCGACCGTTCCGGCAGACATGGGGCCTCCTGACTGTGGACTTCGGCTGCCGAGTCCGTCAGGCGGGGAACGCAGGCCATCGCCGGGGCACACCCGTGACGCGCACTTCGTCCTACCGCCCGGTCAGTGCCCTTGACACAGGCTGCTGCCCACGCGGCAGAAGTCCACCGCGCGCCGTCGGGTCAGCAGAACGTGCACGGTCCGGAGGCTACCCGGACGGCCCCGTGCCGGGAAGGTCGTTCACAAGGTGGGACGGACCCCGCGCCGCCGACCAGCACCCAGGCCCGCTTCCGCCGATGATCTGCGCGGCGGTGCCGGTGGCGCGCCGCACCGCATGCGGCTCCGCCGCACACTGCAAGGACACCCAGGCGCAACAACCACCCGCCCGAGTGAACTCTGTCCAGGTGAGAGGCACCCTTGTCCGAGTGAGGGGTCCTTTTCAGAATGCGGCGGAGCCGCATGCGGTGAGGCCGTCAACCGGCACCGCCGCGGGTTCTCAGCGGCCTTCTCGCGAGGACGCCCTGATGCCGTGTATTGGCATACATCAAGAAGGGCGCCCGGAGCGAGAAGGCCGCTGAGGTTCCGCCACCCGCGCCGCCACGCAGGCCATTCTGAAAACAGTCCATGCTGGTACAGGGTGCCCCTCACTCGGAGCGCGAAGGGGTGACGTCAGGCGAGGAGGGGGTGGAGGGCTTCGGCGAGGGCGTCGCGCCGGGGGACGCCGCCGATCCGGAACAGCTCCTCGCCTCCGGAGTCCAGTACCAGGGTGGTGGGCGTGGTGTGCACCCGGAGGGTCGTGGACCACTCCGGGTGGTGGGCGAGGTCCACCTCGACGTGCCGGAGCCCGTCGGTGCGCCGCGCGAGGTCGTCGAGCAGCACCCGGGTGTGGCGGCACGGCGCGCAGAACGTCGTCGACAGCTGCAGCAGCGTCACCCGCGCCTCGCCGTCGAGCCGCTCGCGCAGCTCCGCGGGCAGGTCGAGCACGGACGCACCTCCTCCCTCCGGCGGGCGGATCCGGCCCTGCCGAGCCCGGTGGGCCAGCCCCAGCACCGCGGTGACCAGCACCGCGGCCAGCAGGACCCACCAGCCGGGGCTCACCCGGTGGTCACCCCGCCCGCCCCGATGGTCACATCGCGGACGGAGCCCTCGATGACCAGGGCGCCGTGCTCGGCGCGGACCCCGGTGGGCGTGACCTGGAACGGCAGCATCCCCGGGTCCAGGCTGAAGGTGAACTGGCGCAGCACCGACTCCTCGAACACCGAGGGCAGGTCGATCGGCCCGATCGAGCTGTTGTCCAGCTCCAGCTTCTTCGGCTCGATCTCCAGCTTCCCGCCGACCAGCGACAGCAGTGCGATGATCTGCACCTGGTTCTCGGTGCCCGCGATCGGGACGGTGCCGTTGAGCTGCACCGCGGTCTGCGTGCCGTCCTCGGTGCGGGCCACCTGCTCGTCACCGTCGGTGCCCGCCAGCGCGTCCTTCGGCGCCGGGGCGATCCGCAGGTCCGGGATGCCGATGTAGCGGCCGACGTCGGCGGCGGTGACCTTCACCCGGCCGGTCAGCTCGTCCACGGTGAGCTCGCGCACGTTCCCGCTGAACAGGTCCGAGGGCGCCAGCCGGGCGTGGTGCAGGTTCGCCTCGATGCCCAGCTCGCGGAACTCGCCCACCGGCACCGCCTCGGCGGAGAGCTCCACGTCCCGGTAGTCGCCCGCGGCGACCTGCGTCAGGAACGGGAACCCGTTGATCCGCACGTCGGGATCGCGGGGGAGCGCGAGCTGGGAGCGGACCTGCTTGGCCACCTGGTGCTCGGCCACCGCGGCGGCGCCGAAGTCGGCGGCGACCAGCAGGCCGAAGAGGATGACGACAGTGATGGCGAGCTTCTTCACCGCGTGCGGTCCGTTCTGTCGGGGCCGGGCCGGGGCCCGTCAGCGGGCCCACGATCGGGTGGGGCCACTGTATCGGCCGCCCAACGAGCGATGCGGTCCACCAATTCGGGGGTGGTCGCGCTCTCCGCGTGCCGCATGGTCGGCTCCACCCACAGCTCGCCGTCCCCGGCCTCGGCCAGCGCCACCGCGTCGGACAGCGGGAAGTAGTGGTCCTGGTCGCCGTGCACCAGCAGCAGCGGGACGGTGACCCGCGACACCAGCTCGATCGGCGAGACCGGCACCTCCGGCCACGGCGGGGCCAGCCGGACGCCGAGCAGCCGCGCGCTGAACCGGCCGTGCGGCTGCTCCAGCAGCCAGTGCACCCGGCGCATCGCGGAGGTCTCGCGCACCCACCAGCGGGCCGGGCTGCTCACCGCGACCACCGCGTCCGGCGGCCGCTCGGCCAGCGCCGCATCGCGCAGCACCACCGAGCCGCCCAGCGAGAAGCCGATCGTGACCACCCGGCGGCAACCGCGTTCCCGCAGGTGAGCCACCCCGGCGGCGATGTCCAGCGCCTCGTCGGGGCCCACCGAGGTGCGCCCGCCGGACCGGCCGTGCCCCCGGAAGTCCAGGGCCAGCACCGGGGCGCGCCCGGCCAGCCGGCGCAGCACCCGGGCCACGTGCGGCTTGCGGGTGTGGTTGGTGAACCCGTGCCCGACCACGAACCCCAGGTCGGCGGGCAGGCCCGGACCGGGCAGCAGCTCGCCGCGCAGGCGGGTCCCGTCGGCCGCCCGCAGCACCACCCGGTGCGCCGGACACACGCCCGCAACATCCGCGCCACCGCTGTTCACAAATGTGACGCCGGTGGCCGGACCTGGGTTTTTCCGCCGCATCTCGGTTATTCTCCTTGCCATCCGCAGGCAACGACGCCGGGTCGGGCGGTTGCGGCTGGTCGCGCGCCGCCGGCTGTCGATTCTTGCCGCCTTGGGACGGAGGTCCTGCCCATGAGCTCAGAGCTGCTGCTGCTCACCAGCGAATCCGATGCCGAAACCGTGCTGCCCTCGCTCCCCCTGCTGCCGCACCGCGTGCGGACGCTACCCGCCGACCCCGGCGCGCTGCTGTCCGGCGGCCCGCACGACGCGGTGCTGGTCGACGCCCGCACCGACCTCGCCGGGGCCCGCGACCTGTGCCGCCTGCTCGCCGCCGGGGACGCCCCGGTCGTCGCGGTGGTCAACGAGGGCGGACTGGTGACGATCAACGCCGAGTGGGGTGTCGACGACATCCTGCTGCCGACCACCGGTCCGGCCGAGATCGACGCCCGCCTGCGCTTGTTGCTCTCCCGGCGCAGCTCCGGCCCGACCGACGACGGCTCGCTCACCGTGGGCGAGCTGGTCATCGAGGAAGCCACCTACACCGCGCGGGTCAAGGGCCGGGCGCTGGAGCTGACCTACAAGGAGTTCGAGCTGCTGAAGTACCTGGCCCAGCACGCGGGCCGGGTGTTCACCCGCGCGCAGCTCCTCCAGGAGGTGTGGGGCTACGACTTCTTCGGCGGCACCCGCACCGTCGACGTGCACGTCCGGCGGCTGCGCGCCAAGCTCGGCCCCGAGCACGACTCGATGATCGGCACCGTGCGCAACGTCGGGTACAAGTTCGTCCGCCCCCGGCAGCGGGACGTGCCCCCGGAGCCCACCGCCGCCCCGGCACCCGCCCCCCAGCAGCGGCGCCCGTCGCTGCGCTGACGGCGTGCGGAACCCCGTTCCGCGTGGTCCACTGGTGCTCGGGTGATGCGGAGCCCCGGCTCCGCGCTGCTTGAGTTCTCCCAGGTGAAGGGCATCCCGGCCACGGGATGCCCTTCTTCATGGCTGTTCCGTGGTCACTTTGCTTGGGGGTGCCGGTGGCGGAACCTCAGCGGCCTGCTCGCTCCGGGCGCCCTTCTTGATGTATGCCCATACACGGCATCAGGGCGTCCTCGCGAGAAGGCCGCTGAGAACCCGCGGCGGTGCAAGCTGCGAGGGTGGGGTACTGCGGAAGCGGCTTTCGCCGCTTGCCTGACGGTGGTTGCTGGTGGCGCGTGCGTGGGCGCTTCGGCTTCGCCGCTTGCCTGAGGTGCTTCGGGTGTGGTTCCGGGCACTTCGGGCAGGGGTGGTGGAACGGGGCGAAAACGGGCGCTGACCTGCTGATCCGAAGGATTTTCGGGGTTGATCCGCTACGTTGTGGGCCGTGATCGCGGGTAGCGTTTCGGGTGTGCAGCTCACTTGGCGCAACGGTGTGGACGGCGACGAGACGGCCGAGGTGATGGGCCTGCTCGCCGAGGCGGAACGGGCCGACGGCGTGGCGCCGGTCGGCGAGCACGTGGTGCTGCGGTTGCGGGCGCGGCGCGACGTGGTGGAGCAGATCGAGCCGGTGCAGGCCGACGTGCGCTCGGAGCACTTCCTGGTGCGCGACCCCGACGGCGCGCTGGTCGGGTACGCGCACCTCGACGTCGAGCAGGACGGGGCGGACGGTCCGCTGGTCGCGGAGCTGGCGGTGCGCCCGGAGCAGCGCGGCCGGGGCGCCGGGGCCCGGCTGGTGACCGCCCTGCTGGAGCGCGCCGAGCTGCCGCTGGCGGGCGGCGCGGGCGATGCGGGCGCGCTGCGCGTCTGGTCGCACGGCGAGCACCCGGCGGCGCTGCGGCTCGCCGAGCGGTTCGGCCTGGTCCGGGCCCGGGAGCTGTGGCGGATGGGGCGCGAGCTGGCCGGGGCGGAACTGCCGGAACCGGAGCTGCCGGAGGGCGTCCGGCTGCGCACCTTCCAGCCCGGGGTGGACGAGGCCGAGGTGGTGCGGGTGAACCGCAAGGCCTTCGCCTGGCACCCGGAGCAGGGCGGGATGACCGAGTCCGACCTGCGGACGAAGGAGGGTGAGGACTGGTTCGACCCGGCCGGGTTCCTCCTCGCGGTGGACGCGGAGGACCGGCTGCTCGGCTTCCACTGGACCAAGGTGCACCCGGGCGAGCTCGGCGAGGTCTACGTCGTGGGCGTGGACCCGGACGCCCAGGGCGGCGGGCTGGGCCGCTCGCTGACGGTCGCCGGACTTCGCCACCTGCGTGACACTGGGTGCGGCCGGGCGATGCTGTACGTCGAGGCCGACAACGCCCCGGCCATCGCGGTGTACCGGCGGTTGGGGTTCGAGAGGTGGGACGTGGACGTGCAGTTCGGTCGCTGACCCCAGGCGGTGCTCTGAGTCACCGGACTGGCATAGTTGATCTTGAACATCCCCCGTTGGAAGGTGGGGATGCTTACTGAGCGTGCCTTGTTCACCGAGCGTTCATCTGAACGGCGGTACCTGTCCACCCCTACTGCTTACCGTTTCGAGGTAGAGCGCGCGAAGCATCTCGCTCGCCCGCCGGTTGGGCAGATCCCCTTGAGTGGAGGAACCTTCGTGAAGATCAAGCGGCACAGCGCTGCGGCCGGCTTCCTGGCGGCGGGCACCCTCGTGCTCTCCGCCTGCGGGACCGACCAGAACGTGTCCTCGGGTGGGAACAACCCGGCCCTGGAGGGTCTCCAGGTCGAGTGCGGCACCGTCCCGATCTCCGGTGAGGGGTCGTCCGCGCAGAAGAACGCCATGGACGTGTTCATGCGCGACTACCAGCAGGTCTGCCCCGGGCAGAACGTCAACTACACCCGCTCCGGCTCCGGCAAGGGCGTCGCGAACTTCACCGCGGGCCAGGTCGACTTCGGCGGCTCGGACTCGCCGCTGGACGCCGAGGCCGGTGAGGTCGCCGCCGCCGCGGAGCGCTGCCAGGGCAACCCCGCCTGGCACCTGCCGATGGTGTTCGGCCCGATCGCCATGGCCTACAACGTCCCGGGCGTCACCGACCTCACCCTGACCCCCGAGCTGATCGCCAAGATCTACCAGGGCCAGATCACCAAGTGGAACGACCCGGCGATCCAGGCGGCGAACCCGAACGCGCAGCTCCCGGACCTCGACATCGTGCCGTTCTTCCGCTCCGACGAGTCCGGCACCTCGGACAACTTCCAGAAGTACCTGAGCACCGCCACCAACGGCATGTGGACCGGTGAGGGCAAGCAGTTCCGCCCCGGCCCGGGCGTCGGCCAGGGCCGCGACGGCAGCGACCAGGTCGCCCAGTCCGTCCAGTCCACCGAGGGCGGCATCACCTACGCCGAGTGGTCCTTCCCGAAGAACCTCGGCCTGAGCATCGCCAAGATCGACAGCGGGGCCGGCCCGGTCGAGCTGAACAGCCAGACCGTCGGTGCGGCCATCGAGGGCGCCGAGATCCAGGGCCAGGGCAACGACCTCGTGGTCAACCTCGACTCGATCTACGGCAACGCGGCCCCCGGCGTCTACCCGGTGGTCCTCAACACCTACGAGATCGTCTGCTCCAAGGGCTACAACCCGGAGCAGGCCAAGGCCGTCAAGGCGTTCATGACGGTCGCGGCCAACGCCGACCCGGCCCAGCTGGAGAAGGCGGGCTACGTCCCGCTGCCGCAGGGCTTCAAGACCCGGGTGCTGGACGCGGTCAACGCCATCCAGTGACGCCGACCGGGGCCGGGAGGTGGCACGCGCCACCTCCCGGCCCCCGCGCTGGGCCATGAGTGTTGTTCACGTCGCAGATGGCCAGCAGGCGCAACATGATGAACGGACGAAGTGAGAGGCTGCACCCAGCAGTGACCGACTCGACGCACGCCGAGCCGCGCCGCGCGGGACCGCGTGGTGGCTCGGCGCCCAGCCCCGGACCGGAGGCTCCCATTTCCGCTCCAGACGGTGAGAAGAAGAAGGTCGTCCGCGTCGGCGACCAGGTCTTCCGCGCCCTAGCTTCCGGATCGGGCGCCTTCGTGGTCGCGCTGATCGCCGCGATCGGCATCTTCCTGCTGATCCGAGCAGTGCCCTCGTTGCAGGTCAACCAGGTCAGCTTCCTGTTCAGCCGGGTGTGGGACACCTCCGACCCGAGCGCCCTGGCCTTCGGCATCTTCGACCTGGCCTGGATCACGGTGGCCAGCTCGGTCTTCGCCCTGGTGCTGGCGATGCCGGTCGCCTGCGGCATCGCGCTGTTCCTCACCCAGTACGCGCCGCGCAGCCTGGCCCGGCCGTTCGCCTACCTGGTCGACCTGCTGGCCGCCGTGCCGTCGGTGATCTACGGCCTGTGGGGCGCGCTGGTGCTGGCGCCGGTGATCAACCCGGTCGCCTCGTGGCTGAACACCAACCTCGGCTGGATCCCGATCTTCGCCGACGGCAACATCCGCGCCGACAGCGGCGCGAACGTGTTCACCGCGGGCATCGTGCTGGCCGTGATGATCCTGCCGACCATCACCGGGGTGACCCGCGAGGTCTTCGCCCGCACGCCCACCGCGCACATCGAGGGCGCCCTGGCGCTGGGCGCGACCCGGTGGGAGGTCGTGCGCACGACGGTGTGGCCGTTCGGCCGCAACGGCTTCATCGGCGGGTCGATGCTCGGGCTCGGCCGGGCGCTGGGCGAGACGGTGGCGCTGACCATCATCCTCAGCTTCACCTTCCAGGCGCCGAACTACAGCATCTTCGACGCGGGGGCCACGTTCGCCTCCAAGATCGCGCTCGGCTCCGCGGAGTTCAACCACAACCTCCAGGTCGGTGCCTACATCTCCGCCGGGCTGGTGCTGTTCATCATCACCTTCGCCGTCAACGCGATCGCCCGCTGGATCGAAAGCGCCAGCGGTAAGGGGAAAGCATGAGGACCGACGCCGCGAACGTTGACCAGCCGGCCACGACACCGGCGTTCCAGCGGATCAGCTTCGGTCGCAAGGCCAAGAACCACCTGGCCACGACGCTGTTCGCGCTCGCCTTCCTGATCGCGGTCGTCCCGCTGCTGTGGGTGATCTACACCCTGCTGTCCCGCGGGCTCAAGCCGCTGCTGAGCACGAACTGGTGGAGCCACTCGTTCAGCGGGCTGCTGCCCACCGACTTCGGCGGTGGCATCAACCACGCGCTCGCCGGTACCTTGTTGCAAGGGCTGGTCACCGCGGTGATCTCGGTCCCGCTGGGCGTCATGGTCGCGATCTACCTGGTGGAATACGGCCAGGGCTCCCGGTTCGCCCGCGCGGCGACCTTCATGGTGGACATCCTCAGCGGCTTGCCGTCGATCGTGGCGGGCCTGTTCATCTACGCGCTGTGGATCACCACCTTCGGCCTCAACCGGAGCGCCTTCGCGGTCTCGTTGTCGCTGGTGCTGCTGATGCTGCCGATGGTGGTGCGCACCACCGAGACGATGTTGCGGATCGTCCCCGACGAGCTCCGGGAAGCCTCCTACGCGCTCGGCGTCCCCAAGTGGAAGACGATCGTGCGCGTGGTGCTGCCGACCGCGCTGTCCGGCATCCTCACCGGGGTGATGCTCGGACTGGCCAGGGTGCTGGGCGAAACGGCGCCGCTGCTGATCCTGGTGGGCTACACGAACTCGATCAGCTACAACATGTTCGGCGGCGAGATGGCCTCCCTCCCGCTGACCATCTACATGGAGCGCGGCACCGCGACCGAGGCCGGTGATTACCGGATGTGGGGCGCGGCGCTGACCCTGGTCCTCGTCATCATGCTGATCAACCTGGTGGCGACGGCGTTGTCCAAGCTGTTCGCCGTCAAGACCAAGTAGGGCAGGAATCATGGCCAAGCGACTCGACATCAAGGATCTGAACCTGCACTACGGCAAGTTCCACGCCGTGCAGGACGTGACGCTCCAGGTCCAGGCCCGCAGCGTGACCGCGTTCATCGGTCCGTCGGGCTGCGGCAAGTCCACCGTGCTGCGCGCGCTGAACCGGATGCACGAGGTGATCCCGGGCGCCCGCGTGGACGGCAAGGTGCTGCTCGACGGCGAGGACGTCTACGGCTCCGACGTCGACCCGGTGCAGGTCCGCAAGACCATCGGCATGGTGTTCCAGCGGGCGAACCCGTTCCCGACCATGTCGATCCGGGACAACGTGGTGGCCGGGCTGAAGCTGGCCGGCGCCCGGAACAAGAAGGAGCTCGACGAGATCGCCGAGCACGCGCTGCGCGGCGCGAACCTCTGGGAGGAGGTCAAGGACCGGCTGAACAAGCCGGGCGGCGGCCTCTCCGGTGGTCAGCAGCAGCGGCTGTGCATCGCCCGCGCCATCGCGGTGCGGCCGGACGTGCTGCTGATGGACGAGCCCTGCTCGGCGCTGGACCCGATCTCCACGCTGGCGATCGAGGACCTCATCGCGCAGCTCAAGCAGGACTACACGATCGTCATCGTGACCCACAACATGCAGCAGGCGGCGCGGGTCAGCGACCAGACGGCGTTCTTCAACCTGCGCGCGGTGGGCGAGCCGGGCCAGCTCGTCGAGATCGACGAGACCGGCAAGATCTTCTCCAACCCGGACCAGAAGGCCACCGAGGACTACATCTCCGGCCGCTTCGGCTGATCTTGCCGGTCGTGTGGTCCCGTTGCGGAGCGGTGCCGGTGGCGGAACCTCAGCGGCCTCCTCGCTGCGGGAGCCGCTCCTCATGTACCAGGCACGTACACAGCGTCGCGGCTGTCCTCGCGAGGAGGCCGCTGAGAACCCGCGGCGGTGCGAGCTGCGTGCGTGGTGGGGAAGCGGCTCCGCCGCTTGCCTGACGGTGGTCGCGGCGGTGCGTCCGGTCGACGCCGTCCGAGGAATTCGCGGGTGAGGGGCACCCTGTACCAAGTCATGGGGTACAGGGTGCCCCTCACCCGTTTCCCGAGCGGGTCAGGTCGCCCAGTCGTCGGCGACGGTGGAGATGAACGCGCTGGTGTCCTTCGGGCTCATCGCCCGGCGGCAGAGCTCGCCGAACGCGGTGAGGTAGGCGCCGGTGTCGGACGGCTTGTCCAGGAACCGGGCGTTCGCCGAGTCGCCGAGGTGCACCACCTGCGGGTCGCCGTCGTCGGGGAACGAGAACACCGAGATCCGGTCGCCCATCAGCGGATGCCCGCCCGCCCGGAACGGCAGCACCTGGATCGTCACGTTGCGGCGGTAGCCCAGCAGCACCAGGTGTTCGAGCTGCCTGCGCATCACCGCCGGGCCGCCGACGGCGCGGCGCAGCGCGGACTCGTCGAGCACCGCCCACAGCTCCAGCGGGTCGTCGCCGAAGAGCCGGTGCTGCCGGTTGGCCAGCACCTCGGTGCGCTCCTCGGCCTCCCCGCCGCCGTGCTGGCCCGCGTCGGCGGCCAGCAGCGCGCGCCCGTACTCGGCGGTCTGCAGCAGCTCCGGCAGCGGGTCGGCGCCGTAGCTGCTGACCGCGGCGGCGGCGGTCTCCAACCCGAGGTAGGTCTGCAGGCCCGGGCGCAGCGCGGTGCTCGGGTAGTCCTGCCACCAGCCGCGCTGCTTGGAGTCCTGGGCCAGGTCGATCAGCGCGTCGAGCTGCGCGGTGCCCGCGCCGAAGAACTCGGCCATCAGCCGGATGTCGGAGGTGCGGACCGGCACCCGGCCCAGCTCGATCTGGCTGATCTTGCCCTGGGAGCAGTCCAGGTGGGCGGCGACCTCGCGGTGGGTGCGCCCGGCGGATTCGCGGAGCCTGCGCAGTTCGCTGCCCAGTCGCCGCCGGTGCACTGTCGGGGACTTACGCACCGCTCGCACCTCGGGGGAAGGGGATCGGGACGTCACAGGGGGCAGCTTCGCACATCCTGATCGCACCAGCGAGAGATGAGAATCGCTAGTAATACTCCGGCGCCAGCGCGGCCGGAACGCCAGCGGGGCCGGAACGACAGCGCGGCCGGGCGGTGCTGGACCGCCCGGCCGCGCCGCGGGAATCGTCAGGCGCTGGGCATCTTGCCGGTGACGACGAAGACCACCCGGCGGGCCACCGCGACCGCGTGGTCGGCGAAGCGCTCGTAGAACCGGCCGAGCAGGGTCACGTCGACCGCCGCCGCCACGCCGTGCGTCCACTCCGGGCTCATCGTCACGGTGAACAGGTGCCGGTGCAGGTCGTCCATCTCGTCGTCGTCGCCTTCCAGCCCGCGCGCCGAGTCGACGTCCTGGGTCTGGATGACCGACCGGACCCGCCCGGCCAGCTTGACCGCGATCCGGCCCATCTCGGCGAAGTACTCCTGCACGTCCTCCGGGAGCACCTCGTTGGGGTGCCTGCGCCGCGCGGTCTTGGCCACGTGCAGCGCCAGGTCGCCCATCCGCTCGAGGTCCTCGGCGGCGTGGATGGTGGAGATCACCGTGCGCAGGTCACCCGCGACCGGGGCCTGCAACGCCAGCAGCCCGAAGGCGTGCTCCTCGGCGCGGGCCCGGGCCTCGTCGACCTGCGAGTCCTCCTCGATGACCTGCTCGGCCAGCGAGAGGTCGGCTTCCAGCAGCGCCTTGGTGGCGCGCTCCATCGCGGTGCCGACCATCGCCGACATCGACGCCAGTTCGTCGGCGAGCTTGCCGAGCTGTTCCTGGTAGACCTCACGCATGCCGACCACCCTACTGCCGTTGGGAAGACCGGGAGATTCGCCCGGGTGAACCAGCGGTGAACGGGCCATGAGGAGCACCCGGACGTGGCTGGTCAGCCGCAGAGGTCGGTCCCGGCGTTGACGGTGGACAGGTTCTCCGGGGCCTCGGGCGGCGGGGGTGGTGCGGTCGGCGGCTGGGCCGGTCGCCGGGCCGATCCGCCGCTGGGCTGGTTCTCCGGCGGCAGGTCGGTGGAACCGGCGACCTGCCGGGGGGTGGCGGTGGTCGGCTCGGCCGCGACCGGGGCGCCCTCGATGATCGCCCGGAACAGCGCCTCGGTGTCGCCCTCCCGCAGCACCTCCATGCCGTTGTCGTCGGCGTAGCCGGTGGTCGGCACGGTGATGAAGGTGACCTTGGAGGCGTCCAGGCCGCGCAGCGACTGGCCCAGCGACATCAGGTTGTCGGTGCGCACGTTCTCGCCGAAGGTGTTGGCCGCGACCGCGTTGACGAAGTCGGTGAGCTTGCCCGGGTCGAGCAGCACCTGGCCGGACATCGCCTTGCGCAGCAGCGCGGACAGGAACATCTGCTGGCGCTGCATCCGGCCGTAGTCCGAGGTCGGGTCGCCCTGGACGTGCCGCGCCCGCACGTAGTTCAGCGCCTGGTCGCCCTTGAGCACGTGGGTTCCCGCGGTGGGGATCACGGTGCCGAGGGTGTCGTCGATGATCGGCTTCTCGGTGCAGATCTCGACCCCGCCGACGGCCTCGACCATCGACTCGAAGCCCTGGAAGTCGATGCCGAGGAAGCTGTCCATCCGCAGCCCGGAGATCTGCTGGATCACCTTCGTCGTGCACAGCGGGCCCCCGGCCGCGTAGGCCTCGTTGAGCCGGACGTCCTCGCGGGGCGGCAACTCCGCGCCGTACTGCCCGGTCGCCGGGTCCCACGCCTGGCAGGCCGGCATGTCGACCTTGAGGTCGCGCGGGAACGACACCACCACGACGCGGCTCCGGTCGGCCGGGATGTGCGCGATCATCGTGGTGTCCGACCGCGCGCCGGGCGCCTCCTCGGCGGTGCCGACGCCGTCGGCGGCGGTGGCCCCCGCGCGGGTGTCCGAGCCGACCAGCAGGAAGTTCTGGTCGCCGGTCTGCTTCGGCGCGTCCTTGATCGACGCCGAGTTCGGGTCCAGCGCCAGGACTTCCTTGAACTTGCCGTCCACCCAGGACTTCGCGCTCCAGGCCATCCCGATGGTGACGAACACGGTCAGCGAGCACGCCACCGCGACCGCCATCACGATCAGGTTGGTGCGGCGCTTGCGCTGCTGCTTCTTCCACTCCATCCGGGACCGGCCGTCGCGCCCCTCGACGAAGTCGAAGGCCAGGTCGGTGCCGAGCTCGGGTTCCTTGCGCTTGCCGAGCAGCCACGAGTACTTCTTGCGGCGCTCCGCCTCCTCCTCGGCGATCTCGTCGTGCACCGCCGAGAAGCGGGCCAGCGTGGCGTCGATCTCGTCGACGTCGTTGTGCCGCTCCTCCCTCGGCTGGTCCTCGTCGTCGAGGTCGTCGAAGTCGTCGGCGTACTCGTCGAGCTCGGCGTACTCGTCGTCGGCGGGCACCGCCTCGACGATCGCGGTCTCCTCGGCGTCGGCGGGCGCCGGGCGCACCGGTCGGGCGACCTTGGTGCGCTCGGCCCCCGGCGCCGGGGCGGCGGCCTCGGGCGGGCGGACCGGGGAGTGCTGGGTGGTGGCCTCGGGATCACCGGTCCCCGCACCGGCGGCGGCTCCGGCCGCGGCGGCCCCCGCCGCAGCGGCACCGGCGGCGCCCGCCGCGGGACGGCCGGGCCGGGCCGGACGACGCGGGGCGTCCCCGTTGAGCGCCTGGGTGATCCGGGTCGGCTCGGCGGTCGGTTCGGCCGCCCCGCGCGCGGGCGCCGCAGCGCGACGGGCGCGGCGCCGGGTGGGTCCCTCGGCGGGCGGGTTCGGTGCGTCGGCAGGCCGGGCGGCGGCCTGGTCGCCCGTCGAGGGGCCGCCGGGTCGGGCGCGGCGCCGGGTTTCCTCGGCGGGTGGGGTGGGTGCGTCGGCGGGTCGGGCGGCGGCCTGGTCGCCCGTCGAGGGTCCGCCGGGACGACGTACGGGCGGGGCGGCCCAGGCCTGCGGCGGCCGGGGCGGCTGCTGGGCCTGCGGCGGCTGCGCGTTCGGGGCCTGCGGCGGCTGCGCCTGCGGGGGCTGCGCGTTCGGGGCTTGCTGGGCTTGCGGGGGCTGCGCCGACTGCGGCGGTCGGGGTGGCTGCTGCGCGGCGGGCTGCGGGCCGGTGCCGCGCGGCGGCTGGGCGCGGCGGGAGCGCCGACCGCCGCCCTCGGGACCCGGGGCCTCGGGCCGCGCGGGCGGCTCCGGGCGCGCGGCGTCCGGGCGCTGCGGTGCCTGGTCCGGCGTGCGCCAACCGCGCGGTTCGGCGGGGCGCTGCGGCGGCTGGGCCTGCGGGGGGTGCGCGTTCGGGGCTTGCTGGGCTTGCGGGGGCTGCGCCGACTGCGGCGGTTGGGGCGAGTGCGGGGGCGGTGCTACCGGTGGTTCGGCGGGCGGCTGCGGTGCGGCGCGGCGGCGCGGCGGGTTCGCCGGGGGCTGGTGGTTCGCGGGCGGGGCGGCCGGTGGCTGCTGCTCCTGCTCCTGCTCGGCGCGGCGGCGGTGCCCACCGTTGGCACCCGAGGATTTGCCGTGCTTGGACAGCAGGTCCATGACCCGCGTGCCGCCGGTGCCGTCATCGCCGAGCGCGCGCCGCCTGCGGTTGGAAGGGCTGGCCGCGCCGTCCTGCTCCGGGCGGGACCGACGGGGTCCGCCTTCGCCTTGCCGGGGGTCTTGCGGCACCCGTGTTCCCTCCCACCTGGACATGCCAACGCAACATCGGCCACGCCGACGTCCCTACCCCCCGACACGTAATCGTCGACGCCATTCGAAATAGTACGGCTGATCGCCCGAACTGACGACACTGCCGACAACTTCTTCACAATCAGTGCACGATCCTCTAGCGTAGCTCGCCCCGATCAGCGGCCTGTGCTAGGCCGGATGACCGGTAGCTGACCTAGCACCCGCACTCGCGGCGCGGGTGGGATCGCGGTCAGTAACCGACGGCGCGGCTCCCCATGACCAGCCGCCGCCCGGCGGCCATCCCGGCCAACCGGACCTCGTCGCCGACCCGGTAGGCCACGGCGTTGCGCCCGGCCTGCTTGCCCGCGTAGAGCAGCGCGTCGGCGCTGATGAGCTGCTGTTCCGCCGACGCGGGCGACTGCTCGGGCCCCCGCTCGTGCGCGAGCCCGATGGTCACCGTCACGCGCAGGCCCGGCGCCATCTGCTCCCACGAGTGGAGTTCGACGCGCGAGCGGGCCGCCTCGCACACGGTGACCGCCTCGCCCGGGTCGGCCCCGGGCAGCACCAGCACGAACTCCTCGCCGCCGTAGCGCGCGCAGAACGCCCCGGCGGGCAGGGCTTCCTGGAGCAGTTCCACGACGCGTTGCAGCACCCGGTCCCCGAGCAGGTGGCCGAAGTTGTCGTTGACCTGCTTGAACCAGTCCAGGTCGACCAGCGCGACCGCCAGCCCGGCGTCGGAGCCGGCGTGCTCGGCGAGCAGCGCGGCGAGCCGTTCGTCGAGGTAGCGGCGGTTGTAGCTGGCCGTGAGGCTGTCGCGCAGGCTCTGCTCGCGGGCCTCCGCGTGCTCCTTGCGCAACCGGTTGACCTCGTGCCGCAGCTGTTCCGGGACGCGGGGCGCCTCGGCCACCGACATCAGGTCCACCGCCGAGCGCAGGTGGTGGTAGGCCTGCCGCCACTGGCCGCGCGAGGCCAGCAGCCCGGCGATCGACTCGTGCAGCTCCGCCATGCCCGTGCCGGTCGGTCGATTGCGGCTGCCGACGGGAGGCAGCGCCGGGGCGTCGTCGTCGCGCAGGGGTTCCGGTCCGGCGAAGCCGTTGCGCAGTCCGGGCATCGCACTCACCTCCCGTCCGTGGTGTCGTCGGGTAGGACTCCCCGCTTGAGCAGGTAGGACACGAGAAGTGCTCAAATTCGCTCGACCGGTTGATCCTGTCGTGGTCCGAATAGGCGAACGATTCTCGAATCTCGCCTGCCTAGGATGTGTACCGCCCGGGCCCGGGATGGGGAAGTGAATCAGCTCGTCCCCACCCGCACGGACGATCCTTGCGCCCTGTGTTCTCCGCCACTTCATCGCAACGTCATCGGTCCGCGAGCGCGCGGTGTTAACAGGCCGTTGTGCGCGCAACCACCACCGACCGGACGGCCACCTCAGCCAGATGGGCAGGGCGCGAACCCGACGAGCCGGTCGCCGAGCACGACGACGTGCTGCGAGCCGATCTGGCGGCCGGTGATCCCGCCGGCGTCCCGGACGGTGACCTCGACGCCGACCGCCCAGACCTCCCCGCGCGGCGGCGAGCCGCCCGGGGCGAAGTGCGGGTCGGGGCGCAGCGTGGACATCGCCGGGTCGAACTCCACGGTCCGCGCGCCCAGCGAGCAGGCCCGGGAGGCGAAGTCCGGGTGCTGGGTGCGGTCCAGGAAGTCCTGCTGCTCCGCCGGTCCCCGGCGCGCGGCGGCGTTGTTGGCCGCGAAGTGCTCCTCGACCAACCGCCGCGGCGGTTCCTCGGCCGGTGCCGAGCAGCCCGCGACCAGCGCGGCCAGCGCCAGCCCGGCTCCCCGGAGGCCCGGGCTCATCCGCCGTTGTGGTCCAGCTCGGCCCCGCACGGCACGGTGGCGTCGTCCGGGTCGTCCAGCCAGCCCTCCGGCAGCACCACCTTGCCCGCCGAGCCCTGGCGCCCGCGCGGCCCCTCGGCGTCGGTCGGGAACGGCACGGTGGGGTCCAGCCCGGCCAGCAGCTCGTCGAGCTCGGCCAGCGTGGAGATCAGGCCGAAGCGGTGCCGCAGGTCCGAGCCGACCGGGAAGCCGCGCAGGTACTGCGTCATGTGCTTGCGCAGGTCGCGGACGCCCTTGGCCTCGCCCATGTGGTCGGCGAGCAGCTCGGCGTGCCTGCGCAGCACCCGGCACACCTCGCCGAGGTCCGGTCCGGCGGGCACCGGTTCCCCGGCGAACGCCGCTTGCAGGTCGCGGAACAGCCACGGCCTGCCGAGGCAGCCGCGACCCACCACGACCCCGTCGCAGCCGGTCTCGGCGCGCATCCGCAGCGCGTCCTCGGCGCTGAAGATGTCGCCGTTGCCCAGCACCGGGATGCCGGTCACGTGCTCCTTGAGCCGGGCGATCGCCGACCAGTCCGCCGTGCCGGAGTAGCGCTGGGCGGCGGTGCGGCCGTGCAGCGCGACGGCGGCGGCGCCGCTGTCCTCGGCGATCCGCCCGGCGTCGAGGTAGGTGGTGTGGTCGTCGTCGATGCCGATCCGGAACTTCACCGTCACCGGGATGCCCGCGGGCTCGGCCGCCTCGACCGCCGCGCGCACGATCTCGCCGAACAGCCGCCGCTTGTAGGGCAGCGCCGAGCCGCCGCCCTTGCGGGTCACCTTGGGCACCGGGCAGCCGAAGTTCATGTCCACGTGGTCGGCGAGGCCCTCGTCGGCGATCATCCGCACGGCCTGCCGCATGGTCTCCGGGTCGACGCCGTAGAGCTGGAGCGAGCGCGGGTGCTCGTCGGCGTCGAAGGTGACCATCTCCATGGTCTTGGGATGCCGTTCGACCAGCGCGCGGCTGGTGATCATCTCGCACACGTAGAACCCGGCGCCGTACTCGCGGCACAACCGCCGGAACGCGACGTTGGTGATCCCGGCCATCGGCGCGAGCACCACCGGCGTCGCGGACTCGTACGGGCCGATCCGCAGGGCCGAGCTGGTCAGGGTGGCAGTCACGGCCGCCATTCTCCCCGGTCGGGCGATCCCGTCCCAGCCAGGGCGTCCAGCGAGGAGCCGGGTGCGGCGCTGTGCAGCACCAGCTTCAGGCCGCCGGGCGCGTCGAGGATCTCGCAGTCCACCTCCACCGGACCGAGGTCCGGGTGCTCGACGCGTTTGCGCAGGCCGGTGCGGTAGCGCACGTCGTGGCGCGACCAGGCCGCCGCGAACGCGGGGTCGCGCCGGGCGGCCAGCTCGACGCGGCGGCGCAGCACCGGGTCGTCCGGGTACCGGGCGGTCGCCTCGCGGAGCTGGGCGGCGAGCTGTTCGGCGAACCCCCGGGACGCGCCGCAGCGGTCCGACCGCATCGCGATGCCCAGCACGTCGCGCTCGGCGGTCGGCACCGCGGCGAAGTCGCCGAGCAGCGCCGCGGCCAGCGGATTCCACGCCAGCACGTCACCGCGCGCGTTGATCGCGTACCCGGCGACCGGGCCGAGCCGGTCGAGGAGCCGCCGCACGCCGTCGGGCACCGCTTCGGGCGGGGCGGTCGGCGCCGGGGCGTGCCCGGCCAGCCGGTGCGCGTGCTCCCGCTCCTCGACGGCGAGCCGCAGCACGTCCCCGAGCGCGTCCAGCACCCGGGGCGACGGGCGCGGCGCCCTGGCCTGCTCCAGCCGCTCGTAGTAGTTCACCGACACCCCCGCCAGCCAGGCGACCTCCTCGCGGCGCAGGCCGGGCGTGCGGCGCCGCCCGGACGCGGGCAGCCCCACTTCGCCGGGGAGCACCGCCGCCCGGCGGTGCCGGAGGAACTCGGCCAGTTCACGTCTGCGCACCGCACCAGCATCCCGCAACCCCGGAGCGCCGAGCCACGGATCACCGGTCCGGGGCTGCGCCGGACCTGCCGCCGCACCCCGGCCGGGGCGCACGGTGGGAACCATGACGCAGAACAACGAGCCGGTCGACCTGCTGCACCGGTTGCTGGACGCGCTGCGGCGCTACGACTGGACCGAGGTCGAGGCGCTGTGGGGCGAGGACGGCGTGATCGAGTACCCGTTCGCCGGGCCGGGGATGCCGGAGCGGCTGGTCGGCGGCCGACGCATCGCCGAGCACATCGCGGCGATCTACCCGGTCCGCGCCGAGGTCACCGACGTCGGCCCGGTGGTCGTGCACCGCACCGAGGACCCGGCCACGATCGTCGCCGAGTTCACCGCGCGCGGCCGGGTGGTGCGCACCGGAGCGCCCTACGAGCTGAGCTACCTCGCCGTGCTCACCGCCTCCGGCGGCCGGATCGCCCGCTACCGCGACCACTTCAGCCCGGTGGCGGCGGCGGTGGCCACCGGATCGGTCGCCGAGCTGGCCGCGGCCCTGGCGGAGGCGGCATGACCGTCCTCGTCACCGGCGGGACCGGCAACACCGGGGCGGCGCTGGCCGCGCTGCTGACCGACCGGGGCGTGCCGGTGCGGATCGCGAGCAGGCGACCCGGTCCGGCCGGGGGCCGGTTCGCCGGGGCCCGATTCGACTGGGCCGATCCCGCCACCCACGGCCCCGCGCTGGACGGGGTCGACGCGGTCTACCTGCTGCCGCCCCCGGCCACCGTGGAACCGCTGGAGCAGGTGGGGCCGTTCCTCGACGTGGCGCGGGCCGCCGGGGTGCGGCGGGTGGTGCTGCTGGGCGCGCTCGCGGTGCTGCCCGGCGCACCGGGGATGGCGGAGCTGGTCGGCGCGGTCCGCGCGATGCCGGAGTGGGCGGTGCTGCGGCCCAGCGGGTTCATGCAGAACTTCACCGGCCAGTTCGCCGCCGACATCGCCCGCGGCGAGATCCGCAGCGCGGCCGGTCCCGGCCGGGTGGGCTGGATCGACACCGCCGACATCGCGGCGGTGGCCGCCCGGACCCTGCTGGACCCGGACCTGCCCTCCGCCGAGCACGTGCTCACCGGCCCGGAAGCCCTCGACCACGACGAGGTGGCGCGGACCATCGCCGAGGTCACCGGACGGCCGGTGCGCCACGTCCCCACCACCACCGGTGACGTCGCCGACCGCTACCGCGCCGCGGGCCTGCCCGACCCCTACGCCACCGCGCTGGCCGGGATGGACGACACCCGCCGCGCGGGCTCCGAGGACGTGGTCAGCCCCGCGGTCCGGGACCTGGCGGGCCGCCCGCCCCGCTCGTTCCGCGATTTCGTCCGCGCCCACCGCCGCGCCTGGGGGTGAGCCGCCGGTGCTCAGAAGTCGGCGTTGAAGCAGGCCAGCCGCGCCCCGGCTTCCCCGGCCTGGCCGGGCTGGGTGTGGGTGTGCTCCTCGTGGATGACGAAGGACTGCGCGTCGTCGCGCTCGCCGAAGGCCCAGTTGCCGGTGGTGCTCGAGGTGGCGTTGCCCTGGGCGTCGGTGCGGAAGTCCAGCCAGACCTCGTTCTGCGGGTTGGCGTAGGCCGGGTCGACGGAGGGCTGCACCGGGTCCGGGTTCTGCTGGAAGTGCGGTCCGGCGTCCTGGCCGGTCGGCCCGCACTCCCGGACGTGCACGTGCGCGCCGTAGTCGCGATCGGGCTGCAAGCCGGTGACCTCGGCGGTGACCGTGGTGCGGCCGTCCGGCGCGGGGGCGCTGGTGATCTTCGCGGTGGAGCCGGGCGGCACCGCCTGCGGGTCGTAGGTGATGGCGTCGCGGTCGGGTGCGAACTCCTCGAAGGTGCCCGTGCTGACCTCCTGACCACCGGGTTCCTGGCCTTCGGGTTGCTGCTGCTGGCCGGCGGGCGGGTTCTGGTCGGCGGGCGCGGGTTCGGTGCGCTCGTCGTCGCCACCGGCGCAACCGGAGAGCAGGAGCCCGGCGGTGCAGGCACCGGCGAGGGCGGTCACCAAGCGGGTCCGCTGGAAGTGCATGAGCTGTCCGTCCTTTCCGTCCCCGTTCACCTGATTCACTGACGACCGTAAGGGCCTGCCCGTGCGGCGTCATCTCGGGGAAATCCTGAGCTTAAAGCCGAAGTCGGTGACCAGTGCATCGCTGGAACGAGTGATCTTGTCCTACACGGTGGCCTGATCCACTGTCGGGGTGGCTCCGGAGGGTGTTCGGGTTAGCTTGCTCGCATGGGTGACGCGCGAGGCCGGGACCG
Source organism: Saccharopolyspora cebuensis (assembly GCF_039542665.1). Lineage (NCBI taxonomy): Bacteria > Bacillati > Actinomycetota > Actinomycetes > Pseudonocardiales > Pseudonocardiaceae > Saccharopolyspora > Saccharopolyspora cebuensis. The sequence goes on from NZ_BAABII010000003.1 coordinate 128,119, forward strand.
GACGTGGCTGGTGGCGCTGGCGACGGCGATGTGGGGCACCGACGCGCTGTGGCGGATGCCGCTGGCCACCACGCTGCCCTCGGCCAGCGTGGTGTTCTGGGAGCACCTGATCATCGTGGCGCTGCTGTCGCCGCTGCTGCCGCGGGCGTGGCGGGCGCTGCGGGCCTGCGGGGTGCGGGAGCGGATCGCGCTGGTGGTGATCGGCGGCGGCTCCTCGGCGCTGGCGACCTCGCTGTTCACCGCCGCCTTCCAGGCCGGTGATCCGGTGACGCCGCTGGTGCTGCAGAAGTTGCAGCCGATCTTCGCGGCGCTGGCCGCCTTCGCGCTGCTGCGCGAGCGACCGCGCGGCCGCTACTTCGCCTTCGCGGTGCCCGCGCTGGTCGGGGCCTGGCTGCTGGCGTTCCCCGACCCGCTGGACGTCCGGGTCGCCCAGCTCGCGCCGGCCCTGCTCGCGCTCGGTGCCGCGGTGCTGTGGGCGGCGGGCACCGTGCTGGGGCGGATGGTCAGCCGCACCGTGCCGTCGCAGGACGTCACCACGCTGCGGTTCGCCATCGGACTGCCGACCGCGGCGGTGATCCTGCTGCTGCGCGGCGACCCGGTGGCCGTGGGCTGGGACAACGCCTTCGGGCTGGTGCTGCTGGCGCTCATCCCGGGCCTGATCGCGCTGCGCCTCTACTACCTCGGCCTGCGCACCACGCCCGCCGCCCGCGCCACCCTCGCCGAGCTGTCCTTCCCGGCGACGGCGGCGATCATCGGGGTGTTCGTGCTCGGCGCGGAGCTGACCGCGACCCAGTGGATCGGCTTCGCCGCCGTGATCACCATGGTCGCCGCCCTCGGCTGGCACGAACGCACGAGCCGCACCGCCCTCGTCGACGACCCCACCCCCGCAACCCGGACGTGAACGCGCGGCGGGTCGGCTGTGACCAGTGCGCCACTTGCCAGCACCAGCCCCCGCACGATCGCCATGACCTTGTAGCCTGAGGCACGGCAGGGGCGTTAGCTCAACTGGCAGAGCAGCGGACTTTTAATCCGCGGGTTCAGGGTTCGATCCCCTGGCGCCCCACTCTTCCCCCAGGTCAACCGGGGTGCGATGGGGTCCACGCGATCGACCGCCCATGGTTTACCCATGGAGAACTACGACGAGCCGTCGGTGAAGGCGCCTTCCAGGGCGGTCGCTGCGGCGCGGCTCATCGTCGTGCGTGCCATGTAGACGTCCTGGGTCATCGATGGCCGCGAGTGCCCGAGCTGATCGGCGATCAACCGAGCTGTCAGCCCCGCCTCATCGAGGATCGTCGCGGCGGTCTTGCGGAACACGTGCGAGGTCACCCAGGCGAAGCCCTCGCTGCCGCGCGTCTCCCGCAACACTCGACGCACGTTCGACGGGTCGCGGAGGCCGCCGAGGCTGTCCGGGAAGAGGGGGCCGTCCGGGTCGTCGGCGTCCTCCCGGCGCTGCCGCAGCATTTCGACGGCCCAGGACGGCAGGGGCAATGTGCGATCCCCGTGCTCGGACTTCGTCGACTTGCGGATCAGTCCCTTGCCCTTCACCCGCACCACGGTGTGATCCACCTCCACCGCGGAGTCGTCGAGATCGAGTTCAGGCCAGTACACCGCGAGGGCTTCACCGATGCGGACTCCGGTCGCCAGCATGAACCGCGACAGGTCCGGCAGGTCCCACCGCCGAGCCTTCTCGTCCGCCTCCAACTGCGCGAGCCACTGATCCCGTTCTTCCAAGGTCAACGCCCGTGGCTTCTTCCTGCGCCGCCGCTCCAGGCGCGCGGTGTCCCGGGTGGGGTTCTGAGCGAGCGCACCGTGTCGCACGGCCAACCCCATCACCCCGGAGACCACCGAGCGCGAGGTCTTCGCGACGGACACGCTCTTGGCCGTTCGAAGCGCCTGCAAGAACGCATCAACAGCGGGGACGGTCACCTCGTGACCGACGCGGAGTTCACCCAGCGCGGGCAGCACGTGACAGTCAAGGTTGCTCCGGTACTGTTCCAGCGTCGTCGGCGACCGGGTACCGGCGTCCACCGCGTTCTCCAGGGACGCGAGCCAACGGCCAGCAACTTCGCGGAACCTGGTCTCGGGTTTGATCTCCCGGCCCTGCCGAGCAGCGGTGCGCTCAGCGAGCGCCTTCTTCAACGTCGGTGCGCTCGATCATGAGCACGCGCCCGGAGTCGTCCCGCACGACGGTGGCCCCGGCGACCACGAGGCTGTTCGCCGGGGGCGCGGCCGGGTCGTCGTAGTAGTCCTTCTTGGGCATGACTCCTGCCTACCACTCGTGGAGCTGCGCGCCCGACCACACGGCCTCGAAGCTCTCGGCGTAGGTGGTGAACAGGTCGCCCGCGCCCAGGCGGCGCAGGTGCAGCGCCGGAGCGTGCGCGGCCAGCTTGCCGTACACGTGCGGGTTCACGATCATCTCGTCATCGAACCGGTAGACCGAGTTGTAGAGCACCGTGGCGTGGGTGCGGATCTCGACGCCGGGCGTGTCGGCCAGCGGCTTGAAGAACGCCAAGGCGTGATCGATCTTCGCCGAGATCGTGTGCTCGCCGATGCCTTCGTCCAGGCTCCGCTGGATCACCGCCGGGCAGTCCCGGTCACCGAAGGCCAGCCGCACCCGCGCACCGTTGGCGGCCTTCTCCCGCAACGCGCTGAGGAGGTTCGGCTTCTCGGTCATGAACATGCCGACGTAGACGAGCATGTCGACGTGTTCGGCCGCCTGGTCGAGGAGCCGGTCCCACAGGTCGTTGGGGACCGCGCTGCGGTGCGGGTACACGTGGACCACTTCGGACTCGCTGACCTGCTCGCGGCGCTCCTTCGGCACCGCCTCCGGCCACAAGTACCGCTCGCTCTCGCCGAGTTGGCCGCGATCGCGTGCCGGGTCTTCGCGTGCGGTGGGCGCCCGGTGGTAATCCACCGCTCGGCGGTCTTGGGGTCCACCTTCAGGTGCGCGGCCAGCGCGGCGGGCGTCACGCCCTGGCGGTGCAGCGCGTCGCGCAACCGTTCGTTGGGTGCCACTCAGTCGCTCCCAGGCGTACAGGAGCCCGAGCCCACCGCTTCGCGCACGGGGATCACTCGGCCTGATCGTCGCGCAGCGCGTGCAGGTCGGCCCGGAGCTTGTCCACGTCCCATCGGGCATGCCCGCCAGCGGTCACCACCGGCGGCGTGACCAGACCGCGCTGCCACCACCGCACGAGCGTCGCCCGGTCCACCCCGAGCTGCTTCGCGGCGACGCCAGTGGCGACGAGCTTGCTGGTCACACCGGCGACGATGCAGGACAAATGCAACGTCCACCCTTGGTGAGCGACGCTTGTGAACAACTGCAACGAATGCAACGATTGAGTTATGCAGCAACGGGCACGCGAACTCGTGGTGCTTCTGCGCAAGGCGCAGTGGCTCCTGGACGACATGGCCTACGAGCTAGGCGGAGGCAGGCTCACACCCGAACAGCAGGACAACACCACCGAAGCGCTGGGCGAGCTGGTCGAGGCACTGAAAGCCGAGACTTCTCAGCAATCGTCAGCGCGGAGCCGTATCCCTAGATCGCCGTCCGGCCGTGTTCGCCGAGAACACCCGTCACACCGAACGCCCCAACGATGAGGCCCGTATTGAGACCCGCCTAGCGGACGGCGCCGACCGTTCTCGCGCGGCCCCGGACGTGCCAGCGAAGCAGGTACGGGCGTTGATCACGATTGAGTGGCCATCGTGCGGAACCCGGGTGAATCCTGCGGCCGGTTCTTCAAAGCGGCCCGAAGCAGTGCCGATTACGGGGAAGGCACCCGCAGTGGGCGCCACGTCCAACACATGGAGGCGATCACCATGAACGAGACCTACACCGCCCCGGAGCTGACCGAGGTCGGCGAACTCACCGCCGATACCCTGGGAGATGTCGGGACTGAATGGGACTTCACCATGCTCTACCTGTGAGTGAGTCGCGGCGGCGGTTGGCTCCGGTGACGCAGGAGGTGCGTTGGCGGGCCAGGTTGCCGTAGCAGGTGACGTGGGGCTGGCGGGGCTACTGCGGCGGCTCCGTCAGAACCACACAACCTGTCGTGGTGCGCGTGTGTCCAAAGTTTCTTCTCTTCATGAACCACACAACCTGTCGTGGTGCGCGTGTGTCCAAAGTTTCTTCTCTTCATCAAGGGCGTCCCCGCAGGAGCCGCGTAGTGGGAACGGTGACGTCGACCCATGCCGGCATCGGGCTGGTCACCTGGGGAGAGCCTTCAAGGAAAGGGGTGGTCGCGCTGCCGGGTGGTCACTGAGCAGGCTCACGCTGCATCGTCTGCTCGGCTGGCGTAGTGGCTCACCGGCTTGTGGTCACTCTGCGTCAACGTGGCTGCGCTCTTGTGGACCTTCCATCTGACTGGAAGGTGCACGGTAGGGGAGTGACGACACTTCGAGCCATGCGGGAGCTGCCATGCGCATAGGAGAACTCGCCGGGACAGCCGGAGTGAACCCCAAGACGGTTCGCTACTACGAGAGCATCGGCTTACTGCCCCCGGTGCAGCGGACCAGCGCTGGTTATCGGGTGTATCACCAGGCCGACGTTGACCGCCTCAGCTTCATCAAGGCCGCGCAGCGGCTGGGCATGCGGCTGGACCAGATCGCCGAAGTTCTCGCACTGCGTGAGGCCGATCAGCAGCCGTGCGGCTATGTTCGAAGCGTGCTGCACCAGCACGTCACCGAAATCGACGACCGCATCGCTGAACTACAGCGCCTGCGTCGCCAACTGGTGGGACTGGACGCACGTGCTGACCAGCTGGCCGCCGACCCTGACGCAACATCTGCCTCGTGCCCGCTGATCGACCACGTCCGCCAGCACAGCGGGGCCCAGGCTTGACCTTGCACCCGACTGGAAACTCTACCGTGCGGAACCGGAGGTGATGACCATGACGAAGCGTCATGTCGAAGTGTTCACAACCGGCTGCCCGAGCTGCGAGCCGACGGTGAACCTGGTCCAGGAGATGGCAGGCCCTGGCTGCGAGGTGATCGTGCACGACCTGCGTAGCGACAGCGAAGCCGCTGCCAAGGCCAGCGAGTACGGGGTCACCCGCATCCCCGCAGTCGTGGTTGACGGTCAGCTGGCCGAGTGCTGCCAAGGCTCACACAGCCCTACCCGCGAGGGGTTGTCGGCGGCTGGCGTCGGCAACTGCGGCTGAGGCCCTGACCGACTGATACGGCTGGTCCCGCCGACCCGGCCTCAATCAATCGAAGCCTGGTTGGCGGGACGTAGGACCGACGGCGGGCTGCCAACTTATCGCCAGTAATCGACCCGCGACGATGCTGAACAACGGCAAAAGACCGAACGTGCCGATCCCTCGTCGTTGCAGGTCACGTGACCTGTTGGCAGACGACGGCAAACGTCGTTGATCATCGATCCCGTATCCGCGGGTCCAGGGGTCGATCCCCTGGCGCCCCACTCTTCCCCCAGGTCAACCGGGGTGCGGCGAGCGAGCGGCGAACCGGCGGTGCACTTTTGGTGCACGAAACGACCGCCTCAGTCATCCCAAGCCCGTTCGAGTGCTTCAGCTGTCCGCTCGCTGACCGCTTTCCTGCCAAGGTAGACGTCCTGGGGCATCGACGGCTGCGAGGGCCCGAGCCGATCGGCGATCAACCGAGCCGTCAGGTCTCCGCTCACCGAGAAATCCACCGCACGGGGTTGCTGAGTACGTGCTCGGAGCGGAGTTGACCTCGCGGGTACCAACGGGGCGCTACGTCTCTGACCACCCAGGGGCAGCAACGAGCGGTTCGGCTTGGACGCGCTTTCCGAGCCGAACCGCTCAATTGTCGAACTCTCGCCGCCCGGAGGATCAATCAATGAACTCCGGCGGGAAGAACGCTGGTGTAGTTCTCGCGCTCCGTCTTATCGGATTGTGTCCTGGACCTTGATCTGTCCGTTCTGGACCACCCACTTCTGGTTGCGGTTGTTGTCGCTGCATCGCCAGAGGTGCGGATTGGTGCCCTTGGCGCGGCTGCCCGTGGTGTCCAGGCACATCTCGTTGCGCGTTCCCGCGGTGTCCTTGACGACGAGCTGGCCGTTCCGCACGACCCATTTCTGGTTCGTGTGGTTGAGGCATTGCCACAAGCGCAATGTGGCGCCGTTGCGACGGCTGTTCGTGGCGTCCAGGCACACCTCGTTGCTCGTCCCCAGGGTGTCGGCCAGCTTGATCTGGGCGCTGTCGATCACGAACATCTGGTTGGCGTGGTTGTCGAGGCATGTCCAGAGGTGCGGATTGACGCCGTTGCTCCGGCCTCCCGTGGAATCCAGGCACATAACGGCCTGGGCAGGTGCGGCAGTGCTCGGCTCCGCGGGCGTTGCAGCAACGGCAGGCAGCGCAACCGTCGCGGCCAGCGAGACAGCGGCAGTTCCGACGAGTGCGAAACGGGAAATGAAAGGACGGAACGAACTCACTTCGCTTGATCCCCTTATCGAGTGATCGGGGCGGCAACATGGCACAACCAGTCGCCGACCGTGCGTCAATTGCCACCCTGCGTGGCGTCGGCAAGGCTATTCGGTCAAAATCTGCTTTGACAATGGCGGAGCAGTACGACGAACCGAGATTCACCCGGTAGAACACGCTGGGCCGCTTGCGGGAAGGCGGCGAGGAAATCGTGAATCTGTCTCGGCAACTTCCCAAACCTCGAAGTCAAGCCGCTGCGGCGACGCCGGGGCTGGATTCGCCAACCTGGCCTTGGCGCCCAAGTGATCCACAAGCACATGCACCCCGTCGCGGTGCGCGTGCGTCCAAGTTTTCTTCTCTTCACCAAGGGCGGGGCCGCCTGCCCGCTGCATGCGAGCCCGACCAAGCCGACGCCGGATGCTCCCTCCGGTCCGCTACGGCGCCGGCGGCTGGGCGGGAGCGGCTGGGCAGCCGCCCCACAGGAGTTGCGTAGGTGGGAACAGGGCTCCGTCCCATGCCGACATCGGCCATCAGCCCAGGTGATCGCGAGCGATGTCGACCAACGTCACACACCGTCGCCCCAGGATCCACGGGCGCGTTCAGCGTTCGATCCCCTGGCGCCCACTCCCCCGGTCGAAGGCCCGAGTGATGCGAGTCGGGCGGGGAGTCGCCAACTAATCGCCAACTTTCCCCGCCTCAGGTCGTGGTTGCGAGTGCGTCCGGCGCAACACCGTGGTGTCCGGTGGGTTCCGCATCGCGAGGTGGGGCCGGAAATGGGTTGGACTGGTCAGTCGTGGCTTCGGTTGAATGCCGCTCATGGTTTTTGACGCGATGTCGTTCGACCCTCGGACGAGCTTCGGCCCCCGGGTGGCGGCGGCTTATGACGACGTGCCGCGGGGGGACGAAGCCCCGGCTGTTGAACGGCTCGCGGAGCTGGCCGGGCAGGGGCCGGCTTTGGAGTTCGCGATCGGTACGGGTCGGCTCGCTCTGCCGCTGGCCGCAACCGGCGTGCGCGTCGACGGGATCGAGCTGTCAGCTGCGATGATCGAGAAGCTTCGGGCGAAGCCGGGCGGGGAATCGCTCACGGTGGTCTGCGGCGACATGGCAGCGGTCGAGATGCCCGAGCGGTACTCCCTGGTCTACATCGCGTTCAATTCGCTCATGAACCTGCTCACCCAGGACGAGCAGGTCCAGTGCGTCGCCAACGCCGCGCGACACCTGGACTCCGGCGGAAGGTTCGTGGTCGAGAACGTGGTGCCCGACGCGATGTACGTGCTGCGGCAGGACCGCGATGGCATCGATCAGTACGTCAACGCCGAGCAGATCGGCTCCGAGGGGGTCACCGTCGAGGTCGGGCGCTTCGACCGCGTCACGCAGCGGGTCGACAAGTGCCACCTCGGAGTCACCGCCTCGGGCATCGCACTCGATCCGCTCGCGTTGCGCTACGTCTGGCCCAGCGAGCTGGACCTCATGGCCCGTCTCGCCGGCCTGCGGCTGCTCACGCGGTGGAGCGGCTGGACCGGCGAACCGTTCGACAGCCGCAGCGTGCGGCACGTCTCGGTGTACGGCCGCGCGACCTGACTCGCAGCCACGGCTCACCGGGAGCCGCGTGCGGTTCTCGTCCGCTGGTGGCCCAGCGGTGTTGGGAGGTGCCGGGCGGTGGCCGGCCCACGGTGCGCGGTGCCGATGAGATGGCCCATCAGGCTCCGGACATCGAAGTCCTCGCAGGGCGTAGGAGCGTCGAAGTGCCCTGGCCGCACCGCCGTCATCAACCGCGTTACCCAGGCCAGAGCATCGAAGTAGTCCTGCTGCGCCACGGGATCACGATAATCACCAGGCGATCCACCCCTCGGTGCAGCTCTCCCACCGTTGGCGGCAGCCTTCGCGGGCGTCTGGTCGTCAGCGTGGTTGCCTGGCGGGATGCACTTCGAACAGTTCGCGCTGATCGTCGATGACTACGACGACGCGATCCGCTTCTTCGTCGATGTCCTCGAATTCGAGCTCGTCCAGGACTCGCCGTCCTTCACCAACGACGGCCGTCCGAAGCGCTGGGTCGTCGTGCGACCGCCGGGCGCCACGACGGGGTTGCTGCTCGCGCGAGCCGACGGTGACCGCCAGGAGCGCGCCGTGGGTGAGCAGTTCGCGGGCCGCGTGGGACTGTTCCTCCGCGTTGACGACTTCCAGGCGTCGTACGACCGGATGCGCGCAGCCGGAGTCGAGTTCGTCACCGAGCCACGCCTGGAGCCGTACGGGGAGGTCGCGGTCTTCGTCGACATCGCAGGCAACCGCTGGGACCTGCTGGGGCCGGCACCGTCTCAACAACCAGCCTGCTGCGAGTCCCGCAGACCCGGAAACGTTCGGAAGGCGACCTCAGAAGCCCAGAGCGCAACGTGATCGACGCCGTGGTCGCCCCGGAGCCGGCCGTCTCGACGTGGGGCCTCAGCGGCCGGTCGAGAACGACAGGTCGCTGGCGGACAGCCGCTCGGGGGCGAGGCGGACGAGCCGCGTCTCGGCATCGGGCCTGCTCAGGGAGTTGAGGCTGAACCGCTCGTCCCAGGTCGTCTCGTCCGGTCCGAGGTAGCGGATCAGCTTGCGGCGGGCGCGCTCGGGGTCGAACGCCACCACTTCGGCGGTCCCGCGGGCGATGACCTGGTGGACCGCACCGGTGTGCAGGTCGCAGGAGTCGATCACGAGCGCCACCCGCGGATCCTCGGCCAAGATCCTCGGCAGTCGCGCGTAGGCGCCGGTGATCCACCAGAAGGCACCGTCCTCCCAGAGGAACCAGACCGGGCGCACGGACGGGCCTGCTGCCGCCACCCGAGCGATCAACGGCCGCGCCAGGAACGCTTCGACGTCGAAGGCATGCTCGCTGGTCACGTGATCAGGCTACCGTTGCGGCGACCGCGATCGCCCTGTCCAGCCGTGACCGGCACGCCAGAGGCCTCGAAGAGGCTCTCCACAGCCACGGGACACGTCCGCAGGAAGCGCACCACCGCTGCGGCGGGGAGTGGTTCAGGCACTCCACTGGTCAGCGGAGGTGCCGGTTGCGCTGGCAGCCGCGGCGTTCGCCCCGCTCGGGGCAACGCGATCACCGGCTCGGCGGTGCCCGGGAGCCGGTGCGGCGGCGACGATGAGCACGTGTCCGCGCACGGTCAGGGGTCCGATCGAGCAGCGGCGGAGCGGCACCTCCGCCGGTTCGAAGGCCACAACCTGCGCATCGGTCCCGGCCGCAGGGTGCACCGCGTCAAGGTCGGTTTCGAGGACGGCCTGACGCAGCCGACGCCGGTGTGCGGTCAGAACGTCAGCCGGTACCCGGTGTTCAACTGCGAAGCGGTCGACCTGCCCGCTGACTGCCGCCGGTGCCGGGAACTGTGCGGCACGCCCGATCCCTGCGCGGAGTCGCGGTTCACCGAAACCAGCGGAGGTCAGCTCGCGCTGTTCGACGGGTGATCGGCCGGGACGCGGGGCTCACCTCGCGGCGGCGAGCTCGGCCAGGTGGTGCAGGGAGTTGGCGAGGTGTTCGGGGCCGAACGGGGGGAACCGGAGGTACTCCCGGACCGACTGCGGTGCCGCCGACCAGTCGTAGGTGAGCGTGACCTCGGCCTCGGAGGGGCCGGACGGCGCGAGGTCGTAGCGCCAGAACCAGCCGCCGAACTCCAGGTGGCCGTCTCCCTCCGGGTCGTGCCCGGTGTACCAGCCGATGGCGCGCGGCGGGTCGAGCACGTGGACCTCGTTGGCCACCTGGTAGTCGCCGCGCTCAGCGCCGCGGTGGTACATGTCCATCCGGAAGATCTGCCCGACCTCGGTCAGCCGCGCCCGGTCGACGGGTTGCCGGACCCAGCCGGTGCCGTCGATCGCGGGGTGCGTCGTCGGGTCCGCCAGCACCGCGAACACCGTCTCGACGGGCGCGGTGATGGTCCGGGTGGTGCTGACGTTCTCCTGGTCCACTGCGTGCACGCTCCTCACCTCGTCGATCCGGCCCCGCGCGGAGCCTCCCAGCATGCCGACCGCCCGGCGAGGCGGAACTCATCGCCGACGGGCCGCCCGGAATCACCGCGCACGCCCGGGAGTTCAGCTACCTGACGAGCCGGTTCTGCGGGAGGTGGGCGCGATGCCGTTCCACAACTGGGGTTTCCTCTACCTGGGCACCGGGTCGGAGGACCCGGCCACCGACCGGGCGGTGATCGACACCGGTGGGTTGACCACGACGGTGGTGGCCGTGCCGGACCACGGGTCGGCGGTGCGGGTGGCGCAGGAGCTGGTCGCCGCCGGAGCCCAGTCCATCGAGCTGTGCGGTGGTTTCGGGCCGAAGGTGGTGGCCGAGGTGGCCGCGGCCCTGGAGGGGAAGGTGCCGGTCGGCGGGGTCACCTACGGCGTGGAATCGGTCCACGCCCTCGCGGCCCTGTTCCCCCGGGACGAGTAGGGCGGCGTCCCGCGCGTGGTCGGCGCGGGACGCCGCGGCGGGTCAGCGGACGGCGAGGGCGACGAAGCGGTTGTTCTCGCCGGGCCAGAAGTTGTCGTCGCTGACCACGAGGAGCGTGCGCTCGCCCGTGGGCAGCCGCGGTCCCCACGCCATGCCTTCGAAGTTGTCCATCCGGGGGAGCGGGAACCGGTCGAAGTCGGCGAGCAGGCGTTTGCGGACGGGCACGACGTCGGTCCGGGCCAACGAGTCGACGTGCTGGACGTCGGTGGCGCCGCGGGTGCTCATCTCGAACAGCTTGACGTCGTAGCCGTGGCCGGTGGAGAAACCGCGTTCGAGCACCAGGTACCGGGCGGGATCGGTGGGGTGGGCCAGGATCTCGGAAATCCCGGAGTCGGCGAAGGACCCGGGCGGGTTCGGCGCGGCGAACAGGGGTTCCTGCGGGTAGGCGTACTGGGCGACGACGTGGCCGGTGCGGTCCTGCACGGTGATCCGCGACAGCTCCCCGGAGCCCGGTGACGGCAGCGGACCGTCCTGGAGCAGCGGGGACTCGACCGCGCTGGTCACCAGCGCGCCGCCGGCGGCGAAGGTGATGGCCTCCAGCGAGAGGTTGCGGCGCGGGCCGCGCGGCTCGGTGGTGATCCGGTAGTTCTCCGGCAGCGGCAGGGAGCCGGCGTAGGCGCCGGTGCGGTCGGCCCGCTGGATCGACGGCTGGATCACCGCGTCGGTGGGGGTGGGCGCGCCGTGGGGCCGGTTGCCCTCCTGGCTCCACCAGTACTGGCCGGTCCACGGGTCGACGCGGATGTCCTCGGGGTCGACGGTGGTCCCGTCCCCGGCCGACGCGGGCGGGTAGGGCGCGCCGTCGGGGCGCCGGAACGGGTGCGTGCCGGTGAAGCGCACGTCGTGGACGCCCGCGGCGTCGACGTCGATCCGCGCGGTGTAGAACCGGGCCGGCTGCCGGTCGGAGCGGTCGTCGCTGATCAGCACCCATTCGCCGGTGCGGCGGTCCCGGTCGATGCCGGAGAACCCGCCCAGTTCGGTGCCCTGGAACAGCTGCCCGGCCGCCACGGTGGTCTCGCCGAGGAACCGGACCTGGTCGCCGTTCGCGTGCGGGGAAGCGGCCACCACGGGTGCGGCCAGCCCGGAAGTGGCCAGCACGCAGGAAATCCCGACCGCGAGGGCGCGGGGGACGTGTCGAGTGCGCATGGGCTGGAACGTTGCCGTAGCCCGGTTGGGCCGGTCCAGCCACTTCCGTGGGAAACACCCTCCCGATCAGGTGAAATCGGTGGCCGTTTCGTTCAAGACCCCCGGAGCGGCGCGCGGCTACGTTGACCGGATGCTGGCGAGGCGTGCGGGGGGCAGACCCGCGAACCGGGTGAACTCGCGGGTCAGGTGCGGCTGGTCGGCGTACCCGGCCCGGGCGGCGGCGTCCGCGAGGTCCGCGCCCGCGCGCACCAGGTCCCACGCCCGCTGGAACCGCCGGATGCCGCTCAGGGTCTTCAGCCCGTACCCGAACAGCAGGTGGCTCGTCCGGCGCAGCGACCGCTCCGCGACCCCGGTCCGCTCGGCCACGGCCGCCACCGGGTCGCCGCGGTCGGCGGCCCGGTCCAGGGCGGCGGCCGCGCGGATCAGGTCCCGGTCCGGGTCCGCCGCCGCCCAGAGGTCCAGGTACACCTGCTCCAGCAGGGCCGCCGGGGCACCGGGCGGGACCGGCGTCGGGACGAGGTCGCGCAGTTCGACCCGCTCGTCGCGCAGGTCCGCCGCCGAGGTCCGCAGCAGCAGCGGGGCCACCCCGGGCGGGAAGCGCAGGCCGACGGTCTCCTGCCCGCCGCGCACCACCACCGCGGCGGTGTCGGGCCCGGCCACGACGAGGCGCCCGCCGGACCACATCCGGTCGAGCGCGCCGTCGGGCACCACGCGGTGCGCACCGGTCGGCCGCACGCGCCAGAGCAGGGCGCCGCTGCGGGCGCCGATCCGGGCCGAGTACGCATTCATCGAGACGGGAGAACGGTTCCGTGGAGCAGAACGTGCACTTCATCACCTTCGCCGTGGCGGACCTCGACGCCGCGCGGCGCTGCTACGTCGACGCCCTGGGCTGGCGGGCCTTGCTGGACGTGCCCGAGGAGATCATCTTCCTCCAGGTCGCCCCGGGCGTCGTGCTCGGCCTGTTCCGCGCGGACAAGTTCAACCAGGACATCGCCGACGGGGCGGACCGGGCCACCGTCTCCGGGGTGACGCTCTCGCACAACGTGCCCGGCCCGGCGGAGGTCGAGCGCACCGTCGAGGCCCTGCGCCGCGCCGGGGCGGTGGTGCTGAAGCCGCCGCAGCCCGGGGAGTTCGGCGGGATCTTCCACGCCCACGTCCAGGACCCGAACGGGATCGTCTGGGAGATCGCGCACAACCCCGGCTGGCGCGTCGAGCCGGACGGCACCGTGGTCCTCGGCTGACGTTGTGGCACGATCCCCTGGTGAGCCCCGATCCGGAGCGCCTGCGCGACCTCGCCCTGCTGCGCTGCGCCCGCGACCGGATCGACCGGGAGTACGCGCAGCCGCTGGACGTCGAGTCGATCGCCCGCGGGGTCGGCATGTCGGCCGGGCACTTCAGCCGCCAGTTCCGGCGCGCCTACGGCGAGTCGCCGTACGGGTACCTGATGACGCGGCGCATCGAGCGCGCGATGGCGCTGCTGCGCCGCGGCGACCTCAGCGTCACCGAGGTCTGCTTCGCGGTCGGCTGCTCGTCGCTGGGCACCTTCAGCACCCGGTTCGCCGAGCTGGTCGGGGTGCCGCCCAGCACCTACCGGCGGCGCGCGGCGCGCGCCACGGCCGGGATGCCGCCGTGCGTGGCGAAGCGGGTCACCAGGCCGATCAGGAATGGAGAAGCGCCGGTCGTCGACCGCGCCTAGCGTGGCGGCCATGGACATCACCATCCACCAGGCGTTCCTCCCGCACCGCGACCGGGACGCCTCGCTGGCCTTCTACCGCGACGCCCTCGGCTTCGAGGTCCGCGACGACGTCGGCTACGGCGGGATGCACTGGATCACGGTCGGCCCCGTCGGCCAGCCCGGCACGTCCCTCGTCCTGTCCCCGCCGGTCGCGGACCCCGGCGTCACCGACGAGGAACGCCGCACCATCGACGAGATGATGGCCAAGGGCACCTACGCGGGCATCAACCTGGCCACCGACGACCTCGACGGCACCTTCGAGCGGCTGCGCGGCAGCGGCGCCGAGGTCGTCCAGGAGCCGACCGAGCAGCCCTACGGCCTCCGCGACTGCGCCTTCCGCGATCCGGCGGGAAACCTGATCCGCATCCAGCAGCGGAGCTGAGCCTTCAACCCTCGATGCGCAGCTCGTCGCCGCCTCGGGAGCCGGCGATGGCCACGGCGGCGTGCGAGGCGAAGAGCCAGGCGAGCTGCTGGGACTTCGGGGTGAGGGTGTAGGGCTCCTCCGAGTACAGGTCCAGCGCGGCGAGGCTGTCGGGTTCGGCGAAGAGCTGGAAGCCCATCATGGCCCCGATGCCCAGCTCGCGGGCCGCGGGCGCGTAGCGGGGCCAGCGCGTCTCGGTGCGCATGTCGACCACGCGGTAGGACCGGCCCTCGCGGGCCGCGTCGAAGCAGGGACCTTCCCCCAGGTCGCCCTGGGCCTTGTCGGAGCCCTCGACGAGCTGGCTGGTCGAGGCCACGGCTTCGACCCGCCTGCCGGGGCGGACCAGCAGCACTCCCGCGTGGTCGCAGCCCGCCAGGGTGTCGACGGCCAGTTGGGTGATCCGGTTCAGGGTCTCGGACAACGAGCGCGGGGCGATGAGGTCGCGGGCGAGGTCGGTGACGGTGTCGGCGAACTTCTCGATGTCTTCTTCGAACCGCACGGCGCTCCTCCTGGTGTGGTCGACCCACCCAGGGTGGAGCATCGCGGCGGTCGCCGCCCGGTCCGCGCCTCAGCCCCCGCGTCCACGTCGGCCTCCACGCGGAGCACGGTCAGGGCCGCAGGTCGCGGCGGTCGAGCAGCCAGACCGCCGCGCCGACCAGCACCGCGCCCGTGCCCCACAGGGCGAGCAGCCCCGGCACGTCCCAGCCCGCTTCCAGCGGCGCGCCGCGCCACGCCCAGGCGTACGGCGAGAGCGCGTGGAGCCAGTCGAGGTCGGGTGACTGGTTGGCGACCGCGTTGGTTCCGTAACCGCCGAAGGCGATGATCGCCCCGGCGCTGGTGGCCCACCGGGACCGTCCCGTCGCGGCTCCGGCCGCGAGCGACGCGGCCCCGGTGAGGACGGCGAGCCCGGCGAGGGACACCCCGGCCGCCGCGACGTGGGCGGGGGCGAGCCCGAGCTGGGACGGGCCGTCGAGCGCGAGCACCAGCAGCACCGCGACCAGCGCGAGTCCCGCGACGCGGACCAGGACCGACAGGGCGGATTCGAGGACGTGCCGCGCGCGGCTCACGCCGTGGGCGAGGGTGAGCTCCAGCCGCCCGGACTCCTCGGCCCCGGCGATCGCGGCCGAGCCCCACGAGACCGCGGCGAACGCGGTCAGCGCGAAGGCCATCAGCCCGAAGAACGTGCTCTGCGCGTAGCCGGCACCGGACACGATGTCCTCGTACCCGAGCGTCTTGACCAGCGCGGGCGGGAGCGACCGGATCAGCTCGGCGAGCTGGCTGTCGCGTCCGCCGAAGGTCGGGAACAGCGGCAGGTACAGCCCGGCGAACACGGCCAGTCCGGACGCCCAGCCGACCAGCCCCCACCGGGACTCGGCGAGGTCGCGCCGGAGGAGCGGCAGGGCGCTACCCATCGCCGGTCCCCCGCCCGTACAAGGTCAGCACCGAGTGCTCCAGGTCCGGTTCCTCGATCACGACGTCCAGCACACCGAGCCCGGCGAGCGCGGTGAGCAGCGGCGCGGGTGGACCGTCCAGCACGGCCGAGAACCGGCCGGACTCGGCGACGTCGACCTCGCGGACCTCCGGCAGCGCCGCCAGCGCGGCGCGCGCCCCGGGGGCCGCGTCGGCCGGGACCTGCCCGCGGACGTGCCGGATCGCCGTCAGCCGCAGCTCGGACACGCTGCCGTCGGCGACGAGCTCTCCCCCGGACAGCACGGCGACCCGGTCGGCGGACTGCTGGATCTCGCTGAGCACGTGCGAGCTCAGCAGCACCGTCTGCCCGGCGTCGCGCGCTTCGCGCACCATCCGCAGGAACTCGCGCTGCACCAGCGGATCGAGCCCGCTCGTCGGTTCGTCGAGCACGAGCAGCTCGGGGCGGTGCAGGAACGCCTGCACCAGGCCCAGCTTCTGCTTGTTGCCCTTGGACAGGGTGCGGACCGGGCGCGCGAGGTCGAGGTCGAGGCGTTCCGCGAGGGAATCGACGGTCCCCGGCTCGACCTCTCCGCTGATCTCGGCGTAGTGGCGCAGCAGGGCTCGTCCGGTCGCCCGGCCGTCCAGCCGCAGCTCGCCGGGGACGTAGCCGATGCGGCGGCGCAGCGCCGGGCCGCCCTCGCGCGGAACGCTCCCGAGCACGCGGACCTCGCCCGAGGTGGGCCGGATGATGTCCAGCAGCATCCGCAGCGCCGTGGTCTTGCCCGCACCGTTCGGGCCGACGAGACCGTAGACGCAGCCCGGCTCGACGGTCAGGTCCATCCCGCGCAGCGCGGTGCGGCGGCCGTAGTCCTTGCGCAGCCCGCGGGTCTCGATCGCGGGCGTCATCCCGCCTCGCGGTCCGGTCGGAGGCGGCCGTCCGGTACATCCCGGTTCACGACGAGGCACCCTACGCCCGGACGGGCGACATGACCACGGTCCCGGGCAGACTCCCCGGCGGGTCCGCGCCCGGTCCGGTCGGCGGTCGGTCGCGCCCCCGACCAGCGCCCGCAGCCGGGCACCGGCAGGGGGCGGGCAGCGCGGTGGTGCCCGCCGCCGAGGCTGCCGCCTCAGCCTTCGGCGCGGGCGCGGGTGATCCAGTCGGCCGTGGCCCGGAGGCCGCCGAAGGTGTAGAAGTGCAGCGCGATCTCGCCGTGCCGCCGCGGGTCGTGGCGGGCGGCGAGGTCGCGGACGAAGCGGTCGGGGCCCGCGGTGCCCATCAGGTTGGTCAGCGACAGCCCGTACTTGCGCGCGATGCCCGCGCCGGTGCTCACGCCGAAGCGGGTGGCGTAGCGCAGCAGCCGCTTGACCCCGGCAGGACCGGGGACGCCGATGCGCACCGGCAGGTCGACACCGCGGTCGCGCAGCGCGGCCAGCCAGGACAGCACCGGGTCGACGTCGAAGCCGAACTGGGTGGTGATGCTGCCGCCGAGCCCCTGCTCGTCGAGGGCGGTGCACTTGCGCTTCAGCGCGGTCCGCAGCGCGGCGTCGTCGATGGCCGGGTGGCCCTCCGGGTAGCCGCCGATGCCGACGTGGCGCACGCCGTAGCGGGGGAGGAGCCCGGTTTCGAGGACGTCGGCGGCGTCCTCGTACGGTCCGAGCGGCTCGGCCGGATCACCGCCGACGACGAAGACCTCCGGGCCCGCGCCGGCGTCCCGGACCCCGGCCAGGAACTCCTCCAGCGCCGCCCGCGACTCCAGCCTGCGGGCCGCGAGGTGCGGCACCGGCACCAGTCCGGCCCGGGCGATCCGGCGCACCGCGTCGAACCGCTGCCCCGAGTCCTCGGTGCCCAGGAAGGTCACGTTCACCCGGGTGCCGGGCGGCAGCGCGCCGCGCGCCGCGTCGAACTCGGCGGCGTCCTTGCCGGTCATCTCCAGCGAGAAGTCCTGGAGCAGGGCGGCGACAGCGGTGTTCATGCTGCTCCTCGTCGGGAGGTTCGGGACGGGTCCTACCAGCGGTGGACCCCCGAAAGGATAGCTCCGGCCCGACAGCGGTGACGCTGCGTGCCGCGTCACCGCCCGCGGTGTCGGAGTGCTCACCTACCGTGTCGGCCGTGGACCACGACCGCTGCTGCGACGAGATCGTCGCGCAATCCGAGCTGCTGCGATCCCTCGTCGAGGGTGCTGACCCGACCGTGCCGGTGCCGTCCTGCCCGGGGTGGAACCTCGGGCAGCTGGTGCGGCACCTCGGCGGAGGGCACCGCTGGGCGGAGGAGATCGTGCGGACGCGGGCCGACGGGCCGCCGTCCGACGAGCACTTCCGCGACCTCTCCCGCTACGCCGACGAGGACCCCGCGGTGCTCGCCCCGTGGTTGGCCGAGGGCGCCGCGCGGTTGGCGGCGGCGTTGCGCTCGGCCGGGCCCGACCTGGACGTGTGGGCGCCGCTGCCCGGCGGCCGGACCGCGTTCCTCGCGCGTCGCTTCGCCCACGAGACCGCGATCCACCGGGCCGACGCGGCGCTCGCCCTGGACAGCGGCTTCGACCTCGACAGCGACGTCGCGACCGACTGCCTCGACGAGTGGCTGGAGCTCGGTTCGCTGCCGCAGCCCGGTCGGGAACCGCTGCTCGGTCCCGGGCGCGTGCTGCTCCTGGCGGCCACCGACGCCCCGGTGTCGCGGGTGGTCGACCTCACCGGCGAGGTCGTCACCTGGCGGCGCGGGACCGGGACGGCCGCCGCCACCGCGCGCGGGCCGCTGGCCGAACTGCTGCTCGTCTGCTATCGGCGGCGGTCACCGCGCGCCGTCGACGTGCGCGGCGACGCGGCGCTGCTGGACTCCTGGCTGGCGCACAACGGCTTCGGCTGATCAGAGCAGCTGCATGAGGGTGCCGCCGTTCGAGTAGGCCAGCACGAAGGCGGCGGCGACCGCGGCGGTGAGCAGCGCCGCCGTCGCGGTGGTGGACCAGCGGCGGAAGCGCCACGCGTGCGCGGCGAGCAGCAGCAGGACGCCGACGACGATCTCGCCCCACCAGTACGGCGGGTAGGTCGTGTCGGCGATGTGGAGCAGCCCGTAGGCGCCTTCGCCGACGAGCACGCCGCTGATCGCGCCGATGCCCCAGATCGCCGCGCGGCCCCGGGACCACCGCAGCAGGTGCGCCCCGGCGCCGAGCAGCGGTCCGGCGACCACCGCGGCGGCGGTCCAGAACAGCACCAGGCCGGTCGACGAGGGGTAGCCGCGCGCCTCGTTCACCAGCACGTAGCCGAGCAGCATGCAGGCCAGCGCGGCGAAACCGGACAGCGCCGCCCCGCCCCGGTGGCGCGCGACCAGCGCCAGCGCGAAGGCCAGCAGCGACCAGGACCCCGAGGAGTTGGCCAGCGATCGGAGGGCGTCCGGCAGCCACGCCTGCCCGAAGGCCGTCAGGCCCCCGGCGAGCAGGCCGGCCCCGATCGCGGTGGCGACGGCGGCCGGTCCGCCGAGGCCCGTCGGCTGCTGCGTCGTTCCCGTGTTCACGGGGCAGCACCCTCGCACACCCGGAACGTCAGCGGGGCGCGATCCGGACGATCGGGAGCCGGTCGGCGATGTCCGGGTCGGCGATGTCCTCGGGGAGCGGCGCCGGGTCGGCGAGCGCGGGCAGGTCCAGCGCCCGGCCGAGGGCCCGCGCGGCGGCGGGGTGGGCGTCCCGGTAGCGCTGGAGCCGGGCGCGGGCTTCGGCCGCGGGCAGGACCTCGGCGCGGCCGGGTGCGCCGCGCAGCGCGCCGGTCCAGATCCGCACCGCGGGATCGGCCAGCACGTTGCGGAACCACTGCGACCGCCGCCCGTACCCGGACACCAGGTAGAGCGCGCCGGGTTCGCGGGCGAGCACCTCCAGCGCCACCAGCCTCGGTTCGCCGCTGCGCCTGCCCCGGTGTTCGAGCACCATCAGGCGTCCGCCGAGCAGCGGACCCAGGCCGATGCGGAACAGCGGGATCGGCAGCCTCGCCAGCCACCTCGGGATGTGTCGCGGCACGGGGACCTCCGGTGGTTCGGGGACCGCACGCCCAGGTTCTCAGAGCCTCGGTGCGTCGGGAGCGGCGTTGAGCCGTCCGGGTGTTCTGCGGGGATGTTGTATTGCCGGATTGTTCAACAACTCTGTACCTTCGCTCGCACTCGATGTGATCGGAGACACAGATGACCGGAAATCTCGCCACGGCCCGCGGTGCGGGCGCGGGCAGCGTCGGGGGACCGTTGCTGGGTGCGATCTTCCTGATGGCCACCAGCGCCGTCGGTCCTGGCTTCATCACGCAGACCACGACGTTCACGGTGCGGCTGGGCGCGGCCTTCGCGTTCGCGATCCTGGTGTCGATCCTGGTCGACATCGCCGTGCAGCTCAACGTCTGGCGGGTCATCGGGGTGTCCGGACGGCGGGCCCAGGACCTCGGCAACGCGGTCCTGCCCGGCGCCGGGTACGCGATGGCGGCCCTGGTCGTGTTCGGCGGCCTGGTGTTCAACATCGGCAACGTCGCGGGCACCTCGCTGGGGCTCGACGCGCTGTTCGGGACGGAGGCCAAGATCGGCGGGGCGATCTCGGCGCTGGTCGCCATCGGCATCTTCCTGAGCAAGCGCGCCGGGATCGCGATGGACCGCATCGTGGTGGTGCTCGGCGTGCTCATGATCGGGCTGACCGGCTACGTCGCGCTCGTGGCGGGGCCGCCGGTCGGCGAGGTGCTGCGGCAGTCGGTGCTGCCCGACGACGTCGACTTCCTCGTCATCACCACGCTGATCGGTGGCACGGTCGGCGGCTACATCACCTACGCCGGGGCGCACCGGCTGGTCGACGCGGGGATCAGCGGGCCGGCGAAGGTCGCCGAGGTCAGCCGCGGTTCCGTGGTGGCGCTGCTGGTCACCGGGGCGATGCGGATCGTGCTGTTCCTGGCGGTCCTCGGCGTCGTGTCCGGGGGCGTGGTGCTGGCCGGGGAGAACGCGTCGGCCAGCGCGTTCCTGCACGCGGCGGGCGAGGTCGGGCTGCGGCTGTTCGGCTTGATCCTGTGGGGCGCGGCGATCACCTCCGTGATCGGCGCCTCCTACACCTCGGTGTCGTTCGTGGTGACGTTCTCCCCGGCGCTGGAGCGCAGGCGCAACTGGCTGGTCGTCGGGTTCATCGCGCTGTCGGCGGTGCTGTTCCTGGTCCTCGACCGGGCTCCGGCGACGCTGCTGGTGCTGGCCGGTGCGGTCAACGGGCTGATCCTGCCGATCGGCTTCGGGGTGCTGATGTGGGTGGCCGCGCGGCGGCGCGACCTGCTCGGCGGCTACCGCTACCCGAGGTGGCTGCTGGTGGCCGGGGTGCTCACCTGGCTGCTCACCCTCTACCTCGGCGTGAGCTCCTTCGGCGGCATCGCCGCCCTCTGGACCGGCTGATGCCCTGGTGAGGGGCACCCTGCACCCCGTTACGTGGTACAGGGTGCCCCTCACTCACCACCCGCCCGGGTGACGCGCGCCCCGGATTCGATCGAGGTGAGGGGCACCCTTGTCCGAGTTACTTGGGCAAGGGTGCCCCTCACTCACGGCCCGAACGGGTGGTGGTCAGCAGAGCGAGGTGGACGCTCGGGCGAGGCCGAGCCGGTGCAGCGGGATCAGGTCCTCGGCGGTGCGGTGGTAGGCGGCGGCCAGGGCGCTCGGGCAGGACGGGCCGGTGCGGACCTCGGCGGTGGCGCGCAGGCCGAGCAGGATCGCCTCGGTGGCCCGGTCGATCTCGGGCCGGACCTCGCCGAGATCGGGGCGCCGCTCGGGCCGCTGGTCGGGGTGGGCGGCCCAGTGGCCGTGCCAGGCGCGCTGGACGAGCTTGCTCGCCTCGATCTGGTCGCGCAGCACCCGCACCGCCACGTCGGGGTCGACGCCGAGTTCGGCGGCCCGCCGGCTCACCCGATCGAGGACCTGACGCTCCCGCGCCGGGTCCTCGATCGGCTTGCCGGTGCCCCACTTGGCGGCGGCGACCAGGTCGGCGGTGGCGATCCGGTCGGCGGCCGGGTCCAGCACCGGGTCCAGCGTCCCGCTCGCGGCGGCTGCCGGGGTGGTGACCAGGGCGAACGTTGCGGTGGCTGCGGCCAGCAGGAGTCGGCGCACGGTGCTCCTCCGGGAGAGGGGGACTGGACGAAAGTCAACCTAGCCGGTGCCGAAGGCCCACTGCGGGCGCTGCGCCCCGTTCCCTAATGTTGATCAACGATTCACTGGGACGAGGTAAGGAGTTTCGATGGCAACACCCGTGGCGGACGTGCCGGGCTTCAGCGTCGACTGGTACCGGACGATCACCGATCTCGCCCACGCCTCACCGGAGTGGGTGCGGACGCTCGCGGGTGTCGCCACCGAAGCCGTCGTGATCGTGCTGGGGCTGTTCGTGCTGGCCGACCTGTGGCGCAACCGGCGGGCGACGCCGCGGGCCAAGGCGTTCGCCGTCGCCGCCCCCGCGCTGACCGTGCTCGCCTACGGCATCAGCGAGTTCGCCAAGCTCGCCGCCGAGCAGGACCGGCCGTGCCGGGCGGTGCGCGGCATCGCGGCGACGATCTCGGAATGCCCGGCGCTGGGCGACTTCTCGCTGCCCAGCAACCACACGACGATCGCCACGGCGGCGGCCGTCGGGCTGGCGATCTCGTGGCGGCGGATCGCCGCGCTGGTGCTCCCGCTGGCCCCGCTCGAAGCGTTCCTGCGGGTCTACGTCGGCGTGCACTACCCGCACGACGTCCTCGTCGGGCTC
Source organism: Saccharopolyspora cebuensis (assembly GCF_039542665.1). NCBI lineage: Bacteria > Bacillati > Actinomycetota > Actinomycetes > Pseudonocardiales > Pseudonocardiaceae > Saccharopolyspora > Saccharopolyspora cebuensis. The sequence continues at coordinate 150,431 of NZ_BAABII010000003.1, forward strand.
GTGCTGGGCACCACGGTGGTCGTGTTCGGCACGGCGGTGCTGCACCTGCTGCTGGTCCGCCGGGACGCGCCGCTGCCTCACGCCGGTCCCGCGCCCACCAAGCCCGCCTCGTAGGCCAGGATCGCGGCCTGCACCCGGTTCTTCAGCTCCAACCGGCCGAGGATCGCGCTGACGTGGGCCTTCACCGTGCCCTCCACGACGTGCAGCCGACGCGCGATCTCGGCGTTGGACAGCCCCTCGCCGACCAGCCGGAGCACCTCGCGCTCCCGACCGCTGAGCCCGTCGACCCGCTGCCGGGCGGTGTCGGCGCGGCGCGCCCGGTCCCCGCCGAACTGGGCGATGACCCGGCGGGCGACGGGCGGCGAGAGGTAGGCGCCACCGTCGGCGGCGGCCCGCACGCCGAGCGCGAACTCCCGCGGATCACCGGTCTTGAGCAGGAAGCCGCTGGCCCCGGCGCGCAGCGCCCGCGCCACGTAGGCGTCCTCGTCGAAGGTCGTCATGATCAGCACGGCGGTGTCCGGGGCGACGGTGCGCAGCTCCTCGGTGGCGGCGAGCCCGTCGAGCACCGGCATCCGGATGTCCAGCAGCACCACGTCCGGGCGGTGCGCGCGGACCAGGTCCACCGCGTCGCGCCCGTTGGCGGCCTCGCCGACGACCTCGATGTCCTGGGACAGGATCGCGCGCACCCCCGCCCGGATCACGGCGTCGTCGTCGGCGAGCAGCACCCGCACCATCGGTTCTCCCCTCATCGCAGCAGGTCCTTGTCCACGAGCACGCCGTCCCGGAAGCACAGCCGGTGGAGCTGCCCGCGCTCGGCGTCGAACGGGTTGGCGTGGGTGCTGTAGAACTCGCAGCGGGACCCGGCGGGCCGCGGCGGGTCGCCCTCGGGCGCGTCGTCCATGCGGGTGCGGGCGGGCAGCAGCGGCGCGATGTCCGCGCGGGACTGGCCGATCCGCAGCTCGTCGAAGGTCCGCGCGGGCAGCACCGAGGTCACGGTGTCCATCGTGGTCAGCCCCACCGACAGCAGCGCCAACCCGACGGCGCTGGCCGCGGCGGTGGCCAGCGCGGTGTTGCGGCTGCTGCGCATCCGGCCCTCGGCCCGGGCCCAGCGGTGGGCGGAGTCGGTCTCCGGGACGCGCACCTGCTGCGGGAGTTCGGCGGTGACCGCGAACTCGCCGCCGTCGGCCCCGGCGTCGAACCCGCCCCCGGCCAGCCGGACCCGCTCGGCCAGCGCGACCAGTCCGAACCCGCCGCCGGGCGCCTCGACCGGTTCGGCGGGCAGCGGGTTGCGCACCGACACGGTGCTGCGCCGCTCGTCGTGCGCGAGGTGCACCGCCACCGGCTGGCCGGGCGCGTGCTTGGCCGCGTTGGTCAGGGCCTCCTGCACGATCCGGCAGGCGGCGCGGTGCCGGGTGGAGGACTCCGGTGCGGTGCCCGTCTCGTGCAGCGACACCTCCATCCCGGACCGCCGGGCGTGTTCGACGATCTCGGCCGCGCTGGTGCCGGGGGTCAGCGGCGGGCCGTCCTCGCGCAGCACCTCCACCACCTCGCGGAGCCGTTCGGCCGCCGCGGTCACCGCGCCGCGCGCCTGGCCCGCCGTGCGCTGGTGCTCCGGGGCGAGGTCCGGGGCCACTTCCAGCGCGCCGATCCGCAGCGCGACCAGGCTGAGCTGGTGCCCGAGCAGGTCGTGCATCTCCCCGGCGATGCGGGTGCGCTCCCGCAGCCGGGCCTGTTCGGAGATGATCCGCTGCTCGTGCTCCAGCCGTTCGGCGTGCTGCCACCCGGCCCGCACCAGCGCCCGGTACTGCTGGTGGTAGGCGCCGAGCAGCCACGGCACCAGTCCGAACAGGACCGCGCCGATCACGGTCACCAGCCACGCGCCCGGATCCTGCGACACGACCAGCACCAGCACCGACAGCACGGCGGCGACCAGCACGTAGCGGAACAGCGCGTCGCGCTGCCCGGTGATCCGCCTGCCCGCCGCGTAGCCGGCGCCGAGCAGCAGCGCGCAGAACGCCACCGACGCCGACGCGGGCGACTCGGGCCGGGAGACCATCGCCGCGGCCCACGCGGTGAGCGCGACCACGACGGCGGTGAACGGGTGCCGGACGCGCAGCAGCACGGCGGCACCGACCACGACCACGCCGAGCGCGATCTCCCACCACGCGAACGGCGCGTCGGCGGTGATCTGGTTCACCAGCAGCACCGGCAGCGCGAGCACCAGCCACAGCAGCAGATCCCGCACCGACGGCCTCACCCGCTCGACGGTACCGGGCGCCGGGGCAGCACCCGGACAGCACCGACGATCCGCCCGTTTCGCCCGGGAGGGTGGGGCAGCTTTCACGATGGTCTGCGTGGCGGTGCGGGTGGCGGAACCGCAGCGGCCCTCCCGCTCCGGGAGCCGCTCCTGATGTACCAACGACGACACGGCGTCACGGCTGTCCTCGCGAGAAGGCCGCTGAGAACCCGCGGGGGTGCCGGTTGCGTGCCCCACCGCATGCGGCTCCGCCGCATTCCGAAAGAACCCCTTGCTCGGACGAAGGTGCCCCTCACCTCGAAAAGATCACTCGGTCGGGGTGGCAGTAGGGTGCGGCTCCGTGTGGACGGGGGACCTCAGCGCGGCCTGGTACCGGAGCATCGCGGAGTGGGCGGTGGGTCTGCCGGGGGCGGTGCACCACCTGGCGCTGCTGGGCACCCAGGGGTTGCTGGTGCTGCTCGGCCTGCTGCCGCTGGTGCTGTTCGCCCGCACCCGGGACCTCCGGGCGCTGGTCCCGGTGGTCGCCGGGGTGGCGGGGTGGTTCCTCAGCCAGGCGGCGAAGGGACTGTTCCGGCAGGAGCGGCCCTGCGCGGCGACGGACGTCGCGGCCACCATCGCCGAGTGCCCGCCGCCGGGCGACTGGTCCTTCCCGAGCAGCCACGCCACCGCCGCCGCGGCCTTCGCGATCGGGTGGGCGCTGCTGCGGCGGCGCGGCACCGGCCTCGTCGTGGCGCTCGCGGTGCTCGTCGCGGCCTCCCGCGTGCTGATCGGCGTGCACTACCCGCACGACGTGCTCGTCGGGTTCGCCTTCGGCGCCGCGCTGGCCACCGCCCTGGTGCGGCTCAGCGCGCTCGGTGCCCGGCGGCGCGCCGGAGCCCCGGGACCGGCTCAGGAGCGGCCCCGGAACGGACGCTGGTAGGCCCAGTTCCAGGCGGCTTCCAGCGGGCCGCGCTCGAAGTGCCGCAGCCACCACGTCGCCAGCACCATGAACGTCGCGCAGATGGCCGCCCACAGCCCGAACACCCACCAGGGCCGGAACTCGTCGAACCGCGCGGCCAGGCCGAATCCCCAGCCGTAGCACACGATCGACGCCACCAGGTTCTGGAAGACGTAGCAGGACAACGCCGTTCGGCCGACCGAGGTCAGACCGCGGTGCAGCGGACCGGGATCACCGCGCAGTCCGAACAGGATCGTCGGCACCAGGCCGAGCAGTCCGATCGCGACGACCGGCGGCACCAGGTAGCGGTCCACCAGCGCCCAGTCCGGACCGGCCGCGGTGGTCAGCGCGTTCAGCGGCAGGCCGAGGCCGAACCCCCACGCCATCAACCGGTTCCGCAGCGGTTGCCCGTCGGCGGCGAACGCCCCGGCGCGCAGCAGCCGCGCGCCCGCGAGGAACAGCAGCACCGACATCGGCAGGATGAACATCGCCTCCGCGCGGAACTGCGCCCAGTCGGTGAGCCGGGCGTGGACCTGGTCGAGCCAGCTCCCGGAGGTGTAGAGCGCGGTGCTCGGGTTGGTCTGCGGCCACGAGTCGGTGAGCTGCCCGGCGGTGCCCGCGGCGACCAGCAGCACGTGCAGCGCCCCCGCCGCGACCATCCAGCTCCGCTGCGCCCGGTCGCTGCGGCCGATCAGGTAGGCGACCAGCATCGAGGTCACCGCGTAGCTCATCAGCACGTCGTACTCGAAGACCAGCACGTAGTGCAGCAGCCCCTCGACGAACAGCAGCGCCGCCCGCCAGAGGTAGCGGCCGGGCCAGCGCATCCCGCGCCGCACCGCCGACCGGTACTGGAGCTCCAGGCCGACGCCGAACAGCAGTGTGAGCAGGGCCAGGAACTTCCCGTTGGCCACCGCGCGCAGCCCGGTCTCCACCGCGCCCGCGACACCGGTGGTGTCCGGGAACAGCGAGAACGGGCCGGAGGGGTGGGTGAAGATCCAGATGTTGGTGCCGAGCGTGCCGAGGATCGCCACGCCCCGGACCACGTCGATCGCCGCGATGCGGCGGGTGGGGCGCTCGGTGCGCACGGCGCTCATGGGTTCCTCCCGGAACCGATCGGGTTTACGATGCACTCGCATGGTAAAAGCTCGACCGCCCGGTTGGCAATGCGGGTGCATCGGAAAGGCGGGGGAATGCCGAAGAAGGTCGATCACGCCCAGCGGCGGGTGCTCATCGCCGAGGCGCTGCTGCGGCTGGCCAGCACCGGCGGGCTCGAAGCGGTGAGCCTGCGCGACGTCGCGGCCGAGGCGGGCATCTCGATGGGCGCGGTGCAGCACTACTTCGCGACGAAGGAGGAGATGCTCGCGCACGCGATGGACTACGCGGTCCAGCGCGCCGGGGAGCGGATCGAGGCCCGGCTGGCCGAGAACCCCGAGCAGGTCACCACCCGCGACGTGCTGCGGGCCCTGATGCTGGAGATGCTCGCCACCACCGACGACAGCCGCCGCGAGTTCCTCGTCTCGATCGCGTTCTTCCAGCGCGCCGTCGCGGCCCCCGAGCTCGCCGCCCACTACCGGGAGTTCTGGCCCCGGCTGGAGAAGTGGATCACCGAGGAGCTCCGCGAGGCCCAGACCGCCGGTGAGCTGACCGAGGAGGTCGACCCGGCCCGCGAGGCGGAGCTGATCGTGCTGCTGCCGGACGCGCTGTCCCAGGGACTGCTGCTCGGCCACCGCACCGAGCAGGACGCCGCCGCGGCCATCGACTACCACCTCGACCAGCTCTTCGACTGATCACCCCGGCCGGTCCTCACCCGAACGTGAAGTGAGTGAGGGGCACCCTTGCCCAAGTAACTTGGACAAGGGTGCCCCTCACCTACGTCCCGAACGGGTGGTTCAGTCCTCGACGTGGGTGCGGTCGCCGACCTCGGCCGTGGCGGTGCCGCCGGTGGCCTCGGCGAGCCAGGTGCGGAAGTCCGCCACGCCGTCCTCGGCGACCAGGACGCGCAGCCGCGCCCGCTCCGCGTAGTCGGTGCCGATCACCTGGTAACCGGCGCTGCGCAGGTCGTTGTCCAGCCGCCCGGCCAGCGCGTGGTCCACCGTGGTCGACACCACCCGCACCGGACGCCGGTCGACCAGGCCGACCTCCTCCAGCGCCGCCGACACCGCGCCGCCGTAGGCGCGGACCAGGCCGCCCGCGCCGAGCAGCACCCCGCCGAAGTAGCGGATCACCACCGCGACGGTGTTGGTGATGTCGTTGCGGCGCAGCACTTCCAGCATCGGGGTGCCCGCGGTGCCCGCCGGTTCGCCGTCGTCGTTGGACTTCTGGGTGCGGCCGTCGTCGCCGAGCACGAAGGCCGAGCAGTGGTGCCGCGCCTCGTGGTGCCGCCTGCGCTGCAGCGCGATGAACTCGCGCGCCTCCTCCTCGGTGCGCACGACCTCCAGCGCGCAGCGGAAGCGCGACCGCTTGATCTCGATCTCGTGCTCGCCCGGCCGCTTGATCGTCCGCATCCCGCTCCCCGTGAACCCGATCACGCCGCTTCGCCCCGACACCTGCCGAAACGGCCTTCCGACATCCTCGCACCGGGGCGATCTCGCAGGTCACGGGACCATGAACGGAACTTGACGGGCGCGATTTCCGTTGAGTCCCGCGGGCACGTACCGTCCCTCTCCATGGAGCAGTCATCGAGCCCGTTGGAACCAGGCGTGCGGGTGCGCGCCACGTTCGGCCGGTTCCGTGATCAGACCGGTGTCGTGGTGGAGGCCGCCACGGGACTGCCGGAGGTCTTCGAGGGTCCAGTGCTGTGGGTCCGGTTCGACGGTGACGAGGAGCCCGGCCTGGTGGCGGGCCAGTTCCTGGAGCGCGCGGCGTGATCCGGTGACGAGCGGCACCTCCGCGCGGGAGGTGCCGTCGCGCACGTCCGCCGTGGTCAGCCCCAGACCTCGGCGGCTGTTTCGACGACCAGGCGCAGCTTGGCGACCTCCTGGTCGTAGCTCAACGCGTTGCCTTCCTTGGTGGACGCGAAGCCGCACTGCGGCGACAGGCAGAGCTGGTCGAGGTCGATGTACTCGGTCGCCTCGTCGATGCGGCGCTTGAGGGCGTCCTTGGACTCCAGCTCGCCGCTCTTGGTGGTGACCAGGCCGAGCACCACGGTCTTGCCCTTCGGGACGAAGCGCAGCGGCGCGAAGCCGCCGGAGCGCGCGTCGTCGAACTCCAGGAAGAAGCCGTCCACGTCCAGCTCGCTGAACAGGGCCTCGGCCACGTAGTCGTAGCCGCCCTCGGCGACCCAGGACGAGCGGTAGTTGCCCCGGCACATGTGCGTGGTCACGGCCATCGTGTCCGGCCGGTCCCGGATCGAATCGTTGATCAATTCGATGGTCCGCAGGTGGCCGTCCGGGTCGTCGCCGCGGGCGGCGAGCTGCTCGCGCTGCCTCGGGTCGTTGTAGTAGGCGAGGCTGGTGTCGTCGAGCTGCAGGTAGTGGCAGCCCATCCCGGCCAGCGCGTGCACTTCGGCGCGGTAGGCGGCGGCCAGGTCGGCGCGGAACTCGGCGAGGTCGGGGTAGACGGTCTCGTCGATGGCGGCGCGCCCGCCCCGGTAGTGCACCATGCCCGGCGAGGGGATGGTCAGCTTGGGCGTGGCGGTGGTGGTCCGCCGCGACAGGTAGTCGAAGGCGTCGGCGAAGATCGTGGAGCTCAGCCCGATCCGGCCGTCGACCTTCATGTCCGGCGTGGTGAACTCCAGGTCGCCCTCGGCGTTGGTGAACTTCACCGTGAGGCGCTCGTCGTCGACCCGGTTGATGCCGTCGAGCTGGTACAGGAAGTCCATGTGCCAGGAGGTGCGGCGGAACTCCCCGTCGGTGGCGCTGTGCAGGCCGACCTCTTCCTGCATCGCGACGACCTCGGCGATCGCCTCGTCCTCGATGCGGCGCAGCTCGGCGTCGTCGATGCGTCCGGCGGCGTGCTCGTCCCGGGCGTCCAGCAGGCGGCCCGGGCGGAGCAGGCTGCCGACGTGGTCGGCGCGGAAGGGGGGTGTGACGCGTGGACTCATTCCTGCAAACTAGTTTGCGTTCGCGACGATGGGTAGGGCATTCCGCCGGTGACCCTGGCCGCACCGGCGTGTCCGGTTCGGGGTCTTCGTCACGTTAGCTCACGGAGTGTGAGCAACGACAATCCGGTACCACCCGTCAAGTGGATAAAATCGCACGAGCGAGGGCGTCGGGTGGACGGATGGAGACGATGCGGGTTCTGGTCATCGGAGCCGGAGTCGGGGGACTCGCCGCGGCCAACGGCTTGGCCGGTCGGGGTCACGAGGTGGAGGTCTTCGAGCACGCCGATTCGCTGCGCACCAGCGGCGCCGGGATCACCGTGTGGAGCAACGGCACGGCCGCGCTGCGCGGGCTGGGCGTGGACATCGAGCCGCTGGGACGGCCGCTGCGCAGCCTCCGGTCCATCACCGACACCGGCCGGCTGCTCTGGGAGGCCGACCTCGGCGAGGTCACCGAACGGCTCGGCTCGCCGACCGTGCAGATCCCGCGCCGGGTGCTGATCGCCGCCCTGGCCGGGGCGCTGCCACCCGGGATGGTCCACTTCGGCCGCCGCTGCACCCGCGTCGTCGAGAACCCCGACCACGTCGTCGTCGAGTTCGCCGACGGCACCTCCGCCACCGGTGACCTGCTGATCGGCGCCGACGGCCAGCGCTCGGTGATCCGCCGCGAACTGCTCGGCGGCCGGGACGCGCGGCCGACCGGCTGGGCGAGCTGGCAAGGTCTCACCACCAGCGACCTGCCCATCGCGCGGGGTCACCAGACCCTCAACATCGCCGGCCGCGCCGGGCACGCCGGGCTGATCCCCAGCGGCGACGGGCTGCTGCACTGGTGGTTCGACACCCCGTGGCGCGAGGGCGACCCGGTGCTGTCGGTGGCCGACCTGCGCGAGGTGTTCCGCGGCTGGCCGGAGCCGGTGGAGGCGCTGCTGGCCTCGGTCACCGACGACGACCTCGGGTTCTTCCCGCACATCCGGCACAAGGTCCCCGAGGTCTGGGGCGGGGCGCGCAGCACGCTGCTCGGCGACGCGGTGCACGCGATGCCGCCCGCGGTCGCCCAAGCGGCCAACCAGACGTTGGAGGACGCCTGGATGCTCACCCAGTTCCTGTCCGAGGTCGACCGGCCGCCCGCCGAGCTGCTGCGCGCCTACGAGCAGGAGCGCCGACCCCGGGTGCTCAAGGTGTCGCGGACCGCGGCGCTGACCTCCGCGCAGCGCAGCACCCCGCTGCAACGCCTCGGCCGGTTCCCCAAGTGGGCGGCCACCCGCAGCCAGCTCGTCACGCTGCGCTCCGGCAGCAACGTCCTGCGCACGCCCGCCCCGGTCCCAGCAGGCGCCCACGCTGCCTGACACGCCGACCGCCCACCCGTTCGCGTTCCGAGTGAGGGGCACCCTGTACCGCGTCACGTGGTACAGGGTGCCCCTCACTCAGCACCTGTCCGAGTGGCGCTCACCCGTTCGTGAGCTGAGTGAGGGGCCCCCTTGTCCAAGTAACTGGGGCAAGGGTGCCCCTCACCTGGTGTTCCACCGGGTGAACGGGTGGCGCGATGCGCTCGTCGGTGGGTGTTCAGCCGTCGTAGCGGCCGTGCTTGATCGCTGCGACGAAGCTCGTCCACTGGTCGGTGGTGGTGGTGAAGTACCCGGCGGTGCGGTCCTTGGTGTCCCGTACGGCGGCGCCGTCACCGATGCGGCCGACCTCGACGCACGCGGTTTGCTGCGACGACCGGGAGGACTTGCGCCATCCCGTAACCTGCTGCGTCATGAGTTCTCCTCTGCGCTGTTGATGCGGGCGGCGATGAACTCGGCTGTCGCATCTTCGCTCATCGCCGCCTCCCGGAGAGTACCGACCGCTTGCCGGTAGACCTCGATCGTTGCGGCGCTCGACAAGAACACACCCGATGCCAGCGTTTCCAGATGGACGATCGGCGAAGCCTGCGGGAATTCGAAGAACATGAAATGCCCGCTGTGCACCGGCAACCATCGGTGTCGCCCTGCGGGAAGGACGCGGATCGTCACGTTCGGCTGTTCGATCATCTTGGCGAGGTGCCGGAGCTGATCTGCTTGGGCTTCAGGCGGACATACCTGGTCCGCGAGCACGTGTTCGGCGATGATCGCTTCGAACCGGGGTCCGTTCCGCTTGTCGAGCAGGTCCCGTCGCCCTGCACGCATGCCGATCTTCGCTTCTCGTTCGGGCCCTGGTAGGTCTCGCATCACGGCGCGGGCGTAGTCCGCAGTTTGCAGCAAGCCGGGAATGAGCAGTGGTGCGGCTTCGGTGATCTGCGTGGCGGTGCGCTCGTACTCGATCAGCGTCACCAGTTCGTCGCGCACTCCGGGGATGCCGGGACGGATCCAATCCGGTTCGTCGGCTTCGCGTGCCATCTCGACGAGCCGTTCGCGGTCTGCGCTCGACATCCCGAGCGCAGACAGGATCGCGCTCACATCATCGACGGTGATCGGACGAGATCCGGCTTCGGTCCGCGTTACCCAGCCGTGGGAAACGTCCATGAGGCGAGCCAGCTGTCGTACTCCCACACCGGCCTCTTCGCGCAGTCTGCGCAGCTCGGCGGCGAGTGCTCGGGCTTTCGGGCTGCCAGCCCTGGATCGCGACATGAACCAGATCCTAGGCACGAGGGTTCGTCGCACGTGTTCATCCGTCCAGGGCATTGCCCAGTTGTAACGAGATCCAGCAAAGTGGATTGCGTTACAACAGTCGGACAGCGATACGACTCGGCGAGTCTCGGGATCTCCCGCCGGGTTCGGGAAAGGCAGGCAGGCCCATGAACTACCGGCCGTATCCGTTCAGCTGGGCGCCGGGGGCGGCGTTGCGGCACGCGACCGCCGTGGCGGAGTGGCGGCTCCGGGAGCACGTCACCACCTTGTGCGGTGAGGTGGTCGAGCCGGTGAACACCACGCTCGCCTGGTTGTGGCCGACGTGCGCGCCCTGCGACGTCGAAGCCCACCGCATCGCGGGGGCGCCGATGCCGCGCCGCCGCGCGGCCGGTGCGCGATGAGCGCGGTGGAGTGGCTGGTCGTCGGCGGCTTCGTGCTCCTCGCCGCGATCGTCGTGCGGCTGATCCCCGAGCCCGCCGAACCCGCCGAGCCCGCCGAACCGGAGCCGCCGGAGCCCGCGCCGGAGCCCGCGCCGCGACGGCCGGTGGTGCTCTGGGTGATCTCGCCCGACCAGACGCGGTTCCACCTGAGCACCGGGCCCGAGCGGGCGCTCTGCGGGCATCCGCTGCGCGGCACCTGGTTCCCGGCCGACGGGCTCGACGGGCTGCGCCCCGGCGCGCACTCGGCCTGCGACGGCTGCCTCACCTCGTCGCTGGCCACGCCGCGCCGGTCCGGGCAGGCGCTGCTCGCCTGGAGGCCGCGCACGCCCGCCGCCATGCCCGAACCGGCGACTTGGGAGACCGACGAGTTCCCCGCCCTGATCGCCGCCTACCTCGACGCCCGGACGCGAACGGCCCCCGGCAGGTCGTCGTGCCTGCCGGGGGCCGCCGTGCTCCAGCGCGCCTAGCTCAGCCGCCGAAGGTGTCGGGGTCCGGACCGATCCGCTCGCCGGTCTCCAGGGCCTCGATGCCCTTCACGTCATCGTCGGCCAGCTCGAAGTCGAACACCTCGATGTTCTTGGCGATCCGCTCCGGGGTCGCCGACTTCGGGATCGCGACGTTGCCGAGCTGCACGTGCCAGCGCAGCATGATCTGCGCCGGGGTCTTGTCGTACTTCTCGGCCAGCGAGGTCAGCAGCGGGTCGTCGAACAGCCCGCTGTTGCGGCCGAGCGGGCTCCACGCCTCGGTCACGATGTCGTGCTCGGCGTGGAAGGCGCGCAGGTCCCGCTGCTGGAAGCGCGGGTGCAGCTCGACCTGGTTCAGCGCGGGGACCACGTCGGTCTCCTCGAACAACCGCCGCAGGTGCGGGATCTGGAAGTTCGACACGCCGATCGACTTGATCCGGCCGTCGGCGTGCAGGCGTTCGAACGCCTTCCAGGTCTCGACGAACTTGTCCGCGGCGGGCGTCGGCCAGTGGATGAGGTAGAGGTCGACGTAGTCGAGCCCGAGCTTGCCGATGCTGGTGTCGAACGCGCGCAGGGTGCTGTCGTACCCCTGGTCGTCGTTCCACAGCTTGGTGGTGATGAACAGCTCGTCGCGCGGGATGCCCGACTCGGCGATGGCCCGCCCCACGCCTTCCTCGTTGCCGTAGGCCGAGGCCGTGTCGATGCTGCGGTAACCCGCCCGCAGCGCCGCCGCCACCGGCTCGACGACCTCCTCGGCCGGGATCAGGAACACCCCGTAGCCGATCTGCGGAATCTTCGCACCGGTGTTCAGCGTGACGTTGGGTACCTGGGTCATCTTGGGTGTCGTCCTCCGCGGATCTCGGATGGTGCGGGCCGCGATCACGACCCACCAGGTGCAACACGTGCGACCGGCGCGGGATTCCGGCCCGCGCGGTCCCATCTCACCACGCGGGCCGGAGCCGGGCTAGCGGATCTCGACCGACCCGGTCTGGTGCTCGGTGACCTCCTCGGACGGCCCGGTCGGGGCGCCCGTCCTGCGGTCCAGCACCACCGAGGCCAGCGCGAAGCCGAGGCCCACGATCGCCAGCAGCGCACCGACCCAGCTCGGCGAGAGCAGCCCGAAGCCGGCCGCGATGACCAGTCCGCCCAGGTAGGCGCCGAGGGAGTTGGCGATGTTGAAGGTGGACTGGATGCTCGCCGAGCCCAGCGCCGGGGCGTCCCGCGCCGAGTCCAGGATGCGCGCCTGGACGCTGGGGATGGCCGCGAAGCCGGTGGCGCCGATGAAGAACACGTTGGCCGCCGCCAGCCACATGTTGTGCGCGGTGAACAGGAACAGGAACAGCGTCACGGCCAGCGCGGCGAGCCCGATGCACAGCGTGCGCATCGGCGAGCGGTCGGCGAGCCGGCCGCCGACCGCGGTCCCGACCGTCATGCCCAGGCCGAACAGCGCCAGCAGCCCCGTCACCGCCGTCGGCGTGTAGCCGGTGATGTCGGTGAGCACCGGCTTGATGTAGCTGTAGAACGAGAACGTCGCGGCGAAGCCGAACACCACCACGCCGAAGGCCAGCCACACCTGCGGGCTGGTGAACGCGCGCAGCTCACCGCGCAGGCTCACGTTCTCCGGCTTCGGCTGGCGCGGCACCAGCACCAGCACCGCCAGCAGCGCCACCACACCGATGAAGGCGACGAGGCCGAACGCCCAGCGCCACCCGAGCGCCTGCCCGAGCAGCGTCCCCGCCGGCACGCCGACGATGTTGGCCACGGTCAGGCCGATGAACATCATGGAGATGGCGCTGGCCCGCTTGTCGTGGCTGACCAGGCTCGCGGCCACCACCGCGCCGACCCCGAAGAACGTCCCGTGCGGCAATCCGGCGAGGAACCGGGCGCCGAGCAGCAGTTCGTGGGTGGGCGCGAAGGCCGAGCACAGGTTCCCGACGGTGAACAGCACCATCATGGACAGCAGCATCGTCTTGCGCCGCGTGCGCAACCCGGCGATCGTGAGCAGCGGTGCGCCGACCACGACGCCCAAGGCGTACAGCGAGATGTAGCCCCCGGCGTCCGGGATGGACACGCCCAGGTCCGCGGCCACCTCGGGCAGCAACCCCATCATGACGAACTCGGTCGTGCCGATCCCGAACCCTGCGATGGCCAGTGCCAGCAGTGCGATGGGCATGGAAGGTCTCTCCCCAGAACACGTGTACCTCGGACGGTGTACCTCGCCGCCTCGGCGCGGCACCGCGCGGCACGGGGCACCGGAACGGCCGAGGGGAACGATTCAGGAAGCCGGTGCGGTCCGGCGCTTCCCTGCCGTCAACACTAGGCGGAGACCTGCTTGTTCCCGCAATGATCGTGAAGCGGGCCACGCACGAACTTCATCCATCCGAACTACCGCTTGAGGACTCCTTTCGGGTCTTCAGCTTGGTGTCGGGACGGCTCATCGTACGCACGTGCGCCTCCCGTTCGAGGCGTTCGACCATGTGCGGGTAGTGCAGTTCGAACGCAGGTCGCACGGACCGGATCCGGGGCAGCTCGTGGAAGTTGTGCCGGGGCGGCGGCGAGGTGGTGGCCCACTCCAGGGAGTTGCCGTGGCCCCACGGGTCGTCGACCTGCGCGGGGGTACCCATCCGGTAGCTGACGAACACGTTGTAGAGGAACGGCAGCATCGAGGCGCCGAGGATGAACGCGCCGATCGTCGACACCACGTTCAGCGCGGTGAACCCGTCGGTCTCCAGGTAGTCGGCGTAGCGGCGGGGCATCCCCTCGTTGCCGACCCAGTGCTGCACCAGGAACGTGGTGTGGAAACCGATGAACGTGAGCCAGAAGTGCAGCTTGGCCAGCCGCTCGTCCATCATCCGGCCGGTGATCTTCGGGAACCAGAAGTACAGCCCGCCGAACACGGCGAACACGATGGTCCCGAACAGGACGTAGTGGAAGTGCGCGACCACGAAGTACGTGTCGGTCACGTGGAAGTCCACCGGGGGCATCGCCAGCAGCACCCCGGTCAGCCCGCCGAGCAGGAAGGTCACCAGGAAGCCGATCGAGAACAGCATCGGCGACTCGAAGGTGATCTGGCCCTTCCACATGGTGCCGATCCAGTTGAAGAACTTGATCCCGGTCGGCACCGCGATGAGGAACGTCGCGAACGAGAAGAACGGCAGCAGCACCGCGCCGGTGGCGAACATGTGGTGCGCCCACACCACCGCCGAGAGCACCCCGATCACCAGGGTGGCGAACACCAGACCGGTGTAGCCGAACAGCGGCTTGCGGCTGAACACCGGGATGATCTCCGTGATGATGCCGAAGAACGGCAGCGCCACGATGTAGACCTCCGGGTGGCCGAAGAACCAGAACAGGTGCTGGTACAGGATCGCGCCGCCGTTGGCCGGGTCGAACACGTGCGCGCCGAGCTGCCGGTCGGCCAGCAGGCCCATCAGCGCGGCGGTCAGGATCGGGAACGCCAGCAGGATCAGGAAGCTGGTGACCAGGATGTTCCAGCAGAAGATCGGCATCCGCCACATGGTCATCCCGGGCGCCCGCAGGCAGACCGTCGTGGTGATCATGTTGACCGCGCCGAGGATGGTGCCCAGACCGCTGACCACCAGCCCGGTGATCCACAGGTCGCCGCCGACGTTCGGCGAGTGGGCATCGCGGGACAGCGGCGGGTAGGCCGTCCAGCCGAAGTCCGGCGCGCCCGCCGGGGTGAGGAACCCCGAGATCACGATCAGCCCGCCGAGCAGGAACAACCAGTACGAGAAGGCGTTGAGCCGGGGGAACGCGACGTCCGGCGCGCCGATCTGCAGCGGCAGGATGATGTTCGAGAAGCCGAACACGATCGGGGTGGCGAACAGCAGCAGCATGATCGTGCCGTGCATGGTGAACAGCTGGTTGTACTGCTCCTGGGACAGGAATTGCAGCCCCGGCACCGCGAGCTCGCCGCGCATCAGCAGCGCCATCGCCCCGCCGATCAGGAAGAACGCGAACGCGGTGGCCAGGTAGAGCACGCCGATCTGCTTCGGGTCCGTGGTCCGCAGCCACGGGATGAACTTGCCGCCCTTGCGTCCGCGCTGCACCGAGTACGCCCGCGTCGGGAACGGTCGGCGCTCCGTCGTGGTCATGCTGCCTCCAGCGTCGGCGGCCGGTCCTGATCAGCGATACCCGGATCGCGGCCATCGCAATCCCCCCACACCGGAGCGGCGTCGGCAACCGGAAACGCCGGAGCCTGCACCGAAGGGCTGGCGGGGGAGGGCTGGCCTCGGGCGCGTTCAACCCGGGCGCGATCAGCGCGCGGTGCCCGAAGGGCCCCGGAGATGCGCGGAGCCAGGGGCCCGGTCTGCCCCAGGTGCACCTGGCTCCACGACTCGCCCGGCGCCCACGACGCCGGACTGCTGCCGGTGGGCCTAGCCCGTCACCTCGGCGAGGGCGGCTCGCGCCATCCGGTGCAGCAGGTCGGTCATGGCGCCGCTGCTCAGGCGGGTGCTGTGCGGGGTGGAGTTGATCAGGCCGAAGGCGGCGTGCGCGGCGGCGCGGGCGGTCGAGCGGGCCAGGCCCGGGTGCAGGCGGCACAGCACGTCGACCCACACCTCCACGTAGGCGCGCTGCCGCTCGCGCACCCGGTTCCGGTCCGGCGACCCGAGGCTGTCGAGGTCGCGGGCCTGCACGGTGATCAGGTCCGGGTTGCCCAGCGCGAACCCGACGTGCCAGGCGACCAGCCGGTCGAGGTCGGCGGCGGGGTCCTCGCCCCCGACCCGTTCCCGGCCGCCGGCCAGCAGGGTGTCGCTGATCCCGGTGAGCATCTCGGCGAGCACCGCCTCCTTGCCCCGGAAGTGCCGGTACAGCGCGGGTCCGGAGATGCCGACGGCGGCGCCGATGTCGTCGATCCCGACGCCGTGGAAGCCGTAGCGCGCGAACTTCGCCGCCGCGGCGGCGAGGATCTGCTCGCGGCGGTTCGGTTCGCGCGTCGGGGTGGCCATCGGATCCGATGCTAGACGAGTGGCGTGAGCCGCCGTTAACATCCTCGGTTAACGACGACTAACCGGTTCGAGGGGGACACATGGACCCGTCCGTCCTGGGCACCACCGCCGACCCCGGGTCGGCGGCGTTCGCCCGGAACGCGCAGGAGCACGCCCGGCTGGTCGCCGACCTCACCGCCCGGCTCGACGCCGCCCGCCTCGGCGGTCCGGCGAAGGCCCGCGACCGGCACGTCGCGCGCGGCAAGCTGCTGCCCCGGGACCGGGTCGACGCGCTGCTGGACCGGGGCTCGCCGTTCCTGGAGCTCTCCCCGCTGGCCGCCACCGGCCTCTACGACGACGAGGCGCCCGCCGCGGGCATCATCACCGGCATCGGCCGGGTCGAGGGCCGCGAGTGCGTGATCGTGGCCAACGACGCCACCGTCAAGGGCGGCACCTACTACCCGATGACGGTGAAGAAGCACCTGCGCGCCCAGGAGGTCGCGCTGGACAACGAGCTGCCGTGCCTCTACCTGGTCGACTCCGGAGGCGCGTTCCTGCCCCGGCAGGACGAGGTGTTCCCGGACCGCGAGCACTTCGGCCGGATCTTCTACAACCAGGCGACCATGTCCGCCCGCGGCATCCCGCAGCTCGCCGCCGTCCTCGGCTCCTGCACCGCGGGCGGCGCCTACGTCCCGGCGATGAGCGACGAGGCGATCATCGTCCGCGAGCAGGGCACCATCTTCCTCGGCGGTCCGCCGCTGGTGAAGGCCGCGACCGGCGAGGAGGTCACCGCCGAGGAGCTCGGCGGCGGCGAGCTGCACTCCCGCACCTCCGGCGTCACCGACCACCTCGCCGTGGACGACGCCGACGCGCTGCGCCGGATGCGCGCCATCGTCGCCACCCTCGGCCCCCGCGCGCCCCGGCCCTGGGACGTCGCGCCGGTGCGCGAACCCGCCGTCGACCCCGGCGAGCTCTACGGCGCGGTCCCCACCGACAGCCGCACCCCCTACGACGTGCGCGAGGTGATCGCCCGCGTCGTCGACGGCAGCGAGTTCGCCGAGTTCAAGCAGGAGTACGGGCCGACGCTGGTCACCGGGTTCGCCCGGATCCACGGTCACCCGGTCGGCGTGATCGCCAACAACGGCATCCTGTTCGGCGAATCGGCGCAGAAGGGCGCGCACTTCATCCAGCTCTGCGACAAGCGCTCGGTGCCGCTGGTGTTCCTGCAGAACATCTCCGGGTTCATGGTCGGCCGCGACTACGAGGCGGGCGGCATCGCCAAGCACGGCGCCAAGATGGTCACCGCCGTGGCCTGCGCCCGGGTGCCGAAGTTCACCGTGGTCATCGGCGGCTCCTTCGGCGCGGGCAACTACTCGATGTGCGGGCGGGCGTACTCGCCCCGGTTCCTGTGGATGTGGCCGAACGCCCGGATCTCGGTGATGGGCGGCGAGCAGGCCGCCTCGGTGCTGGCCACCGTGCGCCGCGACCAGCACGACGCGCGCGGCGAGGAGTGGTCCGCGGCGGCCGAGGAGGAGTTCAAGCAGCCCGTCCGGGACCAGTACGAGCAGCAGGGACACCCCTACTACGCGACCGCGCGGTTGTGGGACGACGGCGTCATCGACCCGGGGCAGACCCGCACCGTGCTCGGCCTCGCCCTGTCGGCGGCGGCCCACGCGCCGCTGGAGCCGGTCTCCTACGGCGTCTTCCGGATGTGATGGAGGTGCGGATGCAGCAGTTCGACGCGGTCCTGGTGGCCAACCGGGGTGAGATCGCGGTGCGGGTGGTCCGGACCCTACGGCGGCTGGGCCTCCGCTCCGTCGCCGTGCACAGCGACGCCGACCGGGCCGCCCGGCACGTCGCCGAGGCCGACGAGGCGGTGCACCTGCCCGGCGGCTACCTCGACGCCGGCGGGGTGGTCGAGGCCGCCCGCCGCACCGGCGCGCAGGCGGTCCACCCCGGCTACGGCTTCCTCGCCGAGAACGCCCGGTTCGCCACCGCCTGCGCCGAGGCGGGCCTGGTGTTCATCGGCCCGCCCGCCGCCGCGATCGACTCGATGGGCGACAAGATCCGGGCCAAGGCCACCGTCTCGGCCGCGGGCGTCCCGGTGGTGCCCGGCCGCAGCGACCCGGGCATGTCCGACGAGGAGCTGCGCGAGGCCGCGCTGGACGTCGGCCTGCCGGTGCTGCTCAAGCCCTCCGCGGGCGGCGGCGGCAAGGGGATGCGACTGGTCCACGACCCGGCGGCGCTGCCCGAGCAGATCGCCTCCGCCCGGCGCGAGGCCCGCTCCTCCTTCGGCGACGACGCGCTGTTCGTGGAGCGCTTCGTGGCCACCCCCCGGCACGTCGAGGTGCAGGTGCTCGCCGACGCGCGGGGCGGGGTGGTGCACCTCGGCGAGCGGGAGTGCAGCCTCCAGCGCAGGCACCAGAAGATCGTCGAGGAAGCGCCGTCCCCGCTGCTCGACGACGCCACCCGGGAGCGGATCGGCGCCGCGGCGGTGGAGGCCGCGCGCTCGGTCGGCTACGTCGGCGCGGGCACCGTGGAGTTCATCGTCTCCGCCGACCGGCCCGACGAGTTCTTCTTCATGGAGATGAACACCCGCCTCCAGGTGGAGCACCCGGTGACCGAGCTGGTGATCAGCGCGGGCGGGCGGCGCGGGGTGGACCTCGTCGAGCAGCAGGTCCGGATCGCCGAGGGCGCGCCGCTGCCGTGGACCCAGGACGAGCTGCGGCTCGACGGGCACGCCGTGGAGGCCCGCGTCTACGCCGAGGACCCGGCGCGCGGCTTCCTGCCCACCGGCGGGCGGGTGCTCGCGCTGCGCGAACCGGCGGACGTGCGGGTGGACTCCGGCATCCGGGACGGCGACGAGATCGGCTCGGACTACGACCCGATGCTGGCCAAGGTGATCGCCTGGGCGCCGACCCGCGACGACGCGCTGCGCCGGCTCGACGCCGCGCTCGGCGACACCGCGATCCTCGGCCTGCACACCAACGTCGGCTTCCTGCGGGCGCTGCTCGGCCACCCCGACGTGCGCGCCGGGCGGCTGGACACCGGGCTCGTCGAGCGGGAGCTGGACGCGCTGCTCGACGGCCCCGCCGACGAGGACGTGCCCGTGGCCGCCGCGCTGGAACGGCTGCTCGCCGCCGAACCGGCCGGACCGGTCGTCGACCCGTGGGAGCGGCCGACCGGCTGGCGGCTCGGCGAACCCGCGTGGAGCCGCTGGCGCTTCGCCACCCCGGACGGGGAGACCGCCGTGCTGCTGCGCGGGACCGCCGCCGACGCCGAGGTCCGGATCGGCGAGGACACCACCCGCGCCGCCGCCGAATCCGACGGCGAGGTGCTCACCGTGACCCACCGGGGCCGGCGCCGCCGCTACCGGTACGCCCACCGCGACGGCACCACCTGGCTCTCCGCCGGCGGCCGGACCTGGGCGCTGCGGGAGCACCGGATGCTCGCCGAGGCCGCCGACCGGGCCGCCTCCTCCGGCGGGGTGCTCACCAGCCCGATGCCGGGAACCGTGCTGGTCGCCGACGCCGCCGTCGGGCAGCCGGTGCGCTCCGGGCAGATCCTGTTCGTGGTCGAGGCGATGAAGATGGAGCACGCGGTCACCGCGCCCTCCGACGGCGTCGTCACCGCAGTGCACGTCCGCAAGGGGCAGTCCGTCGGGCTGGAGCAGCCGCTGGCCGCCCTCGGCACCGACGAGGCGGGGTAGCGGCCCCGCGCAGCGCCCGGGCGTCCTCACGAGGTGACGCCCGAGACCCCGCGGCGATCCCGCCGCTTCCTGGAGAGGAGTCCGAGCGATGGTGGACAACCGGCTCAGCGAGGAGCACGAACTGCTCCGCGACAGCGTGCGGACGTTCGCGCGCAAGGACGTGGCCCCGGTGATCGGCGACTACTACGAACGGGCGGAGTTCCCGACGCCGCTGGTGCGCGCGATGGGCCGGATGGGCCTGTTCGGGCTGCCCGTCCCGGAGCAGGACGGCGGCATGGGCGGCGACTACTTCGCCCTGTGCCTGGCCCTGGAGGAGCTCGCCCGGGTCGACTCCTCGGTGGCCATCACGCTCGAAGCGGGCGTCTCGCTGGGCGCCATGCCGATCCAGCGGTTCGGCAGCGCCGAGCAGAAGGCGACCTGGCTGCCGAAGCTGGCCACCGGCGAGGTCCTCGGCGCGTTCGGCCTCACCGAACCCGACGGCGGCTCCGACGCGGGCGCCACCCGCACCACCGCGGTGCTCGACGGCGACGAGTGGGTGATCAACGGCGCCAAGGCGTTCATCACCAACTCCGGCACCGAGCTCACCGGGTTCGTCGTGGTCACCGCCGTCACCGGGACCAGGCCCGACGGCGGCAAGGAGATCTCGACGATCATCGTGCCCAGCGGCACGCCCGGCTTCACCGTCGCCCCGAAGTACTCCAAGGTCGGCTGGGAGGCCTCGGACACCCACGCGCTGTCGTTCGACGACTGCCGCGTCCCGGCCGCCAACCTGCTCGGCGAGCGCGGGCGCGGCTACGCCCAGTTCCTGTCGATCCTCACCGAGGGCCGGATCGCGATCGCCGCGCTCGGCGTCGGGCTCGCCCAGGGCTGCGTCGACGAGTGCCTGCGCTACGTCGGCGAGCGGGAGGCGTTCGGCCGCAAGATCGGCGAGTACCAGGCGATCCAGTTCAAGCTCGCCGACATGGAGCTGCGCGCGCACACCGCCCGGCTGGCCTACTACGAGGCCGCGGCCCGGATGCTGCGCGGCGAGCCCTACAAGAAGGAGGCCGCCATCGCCAAGCTGGCCTCCTCGAACGCCGCGATGGACAACGCGCGGGAGGCCACCCAGATCTTCGGCGGCTACGGGTTCATGAACGAGACGCCGGTCGGCCGGTTCTACCGGGACGCCAAGATCCTGGAGATCGGCGAGGGGACCAGCGAGGTGCAGCGGATGCTCATCGCCCGCGAACTCGGGCTGTGAGCCGGCCGGTGCCGACCGGAGGCGGTCGGCACCGGCCGCGGGTCAGCGCCGCAGGCGGCGGTGCGGAACGGTGATCTCGTCGGTCCGCTCCACGTCGGCGGCGTGCGGTGCGTAGAGGTCACCGGCGTACGGGTCGTACTGGTCGAGGTCGTACTGCCCCGGGCCGTAGCCGTAGGGGTCCGCGGCGTGCGGGTCGAGGCCGTACGGGTCGGGGTGCGGGTCGGGCCGCTCGGGTTCGGCCTGCACCTGCTGAGCTTGGCCGTGCGCGGGGTGCGGGGCGACCGCCGTGGGTTCCTCGGAGCCCGGCCACACCGGTCCACCGCCGCTCGGCGGCTGCGGGGCCTCCCGCAGGTCGGCTTCGGAGAGGTGCTGGAGCACCCAGTCGCGGGCCAGCGCCGCGGGCGAGGTGCCCTGCTTGAACGCCAGCTCCTTGAGCCGTTCGTTGGCCATCAGCGGCAGCCGGAGCTGGTGGACTTCCGAGGCGCCGAACCTGCGTCCGGAGCCGGTGCTCTCCACGTCCTCCTCGGGAGCGAGCGCCGCCAGGTACGAATCCAGTTCGGGATCCGGTTCGGCGACCGCTGCCGCATCGGCGGGGGCGGAGTCCGGCTTCTGCCGCCGGCCGATCTTCGTTCGTCCTAGAGCCACGCGCCCACGATAACGGTTCGGTTGCGGGAAGCGCATCGCTGTGATCGCCGACACCGGCCGGTGGGCGCGGAGGGCCCCCGCGTCAGGGGGAGTAACGCGGGGGCCCGGAGGGGATCTCCACTTGTGCTGGCCGGGGGAGTGCCAGCGGTCATGATTGTGGCACGCGAGGTGGCCTTTGGGGAGGCTTCCGAGCAGGATTCGTGTCGTCGGCCGGACCGGCCGCGGTCCTCCGCCGGTCATCTCCGGGGAACGCTCAGTTGGTGCTGGGCCACTCGGCGATCACGTACCCGGCCTCGCCGATGGCCGCGGTGGCGGCCTGCTCGGTCAGCCCGTGGTCGCTGAGCACCGTGACCCGGCCGCTCTCCACGGCGACCTCGACCTGCGTCACGCCCGGGAGGACCGAAAGCTCCTCGCTGACCGATTCGGCGCAGTGTCCGCACGTCATCCCGCTCACGGTGAAGGTCTGGGCTGGCATCGCGCTCCTCTCTCCGCACGGCCCGGCGCCGTCCGCTGTGGACGATCATGCCAGCGGTGCGGGCCGCGGCGGTTGATTCCGAAGTGGATCGACGGTTCCCACTCGATTACGCAGAGTCGGTGCCAAATCACTCTCTGGGGGGCTGCGGGTGTCGCGGCGGTCTGGCTAGCCTGCGGGCGACACCCGAGGCCGGGGAGGCGCCATGTACGGGTCGCTCGACGTACGGAAGTTCTTGTGGCAGCAGGACGAAGACGCCGCGCGCGGGGCACCGTCGGTGCCCGTGCAGCGGGGCGGGGAGCCCGCGCGGCTCTCACCTGAGGAGATCCACCGCGCGCGGATCGCGGTCGCGCGGAGCGCGGCGGACGCGGAGGACTGCCGCCTGCTGCTCGACATGCTCGGACTCGTCCCGGACGAGGACGACGGGGAACCGCCGGTGAACCGCTGACGCGGGCTCCGCCGACCCGGACGGGCGGGTGGACCTCACCGGTGCGGACGGGCCACCGGTGATCACGTGCCGTGATCGCCCAGGCGGGACCAAGATCAACCGACCGGGCGCCGACTCCGCCGAACGAGTGGATGTGCTCAGCCGCCCAGGCGGGGCGCCGCGCTCCGACGAGGCCCCGCGAGGAGTGTCGTGGATCACAAAACCGGCGGATGTCCGAAAAGTCCGCCCCGGCGGTCCGTCGGCCGGTCCGCCGACCCCGCGCCGAGGCTCGCCAATGCGGTCCCCGCGGTGCCGAGATCAATTGTCGTTGCTGGTCAGAGTGGCGCGCTGGTATCGTGGCCACCTGATCGCGGAGGTCGGCCGACCCCGTCCCCCGCGATGGGCACCCCCCCGTGCACGGCCGCAGGAGGGCATGTCGTAAGCTTTCATTGCTCCCAACGGGGCGCTCCCGAAAGGGAAAGCCGGTTGGAGGCAAGGCCGGGTCGGTGACGAATCGGCCGGGCCCCCATCGTCTAGCGGCCTAGGACGCCGCCCTTTCAAGGCGGTAGCGCGGGTTCGAATCCCGTTGGGGGTACGCTACAACTGAAGACAGCAAGCAAGGCCCAGTGGCGCAGTTGGTTAGCGCGCCGCCCTGTCACGGCGGAGGTCGCGGGTTCGAGTCCCGTCTGGGTCGCCACGGCGAACGGCACTGCCGGACGCTCCTGGCCAGGTAGCTCAGTTGGTACGAGCGTCCGCCTGAAAAGCGGAAGGTCGGCGGTTCGACCCCGCCCCTGGCCACCGCTTTCGACCAGCCACAACAGGCCCCGCCGGAGTCCGGCGGGGCCTGTTGGGTCTCAGTTGGGGGTCTCAGTTGTCGCCCCAGAAGAAGGCGTCGAGTCTGCTGGCGACGTCTCTCCGGTAGCGTGCCCCGGTCGTATCCCCGGAGCGCGTGAGGCGACCACATGCCGATGCCGATCATCACCGACCGAGCCGCCTACTGGGACCACTACGCCGGCGGTGTGGCTGACCAGGAACGCGAGGCGGAGCTCAAGTACGCCTTCGGCTGGACCCAGTACGAGGGGCACGGCCCCGGCGACGAACTCCTCGGCGACCCGCTGACCACGCTGGAACTGGGCAGCGGACGCGGCAACGCCGTCGCCGCGCTGGCGATCAAGGGCATCGACGCCACCGGCATCGATCTGTCCACCGAGCAGTGCCAGCGTGCCCGGCAACGCTGGGACACCATCCCCGGAGCCCACTTCGTCGCGGGCGACGTCGTCGAGTTCCTCGCCTCCACCCAACGGCGGTGGGACGCGATGTATTCGATCTGGGGAGCGGCCTGGTTCACCGACCCGGAGATCCTGCTGCCCCTGATCCACGCCCGACTGTCGCCAGGCGGAAAACTCGTCTTCAGCCATGCCCCGGCGGTGCCGAACTCCTACGGCATTCAGGGCATGTACGGCAACGGATTCAAGGGCCGCCAAGTGTGGATCTACCGATGGGCCTACGAACCTGACACGTGGGCGGAACTGCTTCGACAGCACGGCTTCCACGACGTCAAACCTCGGGTGGAAGACGCGCCCGAGCCCGGCAACGTCGGAACCCTGATCGTCGAAGCCCGCGCCTGATCACTCGCCGAACCTGCTTGACCGGCATCGACTGTGACGGAGTGATCACGCCGGGTGAGCAGCGCGTGTTTTCGCTGGATAGATACGCTGTCCGCCGTGACTGACGCGCCCGACGACAACGCGGCGCGGGTGCGGCGCCGCTACGGCGACCTGATCGTCGACAACGCCCACCCGGGGCGACCGTCAGCGGTGGTGTAGGTAGCGAGGATGTCCCCGCCACCCTGCCGCCGAAACCGGATGATCTGTCGCCCGTCCGGACCGGGACCGAGATAGACGAGCTCGGTGCCATCGACGTCGACCATCCGCAGACTCCCGGCATGTTGGATCATCAGCGACCCGTCGGAGATCGCCCCGCCCCCGTTGCCGCCAGTTCGGCGGACAGTCGAGACTTCGCGACGAAGTGCGGTGATCTGATCGAGTAGTGATCCGGGCCTATTAACCTGTCCCAAGACGAACGTCTCCTAAGATCTAGCCAGAGGCAACTAGTCTGACTGAAGGGGTGAGGGCGCTGACCTTGAAGGACTATGTGTCGATTGCGTCGCCAGTGATTGCGCTGGTTGCGTTGTTATATTCTCGATACTCCACCCGGATCGCGCGTCAGTCCCTTGGCCTGTCCCGTAAGACAGCGCAGGTTTCTTATGAGGAAGTTGCATCGTCGCGTAAGCCGGCGGCGAGCCTCTTTCTGGATGAGATTGAATATCGGCGAAGCGACTTGGAGACTATGCGAAAGGTCGAGGCGCGCCGGCATCAAGCTGAGTTCGACGTCGACGGCTTAGAAGTAGTGATTCGCGGGCGACTTGTGAATAACCTTGACCAGGAAATACTTTTAACTTGTCGAGATCACCCGCATTCCGGTCGCAGCATTTGGTTTTCTCTCAAGAACGAATCTGTCTTTTATGTCGAGGGGGAAGAGGTTAGGTTGGCTGACGCCGTCCTTCCTGCCGGAAAGGAGGCAACTTTCATGTGGGTTGATCGGCGACCGAAACAAGACTGGATTAACATATACAAGCTTCAAAATAGGAACACATGGGGAGATCGGGAGCTTGAAATACCTCGGCTCTCTTGGTATGAAGTTATGCGCACACTAGTTCGCCGCGAACGGTTGCACCAGGCACGGCAGGGCAAGATCGACCGTAGCGGATTCGACCTAATCTGCGAGCCGCGAACGACCGAACGTGTAGCAACTGTCTGGTTTGCGGAAGTGGTTAGCGTTCCAGTCGAAATAACTGGACGCGACGAGAACGAGCGTATCACTTTTGGTGAGCGTATCGAAACCGTATCCGGACCACTTGATGACAAAACTGTCTATTATAGGGCTCGCTTTGATTCAACCTTGGCGCTCGTCGATGTGCCCAAGATGCGCTACCTGATCGGCCGACAAATCTAGGCAACGTCGTCGAGCAGCCCGGCGACAGTGAGCGTGACCTTCTCGGTGTCCTCACCCGGTTCGAGCGCGAGGTCGATCAACCGCACCCGGGTGTCGACACCACGCCGGTGGAACTCATCCGGCGGGATCACGACGCGGGCGTCGTCGCCGACGTCGAACGAGCCGACGACCGGAGGATGCCCGTGAACTGGCTGTCGCCGCGGTCGAACAGGTCTTGCATGGCGGTCTGGAACAGCTCCCACGGATCGCGCGCCGGATGGCCGCTCACGGTGGTGCGCTCGAAGGTGTGCCGGCAGTTCGGGTGCATCAGCCCGGCGGCGCGGGCCTCCTCGACGGTGGCGGCGACCTCGACGGTCATCGGCTCGCCGGTGAGCTCGTTGTCGACGACCCGCTCGCCGGGCTCATCGTCGCGCGCCAAGATGCGGCCTTCCCACCATGCGCATAGGGCGCATCCGTCGGTGGTGCGGGAGATGGTGACCAGGTCGACGCCGAGCTGGTCCATGCTCGCGAGGTTCCACGAGCGGCCCGCCTTGTCGACGAACCGGGTCACGCCGTCGGCCGCGAGCCGGTCCCACGCCGCCCGTTGCGCGGTGTGGGTGGTGGCGGTGCCGAGCAACTGCCCGGGCGCCGCGGCGGCGATGGCGGTCTGGAAGGCGTCTTGTGCCCAGCGGAGAATCCGCAGGTGCAGCGCGTCGAGCTGGTCGGCATCGAGCGCGCCGAGGTCATAAAGCTGGGCCAGCGCGTGAGCAGCGCCGGCCTGATGGGCGGCGAGCACCGCCTCGGCCGCCGCCCGCCCCTCTTCGCCGGACAGCCCGGCGAGGATGCGCGCGGCAGCAAGCCGCATCTCCCGAGCTGCGGCGGCCTTCTCGCTGGCCCACGTCGGCGTGTCCTGCCCGGCTCGGGCGCGGCGTGCGATGTCGGCGAGCAGCCGGGCTTCGGCCTGGGTGAAACAGGCGAGGATGTCGCGGGCGAGCTGCTCGACGACCTCGGCCGGATCAGCGTCCTCGGGCGGGCTCCAGGCCATCGACGGTGTCCCCGCTTTCTGCGAATCCGCGGAAGGCGGCGGGGTCGGGGACGCTGCGGCCGGTCTCGTCGAGGATGCGTTGCACCTCGGCGGCGACCTCGGGCTCGCCCCAATCGGGATGCACCATCCGCACTCGCACCTCGGCCGAGGCGGACTCGCCGGCGTGCAGCAGTTGCGCCGTACGCGCCAGGGCTTCGGGGTCCGGTTGGGTGCGGTCGGGGAACTTGACGACCGGCGGCGCGGTCACGGTGGCGCCGGTGCCGAACACGGTGCGATCGACGTCGAGCAACGCCGCGCTGATCGACGACAACCCGGCGGCCCAGTAGAGGGATTTCTTCGCCCGGGTCCGCTCGCTGCTGCGTTCGCGGGCGGTGATCTCGGTAGCAGTCACCGGCGCCCCGTCGTCGTGGTCACCGAAGGTCGGCGGCGAGTATCCAGCGGTGCGCAGGATCGCCCGCACGATCTCCTCGACCGTCTCGCGGTGTTCCTGCACCCGGATCGCGAACTGCGTCGCGGTGATCGGTGCGCCGGCATCGCCGCGGGTGAGCATGTTCAACTCCGTGAACACCTCTTGATCGTCATCCCAGCTCGCACTCTGCCCCGGCCCCTGGCTTTGGAGGTAGCCGACCGGCACGAGGAGGCGAGCTTTGGCGAGGCGGACGTCGCGCATCCACGACGAGTACGTCTCGTCGAGCGCGTCGAGCAGCGGCTCGACCCCGTCGAGATCCGACCGGCCGAGCGGGGCGAGGTCGGGCACGCCGCGCCAGTGCCGGGCCGGGCATCGGCGGTCGACCGGGTCGAGCATCGCGTGCGCTTCGAGCTCGGCGTCCCAGACCACCCGCAGGTAGACCGGGTAGACCCCGCCGAGCGCGGCGGCGACCTCCGCACCCTCCAGCAACCCGCTGTGGATAGTCGGGGTGTTGAGGATGTCGTCGAGCCGGGCCTGCGCGCGCGGGTTGTCCACGGTGAGCCGGGGTGGCTCTGAGAACAGCAGGTCAGCGCTTGCGGCGGCGATATCGGCCGCGAGCGGCACATGCAGCCGGGTCCGCCGCTGATCCGGCGGGCTCGGCCGGCCCCAGAAGAATCGGGAGGCCGCTCCGACGAGCCCGCCACGGTACTGGCTCGGCCGGGTCCGCGCCGCCGGTGCGCTGGAGTAGTGGCGGGCGAGCCGGTCGGGGTCGCCGACGTACCAGGCGTCATGCTCGCGCATCCGTGCGGCGGCGAGGTCGAATGGTGCGGGGGCCACGAACCGATCATCTCGTCGTCTCCGTGTTTGTGGGAACATCATTCGATGAGGATTGGCGCGGTCCGAATTGCTTGGTTTCTTTACGTAGCGGTGAATAACCGCACTCCTCGCAAGTACGTCTCTGCCGTGCTTGTCGCGGTGGGTACTGGCGCGCAAGTAGTAGCCGGGCTGAACGACGGGCTCGCGTGGTCGTTGCCCTGGTGTCTCGCCGCGATGTTCGGTGTCGGTGCGGGGACCGTGCTCGCCTCCACGGCCGACCGAGAATGCGAGCTACCTTGGTCTCTTGACGGCTCTGTACCCAAGGTGAACTGGCTTTGCGCCACAGGTTCTCGGTTGTGACGATGGCGTAGCGGCCGGCGTCGAGGCTGTGATCGGCGATCTTGATCGGCTTGTCCTCGCCCTTCGAGGTGGCCTCGTCATCCCACGAGTAACCCGGCGCTTCGGCGATCCACCCGCGGCAGCGGTCCGAGACCTTGAGCCGGTTCGCGCCGAGCAAGCTGGAGACGTCCCGGACGCCGTCGGAGCCGTCGTTGTCGGCGGCCTGGGTCACGGTGCCGTCCTGGTGAAGCTGCACCCGCAGCGACGCCGCGGCCGGGTCGACAACGACCCACGGCGCCCGCGCCCCGCGCTGGCGGGGGTGGTGGTCGCGGTCGAGCCAGTCGCGCAGAGCGGCGGAGAGCTGCGCGTCGGTGAGCCCGGTCTGCAAGTGGGCGCGGTCATGACGCCACTCGTCGACCACGGCGCCACCCCAACCGCTTCGGCCATGACCCCGCCAGCAGCGGCGATCACCGCACCCGCGTGCGGACCGAAATCATCATCAGCCCAGCCCCACGGGCTCCCCGCCAGGCCACGTCAGGCCGGTTCCAAGCCGGTCAAGGTTCGTCATCGCTCGGTACACCTCGGTACTCCTCAGCACTGTTGGTGCTGGTCAGAACACATACCCGAGCGTTCCCGCACGTCCCGTACAGGCCCCGCCTCAAGGGCACCTTCATCCGACTATGCCGGATGAAGGTGCCCCTCACTCATGACGCGATCGGGTGCGCGGACGTCGCGCCGGCGCACGGGAAGTAAGACGCCCCCGCGCTCAACCAGCCTGGGGGTTGCCGGGAGTGCGGGGGCGTCGGGGTCCACCCCTGGGGGTCGGGTGGACGGCGACCATGTTACTTCGTGGTACCCCGAGATGTCTCTAGGGGCAGAGATCTTTTTTCTCCCGCACGACGGCGAAGCGGAGGAACAACTGGGTCAGCGGCCCGATGCCCAGCGCGAAGATCACCGTCGCCACCCCGATCGTCCCGCCGAGCAGCGCTCCGGTCGCCACCACGGCGACCTCCAGCGTGGTGCGGACCGCGCGCACCGAGTGCCCGGTCCGCGCGTGCAACCCGGTCATCAGCCCGTCGCGCGGTCCGGGGCCGAAGCGGGCGCCGACGTAGACCGCAGTGGCCACCGCGTTGAGCACCACCGCGCCGAGCATCACCGGCACCTGCGCGGCGAGCGGAGCCAGCGGCGGGACCAGCGCCAGGGTGGCGTCCACCGACACGCCGATGACCAGGATGTTCGCCACCGTCCCCAGCCCCGGGCGCTGCCGCAGCGGGAGCCAGGCGAGCAGCACGAGCACCCCGGTCAGCACCGTCACCGACCCGAAGGTCCAGCCGAGCCGTTCCGCCAGCCCCTCGTGCAGCACGTCCCACGGCATCAGCCCGAGCTGGGCGCGGACCAGCAGGCCCATGCTGGCGCCGTAGAGCACCAGCCCGCCGAACAACTGGGTGAACCGGAGTGCCGGGCGGGTGCGGATCGGCAGCGCGGAGAGATCCAATCCGGAAGTCGTGGTAGCCACGGACACCATTGCAGTCCGACTGGGCAGCACCGACAAGGTCCAATCCCGCTAGGGTGGACCGGTGAACGGCACGTCGCTCTCCGCCCGGAAGCTGGCGGACCTGCTCGGTGCCTGGACCGGCACCGGGCGACCCTCCTCGCGGGCGCTGGCCGCCGAGGTCCGGCAGCTCGTCCTCGACGGGAGGTTGCCCCCGGACACCCGGCTGCCCGCCGAACGGGAGCTCGCCGACGCCCTCGGGGTCAGCCGCACGCTCGTCGTGCGCACCTTGGAGCTGCTCCGCGAGGACGGGTTCGCGTCGAGCAGGCGCGGCGCCGGATCGTGGGTGCGGCTGCCCGGGGGCGAGCGCACCGGGGCCGCACCCGCGGGTTGGGTGCCGGGCGAGGACCCCGAGGTCATCAACCTCGCGCAGGCCACCCCCGCCGCGCCCGCCGAGCTCCTCGGTGCCGCCCGGCGCGCCCAGGAGCGGTTGCCGGAGCACCTCGGCGAGCACGGCTACCTGCCGCACGGGCTGCTCGCGCTGCGCGCGCGGATCGCCGAGGGCTACACCCGCCGCGGCCTGCCCACCGGTCCGGAGCAGGTGCTGGTCACCCACGGCGCGCAGCACGCGTTCGCGCTGGTGCTGCGGACGCTCGTCGCGCCGGGCGACCGCGTGCTGGTGGAGCACCCGACCTACCCGAACGCGCTGACCGCGATCCACGGCGTCCACGCGCGCCCGGTTGCGGTGCCGATGGCCGAGGACGGCTGGGACCTGGAGCAGCTCGCCGCCACCCTGCGGCAGACCTCCCCCCGGCTGGCCTACCTGATCCCGGACTTCCACAACCCGACCGGTTTCCGGCTCGACGCCGGGGGACGCGCCCGCCTCGGTCAGGCGTTGCGGCGCACCTGCACCACGGCGGTCGTCGACGAGACGCTGGTGGACCTCGACCTCACCGGGCAGCCGCCTCCGCCGCCGATGGCCGCCTTCAGCAACCGGGTGATCACCGTCGGCTCGGCGAGCAAGGCGTTCTGGGGCGGGTTGCGCCTCGGCTGGATCCGCGCGCCGGAGGCCCTGGTGCGGCGGATGGTGCTCGGGCGGGCGGCCGTCGACCTGGGCGGACCGCTGCTGGAACAGCTCGTGCTGGACGAACTGCTCGCCGCGTCGGACGAGGTGCTGGCGCGTCGGCGCCAGGAGATCGCCGACCGGCGCGGCGATCTGGTGGCCGCGCTGGGCGCGCACCTGCCGCACTGGCGCTACCGGTTGCCCGACGGCGGGTTGTCGCTGTGGTGCGACATCGGGGCGCCGGTGAGCAGCCGGTTGTCGGTGGCCGCCGAGCAGCGCGGGGTCCGGCTGGCGCCGGGGGCGCGGTTCTCGGTGCACGGCTCGTTGGAGCGCTGGGTGCGGGTGCCCTGCACGTTGCCGGGGGAGCAGTCGGCCGAGGCGGTGCGGCGGCTCGCGCGCGCGGCCGGATCGCTCCGGGAGATCGGTGGCCAGGACGACCCGATCGTGTGATGGAGTCGTCCGCCGGCACGGCCCCTCGTCGTGCCGGCGGACGACCTCCGCTGCGCCGGGCCCCGGTGCCGCAGGGGCATTGCGGCACCGGGGCGGGCACCGAGCTCGGCGTTCCGGCAGGTCATGATCGGACCGGAAACTGGCTGGTGGTGCCCTTTCCCGAGCAGGCCGGGCGCAGTCGGCCGACTCGGAGCCGGGATGCGTGCGCGACCCCGTGCAGACACCAGGGTCGGGCCAACCGGACGAACGCGCAGGTTTCAGTCGGGTGACGTCGACGGCGCCGCGGCGCTCACGTCGCGCAGGCGCACCGGGGCCGGGCGGACGGCGTCGCCCGCACCCGACCGGATGAGCTCCGGGGCGGGGGTGACGATCGCGACGGCGCCGCGCACCCCACCGGGCGCGCCGCACGCACTGCTGGACGACAGGCTGCTCACCGGGCACGGCGGGCTCACCGGCGCGGGCGGCGGTTCGACGGGGCCCCGGTCCGGTTCCTCCGGCGCGATCGGCGGCTCGACGGTGTCCGGCTCGGCCGGCGCGGTGGGCGGCGCCGGTTCGGGCGCGGTGGTCCCGGTGCGCCGCGGTGCCTCCGCGACCGGAGCCGGGTCGGGCTCGGCGACGTGCCGCCGCTGCGGTGCGGCGGGGGGCTCCGGTTCGACGGCGGCGAGCTCGCCGATCACCTCGACCGGCGCCTCGGTGGGTTCCGCCGCGTCGACGGGTTCCGGCGGTGCGGCGACGTCCGGTGGCTCGAAGGGCGGCTCGACCTCGGGGATCTCCGGAGCGTCGACCCGGACGGCGATGTCCGGAGCGCTGATCTCGGGGACCGCCACGTCCGGTGGTTCCAGGTCCGCCGAGGCGACGCCGACCCCGGCGAACCCGCCGCCGAGCAGGAAGCCGCCGACGACCAGCGCGCGGCGCAGCGCGCGAGAACCCGTCACCGCCACCACCACCTGTCGTCGGACATCGCGCCGGTGCCCGCCGCGGTGATCATCCGCGACCGACGTCCGCGATTCTGCACGGCGGCGGGGTGCGAGGAAAGGGGCCGAACGTCGTCAGATCGGTGGGAACCACGTCCGCGGGACGGCGTGTCCGCAATGGACTGATCGACCGATCGGCAGAGTTCGGCGCCGTGAACGCTGAGCAGACGTGGGGTCTGGACATCGCCGAACTCCAGCGGGCCTGGTCGTCCTACGGGCACGACTTCCTGCTGCACGATCCGGGCGGTCCGGCCGAATCCTTGGTGCGGCGCGGCGAACTCCTCGCCGCGGTGGACGTGTTCGAGCCGGTGCTGGCGCGCTGCCGCCGGTGGGTCGACGAGGTCCGGCACGACGCGGCGGCGGGCGTGTCCCGCGTGCTGCTGCGCCCCGCCGAACGCGACCGGTGCGTGGAGATGGCGCAGGAATCCGGAGGCGCGGCGCACCACGTGCACCTCGGTTCGCCGGTCATGTTCGGCACGCCGGTGATGTTCGGGACACCGGTGATGTTCGGGACCGGCGCGGAGCCCGGGGATGCGGCGCCGCCGTCGCCGCCCGCGCCCGGCACCTGGTCGCCCCGCGTGGTGGTCGACGTGCTCGACACCGGCTGCGACCCGCACCCGTGGTTCCGCGACGAGGCGTGGTTCGAGCCGGTGCCCGAGGTGCTCGACGCCGACGACGATTCCGGGCAGGACCGGCAGGCCGGGCACGGCACCTTCGTCAGCGGTGTGGTGCGCCGCCACGCGCCGGGAGCGGTGGTGCGGGCGCACCGGGTGCTGTCCTCGCTGGGGTTCACCGACGACCTGCGGGTGGTCGCCGGGCTGCGGCGGGCGCGCGAGCTCGCGGCGCGGCGCGGGGAGCGGATCGGTGCGCTGGTGCTGACCTCGGGGTGCCGCACCGCCGACGACCGCTGCCCACCGGTGTTGCGCGCGGAACTGGCGCGCTGGGCCGGGACGGTGGTCGTGGCCGCGGCGGGCAACCACGGCGGGAGCAGGCCGTTCTGGCCCGCCGCGCTGGACTCGGTGGTGGCGGTCGCGGCCACCGGCCCGGACGGCGCGGTCGCCGGGTTCTCCGGCGCGGGCGACTGGGTGGACGCCGCCGCGCCCGGGGTCGACGTGGTCAGCAGCTACGTGCGGATGTCCGGTCCGGACGGCCGGGTCTACGGCTACGCGCGGTGGAGCGGGACGTCGTTCGCGGCGCCCCGGGTGGCCGCCGCCGCGGTGACCGCGCTGCACGAGGGCCGCGGTCCGGCCGAGGCGCGCGCCATCGCCTGCCGGGATTACCCGTTCGGGCGGTAATCGAGCCGGGGCGAATCCACGGGCCCGCCCCGGTCCTCTTAATCCCGCGAAGGGACCCGGAAGGCCGGGTGTCCCACGAACCGCGGTCGGGGACCGGGGAAGGGGGCCGTGATGCGGGAGGTCGGAAAGCGCTGCGCGACAGCGGTTCTGCTCCGCCGCGCGGCGGCAGGGGAGCAGTGGGCGTGGCGCGAGCTGGTGGACCGCCACGAACCCGTGGTGTGGAGCACCGCGCGGGCGTTCACCCACTGCGCCGCCGACGCGGAGGACGTGTCGCAGGCGACGTGGTTGTTGCTCGCCGAGAACCTGGGCCGCCTGCGGTCACCGGAGGCGCTGCCGGGGTGGCTGGCCACCACGGCCCGCCGGGAAGCGGCGCGGCTCACCAAGGCGCGGCGGCGGGAGGCCCCGTTCGGGCTGGACAGCGCGCTGCTCGCGCCGTCTGGTGCGGCGGAGGGTCCGGAGCAGACCGTGCTCCGGTCGATGACCCACACCCGCCTGTGGCGCGCGTTCGCCGAACTGCCGCAGCGCTGCCAGCAGCTGCTGCGGGTGCTCGCCGCGAGCCCCGAGGCCAGCTACGCGCAGATCAGCGCCGCGCTCGGGATGCCGAAGGGCACGATCGGGCCGAAGCGCGGCCGGTGCCTGGCCGAACTGCGCAGGCGCATGGTGGGCGCCGATCTCGCCGGCGAGGTGGCGGGATGAGCGGGCCGCCGGAGGAGCTGCGCGCGCTCCGCGAGATCTTCCAGAGCTGCGACCCGGTGCCGCAGCGCGCGGTCGACGCCGCCTACGCGGCGGTGCGGTTCCGGTCGGGCACGTCGACGTCGGCGCTCGAACTGGTCGCGGACTCGGCCGACGAGCCGGCGCCGGTCCGGTCCTGGGGCCCCGCGTCCCGGGTGCTGACCTTCCTGATGCCCGGGCGCATCGTGGAGCTGGAGCTGGTCCCGACCGTGCCGGGGCTCTACCGGGCGTCCGGGCTGGTGATCAACCGGGCCGGGCAGTCCCGGCCGGGCGGACGCCTCGCGGTGCGGCATCCCGCCGGGGAACGCGCGGCCGAGCTCGACGAGCACGGTGCCTTCGCGGTGCCGGACGTGCCGCGGGGACCGATCAGCGTGGTGTTCCAGGCGCCCCGCTCGGCCCCCGCCATCGCGGATTGGCTGGTCTGTTGAGCACCGGGGCCGCGGTGGAACCGACCACCGAGGCGGTGCTCGCGACGGCGCAGCGCTGGCTCGACAAGGTCAGCACCGCACCGGAGGCGGCGGCCCGCCGGGCGCACGAGTGGTTGTCCTGCGGGACCCGCGATCCCGAGGTGCGCGTGGTCGCCCGGCACCTCGCGGCGCTCGCGGCGGTGGAGCGGGGCCGGGTGCGCGACGCCCGGCGGCACGTGCGGTTGGGCCTGAGCGCGGCGCGGCGGGCCGGGCTGGCCGAGCGCGCGGCGCAGTTGCGGCTGACCTCCGCGTGGATCGAGTTCGAACGCGGTGCCGTCGAGGAGAGCACCCGGCAGCTCGCCGCCGCCGCGGACGCGCTGCCCGCGGCCGAGGTGTTCCGGTTCCGCTGCCTGCGCGGTCTGCTCGCCTGCCGCGCGGACCGGTACGACGAGGCCGTGGCGGAGCTGACCGCCGCGATGCGGCGCCCCGAGTTCCGCAGGCAGCACCGGTGGGCGGCCAACGCGCTCGTCGGGCGCGGCACGGCGCACCTCTACACCGGCCGGTGGGAGCAGGCGGAAGCGGACTTCTTCACCGCGGAGCGGCTGCTGCTGGCCGACGGCAGCACCGCGCGGGCGGCGGCGTGCCGGCACAACCAGGGCTGCGTCGCGCTGCGCTCCGGTGACCTGCCGCGGGCGTTGCGGCTGTTCGAGCAGGCGGCGCCCGAACTGGACCTCGACGCGGTGCCCGAAACGCTGGTGGACCGCGCGGAGGCGTTCGCCGCCGCCGGGCTCGACGCCGAGGCGCGTTCCGCGATGGAACGGGCCGCGACCCGGCTGGAGCGGCACGGCCGGGCGGCCAAGCTCGCCGAGACCCGGCTCGGGCTGGCCGGCTGCGCGTTGCGCTCCGGCGACGTCGAGGCCGCCGCCGAGTCCGCCGCGCTGGCCCGGCGGCTCTTCCGGCAGCAGCGGCGCCCGGCGTGGGTGGCGCTGGCCGCGGCGGTGGAGTGGCGGGCCAAGCTGCTCCGCGAGCGGCCGTCCCGGCACGCGCTGGCCGCCGCTCGGCGGGCCGGTGCGGCGTGCGCCGGGCACGGGTGGCCGGAGGCCGCCGCCGAGCTGTGGCTGACCGCGGCGCACCGCGCGCGGCAGGCGGGTGCGCCCGGGACCGCGCGCACCCTGCTGCGGCTGGTCACCGGCGCGGCGGACCGGACCGGCTCGGCGCGGCTGCGGCTGCTCGGTCGCGTCGCCGCGGCGCGGCTCGCCGAGCAGGCCGGCGACCTGCCCGGGCTGTTCCGCACGTGCTGGTCGGGGTTGCGGGAGGTCGAAGCCCACGCCGCGGCGCTGGGCGCCTTCGAGCTCCGGGTCCACGTGCTCGGGCTGGCCGAGGAACTCGGCGAGCTGCTGGTGGGCGCCGCGCTGCGAACCGGCGACCCGCAGTGGGTGCTGCGCTGCGTCGAACGGGCCCGCACGGGTGTGCTGCACCGGCGGTCCCCGGCGCCCGCGGCCGACGCCGGGTTGACCGCCGCGCTGGCCGACCTGCGCGCGGCCGTGGTCGGCACCCGCACCGCCCCGGACCGGCACGCGGAGCACGAGGCGGTCGCGGCGCTGGAGGGGCGGGTCCGCCGCCGCGCGCTCCTGGCCGACGGCGGTGCGCCGGGGTCCGGCGGCCGGTGGTGCCTGGACGAGGTGGTGGACCGGCTCGGTGGCGCGGTGCTGCTGAACCTGTTCGCGCACGGCGACGCGCTGCACGCGCTCGTCGTGGCCGACGGGGAGGTGGCGCTGCACCGGCTCGGTTCGGAGTCGGGCGCGGAGCAGCGGTCCCGGCGGCTGCGGTACTTCCTCGCCCGCCGGGCCGAGCTCGGGGCGCTGCGGTTCAACGACGCGTACCGGGCCGGTGCCAAGCGGATGGCCGCCGAGCTCCAGGACCAGCTCCTCGGCCCGGTGCTGCCCGCGCTGGTGCGCGGTCGGCCGCTCGTCGT
Source organism: Saccharopolyspora cebuensis (assembly GCF_039542665.1). NCBI lineage: Bacteria > Bacillati > Actinomycetota > Actinomycetes > Pseudonocardiales > Pseudonocardiaceae > Saccharopolyspora > Saccharopolyspora cebuensis. The sequence goes on from NZ_BAABII010000003.1 coordinate 186,607, forward strand.
GGTGCCCACCGGACGGCTGCACGCGCTGCCGTGGGCGGCGCTGCCCGACTGCCGGGGCCGCCCGGTCACGGTCACCCCGTCGCTGCCGGTGTGGCTCCGGGCCGCCCGGGACGCGCGGGCGGCCGATCCCGATGGGGACCAGGTCTGGATCGCCGGCCCCGGGTTGGAGCACGCGGCGCAGGAGGTGGGGTCGTTGCACCGGGCGTCCGGCGGGACGCTGCTCGTCGGACCGGACGCCACCGCGGCGCGAGCGATGTCCACTGCGGACGGTGCGGCCACCGTGCACATCGCCGCGCACGGCCGGTTCCGCGACGACCGGCCGCTGCTGTCCTGCGTGGACCTCGCCGACGGACCGCTCTACGCCTACGACTTGGACCGGTTGCCGCGCGGTCCGGCCACGGTGGTGCTGTCGGCGTGCGAAGTGGGGCAGTCGGCGGTGCGCCCCGGCGACCAGATCAGCGGGCTGGCCGCCACCCTGCTCGGTCGCGGGACCGCGACGGTCATCGCGAGCGTCGTTCCGGTCCCGGACGAGCGCACCGCGGCGATGATGGAGACGCTGCACTCCGCCCTGCGCCGCGGGACGACGCCCGCCACGGCGTTGGCCGCGGCGCAGGCGGAGCACGGCGAATCCGGCTTCCTCTGCATCGGGTACGGAGGTGAGCGCCGCTGAGACGAGGCGATCGCGGACCGCCGCTCGGCGGGCCGTCGGGGGAGCGCCCGCGGAAGGCCCGGCCCGGAACCTGTTCCCCCGGTGCGCCGGGGCGGCGGCAGCCGTGCGCGGCCACTTGCTGCGCACCTCGCACCGAGGTCACCGCAACCCTTTCGCGCGGTGAGTGCCGCCACGGTCCGGCGGGGACGATGAACCGCCGCTCCTCCCGGTGGGCCGGGGCGCGGAAACGTTCATCAATCCGCGTGGTCGATGACCATCCGGCCCGACGCCGAGTCGCGGACCCATCAGCGCGGACCTACGGTCGGGTTCCTCGGTTGGCCGGAGCGCGAACGGAATTCGCGGTTCCGGGCCAAGGACCTCGGTACCGGGAGCGCGGATGCACGAGCTCGCCATCACCCAGAACATCGTCGACACCATCGTGGAGCGCACGGACAGCGCGGAGATCCTCGCCGTCCACATGCGCATCGGCAAGGTCGCCGGCGTCGTTCCGGACGCGGTGCGCTTCTGCTTCGACCTCGTGGCCCAGGGGTCACCGGTGGCCGGTGCGCGGCTGGAGATCGACGAGCCACCGGGCCGCGCCCGGTGCCGGACGTGCGGGGACGAGTTCGCGGTCGAGGACCTGGCGCTGCTCTGCTCCTGCGGCAGCACCGAGGTCGCGGTGATCGGCGGCGACGAACTGTCGGTCACGGCCGTGGAGGTGGCGGCGTAGATGTGCGCGACGTGCGGATGCGACGAGGACGCCCAGGTGCGGATCAGCATCCCCGCCGGTCCCCGGCACGCCACCGGCCACCCCGGTCGGCACGACCACGAGCACGCGCAGGACGGCGTGCTCGGGTCCGACCACGCGCACCGGCCGGACCACGCGCCCGCGCCTGACCACGCGCACGATCACGGACATGCTCGCGCGCACGAGCACAGGCACGACCACGCGCACGGCTCACGAGCGCACGGACACGGCGAGTGCGATCACGCGCACTCCGACCACGCGCACTCCGACCACGCGCACCCCGAGCATGGGCGCGGCGAGCATGGGCGCGACGGGCACGGCGAAGGGAACCACGTCCACCGCGGGCACGAGGACGACTCCCGCGATACCGCTGCTCGCGCCCACGCCGACACCGACGCCCGTGCCGACACCGCCGCCCGCGCCGATGGCGCGGCGCGCGACGGTGCGGCGTTGCGCGTCGAGGGGCGTGCGGGGATGCCGCCTGCGCGGCACCGCAGGCCCCGGGCGTCGCGCAAGGTGAGCATCGAGCAGGACGTGCTGGCGAAGAACGACGCGCTCGCCGCGGCGAACCGGCGCGACCTCGCCGAGCGCGGTGTGGTGGCGGTGAACCTGATGAGCTCGCCCGGCGCGGGCAAGACCACCCTGCTGGAGCGCACCATCCGCGAGCTCGGCGGGACCGCGCCGATCGCCGTCGTCGAAGGCGACCAGGAGACGCAGGTCGACGCCGAGCGCATCCGCGCCGCCGGTTGCCCGGTCGTCCAGGTCAACACCGGGTCCGGGTGCCACCTCGACGCCGAGATGCTGGCTCGCGCGGTGGTCGCGCTCGATCCCGGGCCGGGTTCGCTGCTGTTCGTCGAGAACGTCGGCAACCTGGTCTGCCCGGCGCTGTTCGACCTCGGCGAGACCCGCCGGGTGGTGGTGATGTCGGTGCCCGAGGGCGCGGACAAGCCGATCAAGTACCCGCACATGTTCCGCGAGGCGGACCTGGTGCTGATCAACAAGGCCGACCTGCTGCCGCACGTCGACTTCGACCCGGTTCGGTGCGCCGAGCAGGTCAGGCGGCTCAACCCCGGTGCGGAGGTGCTGCTGGTGTCGGCCACCACCGGCGAAGGACTGCCGGAGTGGTTCGGCTGGTTGCGCTCCGGACCGGGCCGTCCGGTCGCGGCGCCGCGCGGTGCCGCCGGGCCGGCGGACGGGTGATCACTGTGGACCAGCGGTGCTGGAGGAGGCGGGAGTTGTGGTGAGGATGGCCAGCCCCGAGCCGGTCGAGGACGTCCCGGACGGATTCGCCGCGGCGCAGTCCGTCGCCGACGCGGTGCTCTACGAGGGCTACCTGCTCTACCCGTACCGGCGGTCGTCCGGCAAGAACAAGGTGCGCTGGCAGTTCGGCGTGCTCGCGCCGCCCGCGTGGGTCCGGGCGCAGGGCCCCGAGCGGCCGAGCGTGTCCGGGTCGGCCGATTCCTGGCGGCAGCGGACCGAGTGCCTGCTCGAAGCCGCCCCGGGTGCCCGGGTCCGGGTGCGGGTCCGGTACCTGCAACCGCAGCACCGGTCGGTGCAGGTGCGCGGGCCCCGCGGCGGGTTCACCGAGGTCGACGCCGCGGACGTCGGCGGCGAGCGGTACCTGACCTTCGACGAGGCCGTCCCCCGGGAATGCGACGTCGAGGTGGACGTCGACGCCCTCGCGGCGCAGCCGCACGTCGAGGTGGTCGAGCAGGCGGGCGGCGAGTCCGTCGAAGCCCTCGACGACGACACCCGGATCGTCCGGCGGAGCCTGCCGCTGTCGGCCGTGGTGCGCGTGTCGGTCGCCGACGCGGAGGCCCCGTTCCGGCTGCGGCTGCTGCGCGTGGAGGTCGAGAACGCCGCCGAGGACGTGCCCGCCGGGGTGCCGCGGCCCGAAGCGCTGCGCCGCTCGCTGGTCGCCGCGCACACCCTGATCGGCGTCCGGGGCGGGTCGTTCCTGTCGCTGCTCGACCCGCCGGCCTGGGCGTCGGTGGCGGCGCGGCGCTGCGCGAACCTGCACACCTTCCCGGTGCTGGCGGGCGAAGGCGATTCCCGCTCGGTGGTGCTGTCCTCGCCGATCATCCTCTACGACCACCCGGAGGTCGCGCCGGAGAGCCCCGGCGACCTGTTCGACGCCACCGAGATCGACGAGATCCTGTCGCTGCGCACGCTGACCCTCACCGAGGAGGAGAAGCGGGAGGCCCGGGCCACCGATCCCCGGGCCGCGGCGATCCTGGACCGGGTCGAGGTGATCCCGAAGGAGGTCTTCTCCCGGCTGCACGGCGCGGTGCGCTCGGTGCGGCCGGTCGAAGACGGCACCGACGAGCCGCCCTGGTGGTCCCCGGAGGGCGAGGCGGCGGTGTCGCCGGAGTGCGACGCCGTGCTGGTCGACGGCACCCCGGTGGCCCGTGGGTCGCGGGTGCGGCTGCGGCCCCGGCGCAGCGGCGGCGACGTGCACGACATGTTCCTGGCGGGCCGCACCGCGCGGGTCGAGGCGGTGTTCCTCGACGTCGACGACGCCCGGCACCTCGCGGTGGTGCTGGAGGACGACCCGGGCGCCGACCTGCACCGCTGGTACGGCCGCTACCACTACTTCGCGCCGGAGGAGATCGAGCCGCTCGACGGGGCGCCGTCGTGACCGGGCGGACCCTGATCGCGGGCATCGGCAACGTGTTCCTCGGCGACGACGGCTTCGGTGTCGAGGTCGTGCGGCGGATCGACCCGGCGCTGCTGCCCGGTGGCGTGGACGTCGCCGACTTCGGCATCCGCGGGCTGCACTTGGCCTACGAACTGCTCGGCGACCGCTACGCGACGGTCGTGCTGGTCGACGCGGTGCCGCTGGACGGTCCACCCGGGACGCTCGCGGTGCTGGAGGTCGATCCCGGCGAGGACCGCGCCGCGGCCGCCGTCGACGCCCACGGCATGACGCCGGACGCGGTGCTGGCGCTGCTGCGCGGGCTCGGCGGCTCGCTGGACCGGGTGGTGGTCGTGGGCTGCAGGCCCGCCGAGCTCGGCGAGGGGATGCGGCTGTCCGGACCGGTCGCCGCCGCGGTCGACGACGCGGTGCGCCTGGTCCTCGACGTCGTGGGCGGGGCGGCGGCCCTGCAGACCACCGGGGGAGAGCGGGGGGACGCGACATGACCGAGCGGGACCGGGGCCTCGACGAGGTCCACGTGCTGTGGATCTCGGAAGGCATGAGCTGCGACGGCGACACCGTCTCGGTGACCGCCGCGGCCCAGCCGCCGATCGAGGACGTGGTGGCCGGGCTGGTGCCCGGGCTGCCGACCGTCCACCTGCACAACAAGGTGCTGTCGCCGACCGTCGGCGGCGAGGAGTTCCTGGCCCCGTTCCGCGCCGCCGCGCGCGGCGAGCTGGGGCCGTTCATCCTGGTGATCGAGGGTTCGATCCCCAACGAGAAGATCAACGGCGAGGGCTACTGGACCTCGTTCGGCAACGATCCCGAGACCGGCCAGCCGCTGACCCTGAACTGGTGGATCGACCGGCTGGCGCCGCGGTCGTGGGCGGCGGTGGCCATCGGCACCTGCGCCACCAACGGCGGGATCCACGCCATGGCGGGCAATCCGACCGGCTGCATGGGCCTGGCCGACTACCTCGGCTGGGACTTCACCTCCAGCGGTGGCCTGCCGATCGTCAACGTCCCGGGCTGCCCGGTGCAGCCGGACAACTTCATGGAGACGCTGACCTGGCTGCTCCACCACGCGGCCGGCTCCGCGCCCCCGCCGCCGCTGGACGAGCTGCTGCGCCCGCAGTGGCTGTTCGGCAAGACCGTGCACGAGGGCTGCGACCGCGCCGGGTACTACGAGCAGGGCGACTTCGCCGGGGACTACAACTCGCCCAAGTGCCAGGTCAAGATCGGCTGCTGGGGACCGGTGGTCAACTGCAACGTCCCCAAGCGCGGCTGGATGGGCGGTATCGGCGGCTGCCCCAACGTCGGCGGCATCTGCATCGGCTGCACGATGCCCGGTTTCCCGGACAAGTTCATGCCGTTCATGGACATGCCGCCGGGCGGCAGCCTCTCGTCGATGATGGTCAAGCCCTACGGGGCGTTCATCCGGCGGATGCGGGGCATCACCAACAGGACCGTCAACACCGAACCGAAGTGGCGGCACAACCGGGAAGCCCTGACCAGCGGCTTCGACCCGGCCTGGCGTCCCTGACCCCGAGAGGCGACCTCAGATGACGGCCAAGGAGCAGCAGACCGGCAAGCTCGTGGAGATGTCGTGGGACCCGATCACCCGCATCATCGGCAACCTCGGCATCTACACCAAGATCGATTTCGCGAACCGGCGCGTGGCCGAGTGCCACAGCACGTCCTCGCTGTTCCGCGGCTACTCGATGTTCATGAAGGGCAAGGACCCGCGGGACGCCGGGTTCATCACCAGCCGGATCTGCGGCATCTGCGGGGACAACCACACGACCTGCTCGGTGTACGCGCAGAACATGGCCTACGGCCTCAAACCGCCGCCGATGGCGGAGTGGATCGTCAACCTCGGCGAGGCGGCCGAGTACATGTTCGACCACACGATCTTCCAGGACAACCTGGTGTTCGTGGACTTCTCCGAGGCGATGGTCAAGCAGACCAACCCCTCGGTGCTGGCGCGGGCGGAGAACACCGAGGCGCCCGGTGCGGCGGTGCACGGCAAGCGGACCATCGCCGACATCATGCGCTCGTTCAACCCGTTCGAGGGCGACTTCTACAAGGAGGCGCTGCAGGTCTCGCGGGTGACGCGGGAGATGTTCTGCCTGATGGAGGGCAGGCACGTGCACCCGTCGACGGTGTACCCGGGCGGCGTGGGCACGATGCCGGAGCCGAACCTGGTCACCGACTACCTCACCCGCCTGCTGGGCATCCTGGACTTCGTCAAGAAGTCGGTGGCGATGAACGACGACATCTTCGACTTCTTCTACGAGGCGCTGCCCGGCTACGAGGAGGTCGGCAGGCGCCGGGTGCTGCTCGGCTGCTGGGGCGCCTGGCAGGACCCGTCGGTTTGCGACTACCGCTACGACACGATGACCGACTGGGGCCGGGCGATGTACGTGACGCCGGGCATCGTGGTGGACGGCGAGCTGATCACCACCGACCTGGTGGACATCAACCTCGGGATGCGCATCCTGCTCGGCAGCTCCTTCTACCAGGACTGGGTGACCGAGGACCCGTTCGTCACCCACGACCCGCTGGGCAACCCGGTCGACATGCGGCACCCGTGGAACCAGACGACGTTCCCGGACCCGCAGAAGCGCGACTTCGGCGACAAGTACAGCTGGGTGATGAGCCCGCGCTGGTACGACCGGCGCACCGGCGACCACCTCGCGCTGGACACCGGCGGCGGCCCGTTCGCCCGGCTCTACACCACGGCGCTGGCCGGGATCGTGGACACGCCGTACGTGCGCTCCACCGGCCGCAGCGTGGAGATCTCCTTGCCGAAGAGCGAGAAGCTGCCGGAGATGACGCTGGAGTGGCGCATCCCGCCGTGGTCCAACGCGCTGGAGCGCGACCGCGCCCGGGTCTACTTCGTGGCCTACTCGGCGGCGATGGCGGTGTTCTTCCTGAAACGGGCGATGGAGGGCATCCGCTCCGGCGACACCAAGGTGTTCACCGACTTCGAGGTCCCCGACGAGGCGATCGGCTGCGGGTTCCACGAGGCGGTGCGCGGGGTGCTGTCGCACCACATGGTCATCAAGGACGGCAAGATCGCGAACTACCACCCGTACCCGCCGACGCCGTGGAACGGCAGCCCCCGCGACAGCTTCGGCACGCCGGGCCCCTACGAGGACGCGGTGCAGGACATGCCGATCTTCGAGGAGAACGGCCCGGACGACTTCAAGGGCGTCGACATCATGCGCGCGGTGCGCAGCTTCGACCCCTGCCTGCCCTGCGGCGTGCACATGTACCTGGGCAACGGCCGCAACATCACCCAGCAGCACTCGCCGATGCTGGGCGGCCAGCATGGCTGAGCGGGTCGACGACGCCGGGGTCCGGGAGCGGCTGGCCCGGATCGACGAGCTGCTCGGCCAGGTCGAGCAGGCGCCCGGCCCGGCCGCGCGGATCGCGCTGGACGCGGTGTCGGCGCTGGCCGAGGTCTACGGCGAGGCGCTGGCCCGGGCCGTCGAGCAGGCCGGTGCCGCGCGGGAACCGCTGCTGGCCGACGAACTCGTGGGTCACCTGCTGGTGCTGCACGACCTGCACCCGGATCCGCCGGAGCGGCGGGTCGCCCGGGCGCTGGACGCGCTGCGGCCGGAGCTCGCGGCGCGCGGCGTCGAGGTGGCGCTGCTCGGCGCCGCGGACGGCGTCGCCTCGGTGCGGCTCTCCGGCGGCGGCTGCGGCTGCTCCTCGGCGGAGGCGGAGGAACCGGTGCGCGCGGCGGTGCTGGCCGCGGCACCGGAGCTGGCGGAGGTCCGCTTCGACGGCGCGGCCGAGGCGGCGTTCGTGCCGCTGGACGCGCTGCGGCCCGGGGCGGCCGGGTGAGCGCGGGGGCGCTGCGCCGCGCGCTGCGCCGACCCTCCTCGGTCCGGGCCGCGACCGAGCAGCGGTGCGACCTGTGCGCGGCGGACGTCCTGGCGCGGCACCGGCACGTGCTCGACGAGCGGCGCGACGAGCTGCTGTGCGTCTGCCAGGCGTGCGCGCTGCTGTTCCACCGGGACGCCGCCGGGCGCGGTCACTACCGGCTGGTGCCGGACCGGCACCGCCGGGTGCCGGAGCTCACCGACCTCGGCATCCCGGTGGGCCTGGCCTACTTCGTCGGCCACGACGACGGCACCGCCACCGCGCACTACCCGAGCCCGGCGGGCGCGACCCGGTGGGAGGTCGACCCCGCGACGTGGGAGGGGGTGCGGCAGCGGTGCCCGGAGGTCGCCGGGCTCGCGCCCCGCGTCGAAGCGCTGCTGGTCAACACCGCGCGCGGCGCCCGGGAGCACTGGATCGTGCCGATCGACACCTGCTACCGGCTGGTGGCGCTGGTGCGGGCGGAGTGGCGCGGGCTCTCCGGCGGCAGCCGGGTGTGGCCCGCGATCGACCGGTTCTTCGCCGACCTCGCCGACGGGCGGGACAGCCCGCTGCGCGGCATCGGCGGCTGAGAGGAGAGCAGGGATGGGCGAGATCAAGCGGGGCAGGCCCGACGTGCGGATCGACGCCTCGGCCCACGTCGAGGGCGTGGCGCAGGGCAACGCGGAGGGCTCCTACGACGAGCAGCCGGGCCACCACGAGGACGGCACCGCGGACGCCAGGAGGTCGACCGGGGTGAACCCGTCGAAGCACGACGCGGCAAGCCCGGAAATGCCGAACATTTCTCCTGGTTGAGGGTTCTTCTCGTCGGGACGGTGTTGGTGGTCCGGTTGCGTGGCGGTGCCGGTGGCGGAACCTCAGCGGCCTCCTCGCTGCGGGATCGCCTCCTGATGTACCCACTTCGTACACGGTGTCGGCGCTGTCCTCGCGAGAAGGCCGCTGAGAACCCGCGGCGGTGCCGGTTGCGTGCGTGGGGCAAGGCGGAAGCGGCTTTGCCGCTTGCCTGACGGCGTGTCGGTGGTGGTGAACCGGCAGGCCCTCCTTTTTACTTCAGGTAATAGTTTTCAGTCTGTTCTTGAATTTTCTTTTGGTTTTACAACGGTTTTCGCGTCTTGGCTTTGTGAAGGAGCGGTGTGGTGCGGAAGTTCGGGGTTGTGGTGCTGGTGGTGGCCGCGGCGGGGGCGGCGGTGCTGCTGAAGAAGGAGCTGCCCGCGATGCGGCGGTACCTCCGGATCGAGCGGATGTGATGGCGGGACCGGATGGTCCCGGGACCGGTACCGCGGCGACGCCGGTGCGGTACCGGTACTCGGTGCGCGGCGTGGTCCAGGGCGTCGGCTTCCGGCCCTTCGTGCACGCGGTCGCGACCGCGCTCGGGCTGTCCGGCTCGGTGCGCAACACCTCCGGCGGCGTGGTCGTCGAGGTGGAGGGCGGCCGGGCCGAGGTGGCGGAGTTCGGCCGCCGGCTGCGCGCGGAACCGCCGCCGCTGGCCTCGGTGGAGGAGGTGGAATCCGCCGAGCTGGCGCCGACCGGCGCCACCGGCTTCGCGATCGCGGCCTCGCACCGGGACGCCACCGCCCGCACCCCGGCCGCCCCGGACACCGCGATCTGCGCCGACTGCCTGCGGGAGATGTCCGACCCCGCCGACCGCCGGTACCGGCACCCGTTCATCACCTGCACGAACTGCGGTCCCCGGTTCACCATCATCACCGGCCTGCCCTACGACCGGCCCGCGACGACGATGGCCGGGTTCGAGCTGTGCGCCGCGTGCGCCCGCGAGTACGCGGACCCGACCGACCGGCGCTTCCACGCCCAGCCCGTCTCCTGCCGCGACTGCGGTCCCCGGCTGGAGTTCGTGGCCGCCGACGGCGGCCGGGTGGTGGGCGACGACGCGGCGGTGGAGGCGGCGCGGCGGCTGCTCGTGGCGGGCGGCGTGCTGGCGGTGAAGGGGATCGGCGGCTACCACCTGGCCTGCGTCGCCACCGACGAGCGCGCGGTGACCGCGCTGCGGGAGCGCAAGCGCCGCGGCGCCAAGCCCTTCGCGGTCATGGTCGCCGACCTCGCGACCGCGCGCGCCGTCGCCGAGCTCGACGATCGGGAGACCGCGCTGCTCACCGGTCCCGCGCGGCCGATCGTGCTGGCCCGCCGCCGCCCGGACCCGCCGCTGCCGATCGCGGACGCGGTCGCCCCCGGCAACCCGGACCTGGGGCTGCTGCTGCCCTACGCGCCGGTGCACCACCTGCTGCACGGGCTGCCCGGCGACCGCCCGATCGAGGCGCTGGTGATGACCTCGGGCAACACCAGCGGCGAACCGCTGGCCGCCGACGACGCCGACGCGCTGCACCGGCTGGCCCCGCTGGTCGACGGCTGGCTGCGGCACGACCGCCCGATCCACGTGCCCTGCGACGATTCGGTGGTCCGGGTGGTCGACGGCGAGGAGCTGGTGCTGCGCCGCTCCCGCGGGTACGCGCCGCTGCCGCTGCGGCTGCCGTTCGAGGTGCCCCCGACGCTCGCCGTCGGCGCCGACCTGAAGAACACCTGCTGCCTGGGTTCCGGCCGGTCGGCCTGGTTCAGCGGGCACATCGGCGACATGGACGACGTCGCCACGCTCACCGCCTTCGGCGCCGCCGAGCGCCACCTCGAACACCTCACCGGGGTGGCGCCGCAGCGGCTGGCCGCCGACGCGCACCCCGAGTACCGCTCGCGGGCGTGGGCGGTGCGCCACGCCGCCGGTCGTCCGGTGCGCTCGGTGCAGCACCACCACGCGCACCTCGCCTCGGTGCTGGCCGACCACGGGCTCGACGGGAGCAGCCCGGTGGTCGGCATCGCCTTCGACGGCACCGGCTACGGCACCGACGGCGCGGTCTGGGGCGGCGAGGTGCTCGTCGGCGACTACCTCGGGTTCCGGCGCTTCGCCCAGCTCGGCTACGTGCCGCTGCCCGGCGGCGACGCGGCGGTGCGGCGGCCGTACCGGATGGCGCTGGCGCACCTGCACGCCGCCGGGATCGCCTGGGACGCCGACCTGCCGCCGGTCGCCGCCTGCCCCGACGCCGAGCGCGGCGCGCTGGCCCACCAGCTCGGCACCGGGCTCGGCTGCGCGCCGACGTCCAGCATGGGCCGGTTGTTCGACGCGGTCAGCGCCCTGCTCGGCGTCCGGCAGGAGGTGGACTTCGAGGCGCAGGCGGCGATCGAGCTGGAAGCGCGGGCGCGGGAGGCGGGCCCCGGCACGCCGACCGGCACCTTCGCGGTGCGCGAGTCCGGCGATCGGCTCGTCGCCGACCCCGCGCCGGTGCTGCGCTCGCTGATCGCCCAGCGGCGCGCGGGAACCCCGGTCGCGGTGTCGGCCCGGCGGTTCCACGACGCGGTGGCCGTGCTGGTCGTGGAGCTGGCGCTGCGGGCCCGCGCCGAGCTCGACCTGGACACCGTCGCGCTCACCGGCGGGGTCTTCCAGAACGCGCTGCTGCTCGGCACCACCGGCCGGGCCCTGCGCGCGGCGGGTTTCACCGTCCTGCGGCACCGCGGGACACCACCTGGTGATGGCGGGCTGGCGCTGGGCCAGCTCCTGGTCGCGGCAGCGACGGACAACGGAAGGGGATGAGGCCGGTGTGCCTCGCGGTACCGGGCAAGGTCGTCCAGCTCTGGGAGCGGGACGGCACCCTGATGGCCGATGTGGACTTCGGCGGGGTGCGCAAGCAGGTGTGCCTGCAATACCTGCCGGAAGTGGTGGTCGGTGACTACGTGATCGTCCACGTCGGATTCGCGATCCAGCACCTCGACGAGAAGTCCGCGCTGGAGACGCTGGCGGCCTTCCAGGAGCTCGGGCTGCTGGAGGAGGAGTTCGCCGATCCCTTCGCCGACGGCGGCGGCGCCCAGGACCTCCCGCCACCCCGAACGACGACCGAGGAGATGGGATCGTGAAGTACCTCGACGAATTCAGCGACCCCGAGCTGGCGGGCCGCCTGTTCGACCGCATCCGCGCCATCACCACGCGCCCGTGGGCGCTGATGGAGGTCTGCGGCGGCCAGACGCACTCGATCATCCGCCACGGCATCGACCAACTGCTGCCCGAGGGCATCGAGATGATCCACGGGCCCGGCTGCCCGGTGTGCGTGACGCCGCTGGAGGTCATCGACAAGGCGCTGGAGATCGCCTCCCGCCCGGAGGTCATCTTCTGCTCCTTCGGCGACATGCTGCGGGTGCCGGGCAGCGACCGGGACCTGTTCCGGGTCAAGGGCGACGGCGGTGACGTCCGCGTCGTCTACTCCCCGCTGGACGCGCTGGCCCTGGCCCAGCAGCACCCCGACCGCGAGGTCGTGTTCTTCGGCATCGGCTTCGAGACCACCGCGCCGGCCAACGCGATGGCCGTGCACCAGGCGAAGAAGCTCGGGGTGCGGAACTTCTCGCTGCTGGTCTCGCACGTGCTGGTGCCCCCGGCGATCGCGGCCATCATGGAGTCGCCGAGCTGCCGGGTGCAGGGCTTCCTCGCCGCCGGGCACGTGTGCAGCGTGATGGGCACCGAGGAGTACCCCGAGCTGGCCCGCCGCTACCGGGTGCCGATCGTGGTCACCGGGTTCGAGCCGCTGGACATCCTCGAAGGCGTTCGCCGGACCGTCGAGCAGCTCGAAGCCGGGCGGCACGAGGTCGACAACGCCTACACCCGCGCGGTGCCGCCGGAGGGCAACCCCGCCGCCAAGGCCATGCTGCGGGACGTCTTCGAGGTGACCGACCGGGCCTGGCGCGGCATCGGCGAGATCCCGCGCAGCGGGTGGCGGTTGGCCGCCGACTACCGGGAGTTCGACGCCGAGTTCCGGTTCGACGTCGCCGACCTGCGCACCGCCGAATCGGCGCTGTGCCGCTCCGGCGAGGTGCTGCAAGGGCTGATCAAACCGCACGAGTGCGCGGCCTTCGGCGTCGAGTGCCACCCGCGCAACCCGCTGGGCGCCACCATGGTCTCCTCGGAAGGCGCCTGCGCGGCCTACTACCAGTACCGGCGGCTGGAGCTGCAGGAGGTGGCGCGTGGCTGAGACGACCGACCTCGCGGCCTGGACCTGCCCGCTGCCGCTGCGGGACTCCCCGACGATCGTGATGGGCCACGGCGGCGGTGGCGCGATGTCCGCCGAACTCGTCGAGCACCTGTTCCTGCCCGCCTACTCCGACGCGGCCACCGGCGAGCTCACCGACTCCGCGGTGCTGCCCGCCGGACCCGCCCGGATCGCCTTCAGCACCGACTCCTACGTGGTGAAACCGCTGTTCTTCCCCGGCGGGTCGATCGGCGACCTCGCCGTCAACGGCACGGTCAACGACCTCGCCATGTCCGGCGCGGTGCCGCTCTACCTGTCCACCGCGTTCATCCTGGAGGAGGGCACCGCGCTGGACGAGCTCGGCATGGTCGCCACCGCGCTCGGCGACGCCGCCCGCGCCGCGGGCGTGCGGCTGGTCACCGGCGACACCAAGGTCGTCGACGCCGGGCACGGCGACGGCATCTTCGTCAACACCGCGGGCGTCGGGCTCGTCGCCGACGGCGTCGACATCCGGCCCTCCCGCGCCCGCCCCGGGGACGCGGTGCTGGTCAGCGGCGACATCGGGGTGCACGGCGTGGCGGTGCTGAGCTGCCGGGAAGGGCTGGAGTTCGGCACCGCGGTGGAAAGCGACACCGCACCGCTGCACGACCTCGTCGCCACCGCCCTGGCCACCGGCGCCGACCTGCACGTGCTGCGCGACCCCACCCGGGGCGGGCTCGCCGCCTCGCTCAACGAGATCGCCGCGGCCGCCGGGGTCGGCGTCGAGATCGCCGAGCGCGACGTGCCGGTCCCGCCCGAGGTGGCCGACGCGTGCAGCATCCTCGGCCTCGACCCGCTCTACAGCGCCAACGAGGGCAAGCTCGTCGCCGTCGTGCCGCCCGACGACGCCGACCGGGTGCTCGACGCCATGCGCGCCCACCCGCGCGGCACCCGGGCCGCCCGCATCGGCACCGTCGTGGCCGACCACGCGGGCATGGTGGTGGCCAGGACCGGTCTCGGCGCCAGCAGGGTGGTGGACCTACCACCAGGAGAACAACTCCCCCGGATTTGTTGAGTCGGTGTGGTGGTCCTTTTGGGGAGCGGTGCGGGTGGCGGAACCTCAGCGGCCTTCTCGCTCCGGGCGCCCCTTCTCATGTATTCCAATACACAGCGGCGGGGCGTCCTCGCGAGAAGACCGCTGAGAACCCGCGGCGGTGCCAGTGGCGAGGGTGGGGCAAAGCGGAAGCGGCGTCCGCCGCTTGCCTGACGGTGGTTGGACGAGCTCGCGGGTTCGGCTGGAAGCGGCTTCGCCGCTTGCCTGGCGGTGGTTCCGTTCGGCGCGTGCGGTGCGTTGCGTTCCGGGGTTCTGGTGGGTGTGCTTCAGCCGTTTCAGGTGGGGTTGACGAGGTGAGGGGCACCCTTGTCCCAGTTACTTGGGCAAGGGTGCCCCTCACCTGGTGTCCGAACGGGTGACGGGTTCAGGCGCAGAGGCAGAACGGGTGGCCGTCGGGGTCGGCGTAGACGCGGAAGGAGGCGTCGGCCTGGTCCGGGGGCTGGGGGAGCTGGGTCGCTCCGGCGGCGAGGGCGCGCTCGTGGCCGGTGTCGAGGTCGTCGACCCGGACGTCCACGTGCGCCTTCTGCGGGACCTCGGGGCTCGGCCAGGTGGTCGGGCGGTAGTGCGGGTCGCGCTGGAAGGCCAGCCGGACGCCGCCCTCCGGGTGGGCGAGCTCGACCCAGTCGGCGGCGGACTCCGCCTCGTCGATCTCCCAGCCCAGCAGGCGGCCGTAGAACCCGGCGAGCCGGTGCGGATCGGGGCAGTCGAGGGCGAAGGCGATCACGTTCAGCGCGGACATGGAGTCCTCCTGTCGTCGGCCGGAGCGCTGTCCGGCCCTCCGGTAACCACTGAATGGTGATGACGAGTTACTAACTAGTGATCGGAGTATGCCGGTTACCGCACTCGGGGGCAACCCCCCGGGGGCTTACGATGGGGTGCGTGAACAGCAGAGCTGTCGCTCCGCAAGTCGACGGGCCCGGCGTCCTCGGACTCGACGTCGAACGCGATGTCGAACTCGTCCTGGCCTTCCTGAACACCCGCGACGTGGACCGGGGCACCGACGTCCTGTCGGACCCCGAGCAGTGGCGCCGGTGGTGCGCGAACCGGCGGATCGGCGAGGCCCCCGAGGTCCGCACTGTCCACGCGTACCGGGACGCGATGCGGGCCGCGGTCGCCGACGGGGCGCTGTCCGAGGTGGTCGTCGACCGGCCGTGGGCCGTCGAGGTCGAGCTGCGCCACGGCGTGCCCGTGCTGGTGGGCACCGACGCGCTCGGCGAGGTGCTGGCCGCCGCCACCGGGCTCGTCCGCACCGGGCACTGGAGCCGGATCAAGATCTGCCCCGCCGACGACTGCTTGTGGGCGTTCTACGACCGCTCCCGGAACCGCTCCCGCACCTGGTGCTCGATGCGCATCTGCGGGAACCGGGAGAAGGCGCGCTCCTGGCGCGAACGCCACACCGCCGAGACCCCCGCGGTCCAGGTCGCCCCCGGGAGCTGACCCGAAGTTCACCCGGAAGGGCCCTGAGTGAGGGGCACCTTCAGCCGACCATGCCGGATGAAGGTGCCCCTCACCTGGCAAAGTTCACCCGAACGGGAGCTGAGTGAGGGGCACCCTTGCCCGAGTAACTGGGACAAGGGTGCCCCTCACCTGGCAACGTTCACCCGGTTGTGCGGCCCGGTCGTGCAGCGGTGCGGGGTCACAGGAGGACGTGGGAGATGGTGTGGATGGTCAGCCCGGCCAACGCGCCGACGACGGTGCCGTTGATCCGGATGAACTGGAGGTCCCGGCCCACCTGGAGCTCGATCTTGCGCGAGGTCTCCTCGGCGTCCCAGCGCTCCACCGTGTCGCTGATCAGCCCGGTCAGCTCGCCGCGGTAGTTGTTCACCACGTAGACCACGGCGCCCTCCACCCAGCCGTCGACCTTGGCGCGCAGCTCCGGTTCGTCGACCAGGCGGCGGCCCAGCGAGCGCAGCCCGTCGCGGACCCGCACGCGCAGCTCGCTGGAGGGGTCCTCCGCGGCGTCGAGCAGCATCTTCTTCGCGGTGCCCCAGGCCGCGGCGACGAGGTTCTGCACCTCGGGGTGGGCCAGCACCTGCTGCTGGATCTGGTCGGCCTTGGCCATCGTCTTCGGGTCGTGCTGGAGGTCGTCCGCGAACTCGACCAGGAACCGATCGACGGCCTGGCGCATCGGGTGCTCGGGGTCGGTCTTGACCGCCCACGCGAACGACAGCACCTCGGCGTAGATCTTGTCCGCCACCAGCGAGTCGAAGAACCTCGGCGACCAGGTCGGGGCGCGCTGGCTCACCACCCGCAGCACGGTGTCGTGGTTGTCCCGCACCCAGTCGTAGGCGCGGTCGCAGACCAGGTCGACGAGCTTGTGGTGCGAGCCGTCGGCGAACACCTGCGCGAGGATGCGCCCCAGCGGCGGGCCCCACGGCCGGTCCAGCACCTTCCGGACGAGCGCCTGCTCCAGCACCGCCTGCACGTCGTCGTCGCGCAGCACCCGCACCGCGCCCCGGGTGGCGGCGGCGAGCTCGGAGGTGACCCGCTCGGCGTGCTCCGGCACCGCGATCCAGGACCCGACCCGCTTGCCGACCTCGGCGTTGCCCAGCTTGTCCCGGATGACCTGCTCGGACAGGAAGTTGGTGCCGACGAAATCACCCAGCGTGCGCCCGATCGCGTCCTTGCGGGTCGGGATGATCGCGGTGTGCGGGATGGGCAGGCCCAGCGGGCGGCGGAACAGCGCGGTGACCGCGAACCAGTCCGCCAGCGCACCCACCATCCCCGCCTCGGCCGCGGCCCGGACGAAACCCACCCACGCCGGGGCGCCCGCGTTCTCGTACCAGCGGGTGACCGCGTAGATCGCGGTGGCGGCCAGCAGGAGCCCGCCGGCCACCCCCTTCATCCGCCGCAGCGCGCGACGCTTGTCCCGGTCGGGATCCGCAGTGGAGTGCACGTCGACGATTGTGCCAACGCCGCGGATGATCAGGTCGGGCCTCGCCGTCCGGCCAGGTCGTCGGCTACCCTCGCCGATCGTGCGAACACCTGCCCTCACCACCCGGCTGCGCCCGTTCACCTCGACGATCTTCGCCGAGATCACCGAACTCGCCCGGCGCACCGGGGCGGTGAACCTCGGGCAGGGCTTCCCGGACACCGACGGGCCCGCCGGGATGCTGCGGGTCGCCCAGGACGCCATCGGCCGCGGCGTCAACCAGTACCCGCCCGGCGCGGGTGAGCCGGACCTGCGCGCCACCATCGCCGAGCACCGCCGCGACCGCTACGGCATCGAGCACGATCCCGAGGGGGAAGTGCTGGTCACGGTGGGTGCCACCGAGGCGCTGACCGCCGCGATGCTCGCCCTGGTGGAGCCGGGCGACGAGGTCCTGCTCGTCGAGCCCTACTACGACTCCTACCCGGTGGCCGTGGCGATGGCCGGGGGCGTGCGGCGCACCGCGGCCCTGCGGCAGGGGCCGGACCACCGCTTCGAGCTCGACCTCGACTCGCTGCGCGCGGCCGTGGGCCCGCGGACCCGCGCGCTGGTGCTCAACTCGCCGCACAACCCGACCGGCACCGTCTTCACCGACGCCGAGCTGGCCGCCATCGCGGAGGTCTGCCGCGAGCACGACGTGATCGCCATCACCGACGAGGTCTACGAGCACCTCCTCTACGACGGCCGCGAGCACCACCCGCTCGCCGCGCTGCCCGGCATGGCCGAGCGGACCCTGTCGATCTCCAGCGTCGGCAAGAGCTTCAGCGCCACCGGCTGGAAGATCGGCTGGGTCTGCGGTCCGGCCGAGCTGGTGGCGGCCGTGCGCGCGGCCAAGCAGTTCCTCACCTTCGTCGGCGGAGCGCCGTTCCAGCCCGCCGTCGCGCACGCGCTGCGCCACGAGCGGCCCTGGGTCGAGGAGCTGCGCACCGACCTCCAGCGCAAGCGCGACCACCTCGCCGCCGGGCTCGCCGACGCCGGGTTCGACGTGCTGGCCAGCGAGGGCACCTACTTCATCTGCACCGACGTCCGGCCGCTCGGCTTCGACGACGGCGCCGAGTTCTGCCGCGCGCTGCCCGAGCGCGTCGGCGTCGCCGCCATCCCGGTGCAGGTCTTCTGCGACGACCCGGCGGGCACCCGCCACCTGGTGCGCTTCGCCTTCTGCAAGCGGGACGAGGTCCTCGACGAGGCCGTCCAGCGCCTCCGCAAGCTCCGCTGAGCCCGGCCCGCAGCGGCTCCCGACTGGCACGAGGGCCGCGTTCCGCGCACCGGTGTGCGTGAAGGTCGCTTTTCTCTCGCGAATGCGATGAGGGCCGCGTTCCTCGCACAGGTGCGATGAAGGTCGTCTTCCTCGCGCCGGTGTGCATGAGGGCCACCTTCCGCGCACAGGTGCGATGAGGGCCGCCTTCCTCTCATGGGTGCGATGAAGGTCGCCTTCCTCCCACCGAGTGCGAGGAAGGCGACCCGCTCGCCGGGGGTGGACGGCGGTGGTCGCCGCCGGGCGCGTCCGCACCCGCGGGTGTACTGAGTGAGGGGCACCTTCATCCGGGTATGCCGGGTGAAGGTGCCCCTCACCTGCGACCCGGGGTGCAAGCTGTGTGCTTGCAAGAGCTAGCACTCGGGGTTACCGTGGTGGGGGGAACCGGAGAGGTGAACGTCGATGGGGCGCGTGGACGAGTCCGTCAACAAGGCCGTGAACCAGGCGGTCAGCGACCTCGGCGGGTACATCCGGCAACAACGGAACAACGCCCAGATCTCGCTGCGGCAGCTGGCCAAGCTCGCCGGCGTGTCGAACCCGTACCTGAGCCAGGTGGAGCGGGGCCTGCGCAAGCCGAGCGCGGAGATCCTGCAGCAGATCGCCAAGGGGCTCCGGATCTCCGCCGAGGCGCTCTACGTGCAGGCCGGGATTCTGGAGAGCCGCGAGGCCGGTCCGGTGGTGGAGGCCATCCGCGCCGACGCGGACCTCAGCGAGCGGCAGAAACAAGTGCTTCTGGACATCTACGCCTCGTTCCGTCGCGAACGCGACGCCGACGGGGAGACCGAGGAGTGATCGCGATGCCGGGATTCAAGACCGAGGACGCCACCAAGGTCCGCGAGCAGGCCCAGCAGGCCGTCGGCGGGGCCGTCGAGCAGGCGCGCACGCCGCTGCTCGCCGCGCTGGGCGCCGGTGACCTCGCCGCCCAGACGCTGCTGGACGCGGTGCAGAAGGTCCGCACCCAGCTCAACGAGCGGGCCGAGGCGGCGCAGCGGGACCTGCCCACCGACCTGGGCGAGCTGCGCGGCAAGCTCGACCCCGCCGAGCTGCGCAAGCGGGTCGACAGCTACACCCGGTCGGCGCGGGAGCTCTACGACTACCTGGCCGAGCGCGGCGGCGAGACGCTGGACCGCATCCAGGCGCAGCCGCAGGTCAAGGTCGCGCAGGACAAGGTGCAGGACACCGCCGAGGACGTCCGCGACGTGGCCGACGACGTGCTGGGCAAGGTCACCCGCAACACCCGCTCGGCCGGGGAGAAGGCGGCGCGGCAGACGGAGGAGGCCGCCGCGGAGGCCGCGGAGAAGGTGCAGGAGGCGGGCGCCAAGGCGGCGTCGAGCACCCGCAGCACCGCGCGCAAGGCGGCGAACAAGACCGAGTCGGCGCGCGGCTCCGCGTCGGAGGGCTGACGGGTGCCCCTCCGTTCGGCGACCACGTAGGCTGGGCGCCGTGGAGCTGGCGAATTGGATCATGCTGATTCTCTGGGCCGCTGGCTGGCCGGTCGGGGCGTTCGCGTTCGTGCACGCGGCGATGCAGCGCGCCGACGCGTACACCGCGGCCGACAAGATGTCCAAGCCCGCGTGGCTGGGCATCACCGGTGGCGGCCTGCTGGTGCTGATCGTGTTCCAGGGGCCGGGCACGCTGTTCTGGATCGCCGGGCTGGTCGCCGCGCTCGTCTACATCGTCGACGTCCGGCCCAAGGTCAAGGAGGTCCAGCGCGGGGGCTCCTGGTAGTGGGCGCGCGCTGGGTGGCCCGCGGGCGGGGCGCGCCGGTGACCCTGGTCGTCCCCGGGCTGGGCGCGACGGAGGGCGAGGCCCGCATCCCCGCGTCCGGGCTGCCCGGCACCCGCGTGGTGGTCACCCTGCCGGGGCACGGCAGCGCCCAGGACGCGCCGGAGGGCTACTGGGACTACGGCACCATCGCCGCCGACGTCCGCGCCGTCGCCGACGAGGTGGGGGCGACCCGGGCGGTCGGCGTCTCGCTCGGCGCCGGGGCGTTGACCAGGATCGCCGCCGAGGAACCGGACCGCTTCGAGCGGCTCGCCCTGCTGCTGCCCGCCGCCCTGGACCGGCCGCGCGGTGCGACGGCCACCGCGGCTTACGCGCGGCTGGCGGAGGCCGTGGACCGCGCCGGGACCGACGGCGGGCGGCGGCTGCGCGAGGTGCTGGCCGCCGAGGTGCCGGACGGCGTGTCCGTCGGCGACCACGTGGAGCGCCGGGCCGAGGCGCTGCTGCGGCTCGGCGCCGCGCTGCGCGAACTCCCCGGCCGGGCGCCGCTGGCCGACGCCGCCGCGCTCGCCGGGGTCGACGCGGAGGTGCTGGTCGTCGGTGCGACGGAGGACCCGCTGCACCCCGCCGAGGTCGCCGAGGCGGTGGCCGGGGCGTTCCCCCGGGCCGGGCTGGAGCTGCTGCCCTCGATGGCGCCGATGCTGACCCACCGCGCCCGGATGCGCGCCCTGCTGACCGGCTGGGCTGAGTAGGGTTCGGCGCATGGCTGTTGACTGGTCCGCCGCGGCGGGGACCCTCGCGGTCGCCCCGGCGCTGGAACACCCGGAACTGCTCGCCGATCCGGTCGCCGACGCGGTGCGCGCGCTCGACGACGACCGGATCGGGGTCGTCGCGATCGATCCCGGGCTCGCCGACACCGCCGCGTTCTGCGCCGAGTACGGCTCGCCGCTGGAGCTGTCGGCGAACTGCGTGGTGGTCGCGGGCAAGCGCGGCGGCGAGGTGCGCTACGCGGCGTGCCTCGTGCTGGCCACCACCCGCGTCGACGTCAACGGCGTGGTGAAGCGGCGGCTCGACGTCCGCAAGGCCTCGTTCGCGCCGATGGACGACGCGGTGCGGCTGACCGGCATGGAGTACGGCGGCATCACCCCGTTCGGGCTGCCCGGGGACTGGCCGCTGCTGGTCGACCCCGCCGTGGTCGCCGCCCCCGCCGTGGTGGTGGGCAGCGGACTGCGGCGCGGCAAGCTCATCACCGCCGGGTCGGTGCTGGCCGACCTCCCCGGCGCGGAGGTCGCCGACTCCCTGGGCCGCTGAGCGGCCGCTGATCCGCTGAGGACGCTGATCCACCCGGGACGCTGACCGTCCACACCCGACGTGCGTCCGTTTCCCGGGGCTCCGTCGAACTCGCCGGACGAGGGTCCTACCAGGACACTCGTGGGTGCTGCGTCGTCGACGGGGGGAAGCGCGATGGGCGTGCCTGGGCCGGTCTGGGCGGTGACGGTCGCCGGAATCGCCGCCCTGCTGCTGTTCGACTACTTCTTCCACGTGCGCAAGGCGCACACCCCCGCGCTGCGTGAGGCCGCCGTGTGGTCGGCCGGTTACGTGGGGGTCGCGCTCCTGTTCGGCGTCGGGGTGTGGTTCTTCGGCGGCACGGTGATGGGGACCGAGTACTTCGCCGGTTACGTCACGGAGAAGGCGCTGTCCGTCGACAACCTGTTCGTGTTCCTCATCATCATCGGCAGCTTCCACGTCCCGCGCCCGGACCAGCAGAAGGTGCTGCTGTTCGGCATCACGTTCTCGCTGCTGGCGCGCACGGCGTTCATCTTCCTGGGCGCCACCCTGATCAACGCCTTCGCCTGGGTGTTCTACCTCTTCGGCCTGATCCTGCTGCTCACCGCCGGGAACCTGCTCAAGCCCGAGGAGACCGAGGGACGTCCGGGTGACAACACCGTGGTCCGGATCGTCAAGCGGGTGTTCCCCGCCTCGGGCACCTTCGACGGGGACAAGCTGTTCACCACCGTGGACGGCAAGCGGGTGATGACCCCGATGCTGCTGGTGATGGTCGCGATCGGCGGCACCGACATCCTCTTCGCCCTGGACTCGATCCCGGCGATCTTCGGCCTGACCCAGAACGTGTACCTGGTGTTCACCGCCACCGCGTTCTCCCTGCTGGGGTTGCGGCAGCTCTACTTCCTCATCGACGGCCTGCTGGACCGGCTCGTCTACCTCTCCTACGGCTTGGCCGCGATCCTCGCCTTCATCGGCGTCAAGCTGATCCTGCACGCGCTGCACGAGAACAACGTGCCGTTCATCAACGGCGGCGAACCCGTCCACGTCATCGAGATCAGCACCGGCCTTTCGCTGGCGGTGATCATCGGCGTGCTGGTCATCACCGTCCTCGCCTCGCTGTTCAGCGCGAAGGGCAAGGCCCAGAACGTCGTGGCGGCGGCGCGGCGGCACGCCGCCGAGTACCTCGACGAGAGCGGCGAGGCCGACGCCGCCGCCCAGGAGCGGACCTTCCGCAAGATGCTCGCCGAGGAGCAGCAGATGCGGGAGCTCCCGGAGAAGTACCGCGCCCGGATCCGGGAGCAGCGGCAGCTGATGGACCTGCTCCGCGCCGCCCACGACAAGCACGAGCGGTGACCGCCGCGCTAGAAGGTCTTATCCGAAAATGCGGCGGAGCCGCATGCGGTGCGGCCGTCAACCGGCACCGCGGCCCGTGCTCGGACGTGACCGCTCAGCGGTCTTCTCGCGAGGACAGCGCCGACGCCGTGTACGTGCCTGGTACATCAGGAGGCGATCGGCGCAGCGAGAAGGCCGCTGAGGTTCCGCCACCGGCACCGCCACGCAAAGCGACCACCACACCTTCCGCTGCGAGAAGGCTCAGAAGACGACGGTGCGTCCGCCGTGGACGAGCACGCGGTGCTCCAAGTGGTAGCGCAGGCCGCGGGCCAGGACGATCTTCTCGATGTCGCGTCCCTTGCGGACCATGTCGGCCACCGCGTCGCCGTGGTCGACGCGGGTCACGTCCTGCTCGATGATCGGTCCGGCGTCGAGTTCGGCGGTGACGTAGTGGCAGGTCGCGCCGACCAGCTTGACGCCGCGCTCGTGGGCCTGGTGGTAGGGGCGGGCACCGGCGAACGAGGGCAGGAAGCTGTGGTGGATGTTGATCGCCCGCCCGGACCACGCCGCGCACAGCTCCGGCGGCAGGACCTGCATGAACCGGGCGAGCACGATCGCGTCCGGGTCGTGCTCGTCGACCAGGCCGCGGACCTGCTCGAAGGCCGCCGCCTTGGACTCCGGGTCGGTGCCGAACGGCACGTGGTGGAACGGCACGCCGTGCGCCTCGGTGATCGGGCCGAGGCGCGGGTGGTTGCCGATCACCGCGCGCAGGTCGAGGTCGAGCTCCCCGGAGGAGACGCGGCCGAGCAGGTCGTGCAGGCAGTGACCGTCCTTGGACACCAGGAACACCGCGCGCGGCGACTCGCCGGTGTCGGACACCCGCCAGGAGCCGCCGAGCTCGTCGGCGACCGCGCCGAAGCGCTCCCGCAGCTCCTCGACGCCGAACGGCAGCGAGTCCGCCCGCACCACCTGGCGGGTGAAGAACCAGCCGGTGTCCGGGTCGGTGTGGTAGCCCGCCTCGACGATCCAGCCGCCGTGCTCGGCGAGGAAACCCGCGATGCGGGCGACGATGCCGGTGCGGTCCGGGCAGCCCAGGGTGAGGACGAAGCGGCGGTCGGGGTTGGTCACGACCCGGCATCCTCCCAGGTCGCGAGGGGCGCGCGCGGCCCGGGGCCGATGCTTGAGGTGTGGCTCACCGACCGGCGGCCAGGCCGGCGAGGGCGCGATCACCGGTGATCACCGCGCCGCTGGGCCGTCCCCACACCTGCCGGTAGAGCGCGTCGGCGGTGCCCGCGACGGTGGCGTCGAC
Source organism: Saccharopolyspora cebuensis (assembly GCF_039542665.1). Classification (NCBI taxonomy): domain Bacteria; kingdom Bacillati; phylum Actinomycetota; class Actinomycetes; order Pseudonocardiales; family Pseudonocardiaceae; genus Saccharopolyspora; species Saccharopolyspora cebuensis. The sequence goes on from NZ_BAABII010000003.1 coordinate 210,472, forward strand.
GTCCAGCGCCGCGTCGGTGACCTCGCCGACGGTCGGCCGCAACCCGGGCTGGTAGGCCACCGACCAGGTCCGACCAGCGTCGGCGGCGTGGTAGACGACCCGGCCCGAGCCGGTGCCCGCGGACCAGTCGCCCAGCGGCAGCAGCAGCGCGAGCATCTCGTCGATGCCGTCGGCGGCCAGGTCCGGCGTGAAGATCAGCTCGGGCGCGCTGGTGCGCGCGGCCTCGACGTCGAGCCGGTGCACGGCCGTCTCGTGCGCCATCCGCCGGGCCCAGCTCGTCGCCGAACCGTCCGGGAAGAACGCCCACACCGGGTCGCCCGCCGCGGTCGACAGCGCCTCGACGAGGTGGCGGAGCCGCTCGTCCTGCCAGGTCAGCGCCTCGTCGAAGTCCTCGGGCGGGCGCGGGGGGCTGGGCCGTTCGGCGGCCGGGTCGAGTTCGAGGGCCAGCCCGGCCATCGCGTACACCCGGCCCAGGTGCCGGACCAGCTTCCGCACGTCCCAGCCCGGGCAGGTCGGCACCGCGGCGTCCGGACCGGCCGCGACCGCGGCGGTGCGCAGCGCGGCGGCCTGCTCCCGCACGGCGTTGAGGTGGAATTCGCTCGCCATGCCCGGAGTCTAGGAGGCGCCGGCAAGGGGGCGCGGCTGATCGGCCTCGCGGATCGACATCAGGGGGCCACCGCGGACCAGTCCACGGTGAGCTCGCCGAGCCGCCAGCGCCGGTGCCGGTCGCGGACCGGCCAGCCCAGCGCGGCGAACCGGCGCACCGCCTCGGCCCACCGCGCGCGGGGGCCGAACGGGGCCAGCGGCGCCGCCTTCGCCCAGCAGTCGTCGAGCGCGGCGAGCAGCTCGTGCACCGGCTGGCCGTCGACGTTGCGGTGGATCAGCGTCTTGGGCAGCCGCTCCGCGAGGTCCGACGGGCGTTCCAGGTCGGCGGGCAGGCAGGACAGCGTGAAGGTGCGCGGGCCCTCCCGGTCGAGGGTCACCCAGCAGCAGCGCCTGCCGATCTCGTCGCAGGTGCCCTCCACGAGCAGGCCGTCCGGGGCGAGCCGCGCGCGCAGCTCGTCCCAGGTCCGCCACGCCTCCGGCTCGGTGTACTGGCGCAGCACGTTGAACGCCCGCACCAGCACCGGGCCGCGCGCCCCGGCGACCCCGGCGGCCAGCCCGGCCAGCTCGAAACCGCCGCGCCGGAACTCCAGCGCGGGCGGCTCGGCGACCCGCTTGCCCGCCGCCACCCGGTCCGGGTCGATCTCCAGGCCCACCACGCGCAGGTCCGGGCGGACCCGGCGCAGCCGCGACGCGAACTCCACCGTGGTCACCGGGGTGGCGCCGTAGCCGAGGTCGACCACCACCGGTTCCGCGGCGCGGCGCAGCGCGCCGGCCACCCACGGGGTGCCGGTGATCCAGCGGTCGACGCGGCGCAACCGGTTCGGGTTCGTCGTCCCACGGGTGGGCATCCCCAGCGCGCGGGCGCGACCGGCGGCCAGCCGGGGCGCCCGCTTCTTCGGCGCGGAGCTCATCCGCGGCGGGCGAGCCATTCGCCGGTGAACTGCTCCTCGGCCGCGAGCAGCTTCTGCACCTGGTCGGCGACGAGGTCTTCCAGCTTGCCGCCGACCAGCGGCACGCCCACCCGGACGGTTCCGGACACGACGAACTCGCTGACCTCGGTGCCCACCGGCTCGTCCAGGTCGCGCAGCCACATCGAACCCGCGATGGTGCACGGCGCCCCGGCGATCTCGGCGGCCACCTCGCCGGTGTAGTGCTCGTCGTCCTGCCGCCGCCACGACTCGCTGCGGTCGATGACCAGGTCGCCGCCGACCACCGAGCGGGCGAGCTGCGGCAGCGCGTCGGAGCGCACGCCGTGCCGGATCTGGTACCGCACCCCGCCGTCCGGAGTGGAGACGTGCTCCACCAGTTCGGCGTGCGCGCCGCCGAGGGTGCGCAGCCGGTCGGTGAGGTAGTCGACGTCGATCAACGCCTGGTGCACCGCGGACGCGCTCCATTCGGAGGTGCTGCGGTGCTCGATGCGGCGGGCCATGCCCGGGAGGTTACCGTTGGCCACTGTGAACCCCTCGACGTCCGGTGCTCGGGCCCAGCGCGGTGCCGCGCCGCTGCCCGGTGAGCACCCCGCCGCCGACGTGCCGCTGGCCGGTTGCACCACGCTGCGGCTGGGCGGTCCGGCGACGGGCCTGGTGGTCGCCGAGCGGCCCGACGAGCTCACCGCCGCGGTCTCGGCCGCGGACGCGGGCGGGCACCGGTTGCTCGTGCTCGGCGGCGGGTCGAACGTCGTCGTCTCCGACGCGGGATTCGCCGGGCACGTGGTGCGCATCGCCACCCGGGGGCGGCAGTACGACAGCGTCGGCGACGGCCTGGTGCAGCTCACCGCCGAGGCGGGCGAGGACTGGGACGAGGTGGTCGCCGACACCGTCCGGCAGGGGCTCGGCGGGCTGGAGTGCCTGTCCGGCATCCCGGGGCTGACCGGGGCGACGCCGGTGCAGAACGTCGGCGCCTACGGCGTGGAGGTCTCCGAGCTGCTGGTGTCGGTGGACCTGCTGGACCGGGCGACCGGCCGGGTGCGCACCGTCGCCGCCGCGGACCTGGGGCTGGTGTACCGGGGCAGCGTGCTCAAGGGCAGCGAGGCGGCCGTGGTGCTGCGGGCGCGGTTCCTGCTGCGCGACGGCGGGGAGTCGCACCCGATCCGCTACGCCGAGCTGGCCCGCGCGCTGGGCGTGGAACCGGGGGAGCGGGTCGGCGTGGCCGAGGCGCGGGAGGCGGTGCTCGCCCTGCGCCGGGGCAAGGGCATGGTGCTCGACCCGGCCGATCACGACACCTGGAGCGCGGGGTCGTTCTTCACCAACCCGCTGGTCCCGGCCGAGGACCTGCCCGGCGTGCTGACCCGGATCGAGGAGCGCGTCGGCGCCGACGTGCGCATCCCGCGCTACCCGGCGGAGGACGGCGCGACCAAGCTGTCCGCGGCGTGGCTGATCGAGCGGGCCGGGTTCGGCAAGGGCCACCCGGGGCCGGGCGGCCGGGTCGGACTGTCCACCAAGCACACCCTGGCGCTCACCAACCGGGGGACCGGCACGACGCGTGACCTGCTCCTTCTCGCGCGTGAAGTCCGCGACGGGGTGCGCGCGGCCTTCGGCGTGTCGCTGGCCCCGGAACCGGTTCTCGTGGACTGTGCCCTGTAGGAGCTGAGCCCGCCCCACCGGCCGTTGGGGTGACGCTTAGTGACGAACACATCACCCTGAGTGTTAAATGGTGTAGGTGGAGGGGGCCACCATGCTGAGCATCAGGGAACTTCGCGACCGCGCAGTCATCCGCCCCGTCAAGCGGGCGGTGGAGGACCAACTGCTCGACCTCCCCGGCGTCACCATCGTCGACATCGGGGAGAAGCTCCGCGCCGGACGCCGCACCGGTGAACAGGTCATCGTGGTGTCGGTCATGCGCAAGAAGCCCGCCGACGAGCTGCGCCCCGGCACCCGGATCCCGCACCACGTCCTCGGCATCCCGACCGACGTGGTCGAGGAGCAGCCCGTGCTGGAGCACATCCACCGCGGCTCGCAGGAGAACCTCGCGCCGCGGCTGCGCCGGCTGCGCGGGGGCGCGGTCGCCGGGGGCGCCGGGATCGCGCCGTACCGGGCCGCCTACCTCGTGCCGCCGGTGGTGCCGGTGCCCGGCAGCTACCGGCGGATCGGCACGCTCGGCGTGCTGGTCACGGCGAACGAACCGAGCGCGACCACGATGGGTCTGACCACGTTCGACGTCGCCTGCCTCGACGACGCCTGGGCGGTCGGGGACCGGATGGTCGATCCCGCGGGCGGCCGGGTGCACGCCGACCTGGCCCGCGCGGCGCTGTCCGGCCGGGTCGACGCCGCGGCGGTGACCATCGCGAGCAGGTTGGACACCTCGCACGTGGTCGGCGGGATCGGGCCGGTGACCGGGCACGCGGGCACCTACCCGGGCGAGCGGGTGCGCAAGTGCGGCTTCGGCACCGGGCTGACCCTCGGCGTGGTGACCTCGGTGGACGCCACGCTGCGCTTGGACCACGGCGACAGCCTGGGCATCCGGGTGCTGCGCGAGCAGATCAGGGTGGACACCTCGGGGCGGCGCTACTGCGGGCCGGGCGACTCCGGCGCGGCGGTGATCGACCCCGGCGGGCGGGTGATCGGGCTGCACGTCGCGGGCGGGCGGCGCGGTCGCGTCGGGTTCGCCTGCCCGATCGGCGGGGTGCTGGACGAACTCGACGTCGCCCTGCGCACCGCCGCCGAACTCGTCGGTCCCTGACCCGCCCACGTCACCCTTTCGGGAGCGGAGTGAGGGGCACCCTGTACCACGTCACGTGGTGCAGGGTGCCCCTCACTCACTTCACGATCGGGTGGAGCCCCTATGAGGTCCTTTCAGAATGCGGCGGAGCCGCATGCGGTGAGGCCGTCAACCGGCACCGCCGCGGGTTCTCCGCGGTCTGCTCGCGAGGACAGCGCCGACGCCGTGTACGTCGTTGGTACATCAGGAGGCGATCCCGCAGCGAGAAGGCCGCTGAGGTTCCGCCACCGGCACCGCCACGCAAGCCATTCTGAGAGCCCTCGGGCCAGGGTGCCCCTCCCCTGGTTCACCTGCGGTGGGCCCGGGTGGCGGAGTGCTGGTCGCGCGGCTTGACGACGATCCGGTCCAGGTTGACGTGCGCCGGGCGGGTCACCGCGAAGCCGATCACGTCGGCGACGTCCTCCCCGGTCAGCGGGGTTAGTCCCTGGTAGACCGCCGCGGCGCGCTCCTTGTCGCCGCCGAAGCGGACCTCGGAGAACTCCGTCTCGACCAGCCCCGGCACGACCTCGGTGAACCGCACCGGCTCGCCGAGGTGCTCGCCGCGCAGCGTCCGGTGCAGCGCCGACTGGGCGTGCTTGGCCGAGGTGTAGCCCGACCCGTTGTCGTAGACCTCGTCGGCCGCCACCGAGGTCACCGTCACCACGTGCCCGTCGCCGGACTCCACGAGCTTCGGCAGCAGTGCCCGGGTGAGGCGCAGGGTGCCGAGCACGTTGGTCTCCCACATCCAGCGCCAGTCGTCCTCGTCGGCCTCGACGACCTTCGCCAGCCCCTTCGCGCCACCGGCGTTGTTGACCAGCACGTCGCAGCGCGGCACCCGCTCGGCGAACGCGGTCACCGACTCCTGGTCGGTGACGTCCAGCGGCAGCGCGGTGCCGCCGACCTCCTCCGCCAGCGCGCTCAGCCGGTCGGTGCGGCGGGCGCCCAGCACCACGTGGAATCCCGCGTCGGCCAGCGTGCGCGCGGTCGCCGCGCCGATCCCCGCGCTCGCTCCGGTCACCACTGCCCATCGTTGCGTCTCGGTGCTCATGCCCCCGATCCTGCCGCAATCCGTGTGGGTGCATCGGCGTGGCTCGTCGGCTGCGGAACGCGCCGGTTCGGGACACGATCCGAGGAGGCGGTCGCGCCGAACCGGTCCCCGGAGATCGAGGCGCACCGCCGATCAGCGCTCATGGGGGTGGGCGCGGCGTTGCGGAGGGGGTCCGATGCGTGGCGCGAAGGTGTTCTGGGGGGCGCTGGCCGCTGGGCTGGCGATGGTCGCCGGGTGCGCGGCACCCGAGGCGGAGGTGCCGAGAGGCCCGGTCGCGCAGGTGCGGGCCGGACCGTCGGCAGGCGGTGCCGCGGAGGTCAGTCCCTCCGCGCCGATCACCGCCGAGGTGGTGCGGGGCCGCTTCGACCTGGTGACGCTGATGGGCTCGGACGGCAGCGCCGTCACCGGTCAGATCGCGCCCGACGGCCGGAGCTGGCAGGCGACCGAGCCGCTGGCCTACGACACGTCCTACACGTGGTCCGGCCAGGCGATCGGCTCCGACGGGAAGCTGGTGCCGGTCGGCGGCGCGTTCAGCACCGTCGCGCCGAAGCGGACGACGGGGGCCACGGTGAGCCCGACCGACGGCCAGCAGGTCGGCATCGCGATGCCGATCAGCGTGAAGTTCGACGAGCCGGTCCAGGACAAGGCCGCGGTGCAGCGCGCTCTGTCGGTGGAGACCTCGGTGCCGGTCGAAGGGGCGTGGGCCTGGCTGGCCGACGACGAGGCCCACTGGCGGCCCCGCGAGTACTGGCCCGCCGGGACGCAGGTGCAGGTGCACGCCCGGCTGTTCGGCGCGCACTTCGGCGGCGGCGTCTACGGCGAGGGCGACCTGCGGACGGAGTTCGAGATCGGCCGCGCGCAGATCGTCAAGGCCGACGTGGACAGCCACCAGCTCGTCGTGGAACGCGACGGGGAGCAGGTCGCCAGCTACCCGGCGAGCTACGGGCTGGCGTCCGACCCGGGCAGGCACACCGGAAACGGCACCTACGTCGTGATGGCGCGCGTCCCGCTGCAGCTCATGACCAACCCGAAGTACGGCTACTTCGACCTGCCGAAGAAGTGGGCGGTGCGGATCTCCAACCACGGCGAGTTCATCCACGAGAACCAGGCCAACGCCGCCGCGCTGGGCAGCTACAACAACTCGCACGGCTGCATCAACCTCAGCGCCGCCAACGCCAAGGAGTACTACGACAGCGCGCTGATCGGCGATCCGGTCGAGGTCACCGGCTCCGGGACGGACATGGAACCCGGGTACGCGATGTACGACTGGCTGCTCAGCTGGGAAGAGTGGACCGCCAAGTCGGCTGTGTGAGTTTTGGGTGTTGTGGTCCCGTTGCGTAGGGGTGCGGGTGGCGGAACCTCAGCGGCCTTCTCGCTCCGGGAGCCGCTTCTCATGTACAAGCGCGTACACAGCGTCGCGGCTGTCCTCGCGAGAAGACCGCTGAGAACCCGCGGCGGTGCCGGTTGATCAGGTGGGGCAAAGCGGAAGCGGCTCGCGCCGCTTGTCTGACGGTGGTTGCTGGTGGCGCCACCCGCACCGCCACGCAGGCCATTGGCGAAAGCAGGCCTCAGTTGTCAGGCATGGTGTTGAGGTGGTCTTCCAGGGCGTCCAGTCTGGTCGCCCACAGGCGGCGGTAGGGGTGCAGCCAGTCGTCGAGCGGACGTAGCGGGGTCGGCTCCAGGCGGTACCAGCGTTGCTGGGCCTGTCCGCGCACGGTGACCAGGCCGGAGCGCCGGAGCACGCCGAGGTGCTTCGACACCGTGGGTTGGGACAGCTCGAACCGGGCGCCGATGGCGCCGGCGGGCTGGTCGGCTTCCAGGAGCAGGTCGAGGATCCGGCGGCGGTGCTGTTCGGCGAGGACGCCGAACAGCTCTTGCTGCGCGTCGCTCACCCGAAGGCCTCCTCGTAGTGGTGCAGCAGCGCGCCCGCCGCGGCCTCATCGGCTTCGAGGCGGATGGCGGCGGGGTCGTCGCCGTCGAGCAGCGCGGTGAGCCGGTCGAGCCCGGAATGCCACCCGAGGGCGTTGAACGGCGCGAAGGACGGGTCGGGGAACAGGTTGGTGAAGGTGAGCAGGCACCCGCCGTCGCCGTCGGGCGCGAGCTCCCAGCGCAGCGTCTCGGCGCCCCAGGTGTACTCCAGCAGCCCAGGTGGGGCGGACCGGACGACCCGGCCCTTCTCGACGGGGGGCTGCTCGGGGCCGGGAGCCGGGACGAACTCGAGCTCGGCGCCTTCGCCCCGCAGGTCGAGCCGCGATCGCTCGTAGTCGAGGTACTGCGCGAACCAGCCGCGGAGGTGTTCCGGCTCGGTGAGGGCCCGCCAGACCTTCTCGGGCGGGTGGGCGAAGGAGCGCTCGAAGGTCAGCGCGCGGCGTCCGTCGGGGGCGTCGCCGAGGGTGCCGGTGTCCGGTGCGTGCATGCACGGCAATATAGCCGCTGGGAAATATGCGCACCAGCATTGGTGTGTGATGCGTGCCACGTGGTAGGGCGGGAGTCGCAGGTCGGAGGTGTGGCGGGGAGTAGCGTCGGGCCGTTGCCCGGCCGCGGTGCGGGAATGTTCGCGGGGCGCCGGGTGTAGGGACTTGTGGTGCGATCCGGGACCGGGTCGCCGACGGTCTGGCGATGGGCAGTAGATGACGACCTTGCGCTTGCGGCCGCGTCGTGCCGCGGTCTTCTCGTTGCACACCTCTCCGCTGGAGCAGCCCGGCACCGGCGACGCCGGCGGCATGAACGTCTACATCGCGCAGACCGCCCGGCGGCTCGCGGCGTTCGGCACCGAGGTCGAGATCTTCACCCGCAGCACCTCCTCGGACATCCCGCCGGTGGTCGAGCTGGCGCCCGGCGTGCTGGTCCGCAACGTCGTGGCCGGTCCCTTCGAAGGGCTGGACAAGCACGAACTGCCGTCGCAGCTCTGCGCGTTCGCGGCAGGTGCCCTGCGCGTCGAGGCCCGGCACGAACCCGGCTACTACGACGTCGTGCACTCGCACTACTGGCTGTCCGGCCAGGTCGGCTGGCTGGCGCGGGAACGCTGGGGCGTGCCGCTGGTGCACACCGCGCACACCCTGGCCAAGGTCAAGAACGCCGCGCTGGCCGAAGGCGACGAACCCGAACCGCGCAGCCGGGTCCTCGGCGAGGAGCAGGTCGTGGCCCAAGCCGACCGGCTGGTCGCCAACACCGCCGTCGAGGCGGCGGACCTGGTCGAGCGCTACGGGGCGGCCACCGACCAGGTCGTGACCATCCCGCCCGGCGTGGACCTGGAGCGCTTCACCCCCGGCGACCAGCTCGCCGCGCGGGCCGGGCTGGGGCTGCGCCCGGACGCGGTGGTGCTCGCGTTCGTCGGCCGCATCCAGCCGCTCAAGGCCCCGGACGTGCTGCTGCGGGCCACCGCCGCGCTGCTGGAACGGCACCCCGAGCTCCGCCGCGACCTGGTGGTGCTGATCGTCGGCGGCCCCTCCGGCAGCGGGCTGGAACGACCGGAGGCGCTGCACGAGCTCGCCGCCCGGCTCGGCATCACCGACGTGGTCCGCTTCCTGCCGCCGCAGGGCGGCGACGACCTCGCGCGGGTCTACCGGGCCGCCGACGTCGTCGCGGTGCCCAGCTACAACGAATCCTTCGGCCTGGTCGCGCTGGAAGCCCAGGCGTGCGGCACGCCGGTGGTCGCGGCCTCGGTCGGCGGGCTGCCCGTCGCCGTCGCCGACGGGGTGTCCGGCCTGCTGGTCCCCGGGCACGGCACCGAGCAGTGGGCCGAAGCGCTCGCCTCGGTCGCCACCCGGCCCCGGTGGCGCGCCGAACTGGCCGCGCACGCCACCGAGCACGCCGCGACGTTCTCGTGGGAGCGCACCACCGAAGCGTTGCTGGACACCTACGCCGAGGCCAAGCGCGCGTTCCACTCCCGGCTGCGGATCGAGGAGGCCACCGCATGACCGACCCCGCCGAGGTCATCGCGGCGGCGCTGGACGCCGCCGAACTGGACTACCAGGCCAAGGGCGACGGGCGCTTCTTCGTCACCCTGCCCGGCACCAAGAAGCTCCAGACGAACTGCTGGCTGATCGTCTCCGACCACGCCCTGCTGGTGGAGGCCTTCGTGTGCCGCCGCCCCGACGAGGCGCACGAAGAGGTCTACCGCTACCTGCTGCGCCGCAACGCCAAGCTCTACGGCGTCCACTACACCCTCGACGAGCAGGGCGACATCCACCTCGTCGGCCGGGTCTCGCGGGAGGCGGTGACCGCCGACGAGCTCGACACGCTGCTCGGGCAGGTCTTGGAGGCCGCCGACGGGGACTTCAACACGTTGCTGGAACTGGGCTTCCGGACGGCCATCAGGCGGGAGTGGGGCTGGCGGGAAGCCCGCGGGGAGTCGTTGGCCAACCTGCGCCCCTTCCGGAAGCTGGTCGAGGCCGAAGGCCCCCTCTTCCCGGAGAACTGACCCCGACCGCGCACCACCTCGACGCCGTGACGAGGCTGCGCACCGAGCTGCTCGTTCGGGTGAGGGTTTCAGGTGAGGGGCACCCTTGTCCCAGTTACTTGGGCAAGGGTGCCCCTCACTCATCTCCCCATCGGGTGAACGTGCTCGTGTGCAACCGGGGGCGGGGGTCGCGCCGTCGTCGTCGTTGATCGCGATGACGAGGAGTGGGGCATGGGTGCAGGCCGGGTCGCCGGGTTGGTGCTGGCGGGGGCGTTGTTGGTCGGGTGCTCCTCCGGTGGGGTGGTGGACACCGTGGGGCGGGCCGGGTCGGCGCCCGACGGGGTGGCGCCCGCCGAGGTGGCCGACGCGGAGCGGCGGGTGGTCCGCAGCGCCGAGCTGGAGCTGGCGGTGGACGATCCGGCCGGGACCGCCGGGGCGGTGCGCCGCGCCGGGGAGCGGTCCGGCGGGCACCTCGCGCGGGAGCGCGGGGACGCCGACCGCGTGCGGTTGTCGCTGCGGGTCCCGGCCGAGCGGCTGGACGCGGTGCTGGCGGAGCTGTCCGGGCTGGGACGGGTGCTCTCGCGCTCCACCAGCGCCGAGGACGTCACCGAGCAGGTGGTCGACACCGGCAGCCGGATCGAATCGCAGCGGGCCAGCGTGCGCCGGCTGCGCGAGCTGCTGGACCGGGCGACGACGGTGGCCGAGGTGGTCCAGGTCGAGGCCGAGCTGACCGAGCGGGAGACCGAGCTGGAGGCGCTGGAGCGGCGGCGGGCGGCGTTGGCGGACCGGGTGGCGATGGCGGAGGTCGACGTGGTGCTGGAGCGGTCGGCGGCGCGCGGCGCCGGATTCCTGGCGGGGGTCACCACCGGGCTGCACTCGCTGGGCGGAGCGGGGTCGCTGCTGCTCACCTGGTTCGGCGTGGCGCTGCCCTACGTCGCGCTGCTCGCGCTGCCCGCGGCCGCGGGCGTGCTCCTGGTGCGGCGCAGGCGCCGGGCCAGCACACCCCCGCTCGGATGACCGCCGTTCCCAGGTGAGGGCACCCCGGTACTGCTTTCGCCGATGATCTGCGTGGCGGTGCGGGTGGCGGAACCTCAGCGGTCCCCTCGCTGCGCCGATCGCCTCCTGATGCACCCACGACGTACCCGGCGTCGGCGCTGTCCTCGCGAGAAGCCCGCTGAGCGGTCACGTCCGAGCACGGGCCGCGGTGCCGGTTGACGGCCACCCCCGCATGCGGCTCCGCCGCATCCTGAAATGACCCCTCGCTCGGGCAAGGGTGCCCCTCACTCAGCACGCTTCCGGGTGAGGCGACGGGGCCTGAGCGGCGGCGGGGCGGGGGTCCGGGTGGACCCGCGCGGGGCGGCTCGGGAGAGAGGGGGAGTCGCGAATCGAGCCGCCCCGCGTGGGGTTCCGCCTGCTGGGCTGTCGGGCGGGGGGCACCCGGCGGCCCGGCGGGGGCGCGGTCCCTATGGGGGATGTGGACCGCGCCGGTGCCCTCGTCCCGATCGGGGAGTGCGTGGGAGCCGATCAAGATGAGAGCTCCGACAACTTCGCAGAGTCGCGAAGCGGCCACAAGGCCGCCACATTGGTCCATCAGTGTGATGTTGGCCTCAAAAGGTAACTCGCGGGAACCTAGCTCTGCGTGTTCGCCTCGGAACGGTGACGCCCGCCACTTCCGTGTCACGGTGGCGCGGTGATCAGGTAACTCTCGGATGACGGTGCCAACGGGACGGCCGTGCCGCCGCCGCGGTCCTGCGCTCCCCGTCACCTCGCGCCGCGCCGGGAACGGCTCGATCTATAGCCTGGAACGATGACTGCGACGCTGGTGCTGCTGCGGCACGGAGAGAGCACGTGGAACGCCGAGAACCTGTTCACCGGCTGGGTGGACGTCCCGCTGTCCGAGAAGGGCGAGCTGGAGGCCAAGCGCGGCGGTGAGCTGCTGCGCGAGTCCGGGGTGCTCCCGGACGTGCTGCACACCTCGCTGCTGCGCCGCGCCATCGCCACCGCGAACATCGCCCTGGACGCCGCCGACCGGCACTGGATCGCGGTGCGGCGGGACTGGCGCCTCAACGAGCGCCACTACGGCGCCCTCCAGGGCAAGAACAAGAAGCAGACCCTGGAGACCTACGGCGAGGAGCAGTACATGCTCTGGCGCCGCTCCTACGACACCCCGCCGCCGCGGATCGAGCCGGGCTCCGAGTTCAGCCAGGACGCCGACGTGCGCTACGCCGGGCTGGGCGCGGAGATGCCGCTGACCGAGTGCCTGAAGGACGTCGTGGTCCGGCTGCTGCCGTACTGGGAGTCGGCGATCGTGCCGGACCTGCGCGCCGGGAAGGTGGTGGCCGTCGCCGCGCACGGCAACTCGCTGCGCGCCCTGGTCAAGCACCTGGACGGGATCTCCGACGCCGACATCGCCGGGCTCAACATCCCCACCGGCATCCCGCTGCGCTACGACCTCGACGCGGACCTCAAGCCGGTGAACCCGGGCGGGACCTACCTGGACCCGGACGCGGCGGAGGCCGCGGCCGCCGCGGTGGCCAACCAGGGCCGCTGAGCACGCCGGGTCGCCCGCCGCGCGGCGGGCGACCCGGATGAACCGACCGCCAGCGCGGGGTGTCGCGGAGGTGAATCGGCACCGGATTCATGTCGCGGGCATCACGGAACGGCCGCGCGGACTGGCATACCCCCACGGGGCCCTGCTTACGATGCGAACGTGACCGCATTGGGCTACACCGCCCTGATCTTCGTCGCGCTGCTCGTCGGCGCGACCGGCGGCATCGTCGGCACTCGCGCGACCCAGCGCTACCGCCGCGCCCAGGTGACCGGGCCCACCGTGGCGGAGCTGCTCCAGCGGCTCGTCCACACCGGTCGGGGCGGCATCGTCGTGCTCAACCGCTTCGGCGACGTCGTGCTGCACAACCCCCGGGCCGACGAGCTCGGGCTGATCCGCGACCACCGGGCCGATCCCCGGGCGCGGCACGCCGCCGACGAGGTGCTGACCACCGGCGAACCGGTGCCGGTGGACCTCTCGCCGCTGGAGCGCACGCTGCGCGGCCGGGGCCCGGCGGCGGTGCTCGGCGAGGTCCGCCCGCTGGGTGACGGCTTCACCGTGATCGACGCGGGCGACGAGTCCGACGCCGTGCGGTTGGAGGCCACCCGGCGCGACTTCGTGGCCAACGTCAGCCACGAGCTCAAGACCCCGGTCGGCGCGCTGGCGCTGCTGGCCGAGGCGGTGCTCGACGCGGCCGAGGACCCCGAGGAGGTCCGCCGCTTCTCCACCAAGATCCTGCACGAGTCCACCCGGCTGGGCACCCTGGTCTCGGAGCTGATCGCGCTGTCCCGGTTGCAGGGCGCCGAGCGGATGCCGGACCTGACCACCCTGGAGGTGGACGAGGTGGTGGACGAGGCGCTGGGCCGCAGCCAGCTCGCCGCCGAGTCCGCCGAGACCGAGATCGCCGTCGACGGCCCCTCCGGCTACTTGCTCGACGGGGACCGGACGCTGCTGGTCACCGCGCTGAGCAACCTCATCGACAACGCCCTGTCCTACTCGCCGCCCGGCAGCCCGGTGTCCATCAGCAGGCGGCTGGCGGGCGACCACGTCGAGATCGCGGTCACCGACCGGGGCATCGGCATCGAACCGGAGCACCACGAGCGCGTCTTCGAGCGCTTCTTCCGGGTCGATCCGGCGCGCTCCCGGGCGACCGGGGGAACCGGGCTGGGGCTGGCCATCGTCAAGCACGTCGCCGCCAACCACGGCGGCGAGGTGAAGCTGTGGAGCAGTCCGGGGACCGGCTCCACCTTCACCCTCCGGATCCCGAAGCACGGGGCCGGAGCGGTCGAGGAGGCCGAGGCCGAGGGGCCGGGGCCGGACGCCCCGGCGGCGGCCCGACCGATGACCGAGGATGCCGACGGGAAGACCACCGTCGAAACGGGAGGAGTCCGGTGACCAGGGTGCTGATCGTCGAGGACGAGGAGTCCTTCGCCGACCCGCTTGCCTTCCTGCTCCGCAAGGAGGGGTTCACCGCGGCCGTCGCCGCCGACGGCCAGGAGGCGCTGGAGGAGTTCGACCGCAACGGCGCGGACATCGTGCTGCTCGACCTGATGCTGCCGGGGATGAGCGGCACCGACGTGTGCAAGCAGCTCCGCCAGCGCTCCGCGGTGCCGGTGATCATGGTGACCGCGCGGGACAGCGAGATCGACAAGGTGGTGGGCCTGGAGCTCGGCGCCGACGACTACGTCACCAAGCCGTACTCGGCGCGGGAGCTGATCGCCCGGGTGCGCGCGGTGCTGCGCCGGCGCGGCGAGTCCGAGGAAGTGCAGCCGCAGGTGCTCGAAGCCGGGCCGGTGCGGATGGACGTGGAGCGGCACGTGGTGACGGTCTCCGGCGCGGAGATCGGGCTGCCGCTCAAGGAGTTTGACCTGCTGGAGTACCTGCTGCGCAACGTGGGCCGGGTGCTGACCAGGGCGCAGCTCATCGACCGGGTGTGGGGCGCGGACTACGTCGGCGACACCAAGACCCTCGACGTGCACGTCAAGCGGCTGCGCTCCAAGATCGAGCCCGACCCGGCGGACCCGAAGTTCCTGCTCACGGTCCGTGGCCTCGGGTACAAGCTCGAAGCGTCGTGAGATTCCCCGCGTAACGCTGTTTCGGCCAGCTCGCCCCCGGTCGTGGTGCGAGTGGCCCGGGTGGCGTCCCGCTGCCGGAAACGCCTGCTCCGGGCGGCGTCGAGCGCCGGGCGCCCGCGGCGGGGACGGGGCCGAACCGGACGTACCGGGCGGGGCCCGATGAGGTGGGCGCCACGCCGCCGCCCCCACCGGGCCCCGGCGGTCACTCGCAGCCGGTAATTTGTCGGTCATGCGCCTAGGGGTGCTCGACGTCGGCTCCAACACCGTCCACCTCCTCGTGGTGGACGCGCACCGCGGTGCCCACCCGACGCCGATGACGTCAGACAAGACCGTCCTGCGGTTGGCCGAGCGGATCAGCTCCCACCGCGGCCGGTTGGCGCCCGACGACGCCGAGGAGCTGGTCGGGGCGGTCGCCGCCGCCCGCGAGGCGGCGGTCGAGGCCGGGTGCGAGGAGCTGATGGCCTTCGCGACCTCGGCGATCCGGGAGGCCGACAACGCCGCCGAGGTGCTCGCGCTGGTCGCCGACCGGACTGGTGTGGAGCTGCGGGTGCTCACCGGCGAGGACGAGGCGCGCTGGACCTTCCTGGCCGCGCGCCGCTGGTACGGCTGGTCGGCCGGTGACCTGCTGCTGCTCGACATCGGCGGCGGCTCCCTGGAGATGGCCGTCGGCGTGGACGAGCAGCCCGACCTCGCGGCGTCGGTGCCGCTGGGCGCCGGACGCGTCGCCCGTACGATGCTGCACGACCCGCCGAAGCGGGACGAGGTGAAGCGGCTGCGCGAGCGGCTCGCCGACGAGCTCGCCGGGACCGCCCAGCGGTTCCGCGAGCGGGGTGCGCCGGACCGCGCCGTGGCCACGTCGAAGACCTTCCGGACGCTGGCCCGGTTGACCGGCTCCGCGCCCGCGTCGGCAGGTCTCCGCGTGCGGCGGACCCTCACCGACACCGGGCTGCGCCAACTGCTGGCGTTCATCACCCGGATGTCGGCGAAGGACCTGGCCCAGCTCGACGGCGTCAGCTCGGCCCGGGCGCACCAGCTCGTCGGGGGCGCGCTGGTGGCCGAGGCGGCGATGGCGGCGCTCGGGGTGAGCGAACTCGACATCTGCCCGTGGGCACTGCGCGAGGGCGTCATCCTGCGCCGGCTGGACCGCACCAACGGAGACACTCACACCGCCCTCCGCGCCGCGGCCGGGCTCGGGCTCGGCGCACCGGCCGCCGCAGCAGGGCAGGCCGGTACTGGACGGAAGGCCGACCACGGGGCACGGTGGAAGCGATGAGTCGGGACAGCGGGGGCGACCAGCCCACCCAGCGCACCGTTGCGGAGTTGCTGGCCGAGTACGGCAACAGCAACAAGGGGGGCAGCCGTCGACGCCGCAGGCGGGCGGAGGACCCCACCGAAACGGCTCCGCAGGCGATCATCGACCGGGTGCTGTCGGACAGCGGCCAGATGCGCGCGGTGGACGCCGAGGCCGAGCCGCCGCAGCGGCGCAGCCACCGGCCCGGCGCCGCGCCGACGCCGCCGGTGCCGCCCACCCCGAAGAACACCGCGGGGGCCCCGGCGCCCGCCGAGCCCGGCGCGCCCCAGCCCGCCGGTCCCCAGCCCGGCGCGCCGGAGGCCGGTGGACCGCAGCAGTCGGCCCCCGCCCAGCCGTCCGGTGCGCCCCCGGCGGGCGGACCCCAGGCTGGTGGACCCCAGTCCGGCGGGGAGCAGCCGCCCACGCAGCAGACCCCGGTCCCGCCGACCGCCGAACCGGCCCAGGCCGAGGACGACGAGGCGGCGCCGGGATCGGCGAACTACTGGGCCCAGCGCTTCGCCGCGGCGGGCCAGGGCCCCGCCGCTCCGGCCGCGCAGTCGGCCCCGGCCCCGCAGTCGGCCCCGGCGGAGAGCGACGCCGAGGCGACCCTCCAGCAGCCCGCGCTGCCCCGGCGGCCCTCGCCGCACCCGGCCCCGCCCGCGCCGCCGAAGCCGGCGCCGCCGGTGGAAGGCGCCACCGAGCAGCTGCCGAAGGTCCAGGCCGAGGAGGTGGCCGCCGCCGACGAGGAGGGCACCGCGGTCCTCGCCTACCCGCCGCCGCCCGCGCCCGCCGAGGAGCAGGAGAAGGACCCGTACGACTTCGACTCCTACGACGAGGACTTCGACCCGTACGACGAGGCCGACGACGAGTACGAGTCCTACGGCACCCGCCGCGAGTCCGAGGGCGAGCGCTACGACGACTACGACGACGAGCTGCCCGCCGGGCTCGACTCCGAGGACTACCGCGCCGGGGACGACGAGCCGGAGGAGGAGCCGTCCGCGGGCAAGGAGTGGGCCACCCTGGCCGTCCAGTGCGTCGCGGGCCTGCTCGGCGGTGGTCTGGTGTGGCTGGGCTTCCGCTGGCTGTGGATCAACGTGGCGCTGGCCGCGCTGGTCGCCGCGCTGGTGATCACCGGCTGCCTGGTGTTCATCGCCCGGAAGTTCCTGCGCAGCGACGACCTGCAGACGATCCTGCTGGCGGTGCTGGTGGGGCTGGTGTGCACGGTCTCGCCCGCCGCCCTGCTGCTGATCGGGCACTAGCCACGTCGCCGACGGACCGCTGGATCGGTACCGCATCGCGACCTCGCGTGAGCCCTCCGTCATGCTGGGCGGGTCATGACCGCGCAACAGCCTGAACCGCACCGCCAGTCCGCCGAGCGCATCCCGGTCGGCCTGTCCAGCGCATCGGTGTGGCCCCAACCTGCCTCCGCGGCCTTCGAGATGGCCGCCGAACTCGGCTTCGACGGGGTCGAGGTGATGGTCTGGGCGGACGCCGTCAGCCAGGACGTCGCGGCGCTGGAGCGGCTCTCCGAGCAGTACGACGTGCCGATCCTCGCGGTGCACGCGCCGTGCCTGCTGATCACCCAGCGGGTGTGGTCGCCGGAACCCGAGGAGCGGCTGCGGCGTGCGGTGGTCGCCGCGAGCGAGCTCGGCGCCCGCACCGTCGTGGTGCACCCGCCGTTCCGCTGGCAGCGCCGCTACGCCGAGATGTTCTCCGAGCTGGTCACCGAGCTGGAGGAGACCAGCGGGATCGACGTCGCGGTGGAGAACATGTTCCCGCTGCGCCCGCCCAACAGCTGGAACCGCATCCGGGGCGGCGGGCGCTCCGGCGGCGCGCCGACGTTCAACGGGCTCTCGGCGTTCAAGCCCTCGCCCGACCCGACCGAGGTCGGCCACGCCCACTACACCCTGGACGTCTCGCACGCGGCGGCGGCGCACGTCGACGCGCTGGCGCTGCTCAAGCGGATGAACAGCGGGCTCGCCCACGTCCACCTCGCCGACGGCACCGGGGCGTCCCGGGACGAGCACCTGGTGCCGGGGCAGGGCAAGCAACCGTGCGCCGAGGTGTGCGAGGCGCTGGCCGCCGACGACTACCGGGGCTCGGTGGTGCTGGAGGTCAACACCCGCAAGGCCCGCGGGCCCCAGCAGCGCGCCGAGATGCTCGCGGAATCGTTGCTGTTCGCCCGGCTGCACCTGGAACGGCCGCGGGGAGGATGATCAACTTCTGCGGGGGTTCACTAGAATAGGTGAAATGAACCCGGTGCACCTCGAACTGCGGGACCCGCGGTGAGCGAGGCCCCCGACCACTTCTCCGCGGCCAGCGCGGTCCGGCCGCTCGGCGACGGCAGCTACGTCGCCCACCTGCATCCCCACTGGGCGATCGGGGACAAGCCGCACGGCGGCTACCTGCTCGCGGTGCTGGCCAGAGCGGCCGCCGAGCGCGCCGGGCGGGCACCGCTGACGATCAGCGCGCACTTCCTCAGCGCGCCCCGGGTCGGACCGGTGCTGATCCGCACCGAACTCCTCAAGTCCGGACGCACCGTCACCGCGCTGCGCGCCGTCCTGGAGCAGAGCGGGCGAACCTGCGTCGACGCCACCGTCGCCCTCGGCGACCTGCCCACCGACGAACCCGCCTGGTCGGACGTGCCGGACATGCCGGTCAACCCCCCGTCCGGTGCCCTCGACCTCGGCACCAGCGAAGCCCGCAAGTTCTTCTCGCTGTCCCGCGTCTGCGATGTCCGGCTGGACCCCGCCGACGCCCACTTCGTGCACGGCGGCACCGGAGCGCCCCGGCTGCGGCTGTGGGTCAAGCCCCGCGCCGAGCAGCCCGACCTCTTCTTCGGCCTCACCGCGGGCGACATCACCGTGCCGGTCACCTTCAACCTGGGCCGCCGCGGCTGGGCGCCGACCGTGCAGCTCACCGCGCTGATGCGGGCCGAACCCGCGAACGGGTGGCTGCGGCTGGTGGTGAACTGCGCCGCCGTGCACGGGGCGTGGTTCGACGAGGACGTCACGGTGGTGGACTCGGTGGGACGGCTGATCTGCCAGTCCCGCCAGCTCGCCCTCTCCGCAGGGTGACCCTGATCCAGGTGAGGGGCACCCTTGCCCAAGTAACTTGGACAAGGGGGCCCCTCACCTGGCTCCCCAACGGGTGAACGACTCCAGCGCACCCGGGTGATCTCGTGGTGAGTGAGGGGCACCCTGTACCTCGTCACGTGGTACAGGGTGCCCCTCACTCGGTACGACACGCCGGGTGCGTCCCCCGGGCGGCTCAGGTGAGGTGGGTGATGTCGAGTTCGCCCTGGGAGTGCTGCTGGCGGAGGCGCTTCTTGTCGAACTTGCCGACGCTGGTCTTCGGCGCTTCGGCGACGAAGGTCCAGTACTCCGGAAGCTGCCACTTGGCGACCTTGGCGCTGAGGAACTCGCGCAGCTCGTCGGGGGTGGCGGTGGCGCCGTCCTCCAGGACGACCGCGACCAGCGGGCGCTCGCTCCACCGCTCGTCCGGCACCCCGATGACCATCGCCTCGGCCACCGCCGGGTGCCCCATCACCTCGTTCTCCAGCTCGACCGAGGAGATCCACTCGCCGCCGGACTTGATGACGTCCTTGGCCCGGTCGGTGAGGACCAGGTAGCCGTCCGGGGTGAGGTAGCCGACGTCGCCGGTGCGCAGCCAGCCGTCGTGGAACTTCTCCGGGTCCTCCTCGCCGTAGTAGGAGGCGGTGACCCACGGCCCGCGCACCTGCAGCTCCCCGACGCTGGCGCCGTCGCGCGGCAGCACGGTGCCGTCGTCGGCGACCACCCGCGCCTGCACGCTCGCGGGCGTGCGGCCCTGGCTGACCCGGTAGGCCCACCGCTGGTCGCCGGTCGCGGCCGCGGGCGGGCGCGCCACGCTGCCCAGCGGGGAGGTCTCGGTCATGCCCCAGGCCTGGACCACCGGGATGCCGAACTCCTCCTCGAAGTCGCGCATCAGCGACGGCGGGCAGGCGGCACCGCCGACCACGACCTCGCGCAGCGACGAGACGTCCGGGCGCTTCGCCTGGAGCTCGGCGAGCACGCCCTGCCAGATCGTCGGCACCGCCTCCGCCGTGGTGGGCCGCTCGGCGACCATCATCTCCACCAGCGGGGCCGGCTGGAGGAAGCGGTCGGGCATGATCAGCGAGGCGCCGACCAGGAACGCGGCGTAGGGCAGGCCCCAGGACATCGCGTGGAACATCGGCACCACGGCCAGCGACCGGTCCCCCTGGGACAGCCCCATCCCGTCGGACATGCACACCTGCATCGAGTGCAGGTAGATCGAGCGGTGCGAGTACACCACGCCCTTGGGGTTGCCGGTGGTGCCGGAGGTGTAGCACATCGCGGCGGCGGTCCGCTCGTCCAGCTCGGGCCAGTCGAACTCGTCGGGCTGGGCGGCCAGCAGCGCCTCGTAGTCGTGCACCTCGACGCCGCCCGGGGCGGGCACCGCCGAGGGGTCGCCGCCGACGACCACCACGTGCCGCACGGTGGACAGCTCCGGCAGCACCTGCTGGAACAGCGGCAGCAGCGTCGCGTCGACCAGCACGACGTGGTCCTCGGCGTGGTCGGCGACGTAGACGAGCTGCTCCGGGAACAGCCGGACGTTGAGGGTGTGCAGCACGGCGCCCATCGACGGCACCGCCAGGTAGGCCTCCAGGTGCTCGGCGTTGTTCCACATGAAGGTGCCGACCCGCTGGTCGCCGGTGACGCCGAGGCCGCGCAGCGCGTGCGCGAGCCGGGCGGCGCGGCGCCCGACCTCGGCGAAGGTGGTGCGGCGCGCTCCCTCGCCGGTCCACGTGACCACCTCGGCGCCACCGTGCGGCCCGGTGCCCTGCTGGAGGATCCGCGAGATCGTCAGCGGGGCGTCCTGCATCGTGCTCAACATGGTCAGGGCTCCTTCACCGGTGAAGACAGCTCGGCCTGCGCTGTGGTGGCAGCCACACTAACGGGTCAATCCGCTGCTCGGGAGGGTGCGACGCGGGGTGACCCGTCGGCGCGTGCCGCCTGCGCTGCGTGGTCTGGCACCCTGATCCGCATGACGACGATCGCCGTGCTGGGAGCTGGGAAGATCGGCGAGGCGCTGCTGTCCGGGCTGTGCTCCGCCGGACGCGCGCGGGAGGACCTGCTGTTCACCGAGCGGCACCCGGAACGCGCCGCGGAGCTGACCGAGCGGTACGGCGTCGGGCACGTCGGGCTGGCCGAGGCGGTGCGCCGGGCGGAGGTCCTGATCGTCGCGGTCAAGCCGCAGGACATCGACGCGGTGCTGGCCGAGCTCGCCGAGCACATCACCGAGCGCAAGCTGGTGGTGTCGCTGTGCGCCGGGCTGCCCACGGCGCTGTTCGAGCGCACCCTGCCGCGGGGCACCGCGGTGGTCCGGGTGATGCCGAACACGCCGATGCTGGTCGGCGAGGCGATGGCGGCGGTCTCCGGCGGCGCGCACGCCGCGGAGTCCGACCTGGCGCTGGTGGAGGAGCTGCTGGCCAGCGTCGGCAAGGTGGTGCGGGTCCCGGAGGGCCAGCAGGACGCGGTCACCGCGCTGTCCGGCTCCGGTCCGGCGTACTTCTTCTACCTGGTCGAGGCGATGATCGACGCGGGCATCCTGCTGGGCATCCCGCGCGCCACCGCCGCCGAGCTGATCGTGCAGTCCGCGGTCGGCGCGGCGGCGATGCTGCGCGACGGCGACGGGCACCCGGTGATGCTGCGGGAGGCCGTGACCTCCCCGGCGGGCACCACCATCGCGGGCATCCGGGAGCTGGAGAAGCACGGCGTGCGGGCCGCGCTGATCGACGCCATCGAGGCGGCGCGCAACCGTTCGGTGGAACTCGGAGCGGCGCACGAGGGCGACTGAGCGCGGCGCCGCCCCCGCCGGGTCGATCTCCGTTCCCGGGAACGCGCTGTTCACCCCAGGCGGGGCCGGGTGCGGTGGGAGCCGGGTCGCACAGGTGGTCGGGCGGCTGCCGGGGACCGGGTGGGTTAATCCGGACATCGCAGCCTTCCCACCCATCCCGTTACTCTCGACGGAGCACGTGCGTGAGCCTCCGTCGGAGGGGAAGCCGGCGGCACGGTGCGTGCTGAAGGGCACGGTGCAGCATGTCTGCGAACTCCGATCCCGGCGCACCTCCGGGGATGGGTCAGGTCCGGTTCCTCACCGTCGCCGAGGTGGCCAAGCTGATGCGCGTTTCGAAGATGACCGTCTACCGGCTCGTGCACGCGGGCGAGCTGCCCGCCGCGCGCGTCGGGCGATCGTTCCGGGTGGCCGAGAAGGACGTCCACGCCTACCTGGACAACGCCTACTACAACGCGGGCTGACGACGGCGGACCCGTGCTGACGGGGGGACGTGGCCCGACCGGTAAGGTGTCGGGTTGGTAGTGCCTGGTGCGCGTGCTCGCCGCACCGGTACGCGAGCACGTCGAACCGCCGTCAACAGCGAAGGAGTCCGCCGCATGGGCTCGGTCATCAAGAAGCGCCGCAAGCGCATGTCCAAGAAGAAGCACCGCAAGCTGCTGCGGAGGACGCGCGTTCAGCGTCGCAAGTTGGGCAAGTGATCCGCACCGCCGTCGACCGTTCGGTCGGCGGCGGTCGTGTCCGGGCCGCCCCGCGACGTTCACCGGGGCGTTGCACCGCGCAGCCGGAAGACCCGGATCACCGGCGGTAGCATGGCGTGCGGTGCAACGCCGGTGAGCGCAGGGAGCCCCCATTGGGACCGAACGTCGTGCTGGTGACCGGGGTCAGCCGCTTCCTCGGCGGCCACCTCGCGGCCCGGCTGGCGGCCGACCCCGGCATCGAGCGGGTCCTCGCGGTCGACACCGAGCGGCCCGGTCGCGACCTGCTGCGCCGGATGGGCCGCGCCGAGTTCGTGCGGGCCGACATCCGCAACCCGCTCATCGCCAAGGTCATCTCCCGCGCCGGGGTGGACACCGTGGTGCACGCCGCGGTGAACTCCCGGACCGCGCCCGGCGGCCGGTCCGCGGTCAAGGAGATGAACGTCATCGGCACGATGCAGCTCCTGGCCGCCTGCCAGAAGGCGCCGTCGGTGCGCCGGGTGGTGGTCCGCTCCACCAGCGCGGTGTACGGGGCGAGCTCCCGGGACCCCGCGGTGTTCACCGAGTCGATGATGCCGAAGGACCTGCCGTCCTCGGGCTACGCCAAGGACGCCGTGGAGATCGAGGGCTACGTGCGCGCCTTCGGCCGCAGGCGGCCCGACGTCGCGGTCACCACGCTGCGCTTCAGCGATCTGATCGGCCCGCGCATCGACGCGATGCTGACCCGCTACTTCGCCATGCCGGTGGTGCCGGTGGTGCTGGGCTTCGACGCCCGGCTCCAGCTGCTGCACGCCGAGGACGCGCTGGCGGTGCTGGAACGCGCCGCGCTGGCGGAGCTGCCCGGCGTGTTCAACGTCGGCGGCGACGGCGTGCTGATGCTGTCCCAGGCGATCCGCCGGGCGGGCCGGCTGCCGATGCCCGTCCCGGGACCGGCGATGTCGCCGCTGAGCCGGTTCTTCCGCGGCGCGCGGCTGGTCGACTTCTCCCCGGAGCAGATGCGCTACCTCAACTACGGTCGGGTGCTCGACACCGCGAAGCTGCGCACCGAGTTCGGCTACACCCCGAAGTGGACCACCCGGGAGGCGTTCGACGACTACGTCCGCGGCCGGGGGTTGCGGCCGGTGGTCGACCCGGAGCAGGTGCTGGCGGCGGAACGCGGCGTCGGCGACGTGCTGACCAGGCTGCGCTAGGGCGCGCGGACCGGCGGCTCCGCCGCTTCCCGGAACACGACCCAGGCGAGGAGGAGCGATGGCGGACGCCGAGGTGATCCCGCTGCACGGACGCCGGTCCGCGCCCGAACCGGAGGCCGTGCGGGAGGACGCGCTGATCGACGCGCTGGCCTTCCTGCGGCGCAGGCTGCTCGGCGACTACCGGGTCGACGAGTTCGGTTTCGACGCCGAGCTCAACGAGCAGGTGTTCCTGCGCGCGCTGCGGCCGTTCTACGAGAAGTGGTTCCGGGTCGAGGCGATCGGGACGCACCACGTCCCCGGCGACCGGGGCGCGCTGGTGGTCGCCAACCACTCGGGCACCCTGCCGTGGGACGCGCTGATGACCACCGTCGCGCTGCACGACCAGCACCCGGCCCGGCGGAACCTGCGGATGCTGGGCGCCGACCTGGTGTTCCGCACCCCGGTGGTCGGGGCGCTGGCCCGCAAGGCGGGGCACACCCTGGCGTGCAACCCGGACGCCGAGCGGCTGCTGTCCGGCGGCGAGCTGGTCGGGGTGTGGCCGGAGGGCTTCAAGGGCATCGGCAAGCCGTACAAGGACCGCTACAAGCTCCAGCGGTTCGGCCGGGGCGGGTTCGTCTCGGCCGCGATCCGCTCCGGGGTGCCGATCGTGCCGTGCGCCATCGTCGGCGCCGAGGAGATCTACCCGAAGCTCGCCGACCTGACCCCGCTGGCGCGGCTGCTGGGGCTGCCGTACTTCCCGGTGACGCCGACGTTCCCGCACCTCGGGCCGCTGGGCGCCGTGCCGCTGCCGTCGAAGTGGTACATCGAGTTCGGCGAGCCGATCGAGACCGCGGACTACCCGGAGGGCTCGGCGGAGGACCCGATGCTGGTGTTCAGCGCGGCCGACCAGGTGCGGGAGATCATCCAGCAGACCCTCTACCGGCTGCTGTCCCAGCGCACCAACGTCTTCCTGGGCTGAGGGTTCGGCGGGCAGGACCGAGCCGGCTCCGGTCCGGGCGAGTTCCGGGAGCGGTGTGCCATGGAACCCCAGCGCTCCGGGTGGTCCGTGCGAGGGTCCGGTGCGCGCTGAACCGGTGCAACGCAAACCGGTTCACCATGGACCGGTTCGCCATGGATCGGTTCATGGTGAACTGGTACATTGTGAACCATGACGACGGATGATCGTGGTGACGAACTGGAAGCGGTCAAGCGCCAGGCGGCGCTGATCGCCGAGACCCGCGCGCTGGTGGAGAGCCAGGTCGAGGACCTGAAGGCGCTGCTCCCCGCCGCCAAGGCCACCGGCCGGTGGTCGTCGAACGAGATCGCCCGCGCCGCCTCCGGCGGGATGGCGCGCATCCGGGTGCTCAAGGAGATCGGCGACGACGAGGTGCTGGGCAAGGCGCAGAAGGCGCTCCAGTCCTGGCCCACCAACCTGTTCGAGCTCCGGTTCCGCAACCCGAACCTGTTCATCTCCTTCTGCCGACCGGACCTGGAGAAGGGATCCGCCGAGGCGCACGAGCTCGCCGCCGAACTGCTCGACCAGCTCAAGAAGCACGATCTGTGGATCGTCTGCGAGCAGGACGGGAAGAACCCCGCGCGGGGACTGGCCGAAGGCCGGACGTGCGCCGTGGTGACCAAGGAAACGATGACCGCGCGCCGCTACCTCACCCCGTGACGGAACCCCACCGCCGAACTCCACCGCCGAGCCGCACGGGGCTTCACCCGTTGGGGGCCTGAGTGAGGGGCACCCTTGCCCAAGTAACTGGGGCAAGGGTGCCCCTCACCTACTTCCCGAACGGGTGACGACGTCGTGCGTGCCCCTCACCGGGTTCGGGGGTCACGAGCGGTCGCGGCGGCGGTAGGCGAGGCCGGCGGCGAAGGCGCCCGCCACGGCGCCCGCTCCGGCGATGGAGTTGAGGCCGATGCGGGCGGCCCGGCGGCCGGTGCGGAAGTCGCGGATGGGCCAGCCCCGGGAGCGGGCGATCTCGCGCAGCCGGGTGTCCGGGTTGACCGCCACGGCGGTGCCGACCGCGCTGAGCATCGGGATGTCGTTGGACGAGTCCGAGTAGGCCGTGCAGCGCCGCAGGTCCAGGCCCTCGCTGGCGGCCAGCGCGCGGACCGCGTGCGCCTTGGCCCGGCCGTGCAGCATCTCGCCGACCAGCCTGCCGGTGTAGACGCCGTCGGTGTTCTCCGCGACGGTGCCCAGCGCACCGGTGAGGCCGAGCCGGCGCGCCATGATCTGCGCCAGCTCCACCGGGGTCGCGGTGACCAGCCAGACCCGCTGCCCGGCGTCCAGGTGCTGCTGGGCCAGCGCCCGGGTGCCCGCCCAGATGCGGTCGGCCATCAGCTCGTCGTAGATCTGCTCGCTGAGCTCCACCAGTTCGGAGACCTGGCGCCCGGCCACGAACGACAGCGCCTGCTCGCGGCTGGCCTGGATGTCCTCCGGGTTCTCCCGGCCGCCGACCCGGAACTTGAGCTGCTGCCAGGCGAACCCGGCGAGGTCGGAGGCGGTGAGGAACTTGCGGGCGGCCATCCCGCGCGCGAAGTGGAACAGCGAGGCGCCGACCATCATGGTGTTGTCCACGTCGAAGAACGCCGCGGCGGTGAGGTCCGGGGCGGTCGGCCCGCCCCCGCCGCCCCCGGTGGGGGCCGCCGCGACGGCCGCCTCGGCCGACGCCCGACCGGCCAGCTTGGCGCTGTCGACCGGCACCCCGCCCGCGTCCGCGCGCACGCCGTCCTGGTTCGCGCCATCGGCTGAGCCCTGACGTGTCGGCACCGCCGCGCCTCCCCGGGTTCTCCGGTGTGTCCGTGTCGGTCGTATCCAGGTCTGCCGACGGATCAGCAGGCGTCCAGCTTAAGACCTGCGCTCAACCGGATCGGGACGGCTGCCGCGGCGGTGTCGGGGAACCACCGGAACCGGTGCGACCGGCGGCGATGGCGGTCAGCGGAGATCGTCGGGCAGGAGCTGGGCGAGCCTGCGCACCGCGCGGTGTTGCAGAGCTTTCACCGCACCTTCGCCGCGGCGCATCGCACTCGCCGTTTCCGCGACCGACAGGCCCTGGAGGAACCGCAGCCGGATGCACTCGCGCTGGTCGGGGTTGAGCCGCCGCACGCAGTCCAGCAGCTCGCGCTGGGTGAACTCGGCGAGCACGTGGGCTTCCGGCCCGAGCTGGGTGCGGCCGGGGGCGGTGCTCTCCACCAGCTCGGAGGTGGGGATCTCCAGCCGGTTGCGGCTGGACTTGACGTGGTCGAGCACCAGGTTCTTGGCGATGGTGATGAACCACGCGGCGACGTCGCGGCCCTGGTAGCTCACCGAGGCGATCCGGCGCAGCGCGCGCAGGAAGGTCTCGCTGGTGAGGTCCTCGGCCAGCGCCGGGTCGCCGACCCGGAACAGCACGTACCGGTGCACCACCGGCGCGTACTCGTCGTAGAGGCGGCCGAAGGCGGCGATGTCGCCGCGCTGCGCGGCGCGGACGTTGGCCCAGCACGCGGGAGCCGGGACGGGTCGGTGGCGCGGTGCGGCGCGGACCGCGGGGGCGGGGGGTGCGAGCGCGGTGCTGCTCATGTCTGCCGACCTCCTGCCGTCGGTGGCGGACGGGTCCGCGGTGCGCCGGGACGCGGTCGCGGGCCTGGTCGTCGCCCGGGCGTGGCGTTGGGAGCAGCAGCATACGTGGAGTTACTGGGAAGTAGGTAGGGCTCGCGGCGGACTCGTGCCGTCCGGCCGGGCGCCCGCCGGAGCCGTTCGGCGGGTGATGTTCGCCACCGGACCGCATCCTGACCTGTGCCCTTGCCGGTGCGTCCGGGCGCTCGACCCGGGGCCGAGCACCCCCGTGGTGCGGGTAAGTTGGAAGTGTTCCAGTTTCAGTGCCAGCGGGAGAGCCATGCACGAGGTGACGGTGATGACCCGGCGGGACTGCCACGCCTGCGACGAGGCGCTCGCCGACGTCCGGCGCATCTGCGCTGACCTGGGGGTTCCCTGGACGGCGTCGGACGTCGACGCCGATCCCGAGCTGCGCGCCGAGTACGGCGACCGGGTGCCGGTGATCCTGGTCGACGGGGACGAGCACGGCTTCTGGAAGGTGGAGGAGTCCCGGCTCCGCGCCGCGCTGACCGGTCGGTGGTGATCGTGACCCGCCCCGGTGCCGCGGAAGCGCCGCGCCCACGCCCCCGAAAGTGCCCCGGACCACGCGTTTTGGCACGTAGAGGGGCCATGGGCGATGATGTCGGGGCAGGCGTGCGAACGCGCTGCCCGGCGACTCCGGCGACTTTGTGCCTGTGTTCACAAGCGGTTACCGTGTACGGGGCCGTGCCGCCGGGTGGGCGACTCCGGTCGGACGTCGCACCGGAGGCGCCCGCGGAACCCGAACGCCGGGGCCGCGGTGCCGCACCGCGACCGTCGCGGGCAGGGCTCGTCGGAACCGAGGTCCGCTCCCGGCCGCCGCGGGCGGCGGTGCGGGTGCCCGCGGCCGGCGGGCGACGGGGCGCGGGGGCAGGTGCAGGCAGTGAGCAGGGCGAGGGAGAAGTCAGCGTGACGTCCCACGGAGACGACGTGCAGGGCGGTGAGGACCGGTCCGGGACCGGCGACCGCGCTGCGGCCAAGGAGTCACCCGACGTCGAGGTGCCCGCGGCGCGCGAACGGGCCCGAGCCATCCCGGAAGCGGCGGTCGCGCGGCTGGCGGTGTACCTGCGGGTGCTGTCCGGCTTCGACGAGGAGTCCGTGACCACCGTCTCCAGCGAGGAGCTCGCCGCCGCCGCCGGGGTCAATTCGGCCAAGCTGCGCAAGGACCTGTCCTACATCGGGTCCTACGGCACCCGCGGCGTGGGCTACGAGGTCTCGGTGCTCATCGGGCAGATCGAGCGCACCCTCGGGCTCACCCGCAAGCACAGCGTCGCGGTGGTCGGCATCGGCAACCTCGGGCACGCGCTGGCCAACTACGGCGGCTTCCCGAGCCGGGGCTTCCCGGTCTCCGCGCTGTTCGACCTCGATCCGGACCTCGACGGCGTGCCGGTCGGCGGTATCCCGGTCCGGCACGTCGACGACATCGTCGAGGTGTGCCAGGAGCGCGAGGTCACCATCGGCGTCATCGCCACCCCGGCCCAGGGCGCGCAGGAGGTCTGCGACCGGCTGGTGGCCGGTGGGGTGAGCTGCATCCTCAACTTCGCCCCCGTCGTGCTCCAGGTGCCCGACGACGTCGAGGTCCGCAAGGTCGACCTCGCGGTGGAGATGCAGATCCTGTCGTTCCACGTGGCCCGGCGCCAGCAGGACGCCGCCACCGCGAACGGCGCGGACCTCGGTCCGCTGGACGGTGCGGGACCGGTGCCCGCCGAGATGGACTCCGTGAACGGGATGGTGGTTCGGCCGTGAACCTGCTCACCGTGGGCATGTCCCACCGCAGCGCCCCGGTGCGGGTGCTGGAGCGCGTCGCGATCAGCCCGGAGCAGATCGGCAAGGTGCTCGACGAGCTGCTGCACCGCGACCACCTCACCGAGGCCTTCGTGGTCTCCACCTGCAACCGGGTCGAGGTCTACGCCGTGGCCGCGACCTTCCACGGCGGCCTGGACGACGTGACCTCGGTGCTGGCCCGGCACGCCGGGGCCGAGGTGGGCGAACTGGCCGACCACCTGTACGTCTACTACGCGGGCGCCGCCGTCGAGCACCTGTTCTCGGTGGCCGCCGGGCTGGACTCGATGGTCGTCGGCGAGGCCCAGATCCTCGGCCAGCTCCGCACCGCCTACGGCGCCGCCGACGAGAACGGCACCGTGGGCAAGGCGCTGCACGAGCTGGCCCAGCAGGCGCTGCGGGTCGGCAAGCGGGTGCACGCCGAGACCGAGATCGACGACGAGGGCGCCTCGGTGGTCTCCGAGGCGCTGGCCGACGGGGACGCCGTGCTCGGCGGTCTGGCCGGGCGCAGCGCGCTGCTGGTCGGCGCCGGCTCGATGGGCGGCCTGGCCGCGGCGCAGCTGCGCCGGGCGGGCATCGGCGAGGTCGTCATCGCCAACCGCACCGCCGCCAACGGCGAGCGGCTGGCCGCCTCGCTGCGCGCCGACGGGGTCACCGCCCGCACCGTCGCGCTGTCCGGCCTGCACGACGCCATCGCCGCCGCCGACCTGGTCGTGACCTGCACCGGAGCCGTGGGCGCGGTGGTCACCGAGGACGTGGTGAGCGCGGCGATCGACGGGCGCGGCGAGCGCCCCCTGGTGTTCTGCGACCTCGGCCTGCCCCGCGACACCGCGCCCGAGGTGGCGCTGCTGCCCGGGGTCACCGTGGTCGACCTGGCCAGCCTGCAGCAGCGGCTCACCGAGCAGCGCGGCGCGGGCGAGTCGGAACGGGCCGCCGCGATCGTCGCCGAGGAGCTGCGCGGCTACCTCGCGGCGCAGCGCTCGGCCGAGGTGACGCCCACCGTGACGGCGCTGCGCAAGCGCGCCGCCGAGGTGGTCGACGCCGAACTCCTGCGGCTGGATTCCCGGCTGCCCGAGCTGGAGGGCAAGGTCCGCGACGAGCTGACCCGCACCGTCCGGCGGGTGGTCGACAAGCTCCTGCACGCCCCGACCGTCCGGGTCAAGCAGCTCGCCTCGGTGCCCGGCGGCGCCGGGTACGCCGACGCGCTGCGCGAGCTGTTCGAGCTCGACCCGCAGACCACCGC
Organism: Saccharopolyspora cebuensis; assembly: GCF_039542665.1. Taxonomy (NCBI): domain Bacteria; kingdom Bacillati; phylum Actinomycetota; class Actinomycetes; order Pseudonocardiales; family Pseudonocardiaceae; genus Saccharopolyspora; species Saccharopolyspora cebuensis. Next base: position 240,505 of record NZ_BAABII010000003.1, read on the forward strand.
GCTGATCGGTTCGCCGCAGGCCGACGAGGTGCTCGACGGTGGGGCGAACGTCGCGCGCACCCAGCGGGCCAAGTCCGCCGGGCGCGCCGACCTGCGCGACAGCACCCGACAGGACGGTGAGGACCGTTGATGAAGACCCTGCGCATCGGCACCCGGAGCAGCGCGCTGGCCATGGCGCAGAGCGCCTGGGTCGCCGAGCAGCTCGAACAGGCCGGTTACCAGACCCAGCTCGTCACGGTGAGCACGCCGGGCGACCGCTCGATGGCGCCCATCGCCGAGATCGGCGTCGGCGTGTTCACCTCCGCGCTGCGCGAGGCGCTCGCCGGCGGTGAGGTCGACGTCGCGGTGCACTCCTTCAAGGACCTGCCGACCGAACCCGACCCCCGGCTGTCGGAGGCCGCCGTGCCGGTCCGCGAGGACCCGCGCGACGCGCTCATCGCCCGGGACGGTCTGACGCTCGGCGAATTGCCCCCGGGCTCCGTCGTGGGCACCGGTTCGCCGCGCCGCGCCAGCCAGCTCCAGGCCCTCGGCCTGGGCTTGGAGGTGCGCGGCATCCGCGGCAACGTGGACACCCGGATGCGGAAGGTGACCGACGGCGAAGTCGACGCCGTCGTGCTCGCCCGAGCCGGGCTGGCCCGGGTGGGCCGGCTCGAGGTGATCACGGAAACGCTCGATCCACTGCAGATGCTGCCCGCGCCCGCCCAGGGCGCGCTCGCCGTGGAATGCCGCGTCGACGACGTGGACACCGAGCACTTGCTGCAGTCCGTTCTGGACGATCCGGCCAGCCGCGCCGCGGTGGCCGCCGAGCGCGCCATGCTGGCCGCGCTCGAAGCAGGCTGTAGCGCGCCGATCGGCGCGCTGGCCGAAGTGGTGGAGGACCTCGACGAGGACGGCCGCGTGGCGCAGCGGCTGTCCATCCGCGGGGTGGTGGCCACCGACGACCACCAGTTGGTCCGTGCCTCCGCCACTGGTGAGACGACCGCCGCTGAGCAGCTCGGCCGCGACCTGGCCGCCGAACTGCTCGATGCCAGGGCCGCTCTGCTCAGCGGCCCCGGGCAGTAGTTGATGGGGAGTGCCCTGATGACCCGAGCACGCAAGACCCCCGGACGAATCGCCTTCGTGGGCTCCGGTCCCGGCGACGCGGGACTGCTCACCGTCCGGGGCCGGGAGACGATCACCCGCGCCTCGCTGGTGGTGACCGACCCGGACGTTCCGGCCGACGTCGTCGGATTCGCCTCCGACGGCGCCGAGGTGCGCCCGGCCGTGGGCGACCCGGCCGACGTGGCCAAGGACCTGGCGAACGAGGCGGCCACCGGCCGTCCCGTGGTGCGCCTGGTCGCCGCCGACCCGCTGACCGCCGACGCGGTGGTCCGCGAGGTGCGGGAGGTGGCCAGGACCGGCGCCGCCTTCGACGTCATCCCCGGCGTCGCCGCGGGCAGCGCGGTCCCGGCCTACGCGGGCATCGCGCTGGGCGCGACGCACACCGAGGTCGACGTCCGCGGGGACGTGGACTGGCCCGCGCTGGCCGGGGTCCCGGGCGCGCTGGTGCTGCACACCACCGGCAGCCACCTCGCCGAGGCGGCCTCGGCGCTGGTCGAGCACGGCAAGCCCGCGCAGACCCCGGTCGCGGTGACCGCGTTCGGCACCACGGTGCAGCAGCGCACCATCGACACCACGCTGGCCTCGCTGCCCGCCGACGCCGGCGAGCTGCAGGGACCGCTGGTGGTGACGATCGGCGAGCTGGCCGCGGACCGGTCCGGGCTGTCCTGGTGGGAGTCCCGCGCGCTGTACGGCTGGAAGGTGCTGGTGCCGCGCACCAAGGAGCAGGCGGGCGTGATGAGCGACCGGCTGTGGTCGCACGGCGCCGTGTCGCACGAGGTGCCGACCATCTCGGTGGAGCCGCCGCGCAGCCCCGCGCAGATGGAGCGCGCGGTCAAGGGCCTGGTCGACGGCCGCTACCAGTGGGTCGTGTTCACCTCGGCCAACGCGGTGCGCGCGGTGTGGGAGAAGTTCGCCGAGTTCGGCCTCGACGCCCGCGCGTTCTCCGGCGTGAAGATCGCCTGCGTCGGGGAGGCCACCGCGGAGAAGGTGCGCTCCTTCGGCATCATGCCGGAGCTGCTGCCCTCCGGGGACCAGACCAGCGAGGGCCTGCTGCAGGACTTCCCGCCGCACGACGACATCCTCGACCCGGTGGACCGGGTGCTGCTGCCGCGCGCCGACATCGCCACCGAGACGCTGTCGGCCGGGCTGCGCGAGCGCGGTTGGGAGGTCGACGACGTCACGGCCTACCGGACCGTGCGCGCCGCGCCGCCGCCGGCCGACACCCGCGAGATGATCAAGACCGGCGGGTTCGACGCGGTGTGCTTCACCTCCTCGTCCACCGTCCGGAACCTGGTCGGCATCGCGGGCAAGCCGCACGCCCGGACGCTGGTCGCCTGCATCGGCCCGAACACCGCCGAGACGGCCAAGGAGTTCGGCTTGCGGGTGGACGTGCAGCCGGAGGTCGCGCAGGTCCCCGCGCTGGTCGACGCCCTGGCCGAGCACGCGGCCCGGCTGCGCGCGGAAGGCGCGCTGCCGCCGCCGCGCAAGGCCAAGCGCGCGCGCCGGAGCTGAGCTGACGCGGCCGGGCGGGGCGGCAAGGCCACCCCGCCCGGCCGCTTCAGGGGTGTTTCGCCAATGGCCTGCGTGGCGGTGCGGGTGGCGGAACCTCAGCGGCCTTCTCGCTGCGGGAGCCGTTCCTGATGTACCAACGACGTACACGGCGTCACGGCTGTCCTCGCGAGAAGACCGCTGAGAACCCGCGGCGGTGCGAGCTGACGGCCGCACCGCAAAGCGGCTCCGCCGCTTTCTGAAGAGCAGTCCGTCGGCCTCTCCCAGTCCTAGAACCCGCGAATGGAGTCCGCATGTACCCGTCGCACCGGCCCCGGCGGCTCCGCCGCAACGGCGCCGTCCGCCGCCTGGTGTCGGAGACCTCGGTCGAGCCCCGCCACCTGGTGCTGCCGATGTTCGTCCGCGAGGGCGCCGCCGAACCCGTGCCGATCGCGTCGATGCCCGGCGTCGTCCAGCACACCCGCGACTCGCTGCGGCAGGCCGCGGCCGACGCGGTGGCCGCCGGGGTCGGCGGGCTGATGCTGTTCGGGGTGCCCGCGGCGCGGGACGCGACCGGCTCCGGCGCGGTCGACCCCGAGGGCGTGCTCAACGTGGCGCTGCGCGACGTGCGCGCCGAGGTCGGCGACGACACCGTGGTGATGGCCGACCTGTGCCTCGACGAGTTCACCGACCACGGCCACTGCGGCGTGCTCGACGAGCGCGGCGTGGTCGACAACGACCGCACCCTCCAGCTCTACGGCGAGATGGCGGTCGCGCAGGCCGACGCCGGGGCGCACGTGGTCGCCCCCAGCGGCATGATGGACGGCCAGGTCGGCGTGATCCGGGACTCGCTCGACGCCACCGGCTTCGAGGACACCGGCATCCTGGCGTACTCGGCGAAGTACGCCTCGGCGTTCTACGGCCCGTTCCGCGACGCGGTGGACTCGCAGCTCACCGGCGACCGCAACACCTACCAGCAGGACCCCGCCAACGGGCGGGAAGCGCTGCGCGAGGTCGACCTGGACCTCGCCGAGGGCGCCGACATGGTGATGGTCAAGCCCGCGCTGTCCTACCTGGACGTGCTGCGCGACGTCGCCGGGGTGGCCGACGTGCCCGTCGCCGCCTACCAGGTCTCCGGCGAGTACTCGATGATCGAGGCCGCCGTCGCGCAGGGCTGGCTGGACCGGGAGCGCACCGTGCTGGAGTCGCTGACCTCGATCCGCCGGGCCGGGGCCGACGTGGTGCTCACCTACTGGGCGACCGAGGCCGCGAGGTGGCTGCGACGATGAGCGTCGAATCCGAGCAGCGGCCGACCAAGCCCGGGGACGCGGCGCCGGTGTGGCTGCACCGGGCGCGCTGGGTGTGGATCGCCGCGGTGCTGGTCGGCTTCCTCCGCTCCTTCGTGCAGCTCGCCGACCGGGAAGCGCTGGTCACCCAGCTCCGGGAGGAGGCGCCGGAGCTGCGGCAGGACCAGATCGACGCCGCCGCCAGCAGCGGCATCCTGTTCGCGGTGCTGCTGTCGGCGCTGTCGCTGATGGTCTACCTGCTGCTGTCCCGGCGGATGCTCGAAGGCCGCAACTGGGCGCGGATCGTGCTCACCGTCTTCGGCGGCTTCAACGCCTTCAGCACGGCGGTCACCCTGCTCACCGTGATCACCGTGGACCGGGCGGTGCTGGTCGAGCTGACCGGCATCGAGGTGCCCACCAGCAACCTGGTCTTCTCGGCCGTCGTGATGGTGCTGCAGGTGGTGGCCATCGCGTTCATGTTCCACCCCGGGTCCAACCGCTACTTCCGCGAGGTGCGGCGGGCGCGCTGACGGAGCGTCACCGGACGGTCACGGCTGGTCGTGACCGCAGGTCCGGGGCTACCGTGAGGACGTGACCCCGCCGCAGGAACCCGGGCGACCGCAGCCCGACGACGATCGTCGCGCGGACGACGGCTCCGCGGGCGGCCAGGGCCCGTCCGGTCCGGAGGAGCAGACGCCGCACGGCGACCAGCCGTCCGGCCCCTACGGCGCGCCCGGCGAGCAGTGGCCCGCCCAGGGCCCGGGGCCCTACGGCACGCCCGAGCAGGGCGGCTCCGGCCGACCCCCGCCGAACGCGGCGGGCGGTCACCCGCCGCCGGGGCAGCCCTACGGCCAACCGGGATACGGCCAACCGCAGTACGGCCAGCCCTACGGCCACCCGCAGTACGGCCAGCCGGGGCAGCCCTACGGCCAGCCCTACGGGACGCAACCGCCGCCGTACGGGCAGCCCCCGCCCTACGCCCAGCAGCACGGCGCACCGCCCGCGCCCGACGACGGGCCGGTCGAGCGGCCGGGCACGGTCGACGCGTCGTTCTGGGCGGGCATCGCCAGCGTCGTGGTCGGCTTCGCGATGCTGGCCGCGGCCTACTTCATGGTCTCGCCCGCGCAGCTGCAAGCCGTGGTGGCGGAGGCGCGTGCCCTCGGCCAGCCGCTCACCCTGGAGCAGGCCCGCGCGCTGTACTCGGTGACGCTGGGGATGCTCGTGCTGGTCACCGTCGTCCTCGCGGCGCTGTGGATCATGTTCCTGGTGTTCATGCGGCGCGGGCGCGGCTGGGCGCGGGTGGTGATCACCGTGGTGGGCGTGGTCTGGATCCTGTTCACCGTCCCGTCGGTGTCCGAGGGCGCGGGCGGCGGTGCGGTCACCGTCCTGCTGTCGGTGCTGCAGGTGCTGGCCATCGGGGCGACGCTGGTGCTCGCCTTCCTGGCGCCGTCCAACGACTACTTCCAGGCCGTCCGCCGCAGCCGGTAGACGAGTTCACCCGAAGCGAGTGGACAGCGCCGATGTCCCGTTCATACTGTTCAGCCGTGACGATGCCTCAAGACCCCTCGCAGTACGGCGGTCAGCCGCAGTACCCGCAGCAGACCCCGTACCCGCAGTCGGGCCCGATGCCGCAGTACCCGCAGCAGCCCGGCTACAACCCCTACGCGGCGCCGCAGGTGCCCGCGCACGAGATGCACGGACCGCGCCGCCCGGCGACCGTGGAGACCGCGTTCTGGATCAGCGTGGTCGTCCCGCTGGTGGTCACGGTGCTCACCGTGGTGTCGTTCGTGCTCGTCCAGGGCTTCACGGAGGACATGATCAACGCGACCGCGCGCGACTCCGGCATCCAGGACGGCCAGATGATGTCGGACATCGCCTCGGCCACCAGGGCGGCGATGATGGTGGTCTACATCATCGTCACGGTGTTCTACCTGGTCCTGACCGGGCTGTGGATCCTGTTCGGCTTCAAGCTCCGCGCCGGGCGCGGCTGGGCGCGGGTGACGCTCACCGTCTTCGCCGCGCTGTGGGTGCTCAACGCGCTGACCGGGCTGATCAACGGCGGGATGACCGCAGGCACCATGCCGGAGGGCGTCGAGGTGCCCGGTTCGATGCTGGCCCTGAGCTACGCCGCCAACGGCATCGGCCTGGTGGCGATGGCGGCGTTCATCGTGCTGGTGTTCCTCAAGCCGTCGAACCACTACTTCCAGGCCGCGGCCTACCGGAGGTGAGCCAGGTGGCGAGCGGTCCACCGCGCCAGTTGCGGCTGTCCATCGTCGGGTGGTGGGTGGTCGCCCTCCTCCTGCTGCTGCAGACCGCGGTGATGTGGGCCGGTCGCGACGCGTTGCCGGACCAGGTCGCCGGCGGCGGTCTCGCCCCGCTCGGGGAGGCCGCCGGGCACGCCCGGCACCTCCTCGTGGTCAACACCGCCTTCGGGATCGGGCTCGCCGCGGCGTACCTGGTGCTCGGCGCGCTGCTGTTCCGGCGGCGGCCGTGGGCCCGGTTGCTGCTGACCGGCTTCGCGGTGGTGCACCTGCTGATGCTGCTGGGCACCGGCGCGGTGCTCAGCGTGAACGGGGTGCTGGTGCTGTTCGGGGCGGTCGCCGGGCTGCTGCTGTGGTGGCCGACCAGCACGGAGTGGGTGACCGGCGAACATGACTGACCACGTCCTCTACGCCGAACCGGGCAGCACCTGGTGGCCGGTGGCCTGGGGACCGGCGTTCGCGCTGTTCGGGTTGGCCGTCGAAGGGCTCACCCCGGGTCCGGTGAACCTCGTGCCGTGGACCCTGATCGGGATGGCGCTGGCCGGGGCGGCGGCGCTGTGGGTCCACGGCAGGCGTCGGCTCTGCTCGCTGCGGCTGACCCCCGACGAGCTCGTGCAGGGCCGGGAGCGGGTGGAGGTGTCCCGGATCGCCGAGGTCGGCGACGTCGGCGCCCCGATCGGCGCCCGGGTGCTCGGCGGCGGCTGGACGGCGCCGAAGGGCACCGGCGAAGTGCCGATCCGGCTGACCGGCGGCGACGTCGTGCTGGGCTGGGCCAAGGAACCGGCGGCGCTCACCGAGCACCTGACCCCGCTGGTGCACCGCGAGCCCTAGCGGAGCTGAGAACCCGCGACGGTGCCGGTTGCGTGCCGCACCACATGCGCTCCGCCGCATGCTGAAGCTGGAGTGAGGGGCACCCTTGCCCAAGTAACTGGGGCAAGGGTGCCCCTCACTCCGTTCTCGAACGGGTGGACGTCCCGTCGGTGCTGACGTCGCGGGGCGTGGCGGTGGGGAGCGGGTCCGGCGCGTCGAGCGGACGTGAGAGGCTTTGCACCGTGACGGAATCGTGGCCCGTCGACGGGACGGAGCAGGGCACCCAGGAGCGGTCCGGCGTGCACCAGCCGTGGCGGACGGCGATCGCGGCCGTGGAACTGCTCATCGCGCTCGGCCTCGCCGTCACCGCCTGGTGGGCCTGGGGGCGCGGGATCGTGCCGATCTACCTGCCCGGACCGGGTGGCGCGACCGACGTGGTGACCCGCTCCATCGGGAGCTGGCTGGCCACCGCCATCGCGGCGGGCGGCGTCGGTGCGCTGCTCGTGCTCGACGCGATCCGGCAACTCGTGCTGGCCATCCGGGTGCGCGATCGCGGCTGAGCGCCGCCGGGGTGTGCCCGGACACGCCGCGCCGCCTGTCAGACTGGGGGTCGTGACTCCTGCGAATCCCGCCAGCGACGAATCCGTCCCGCGGTCGCGCGAGCTGTTCGAGCGCGCCCGGTCCGTGACTCCCGGAGGCGTCAACTCGCCGGTCCGGGCGTTCCACTCGGTCGGCGGCTCGCCCCGCTTCATGGTGCGCGGGGAGGGTCCCCACCTCTGGGACGCCGACGGCAACCGCTACGTGGACCTGGTGTCCTCCTGGGGCCCGATGATCAACGGGCACGCCCACCCCGACGTGGTGCGGGCGGTCCGGGACGCGGCGTCCGAGGGGCTGTCGTTCGGCACCCCCGGCGTCGGGGAGATCGACCTGGCGCAGGAGATCATCGACCGGGTGCTGCCCGTCGAGCAGGTCCGGCTGGTTAACTCCGGGACCGAGGCGACGATGAGCGCGGTCCGGCTGGCGCGCGGCTTCACCGAGCGGCGCAAGGTCGTCAAGTTCGCCGGCTGCTACCACGGGCACGTCGACGCGCTGCTGGCCAGCGCCGGGTCCGGGGTCGCCACCCTGGGGCTGCCGACGACGCCCGGGGTCACCGGCGCGCAGGCCGCCGACACCCTCGTGCTGCCCTACAACGACCTCGACGCGGTGCGGCAGGTGTTCGCCGAGCAGGGCGACGAGATCGCGTGCGTGATCACCGAGGCCGCCGCGGGCAACATGGGCGCGGTCGCGCCCGCCCCGGGCTTCAACGCCGGGCTCAAGGAGCTGACCAGCGCGCACGGTGCGCTGCTCATCATGGACGAGGTGATGACCGGCTTCCGGGTGTCCCGGGCGGGCTGGTTCGGGATCGACGGCGTGGCCGGCGACCTCTACACCTTCGGCAAGGTGATGTCCGGCGGGCTGCCCGCCGCCGCGTTCGGCGGTCGCGCCGACGTGATGTCGAAGCTGGCGCCCTCCGGACCCGTCTACCAGGCGGGCACCCTGGCCGGGAACCCGATCGCGGTCGCGGCCGGACTGGCGAACCTGCGCGCCGCCGACGACGCGGTGTACGAGGCGCTGGACCGCAACGCCCGGCGGCTCGGCGAGCTGCTCGGCGAGGCGCTGACCGCCGCGGGCGTGCCGCACCAGGTCGCCGTCGCGGGCAACCTGACCAGCGTGTTCTTCACCGAGGAGCCGGTGCACGACTACGCGGGCGCGCAGCGGCAGCAGACCTGGCGGTTCCCGCCGTTCTTCCACGAGCTGCTCCGGCGCGGCGTCTACCCGCCGCCGAGCGCCTTCGAGTCCTGGTTCGTCAACGCCGCGATGGACGACGCCGCGTTCGAGACCATCGCCGAGGCCGCGCCGCACGCGGCGCAGGCCGCGGCCCGGGCGGAAGCACCATGACCGGGACCGTCGTGCACTTCCTGCGCCACGGCGAGGTGCACAACCCGGAGGGCGTGCTCTACGGCCGGCTGCCCGGGTACCGATTGTCGGACCGGGGCGAGCAGCAGGCCAAGGGCGTCGCCGAGTTCCTGGTGGGACGCGACATCGCCCACGTCGTCGCCTCGCCGCTGGAACGCGCCCAGCAGACCGCCGCGCCGATCGGGGCGGCGTTCGAGCTCGACGTGGCCGTGGACGAGCGGCTGATCGAGGCGGACAACCAGTTCGAGGGGCTCAAGGTCTCGGTCGGCGACGGGGCGCTGCGCTCGCCCGCGCACTGGTCGAAGCTGTGGAACCCGCTGCGCCCGTCGTGGGGCGAGCCGTACCTGGAGATCGCGCGCCGGATGCTCGGCGCCGCCTACCGCGCGCGGACGGCCGCGGAAGGCCGCGAAGCCGTCTGCGTCTCGCACCAGTTGCCGATCTGGACGTTGCGCCGGTTCCTGGAGGGCAAGCCCATGTGGCACGACCCGCGGCGGCGGCAGTGCTCGCTCGCGTCGCTGACCTCCCTGGTGTTCCGGGGCGAGGAGCTGGTCCGCGTCGCCTACGTCGAACCCGCCGGGGGCACGGACCCGAAGTTGACCGGGGCATGAGGGAGTCGGGCATGAAGAAGCTGCTCACGCGCATCGGGATGGCCGTCGCGGTGCTGGCGCTCGTCGGCGGTTGCGCCGGGGCCGGCGGGAGCGAACCCCCGGGCGGCGAGTTCACCTTCGTCTCGCCGGGCGGCCAGACGCGGCTGTTCTACGAGCCGGAGGAGCGCGGCAAGGTCACCGGCCTGTCCGGGGAGTCGCTGCTCCAGGAGGGCAAGCAGATCTCGCTCAACGACTTCAAGGGCGAGGTCGTGGTGCTCAACATCTGGGGCTCCTGGTGCGGGCCGTGCCGCGCGGAGGCCGACGACCTCCAGGCGGTGCAGGACAAGACCGCTGATCAGGGCGTCCAGCTGCTCGGCATCAACGTCCGGGACAGCCGGTCCGCCGCCGCGGACTTCCACCGCGACCGGGGGCTGACCTACCCGTCGCTGTTCGACCCGTCCGGGCGGAGCCTCCTCGCGCTCAAGCAGTTCCCGCGCAGCACGGTGCCCGCCACGATCGTGCTGGACCGCCAGCACCGCGTCGCGGCCATCTTCCTGACCGAGCTGCTGGAGAGCGAATTGCTCCCCGAGGTCCAGAAGGTCGCCGCCGAACCCACGCCGACGGCCTGATCCGCACGCTCCGTCCCGGCCCGGACCTCCGGGCCGGGACGGGTGTGCGCGACGTCCCGCCCGCCGTGCGCCTGCGCCGGTGATCCCGCCGGGGCGCACCGCCCGGAGGCGCCGAGCGCGAAGCTGCCGCAGCTCGCGCGGCCCCGCCCGCCACCCGCGCGACCAGGGCGAGGCGATTTCCGGGCGGCAGGATCGTCCCCCCGGAAGTCCTCGGCGGGAACCACCGGCAGCGGCGCGGACGCGCGCTCGCCTGGACCCGCGCGCGAGCGGCCGTCGCGCCTCCGTGACAGGAAGGTTCCCCCGTTGGCACTGGTGGGAGGAAGGTTCCCCTCCTGGCGCTGGTGGGAGGAAGGTTCCCCGGCGGGCGGCTGGTGGGAGGAAGGTTCCCCTCCTGGCGCTGGTGGGAGGAAGGTTCCCCGGCGGGCGGCTGGTGGGAGGAAGGTTCCCCTCCTGGCACTGGTGGCAGGAAGGTGCCCCCGCTCTGGTGGCAGGAAGGTTCCCCGCTTGGCGGCGCTGGCAGGAAGGTTCCCGTGTTCGCCTTGCTCGGGCGGGGCGGTCGCGTCGGTGGGCGGACCGTTCGGGGCAGCCGCCGCGCACCGGTGGGCGGCTCGGATGCGTGCTCGCCGCGTGGGTCGCGCACCGGGGCGCGGTCGATGCGGCGGGTGGGCGCGGCGCGGAGGTGCCGACCTTCGCGTCCGGCGGCGTGCGCCGGTGGTGCGCACCGGGAACGGGCGAACGGGGCGAAAAGTCCGGTCGTCCACAGGGACCTGATTTTCGGGACCTATGGCCCTGGCGAGGTGGCCGTCCGGTGCGAACCTGGCGTTCACCAGCGCGGATGTGGTCGCCGTTACCAGGGCCGGTGCACGTCGGTGCTCCTGACTTTCCTACCCTCGACGTGTGAACCCCACCGAGCTCGCCATGTCCGGCCCGCTGCTGTTCGCGGCCGCCATCGCCGTGCTCGCCGGGGCGATCAGCTTCGCGTCTCCGTGCGTCGTCCCGCTCGTCCCCGGATACCTGGCCTACCTGGCCGGGGTGGTCGGCGCCGAATCGCCGCCGGTGGACGAGGAGGAGGCCAAGCAGGCGCGTCGCGGCCGGTGGCGGGTCGCCGGTGCGGCGATGCTGTTCGTGGCGGGGTTCAGTGCGGTGTTCGCCGCCGGGATGCTGCTCCTGCTGGGCCTGTCCGATGTGCTGGCGGCCAACGAGATCATCCTGCAACGGGTCGGTGGGGTCGTCACGGTGGCGATGGGACTGGTCTTCATCGGACTGGTCCCGGCGCTGCAACGCGACGTGCGCATCCACCGCGCGCCGCGGGCGGGTCTGTGGGGCGCGCCGGTGCTGGGCGCCGTGTTCGGGCTCGGCTGGACGCCCTGCCTGAGCCCGACCCTCGTCGGGGTGACGGCGGTGGCCGTCGGCACCGAGCCCGGTTCGAGCACGGTGCTGCGCGGCGTCCTGCTGGTGATCGCCTACTGCGCGGGGCTGGGACTGCCCTTCGTGCTGCTCGCCCTGGGTGCGCGCTGGGCGGTGCGCAGCACGGGGTGGCTGCGGCGCCGGGCCCGCGCGATCCAGATCTTCGGCGGGGTGCTGCTGATTGTGGTGGGCTTGCTGCTCGTCACCGGTCTGTGGGGAGAGCTGATCGCGGTGCTGAGAGGTCCGATCGCCGGGTTTGAGTTGCCGATCTGATGCCTGATTTCCTGAGAAGCGCGCTGGCGTTCCTGCGCAACACCTGGCGCGGCCTGACATCGATGCGCACCGCGCTGGTGCTGCTGTTCCTGCTCGCGCTGGCCTCGCTGCCGGGCGCGCTCATCCCGCAGCGGTCGCTGAGCCCGACCGGGGTGGAGGACTACTACCGGCAGCACCCGACGCTGGCGCCCATCCTGGAGAAGCTCGGCGTCTTCGAGGTCTTCAGCTCGGTCTGGTTCGCCTCCATCTACGTCCTGCTGTTCATCTCGCTGATCGGCTGCCTGCTGCCGCGCTGCCTGGAGTACTACCGGCAGTTGCGCGGCAGGCCGGTGCGCACCCCGCGCAACCTCAGCCGGATGCCGCACTACGAGGACACCACTGTGGACACCTCGGTGGACGAGGTGATGACGGCGGCCCGCAAGCGGCTGCGCGGCTGGCGCAAGGTCGAGCAGGAGGAGGCCGACGGCACCAAGTCGATCTCCGCCGAGCGCGGTTACCTGCGCGAGGCGGGCAACCTGGTGTTCCACTTCGCACTGGTCGGGCTGCTCATCGGCGTCGCTGGCGGCAAGCTCTACGGCTACGAGGGCCAGGTCATCGTGATGGCCGACGGCTCCGAGTTCTGCAATTCGGGCACCTACAACTACGACTCCTTCAACCCGGGCCTGACCCGGGACGGGACCGATCTGACGCCGTTCTGCGTGCGGGTCAACGACCTCAAGGTGGACTACCTCAACACCGGACAGGTGGAGAACTACCACGTCGACCTCCAGTACCAGTCCGGAGAGGACCTGGAGAACGGCACCTGGCGTTCCCACGACCTGCAGGTCAACCACCCGCTGCGCACCGCGGGCGACCGGGTGTACCTGACCGGCAACGGCTACGCGCCGCAGTTCACGGTGACGTGGCCGGACGGGCAGCAGCGGACCGGTGAGGTCCAGTGGCAGCCGAACGACCTCGCCACGATGCTGTCGCAGGGCGCGACGAAGTTCGACCCGCCCGGCATCGAGGACCCGGTGCAGCGCCGCGAGAACCAGATCGCCGTGACCGGGTTGTTCGCGCCGACCGCGGCCTATGACGGCGCGATCCTGAGCTCGCGGTTCCCCGACCTGGTCGACCCGGCCGTGGCCGTCGACGTGCTGCGCGGTGACCTCGGTCTCGACTCCGGTCGCGGCCAGTCCATCTTCGGCGTGGACCAGAAGATGGTGGAGCAGGGTCGGCTCAACCGGGTGGCGCGGGAGAACCTGAGCGTCGGCGAGGAGATCCGCCTCGACGACGGCACCACGGTCCGCTTCGACGGCGTCGAGCGCTGGGTCAACCTGCAGGTCTCGCACGATCCGTTCCAGCCGTTCGTGCTGGGCTTCGCGATCGCGATGATCTTCGGTATCGGGACCTCCCTGATGATCAAGCGGCGCCGCGTCTGGGTGCGGGCGGTGCCGCGGCCGGATCCGGACGATGCCGGGAGCACGCGTACGTTGGTCGAAGTCGGCGGGCTGGCCCGCACCGATCACGCCGGTTACGGCGAAGAGTTCACCGTTCTCGCCGCGGACCTGCTCGCGATGGTGGGCGAGCAGAAGCCGACACCGGGTGCGGTCACAGGCCCCGCTCGCGGAAGGAAGAGCTGATGCCGGTTAACGAGACCCTGTCGACCTACAGCGACATGGCGTACGCGACCTCCGTGGTCATCTACGCGTTCGCCATGCTGCTGTACTTCGCCGAATTCGCCTCCAGCCGGGCCGTCGCGAAGACGGCCGCGCAGCGCGAACCCGCGATGGTGGGCTCGGGCTCCGGTCCGGACGAGACCCCCGAGGTCGGGCACATCAAGACCGAGCCGAAGCGGCCGATGTCCGAACGCTGGGGCGGCATGGCCGTGGCCATGACCGTGCTCGGCGGGCTGGTCCACCTCGCGTCGCTGGTGCTGCGCGGCGTGGCCACCGGGCGGGCCCCGTGGGGCAACATGTACGAGTTCGGTTCGGCGATCTGCCTCGCCGCCGTGATCGCCTGGGTCGTCGTGCTGTACCAGCAGATGCGCAAGGCGCGTCGCGAAGCGACCCCGGCGCAGCTCCGCTCGCTCGGCGGTTTCCTCATGCTGCCGGTGATCCTGCTGCTGTTCCTGTCCGGCACCGTGCTCTACGCGCAGGCCGCGCCGCTGCAGCCCGCCCTGCAGTCCTACTGGATCGTGATCCACGTCTCGGCCGCGATCGTGGCCAGCGGCGTGCTGCTGTTCTCCGGTGTCGCCAGCCTCCTGTACCTGGTGCGGGTCCGCTACGAGCGCGACGAGACGAAGATGGCGGCGTTCGCCTCCCGGCTGCCGAGCAGCCAGACCCTCGACCGCCTCGCCTACCGGACCACCGTGGTGATCTTCCCGGTGTGGACGTTCGCGATCGTCGCCGGCGCGATCTGGGCCGAGGCCGCGTGGGGCCGGTTCTGGGGCTGGGACCCCAAGGAGACCACCTCCTTCATCGCGTGGGTCGTCTACGCCGCCTACCTGCACGCGCGGGCGACCGCGGGCTGGCGCGGGGTGCGGGCCGCGTGGATCAACATCCTCGGCCTGGCCGTGATGATCTTCAACCTGTTCTTCATCAACATCGTCGTGTCGGGGCTGCACTCCTACGCCGGTCTGTGATCGGGTGGGCGGTGTCGGCTTCCCGGCCGGGGCCGCCGCGCCGCCGCCCGCGTTCGGGTCGCGACCCGTGCACACCCCTGGCGGGGAGTGCGGATCGTGACCTGGTAGACGCGGCCACCCCCGGTGACGACCCCGTGCATCTGGGACTACCGTGCTGTGCGGAGACGGGGAGATCGCGATTCGGTCCGGCAGGGCTCGACTCGAACGTTGGAGGGACGGCGACGGTGACCGGACGGTACGAAGAGCCTGAGACGCAGCGGCAGGCGAGCGGTGCCGACGGCGCCGCGCAGCAGCAAGGGCCCTACACCGAACCGGAGACCAGGCCGGCGGCTCCGAACCCGCTCGCCGAGCACCCCACGCCGTCGTACGTGGATCCGGACCAGCCGCCCGCGTTCCCGCCGGAGGCGTACCCGGGCGACGCCGCCCGGTACCCCGGTGGCGCGCCTGCGCAGCAGCAGTTCCCGCCGGGCTACTACGAGGCGACCCCGTCCGGCCCGCAGCAGGCGGCCGCGTCGGGTCCGCACCAGGTCCCGGGCGCGCAGTCCGGTCCGCACCCGGTCTCCGGAGGCCCGTCCGGGCCGCACCCGCAGGCCGGTCAGTCCGGGCCGTACCCGGTGCAGGGCGGGCCGTCGGGTCCTTACCCGGTTCCGGGCGGCCAGTCGGGTCCCTACCCGGTGCAGGGCGGGCCGTCGGGTCCGTACCCGGTTCCGGGCGGCCAGCCGTACCCGGGGCAGCAGGGGCAGCAGTTCCAGCAAGGCGGTCAGCAGCAGTTCGGTCCATATGGCCAGGGTGCTCCGTCCGGCCCCGCCCCGGATCAGCCATTCGGCCAGGACCTCTCGTCCTCCCAGCTGCTCAAGCAGACCAAACGGCCTCCCCAATCCGGGTGGCGCAAGGCCCTCTACGTGGCCAGCGGGAAGACGGTCAACCTCGGCGAGAGCCCGGCCGACCTGCGGCGACGCCAGTTGATCGCGCGGATCAACCAGCCGCTGCAGGGTTGCTACAAGATCGCGATGCTCAGCCTCAAGGGCGGGGTCGGCAAGACGACGACCACCACCACGCTCGGCTCGACGTTCTCGTCGCTGCGCGGTGACCGGGTGATCGCCGTCGACGCCAACCCGGACCGCGGCACGCTCAGCCAGAAGATCCCGCTGGAGACCACGGCCACCGTGCGGCACCTGCTGCGCGACGCCCACCGGATCACCAAGTACAGCGACGTGCGGTCCTACACCTCGCAGGGCCCGAGCCGGCTGGAGATCCTCGCCAGCGAGCAGGACCCGGCGGTGTCCGAGGCGTTCAGCGAGGACGACTACCGGCGCACCGTGACGCTGCTGGAGCACTTCTACAACGTGGTGCTCACCGACTGCGGCACCGGGCTGATGCACTCGGCGATGAAGGGCGTGCTGGACGAGGCCGACTCGCTGGTCATCGTGTCGTCCAGCTCGATCGACGGGGCGCGCAGCGCCTCGGCCACGCTGGACTGGCTGGACGCGCACGGCTACGGCGAACTGGTGTCGCGCTCCGTCGCGGTGATCAACTCGGCGCGGCCGACGGCGGGCAAGGTCGACGTCGACAAGCTCGCCGCGCACTTCGCGTCGCGCTGCCGCGCGGTGTCGAAGATCCCGTTCGACCCGCACCTGGAGGAAGGCGCGGAGGTCGAGCTGGACCAGCTGGCCGCCCCGACGCGCCTGGCGCTGCTGGAGCTCGCCGCGATCGTGGCCGACGACTTCCCGCACGCGCTCGGGCGCAAGCGCCAGTCCTGAGCAGGGCGGTTCCTGAGCAGGCGGCGCCGGAGGTCACTCCTCGTCGTGGCGCTGCCTGCGCTGCTCCTCGTCGATCCGGCGCAGGAAGTCCGGGTCGTCGTCCGGCGCGATCGGGGCCTGCCCGCGTCGGCGGAACCCCATCTCGGGGCCGAAGGCCTTCCACATCAGCACGGCTACCGTGAGCGCGCCGATCGCTGCCAGGACGTAGATCATCGCGGCCACCTCCAGTCTCTCCACCCGAGGTTAGCCGGTGGTGGCCGCGGTTGTCGTCGCCCCGAGGTGGCGGTTGGTGTGACGAACCCAGGTGGCGCCTCGCTGCGCTACGAGGCGCCACCTGGATCAGCGGTCGTCGGCGTGCCGTCGGCCGACCGCCGGGGCGTCGTTCGGGGTTCTCGCCGATCGTCGAGGCGTTCCGCCGGGAGCGTGGGGGCCCGGCGGCGGGGGGCCGTCGCGGCGATCGGTCGCGCCCTGGAGTCCGGTCAGGCCGGTCGGCCGACGTCGTTGGTCAGCTCGGCGAGCAGCGTCCGGACCTCCGACTCGCGGAACCGGCGGTGCCCGCCCGGCGTCCGGATGGAGCCGATGCGCCCGGCGGTGGCCCACCGGGTGACGGTCTTCGGATCGACCCGGAACAGCGCGGCGACCTCACCGGGGGTGAGGAGCTGCTCCTGGCCGTGCTGGCGGGACTGCTGGGTCGTCGCGGTCACGGCTGACCTCCTGAGTGCTGCGGATTCAATCGGGCATTCCGGTCGCATCCTGGCAGTTCGATGGTCAGGTACTCGAACATTTGGGTTTAGGTAAAGGGAAGGTAAGGGACGAAAGCGGCGAGGCGGCACGGTCCGCCCGCGCCCCCGGCCGGGTCGCGGCCCCGCTTGCTCTACCCTGGATGACGTGCTGGAACAGCAGGAGGCCGAATCCCCGGAGCGGACCCGGAGCTCCAGTCTCGTCACCGACGTCGTGCTGTACACGCTGGCCAGGTTCGGCATGCTCGCGGTCGCGATCGCGGCGCTGATGCTGTTCGGCGTGCCGCTGCTGGTCGCCGCCGCCGTCGCCGTGGTGCTGGTGATGCCGCTGTCGATGCTGGTGTTCGGCACGCTGCGCCGCCGCGTCGCGTCCGGGATGGCCGAACGCGCCGCCGAGCGACGGGCCCGCCGCGACGAGCTGCGCGCCCAGCTCCGCGGGGACCGGGACGCGGACGAGTCGTGACGCGGATCCTCGACCGCTCCTGCGACCGCACCAGGGGCTGGACCAGCGAGGCCGTCCGCAAGATCGAGGCCGACGCCAACCGCAGCGCCGACACGCACCTGCTGACCTACCCGCTGCCCGCCGAGTGGGAGATCGACCTCTACCTCAAGGACGAGTCAACCCATCCGACCGGTTCTCTCAAGCACCGCTTGGCCCGATCGCTGTTCCTGTACGCGATCTGCAACGGCTGGGTGACGGAGAACACTCCGGTGATCGAGGCGTCGTCGGGTTCGACGGCGGTGTCCGAGGCCTATTTCGCGCGGATGCTCGGGCTGCCGTTCATCGCCGTGATGCCGCGCTCGACGAGCCGCGAGAAGGTCTCCCTGATCGAGTGGCACGGCGGGCGTTGCCACTTCGTCGACGAGCCGAGCGCGATCTACGCCGAATCCCGGCGGCTGGCCGCCGAGCTCGGCGGCCACTTCATGGACCAGTTCACCCACGCCGAGCGGGCGACCGACTGGCGGGGCAACAACAACATCGCCGAGTCGATCTTCCAGCAGCTCGCGCGGGAGCGCCACGCCGAGCCCCGGTGGATCGTGGTCGGCGCCGGGACCGGCGGCACCAGCGCCACCATCGGCCGCTACCTGCGCTACCGGATGCACCGGACGTCGCTGGCGGTGGTCGACCCGGAGCACTCGGTGTTCTTCGAGGCGTGGCGGGACGGCGATCCCGCCCGCACCGGGGACCGGGGTTCGATGATCGAGGGGATCGGCAGGCCGCGGGTCGAGCCGTCGTTCGTCGGCGAGTCGATCGACCGCATGATCAAGGTGCCGGACGCCGCCTCGATCGCCACCTCGCGCTACGTCGAGCACGTGCTCGGCCGCCGGGTCGGCGGCTCCACCGGCACGAACCTGTGGGGCGTGTTCGCGCTGATCGCCGAGATGCTCCGGGAAGGGCACCGGGGCAGCATCGTCACCCTGCTCTGCGATGGCGGCGAGCGGTACGCGAACACCTACTACGACGACGACTGGGTGGCGGCGCAGGGCCTCGACCTGGCGCCCGCGCACGCCGTGGTGGACCGCTTCCACGCCACCGGTGAGTTCCAGGCATGCTGAGCGCGGACGGCTCGGGGAGGTTCGGCGTGCGGCGCCAGGGATGGCTGTGGTTGGCGGCGGTGGCGGTCGCGGCGACCGGGTGCACCTCGGGCGAGGAGACCGCCCCGGTGCCGCCCAGCGCGCAGACGACCACCGAGGAGTCCGCGGCCGAGTCCGTGACCCCGCCGATCAGCCGTGAGGTGCCCCCGGACCAGCGCCGCGAGCTCGCCGCCGTCGCGGACCTGTGCTCGCTGGTGTCCCCGGACGAGCTCGCGGAGCTGGCGTTCCCGGTGCAGGCCGGGCACCCCCGCCAGCTCGGTGCCGAACCGGTGGCGCGCGGCTGCCAGTTCGACCACGGCGGCAGCCCCCGCTCGGTGCTGGTCGCCGCGCAGCCGGCGGGCTACGCCGGGCTCGGCCGCGAGGAGGTGGACCTCGGTGCGGTGCCCGGGACGCAGACCCTGCACGTCAACGACTGCACGGTCCTCGCACCGGTCCGGGGGGCGACGTTGCAGGTCGCGGTCACCGCGCGGGAGGCGGGGACGACGCACTGCGAGACCGCCCAGTCCGTCGCCCAGTACGTCCTGGCCGCGCTGGTGCGCTGACCCCGGGCTGGACGCGGGCGCTACCCGGGCAGTTCCGCGCCCCTCCCAGCGGGAAGGTCGCTGAGCGTGGTGCGAGCGGTGCTCAGACGGGCCCGGGCGAGGACTCGTGGTAGTGGACCAGCCCCCACCGGTCGTCGCGTCGCCGGGCGATGGCCGTGATCCGGACGTCCACGTCGAAACGCTCGTCGCCGGGGGCTTCTCGCCCCGCGAAGCGGAACCGGAAGAAGGCGCGTCCGCGGTCTCCCGCGGCCTCGACCGACAGATCGGTGACCTCCGCGGTGTCCACGCTGCTGACGGGGCCGAGCGCCTCCCGGTAGTAGCGCGCGATCTCGGCGCGGGTCCGCAGCGGGTGGGCGCGTTCCCCGGCGACGTGGACGAGGTCGTCCTCGTCGGCTGCCCACAACCCGGTGAGGAGCTCGGCGTCGGCAGCGGCGAACCCCTGGCCGAACCGCTCCACCAGCCCGATCAAGCCCGCCGTGGCCTCGACCGCGATGAGCGCCCGGCCCACGAGACCACCGCGTTCGAAGGCCGCATGGGCTTCGGCCGCCCCTTCGAGGGGGAAGACCGGGCCGATGACCGGTCGGATCCGGCCGGCCGCGGCCTCGTCGAGGACCCGTTCGGTGAGCCCGCGAGTCGCTCCGCTGCTCCCGAGGTGGACGACCTCGGTGCCGAACGGGGTCACGCCACGCCGCCGGGCCTCGTCGGGGTCCGGGCCGGGCTCGCCGCTGTAGCCGAGGTGGCGCCCACCGCTGGCGACGGCCTCGAACGCGGCGCGCCCGGTGGCCCCGCCGACCCCGTCGAGGACCACGTCCACGGGTCCACCGAGCTGGTCCGTCCAGTCGCTGCTCGCGGCGTCGACGACCCGGGTGGCCCCGGCCGCGGTCGCCGCCGCGAGCTGCTCGGCGCCCCGCGCTGCCGCGATGACGGTGCCACCGGCGAGGCGGGCGAGCTGCACCAGGACCAGGCCGAGGCCGCTACCGGCCGGCACGACGAGCACCCGCTCCCCGGGCCGGACCGCGGCGGCCTCGATGAGGGCGAGCGCCGTGCGCCCGTCGTGGACCAGCGCGGCGGCCGCGGTGAGGTCGAGGCCGTCGGGCACCGCGACGAGGTCCTCGGCGGGGACGGCGACCCGTTCGGCGCACGCGCCGCGCGCACCCGTCGTCGAGACGACGCGGCGCCCGATCCACCGCCGGTCGACGCCGTCCCCGGCGGCCACCACCGTGCCCGCGACGCCGTCGCCGGGCACGTACGGGGGGACGACCCCGAACAGCTCGGCGGCCGCACCGCGGCGGATGGCGACGTCGAGGCCGAGCACGTCGGCAGCGTGGACCGCGACCACCGCCGTCCCGGCCGCCGGCTCCGGTGGAGCCAGCTCGACCGGCTTCAGCACTTCCGGCCCACCGAACTCCTGCGCCTGGATCGCCCGCATTCGCCACACCTCCGCGGTGTCGTCGTCGCCACTGCGGACTCACCGTGAAACATCGACCATGCTCGAAGTCAAGGCGCGCGACCGCATCGCGTCCGGGCAGCGCTCGGAAGACTCGTCCTGGCGCCTACCCCTGGTAGGACAGCACCAGTTCGTAGCCGTCCTCGGAGTGGCCGACGACCGCCAGGTCGGCCTCGCCGCGCAACTCGGCCAGCTCCCCGGTACCCAGCCCGGGAACCACCTCGACGTGCTCGAACACGCCGGTCTCGTCCTGGGTGCCGGTGTGCCGGAGGACGCAGCTCCCGGTGCGCCCGTCGATCGACCCCTCGAAGTGCTCGAACCCGAGGACCGGAGCACCGCCCGGCCGGTAGGTGATCAGGTACGTGAGGGTGCTGGTGCCCTCGATGGCGCCGGAGTAGGTGTAGGACACCTCGGCGCGGGTGATGCCCCGGGTGGGATAGCGGACGCCGCCGCGTTCCTGCCCCTCGCCGTCGATGTCGGTGACGACCTGCTCGGTCCAGGAGGTGACCGAGAACCGGCCGGTGGCCTTCTTCGCGAAACTCATGCGCGGACGGTAGGTCCGCACGCCGCGCGGGGTATTGGAGAAACGCGACCCGCTCGTGTCGGGGCGGACTCCTACCCTGGCGCGGTGCGCGCTCCGCAGGGTTGTCCGCAGGCGATCGTGTTCCCGGAGCCGGGTCGGCGGGCCTTCGACGTCGAACGCCTGGCTCCGGCGGCGGATCTGGCCGAGTTCGTGGACTACCACTGGGTGGTCCGCTGGCGGGTCGAGGGCGTGCACCGGCAGCAGGTCGTGCCCCAGCCCAGGGTGCACCTCGCGGTGGAGGACGGCCGGGTGCTCGTCCACGGTGTCACCCGCGAGCCCTTCCACCGGGAGCTGCGCGGTGCCGGGCACGTCCTCGGGGTGGCCTTCCACCCGGCGGGGTTCCGGCCCGTGCTGCACCGCGCGGTGGCGGACGTCGCCGGGCGGTACCGCCCCGGTGCGGAGGTGCTCGGGGTGGACGACCGGGAGGTCGCGGCGCGGGTGCTGGCGACCGGGAGCACCCGGCGCATGGTGGCGGCGGTCGAGGAGTACCTCCGCGCGTGCCGACCGCGGCCCGATCCGGTCGCGGCGCGGGTCTCGGAGCTGGTCCGCACCGCTGAGCGCGACCCCTCGCTGGTCCGCGCCGATCAGCTCGCCGAGCGGGCCGGGATGGGGTTGCGCCGGTTGCAGCGGCTGTTCGCCGAGTACGTTGGGATCGGGCCGAAGTGGGTGATCCGGCGCTTCCGGATCCTCGACGCGCTCGGCCGCGCCGGTGCTCCCGCCGCCGGTGCGCCCCTGGCCGGTGCGCCCCTGGCCGGTGCGCCCGTGGACTGGGCGGCGTTGGCCGACGAGCTCGGCTTCGCCGACCAGGCGCACCTGATCCGGGTGTTCACGCAGGTCGTCGGCACCCCACCGGCCACCTACCGGCGCACCGCGGCCCGGTGATCGACCAGCCGACGGGCCCGGTCGATCAGCCGATGGCCAGCGCCACGGCCGTGATGGCCGCCCACGCCAGCATCGCGAAGCCGGTGTCGCGCACCGCGGGGATCAGCTTGCGCCCCTGCGCGCCGCCGAGCACCGCGCGCAGCGGCACGATGAGCAGCGGCAGGGCCAGGAAGCCCAGCAGCGCCCAGGAGTTGCGCACCCCGATCAGCACGGTGATCAGGAACGGGATCAGCGCCAGCGCGACGTAGAGGGTCCGGGTGTCGCGGTCGCCGAGCAGCACGGCCAACGTCCGCTTGCCGCTGACCCGGTCCGACGGGATGTCCCGCAGGTTGTTGGCGACCAGCACGGCGCTGGAGATCGAGCCGATCGCGACCGCCGCGCCGATCGAGAACCCGGTGATGGTGTCCGCCTGGACGTACACCGTGCCGAGCACCGCGACCAGCCCGAAGAAGACGAACACCGCGATCTCGCCCAGCCCGGCGTAGCCGTACGGCTTGCGGCCCCCGGTGTAGAACCAGCCGCCCGCGATGCACAGGGCGCCGACGGCCAGCATCCACCAGTGCCCGCTGAGCACCACCACGGCCAGGCCCGCCACGGCGGCCAGGCCGAAGCACGTCCACGCCGCCGCGCGCACCGCCGCCGGGCGCGCCGCCCCCGAACCGGTCAGCCGGAACGGGCCGACCCGGTCGTCGTCGGTGCCCCGGACGCCGTCGGAGTAGTCGTTGGCGAAGTTCACCCCGATGATCAGCAGCATCGCCACGACCAGCGCCAGCACCGCGAGGAGCGGGTCGAACCCGTCGATCCCGATCGCGGCTCCGCCACCGACCAGCACCGGCGCGATCGCGTTCGGGAAGGTCCGGAGCCGGGCGCCTTCGATCCACTGCGAGACAGTCGCCATGGGTGCATCTTCGCGCACCGCCCTCACCCGGCGGAGGGAGCCTCCCGCACGTCAGGGCACGCCGAGCCGCGCGGCCAGCCCCCGCCGGTCCGGTTTGCCCGGACCGCGCAGCGGCAGTTCGGGGAGGAAGACGATCCGCTTCGGGGTCGCCGCGGCGCCGCTGCGTTCGCGCACCGCGCCGCGCAGCGCCTCGGAATCCGGTGGTGCGGCGGGGTCGGCGGGCACCACGGCGGCGACCACCGCCTGCCCCCACTCCGGGTCCGGCACGCCCACCACGCAGACCTCGCGCACCCCGGTCTGCTCGGTGAGGACCCGCTCCACCGGCGCCGGGGCCACGTTCACCCCGCCGGTGATGATCAGGTCGTCGACCCGGCCGAGCACCTCCAGCCGGTCCTGGCGCCAGCGCCCGAGATCGCCGGTGCGGAACCAGCCGCCGGCGAACTCGGCCGCGCCGGGGCGGCCGAGGTACCCGGAGGCGAGCATCGGTCCGGACAGCGCGATCGGCCCTTCGCCGCCCTCGACGCGGACCCGCGCGATGTCCAGCGGCAGGCCGTCGTAGACGCACCCGCCCGCGGTCTCGCTCATCCCGTAGGTGGTGGTGACCCGGACCCCTTCGTCGGCGGCCCGGGCCAGCAGCGCGGGCGCGGCGGCGGCGCCGCCGACCAGCACGGCGTCGAAGTCCCGGAGCGCGGCCAGGCCCTCGCCCCCGGCGTCGAGCAGGCGGCGCAGCTGGGTCGGCACCAGCGAGGTGTAGCGGGGGTCGCCGGTCGCCGGCATCGCGCGGGCGGCGTCGGCGAAGCGCTCGGGCCGGAACCCGCCGGTGGTGTCCACGGCGTGCGGCTCGACC
The DNA here is from genome assembly GCF_039542665.1 of Saccharopolyspora cebuensis. NCBI lineage: Bacteria > Bacillati > Actinomycetota > Actinomycetes > Pseudonocardiales > Pseudonocardiaceae > Saccharopolyspora > Saccharopolyspora cebuensis. Next base: position 264,221 of record NZ_BAABII010000003.1, read on the forward strand.
CCGGCGACCAGGGAGCGGATCAGCACCTGCATCCCGGCGACGTGGTGCGCGGGCATCGCCAGCAGCCAGCGGCCGGGGCCGGCCAGCCCGCGGTGCGTCGCTTCGGCGGAGGCGCGCAGCGCGGTGGCGCTGAGCAGGACGCCCTTGGGCGTCCCGGTGGAGCCCGACGTGGCGATGACCAGGGCGATCGGCTCGCCGTCCGCGCCGACGGGCTGCTCGCCGAGCGCCTCCGCGGTGCGCCGGGCCTCGTCGGGCTGGTCGGCGGGCACCGGGAGCAGCGCCGGTCCGCCGCCGTCCAGGGCGGTGCGCAGGGCGGGCAGCACGTCCAGGGCGGCCGGTCCGGCCGGTACGGGGAGCGGCTGCGGGACGCGGGGGTGGGGCATGGGCCCATTGTCGTCCCGGCTCGGGCGCGGCGGTGCTGACGTCCTCCGAATACATCAATTCGACCACCAGTTCGAGCGATCAAGTGTTCGATCCGCGCGGTCGATGGTGATGTCAGTGGCGAAACGAAGGAGGCACCATGCGCGTCATCGACACCGCGATCAGCCCCGTGCGAACGGCCGCCGTGCGAACGGCCGTGCGGCGGGCAGTGCGATCGGCCGTGCGGCGGGTCGCGCGGCGGGCCGTGCGAGAGGTCCGGGTCGGCCTGCGGGCGGCGCTGCACCGGCTGCGCGGCCCCGAGGGCCGGTCCCGCGCGCCCGGGACCGGCCGGAGCGGCTCAGTAGTACCAGGGGAACGACGACCAGTCCGGCTCGCGCTTCTGCAGGAACGCGTCGCGGCCCTCGACCGCCTCGTCGGTCATGTACGCCAGCCGCGTCGTCTCACCGGCGAAGATCTGCTGGCCGACCAGGCCGTCGTCGATCGCGTTGAACGCGTACTTGAGCATCCGCTGGGCGGTCGGCGACTTCCCGTTGATCTCGCGGGCCCACTGCAGCGCGGTGGACTCCAGCTCGGCGTGCGGCACGGCCTCGTTGACCATGCCCATCCGGTGCGCCTGCTCGGCGGTGTACGGGCGGCCGAGGAAGAAGATCTCCCGGGCGAACTTCTGCCCGACCTGGCGGGCCAGGTACGCCGAGCCGTAGCCGCCGTCGAAGCTGCCCACGTCGGCGTCGGTCTGCTTGAACCGGGCGTGCTCGGCGCTGGCCAGCGTGAGATCGCACACCGCGTGCAGGCTGTGCCCGCCACCCGCGGCCCAGCCCGGCACCACCGCGATGACCACCTTCGGCATGAACCGGATCAGCCGCTGCACCTCCAGGACGTGCAGCCGCCCGGCCCGCGCCGGGTCCACCGATTCGGCCGTGTCGCCCGAGGCGTACTGGTACCCGGACCGGCCGCGGATGCGCTGGTCGCCGCCGGAGCAGAAGGCCCAGCCGCCGTCGCGCTCCGACGGCCCGTTGCCGGTCAGGAGCACGCAGCCGACGTCGCCGCTCATCCTGGCGTGGTCGAGAGCCCGGTACAGCTCGTCGACGGTGTGCGGGCGGAAGGCGTTGCGGACCTCGGGTCGGTCGAACGCGATGCGCACGGTGCCGCGACCGGGGCCGTCCTCGGTGCAGCGGTGGTAGGTGATGTCGGTGAAGTCGAAGCCCGCCACGGGCTCCCACACGTCCGGATCGAACAGCTCAGAGACACGGGGATTCTGCACACCTGGGACAATAGGTCCCGCGGGCACCGGGTGTCGGGACCTCCCCGCGGTATCCCGGTGCTCCGCGGCGAGACGTCGGAGCGCACCATGGGGGAGGCGACGGGCCGGGGTCCGCCGGGAGACGTGCAGGGGTGATCGGTTGAATCCGTCCACGGCGCAGGCCGAGGTCATCGTCGATGAGCTCGTCCGCAACGGTGTTCGGCACGTGGTGCTGTCCCCGGGCTCCCGCAACGCCCCGCTGTCCTTCGCGCTGCACCGCGCGGTGCGGGCGCGGCGCCTCGAACTGCACGTCCGGATCGACGAGCGCAGCGCCGGCTTCCTCGCCCTCGGGCTCGCCGCCCGCACGGGTCGACCGGTGCCCGTGGTCTGCACCTCGGGTACCGCGGCGACCAACCTGCACCCGGCGGTCAGCGAGGCGTACCACTCCGGTGTGCCGCTGGTCGTGCTCACCGCGGACCGCCCTCCCGAGCTCCGGGCGGCGGGCGCGAACCAGACGATCGACCAGTACCGCATGTTCGGCACCGAGGTGCGGCTGTTCGACGAGCTGGGCGTGGCGGAGGACCGGCCGGGGCAGAACGCCTACTGGCGCAGCCAGGTGTGCCGCGCGTGGCAGGCGGCGGTGGGCGGCTCGCGCGGCGGTCCGGTGCAGCTCAACATCCCGTTCCGGGAGCCGTTGGTGCCCGACGGGACGGAGCGGTGGTCGGAGCCGCTGGTCGGGCGGCCCGACGGCGGCCGGTGGACGGAGGCCTCCGAGCACGGCTGGGAGCCGAGCACCCTGTCGAAGGTCGACGCCCGCCGGGGGCTGGTCCTGGTCTCGGGCTGGGGAGCCGAAGGCGCCAGCGACTGGGGCGAGCGCTACGGGTGGCCGGTGCTCTCCGAGGTCGGCGCCGTCGGCCTGTCCGGCACCGCGGCGATCGGCACCGGCATGTGGTTGCTGAACCTGCCGGAGTTCATGCGGTCGCACCGGCCCGAACAGGTGGTCTGCGTGGGACGGCCGACCGTGTTCCGGCAAGTGCAGCGCTTGCTCGCCGACGAAGGAGTGGAGGTGTTGCTCGCCCACGGCGGAGCGGAGTGGCCCGCGCCCGCGCACAACGTGCGCGAGGTCGCCGAGACCTTCGGCGCCGCGCCCGGACGCGCGGCAGCGGACTGGCTCACCGGCTGGCAGCAGGCCGACCAGAAGGCCTGCGCGGCGCTGCACCACGCCCTCGACCTGGAACGGTGGCCGAGCGGTCCGGCGGTGGCCCGCGACGTCGTCGACGCGCTGCCGGAGCGGGCGCTGCTCGTGCTGGGCTCGTCGAACCCGACGCGGGACGTCGCGCTCGCGGCGCGGCAACGGCCCGACGTCCTGGTGCACCGCAATCGGGGTGTGGCCGGGATCGACGGCACCGTGTCGACCGCGATCGGCGCGGCGCTGGGGCACGACCGCCCCGGGTACGCGCTGCTCGGCGACCTGACCTTCCTGCACGACGCCAACGGGCTGGTGCTCGGGCCGCAGGAACCGCGACCGGACCTGACCCTGGTGGTGCTCAACGACGACGGTGGCGGCATCTTCTCCCTGCTGGAGCAGGGCAGCCCCGAGCACGAGGACAGCTTCGAGCGGATCTTCGGCACCCCGCACGGCACCGACCTCGGTGCGCTCTGCGCGGCGCACGGCGTGGAGCACCAGGTGGTCCGCGAGCGGTCCGAGCTGGCCAAGGCGCTCCAGTTCCAGCCGGGTCTGCGGGTGGTCGAGGTCCGGGCCGAGCGCGATCGGCTGCGCGACGTGCACGATCGGCTCCGCACCGCCGTCCGCTCCGCGGTCCTCGGCTGATCGTTCGCGCACCGGCCGCAGCTCGCGGCCCCGGCACGACGTGCGACCCGCGATGCGCGGGTGGGGCGGACGTCGCCCCGTTCCGAGCGCCGCGCGGCGGCGGGACGCCCGCGTCCGGTGCCTCGGCGCTGCGTCGGTCCCGTGCCGGGACGTGGGGTCCGGTCGGTGATGTCACCCGTTGGGCGGTCGTTCGCGTTCCCCGCCCAATTCTGGGAAAAGTCCGCCGCGTGAAATGCCGCGCTCGCGCCGCCGCCTTCCCTAGGCTCCAGGCGGAATCCGTTCGTCGAGGAGGTGGCGGGTGTTTCGAGTGCAGGGCTTGCGGGTGGCGGTCGCCGCGTGCTGCGCGGGGACCTTCCTCGCCGCGCCGGCCTTCGCCGGTGCGGCTGGACCGGGTGCCCCGGGGGTGGGGGACGACTACTTCCCGGGCTACGGGAACGGTGGCTACGACGTCGCGCACTACGACGTCCAGCTCCGGTACGACCCGGCGCAGGACCACCTGCGGGGGACCACGACGGTCGTCGCCACCCCCACCCAGGACCTGACCTCCTTCCACCTGGACTTCGCGCTCCCGGTGGAGTCGGTGCTGGTCAACGGGCGTCCGGCCGCGGTGGACCACCGCGGTCTCGAACTCGCCGTGACACCGTCGCAGCCGCTCGCCGAGGGCGAGCTGGCGACGTTCGTGGTGCGCTACGCGGGCGTGCCGTCGTCGGTGGAGGTCGACGGGAAGAACCCGTGGATCCGGACCTCCGACGGTGCGCTGGCGGTCGGCCAGCCGGCGATCTCGTCGTGGTGGTTCCCCGGCAACGACCACCCGACCGACAAGGCCACCTTCGACGTCGCGGTCGCCGTCCCGGACGGCACCGAGGTCGTCTCCAACGGGGTGAACACCGACACCTCCAGCATGGCCGGGTGGACCACGTGGAAGTGGCGCACGACCACGCCGACGGCCACCTACCTCGCGTTCGTCGGCATCGGCCAGTACGAGCTGCACTCCGGCACGGGCGCCTTCGGCCAGCCGTTGCTCACCGCCTACTCCGACGACCTGGGCCACTTCGAGGGCCCGGCGAAGGCCAGCGTCGAGCGGACCCCGGAGGTCGTCGAGTTCCTCACCCAGCTCGTCGGCGAGTACCCGGTGGAGGCGCAGGGCGGGCTGGTCGCGTCCGAGGGCCTGAACTTCGCGCTGGAGAACCAGACCCGGCCCACCTACAGCCACCTGTTCTTCCGCGACGGGGCGAACACCTCGGTCGTCGTGCACGAGATCGCGCACCAGTGGTTCGGCGACTCGGTGTCGGTGGACGAGTGGAGCGAGATCTGGCTGAACGAGGGCTTCGCCACCTACGCCGAGTGGCTCTGGTCGGAGCACCAGGGCACCGGCACCGCGCAGCAGCTCTTCGACCACTACTACGCCTCGCACCCGGCCGACGACCCGTTCTGGCAGGTCACGCCCGGCGACCCGGGAGCGGAGAACGTCTTCGACGCAGCCGTCTACGACCGCGGCGCGATGACGCTGCACGCGTTGCGCACCGTGATCGGCGACGCGGCGCTGCTCGACGTGATCCGCACCTGGGTGGCGGAGAAGCGGCATTCCAACGGGAGGATCGACGAGTTCATCGCGCTGGCCGAGGAGCGCTCCGGGCGGCAGCTCGACGAGTTCTTCACCACCTGGCTGTTCACCCCGGGGCGTCCTCCGGCCGGGCCGGAGAACGGGGTGGCGCCCGGCGCCCGGACGCTGTCGACACCGCCTCCTGCCGTGGCGCAGCTCGACGCGACCCACGAGCTGGTCCACCGGCACGACTGACCGGCGGCACGCCTGCCCACCGGCACGGGCTGACCACCGGCACGGGCTGCGCACGGCGACCCCGACCGCCGTGCGCAGCTCATCCTTCGGGGGCGAGCGCCTCGCGGATCGGCCGCAGCTTGGCCTGCGCCTCGGCGACCTCCAGGTCCGGATCGGAATCGGCGACGATGCCGCACCCGGCGAACAGCCGGACCTCCCGGTCCCGCACCTGCGCGCAGCGCAGCGCCACGCCGAACTGGCCGTTGCCGCGCCCGTCCAGCCAGCCGACCGGCCCGGCGTAGCGGTCGCGGTCCATCCGCTCCAGCTCGTCGATCAGGCGCACCGCGGCGTCCGTCGGCGTGCCGCCGACCGCGGCCGTCGGGTGCACCGCGCCCACCATCCGCAGCAGCGAGGCGCCGGCGCGCTCGTCGAGCCGCCCCGCGAGGTCCGTGGCCAGGTGCAGGACGTTGCGCAGCGCCAGCACCTCGGGTCCGCGCACCGCCAGCTCCGCGCAGAACGGCCGCAGCCGCCGCGCCAGCGACTCGGCGGCGTAGTCGTGCTCGTGCCGGTCCTTCTCCGAAGCCCGGAGCTCGGCGGCGAGCTCCTCGGTGGTGCGACCCGGGCGCGGCCACGCGGTTCCCGCCAGGACCTGCGAGCGGATCTCGCTCCCGGTGCGTTCCAGGAGCAGTTCGGGGGTGGCGCCGACCAGGCCGTCGACCGCGAACGTCCAGCAGCTCGGGTAGCGGGCGGCGAGATCGCGCAAGAGGTAGCGCTGGTCGAGCGGCTGCGCGGTCTCCGCGATCAGGTCGTGCGCGAGCACCACCTTGGCGACCTCGGCACCGCCCCGCATCCGGTCCACGGCTTCGGCGACGGCCTCGCGGTAGTGCGCGGCGGGCGCGCTGCCCTCCCGGAAAGCGACCGCGCCGGGTGAACGCGGCGCGGCGGGCAGCACCGGGTCGGCGGTCGCTCCACCGATGGTGGTGATCCAGCGCACCCCGTCGCGCTGGCCGATCAGCACTTCGGGCACCACCAGCGCCGAACCCCCGGGGTGGTCGGCGAAGGCCAGGCTGCCGAAGGCGACTGGACCGCAGCCGGGCAGCCCGACCTCGTCGTCGACCTCGAACCGCTGGGTGAGCCGCTGCCACCACTCGTCGGCCTCGGCGAACCGGTTCGGCCCCGCGGCGTCGAACCGCGCCGCTTCGCCCCACCCGACCAGGCCGTCGCCGTCGCGCACCCAGCTCAGCGCCGGTCCTCCGGGCAGCAGCTCCACCAGGCGGGCGGCGTGCCGCGGGTCACCGGGATCGAGCCTGCGGGTGCGCGCGGTCAGCAGCCGGGAGGAAGTCGCCACACCGAAGAGGGTAGGCCGACTGGCGCGGAACGCACCGAAGCCCGAGCGGGCGCTGACGCGGCGCTGCCTACACTTGGTCGATGATGTGGCGAGCGATGCGGCGAGGCAGCACGCGGACGGCTCGGCGTCCGGAGCCCGCACCGGCGGTGCGCCCGTGAGCCGGCCGCCCGCCGACCGCGCGCGCCGGTACGGGGCGCGCGGCGTGCTCGTGCTCGGCGCACTGCTCACGATCATGGCGCTCTCGCTGATCGGCGCCTGCTTCATCAACGACCGGACCATCACCGAGTCCCGCGGGCACGCCGTGGCCGAGGTCCTCGACACCTCGCTGACCAGGACCGTGGTGCGCTTCAACACCGAAGAGGGGCGCGTCTACATCCCGCCGAACGGCGTGCTGTACCCGATGGACCTGCAGGACGGACAGCTCGTCCGCGTCGAGTACGACACCCGCAACCCCGACCTGGTGCGGGTCACCGGGCGCACCGCCGTCCTCTCGCTGCTGCCGGTGTTCAGCGCGCTCGCCGTGAGCTGGGCCGTGCTGCTGCCGGTGTACTGGCTGCTCCGCAGGTCGCGCCGCTAGCTCGTGCGGTTCGGGCGAAACGCCCGGTCCGGCCGCCGAAGTTGAGTACTTTCCCGCACGCGTCCGGGGGCGGGACCGGCGCAGACTCGATCGGAGATCCCGGGGTACCGCCCTCGTGCCGGTCACGTCGGACCGGCGGCGGCCGGGAACGGCCGAGGGGAGGGCACGGCGGACATGGGCGCACTCTGGATGCAGGTGCTCACCGCGCTGTCCGCGGGCGCCGTGTGCGCCGGGATGGTGGCGGTGGTGCTGCGGACCCGATCGGCTCCGGCTCCGGTGCCCGACGATCCCGGTCCGGCGTTCGGCGACCCGGCCGCTCCCGCGCTGCCCGACCCGTGGTCCGTCCAGGTCCAGCGCTGCGAGCAGGCCGTCCACCGCGCGCGGTGCGCGGTCGAGGCGATCTCCTCGACCTCGGCGCGGCACGCGTTGCAGGCGGTGGTGCGCCGGATGGACGCCGAACTGCCCAGCGCCCGCGCCCTCGCCGAGCTCGGCAGGGGGCTGGACCGCGGCGGACGGGCCGGGGACACCGCCGTCCTCGACCGCGTGGTGCGGCAGCTCGACGACGCCGTCGAGCGGTTCGGGGCGATCACCGGCGAGGTGCTCGACGCGGTCGTGGACCTCGTCGCCGACCGCGACCTCGACCGCTTGCACGAGCGCGTGCTCGTGCTGCGCGAGCAGTTCCCGCTGCTGCGCCCGATGTCGTCCCTCGTCGGCCCGGACCCGAGCCCCGCTGCGCCGAAGGCCCTCGTCCCGCTGGCCTGACCCACCGCGAGCACCAGACGGTGACCCCGCACGACCTGCCCGGACGGCTGCGGCCGATCGTGGGGATCGACATCGACGAGGCCGCTGGGAGCATGGAGCCGATCCACCGCGGACCGAGCTGGCCGGTCAGTCCCGCGCTCAGCTGCTCGGTGGGGTGGGAGTGGGAGCTGGGCCGATGATCGCGTTGATCCTCCGCGTCATCGCCGGTGCCGCGCTGGTGGCGGTCGCGTCGTCCCCCGAGACGCCGCCTCCGTGGCGTGCCGCCGCCGCTCTGACCGTGCTCTGCGGCGTGCTCTTCGTCCTGGGGCGGTCCCTGCTGCGCAGGTGCCGCCGGTGAGCGAAGACCCGGTGAGCCGATGTGCCACAGCTGAGCCAGCGACCCAGGGCGGTGTGCGCTCGGGCTGCGCGAGCGGCGTCAGGGTTGGGCGGTGTGCCACCAGTCGAGGACTTCGGTGGTGACGCCGGGGGCCGCGACGAGGACGCCGTCCTCGGGCAGCGACGCGGTGCGGCCCTGGCGGTCGACGACCTCGGCCCCGGCCTCGATGGCCAGCGCGAGGGCGCCCGCCACGTCCCACTCCTGGTAGGAGTCGAGCACGGCGGCCATCGCGTGCCCGAGGGCGACCTGGGCGATGGCCAGCGACGGGGAGCCGAGCAGCCGGACGCCGACCTGGGCCCGCGCGGCGCCGCTGATGAACCGGTTCATGCCCGCCCAGGGGCCGTCCTTGGTCAGCTCGGTGCAGACGATCCCGGCGCGGGTCTCGCGCTGCGCCGAGAGCTGGACCGGGACGCCGTTGGCGCGCATCCCGCGCCCCCGCGCGGCGGCGTAGATCTGCGCCCGGTACGGGTCGGCGACCACGCCGACGACGGGCCCGTGGTCGTCGATCATGGCGAGGCTGTAGGCGCACCAGGGCAACCCCGCGACGTAGTTCGCGGTGCCGTCGACGGGGTCCACCGACCAGCGGAACCCGTGGCTGCGGGCGTCGGTGGGCAGGTCGTCGAACTCCTCGCCGAAGACGGGGGTGCCGGGGAACTCCTCGGAGAGCACGCGGCGGGTGTGCCGTTCGAGGGTGCGCCCCGTGTCGGTCACCCAGTCGAACGGCGATTCGGTCGGTGCCGGGCGGGCTCCCCGGCCGGCGGTCGCGGTGATCACGTCGGCGGCGTCGTTGGCGAGCCGCCCGGCCACCTCGAAGGCGCGGGACACCAGTGCGGCGTCGATCTGCCGCGCGGGTTCGGAAGGCAGGGCCGTCATACCGCCCCAGCATGGGCGCGGTCGGTGACGGCAGCGCTACGACGAGGTGGACGACGGCGGAGATCGAGGTCACGATCACGCGCCGGTTCGGGCCTTGTTCCGGGACGCGTCGTGTGTTTCCATGCCGGGCCGCGGCGCGGAACCGCTGATCACGTGCGCACCGGAAAGGACTTCTTCGGTGGGCGTTCACGCGGCCGTCCGCTGCGCGCCGGGCTGGCTCGGGACGCTGCCCGGGTGCGCATCGCGATCGTGACGGAGAGCTTCCTGCCGCAGGTCAACGGCGTGACGAATTCGGTGCTGCGGGTGCTGGCGCACCTGCGCGAGCGCGGGGACGAGGCGCTGGTGGTCGCGCCGGGGGACGGCCCGGAGCGGTCCGAGGGGTTCCCGGTGGTCCGGCTGCCGGCGCTGGACCTGCCGGTGGTGTCGTCGCTGCCGGTGGGCCTGCCGACCGGGCGGTTGCAGCGGGCGCTGGCCGACTTCGACCCGGACGTCGTCCACCTGGCCTCGCCGTTCCTGGTGGGCGCGCGGGGGCTGGCGGCGGCGCACCGGATCGGGGCCCCGGTGGTGGCGGTGTACCAGACCGACGTCGCCGGGTTCGCCGCCTCCTACGGGCTGGGCCTGACCTCGCGGGCCGCGTGGCGGTGGCTGCGCCGGGTGCACCGCGCCGCCGACCGGACGCTGGCGCCGTCGAGCTGGGCGGTGGAGGAGCTGCGCCGCCGCGGCGTGCCCCGGGTGCACCGGTGGGGCCGCGGGGTGGACACCGCGCGCTTCGCGCCGGGGCACCGCGACGAGGCGGTGCGGGCCGAGCTGGCACCGGGCGGTGAACTGCTCGTGGGCTACGTCGGCCGGCTGGCCCCGGAGAAGCGGATCGACCGGTTGTCCGCGCTGGCCGGGATGCCGGGGGTGAAGGTGGTGGTCGTCGGCGACGGCCCGGAGCGCGCCCGGCTGGCCGGGTTGGACGCGGAGTTCCTCGGCCAGCGCACCGGCGACGAGCTGGCCCGGATCTGCGCGAGCTTCGACGTGTTCGTCCACCCGGGTCCGCACGAGACGTTCTGCCAGGCGGTGCAGGAGGCGATGGCGGCGGGCGTGCCGGTGCTGGCCCCGGACGCCGGGGGACCGCGCGACCTGGTGCGGCACGGGCGCACCGGCTACCTGCTCCCGCCGCACGACGACGCGGCGTTCGGCCGGGAGCTGCGCGCCTCGGTGTCGGCGTTGCGGGACCCGGGCCTGCGCGCCCGGCTCGGCGCGGCCGGGCGCGCGGCGGTGGCGCACCGCACCTGGCCGGCGATCTGCGACGAGCTGGTCGGCCACTACGCGGCGGTCGCCGACCCGTCGTGGCCGTTGGCCGCCTGATCCCGCGCGGCACGTACGCTGCGGGGGTGTCTCGGGCGGGATTGGACAAGGACCCACGTGCTGTCGCGACCATGTTCGACGCCGTGGCGCGCAGGTACGACCTGACCAACACGGTGCTGTCCTTCGGGCAGGACCGGGGCTGGCGCGAGCAGACCCGGCGGGCGCTGGCCCCGGCGCCGGGCGAGAAGGTGCTGGACCTGGCCGCGGGCAGCGGTGTCTCGACCGTCGAGTTCGCCCGGTCCGGCGCGTACTGCGTGGCCGCCGACTTCTCGCTGGGGATGCTGTCGGTCGGCCGCGACCGGGGCGTGCCGATGGTGGCCGCCGACGCGCTGCGGCTCCCGTTCGCCGACGGCGCCTTCGACGCCGCGACGATCTCCTTCGGGCTGCGCAACCTGGTGGACACCCGCGCCGGTCTGCGCGAACTGCTGCGCGTGGTGCGGCCGGGCGGTCGGCTGGTGGTGTGCGAGTTCTCCACGCCCACCTGGGCGCCGTTCCGCGCGGTCTACCTGAACTACCTGATGCGGGCGCTGCCGCCGATCGCCCGCGCCGTGTCGTCGAACCCGGACGCCTACGTCTACCTGGCCGAATCCATCCGCGAATGGCCCGACCAGCGCGGTCTCGCCGAGCTCATCGGCGAAGTCGGCTGGACGAAGGTGGCCTGGCGGGATCTCACCGGAGGCGTAGTAGCCCTGCACCGGGCGGTCAAGCCGTAGTTCTGTTTGTGGTCTTTTTGCGTGGCGGTGCGGGCGGCGGAACCTCGACGCGAAAAGCCCTGCCACATCACGGTGCGAAGCCGCGGCGCCGAACCCGCCAGCTCACCCGGCCACCGTCAGGCAAGCGGCGTCAGCCGCTTCCGCTTCACCCCACCCTCGCCACTGGCACCGCCGCGGGTTCTCAGCGGTCTTCTCGCGAGGACGCCCTGACGCTGTGTACGTGTTTGGTACATGAGGAAGGGCGCCCGGAGCGAGAAGCCCGCTGAGGTTCCGCCACCGGCACCGCCAAGCAAAGGGACCACGACAGGTCGATCAAGTCCAGTGGGTTTCCGGGGCTAGGGGTACTGCGCTTCGCCTGGTGTGCTCGATGGTGTCGAGGAAGGCCCGGGTCGCGGCGCTGACCGGGCGGTGCGGGTCGCGGACCACGCAGATCCGGCGGGTGACCACCGGGGAGTCCAGCGCGCGGTGGGCGAGCCCGGCGAAGCCGACCAGGGGCAGCACCAGGCCGGGCACCACGGCGACGCCGAGCCCGGCTCCGACGAGCCCCGCCACGGTCGAGATGTTGCGCGCCTCCATCGCCACCTCGGGTGCGGTCCGGGCCGCCGCGAACGCGCGGTCGGCGTGCTGCCGGATGCTGGTGGCCGGTTCGAAGGCGACGTGCGGCTCGTCGGCCAGGTCCGCCCACGCCAGCCGATCCCGGTCGGCGAAGCGGTGGTCCGCCGGGTGGACGCAGCAGAACCGGTCGGCGGCGATCGGCTGCACCAGCAGGTCGGGCAGCGGTTCGGCGGCGACCGTGACGGCGAGGTCGACCTCCCCGGAGCGCACCCGGCGCAGCACCTCGTCGGACAACCCGTCCTCGATGGACAGTTCCACGTCGGGCCGGGCGGCGCGGTGGTCGGAGATCACCGGTGGCAGCAGGATCGCCGCCAGCGAGGGCAGCGCCGCCACCCGGACCTGTCCGCGAGTGCCGGACAGGAAGCCCTCGAAGTGGTTGATCCCGGCGTCCACGGCGTCGACCATCCGCCGCGCGATGCGGCAGAACTCGGCGCCCGCGGCGGTCACCACGACGTGCCGGGTGGTGCGCTCGAACAGCGCGACGCCGACCTTGCGCTCCACCTCCCGGACGGTGCGGCTCAGCGAGGACTGGGCCAGGTGCAGCCGCTGGGCGGCGGTGGTGAAGCTGCCGCTGTCGTGCACCGCGAGCACCAGCCTGAGCTGCTGCAACGTCAGATCCATGCGCACGACGCATCAATGTATCAGCAATTCTTGCTTGACCCGCATGAGCGACCTGGATCACGGTGACCTCCGACCACGAGGAGGTGCCGATGCTGGCCGTGACGGGATTCGCGACCGTGGGCCTGTTCCTCGCGCTGGTGCTGTCGCGCCGCGTCTCGGTGCTGCTCGCGCTGACCCTGGTGCCGATCGCGGCGGCGCTGGTCGCCGGTTACGGCGACCGGCTCGGCGAGCTGATCGCCGAGGGCCTGAGCACGGTGGCGCCGGTCGCGATCATGATCACGTTCGCGGTGCTGTACTTCAGCACGATGATCGACGCCGGGCTGTTCGACCCGGCGGTGGCGCGCATCCTGCGCTGGGCCGGGGGCGACCCGCTGAAGATCACCGTGGGCACGGCGGTGCTCACCCTGCTGGTCGCGCTGGACGGCGACGGCGCGTCCACCTTCCTCATCACCGTCTCGGCGCTGCTGCCGATCTACCGGCGGCTCGGGATGCGCCGGATCGTGCTCGCCGGGGTGATCTGCCTGGCGGCCGGGGTGATGAACATGGTGCCGTGGGGCGGTCCGACGGCTCGCGCGATGGCCGCGCTGGACCTCGGCAGCGCCGAGCTGTTCCTGCCGCTGCTGCCCGCGATGGCCGCCGGGGTCGCCTGGGTGCTGGTCGCGGCGTACCTGATCGGCCGCGCCGAGCGCAGGCGGCTGGGCGTGATCACCCTGGAGGTCGCCGAGCGGCCCCGGCTCACCGGTGCGGCCCGGGTGCGGTTCTGGCTGAACCTGCTGCTGACCCTGCTGCTGGTGGCGGCGCTGCTGGCCCAGCTCGCCGAGCTGGAAGTGCTGTTCGTGCTGGGCTTCCTGGTGGCGCTGCTGATCAACCGGCCGAGCTGGCGGGCCCAGCAGGAGCTGCTCACCGAGCACGGGCACAACGTGGTGCTGGTGATCACCATGATCTTCGCCGCCGGCGTGTTCACCGGCATCCTCACCGGCACCGGGATGATCCAGGCGATGGCGGAGTCGCTGGTGGCGCTGATCCCCGCCTCGGCGGCCGGGCTGCTGCCGGTGGCCACGGCGCTCACCAGCATGCCGATGAGCCTGGTGTTCACCCCGGACGCCTACTACTTCGGCATCGTGCCGGTGCTGGCCGAGACCACCGCCGCGCTCGGCGGCGACCCGGCGGCCATCGGGCGGGCCGCGATCCTCGGCCAGATGACCACGGGTTTCCCGCTGAGCCCGCTGACCGCCTCGACGTTCATCCTGGTCGGGATGAGCGGCGTGGACCTCGGCGAGCACCAGCGGTTCATCTTCGGGTGGGCGTTCGGCACCACCCTGGTGATGACCGCCGTCGCCCTGCTGACGGGAGTGCTGTGATGCGCATCGGGTGCGGAGCCGGGTTCGCCGGGGACCGGATCGAACCGGCGGTGCGGCTCGCCGAGCGGGCCGGGCTCGACGACCTCGTGCTGGAATGCCTCGCCGAGCGGACCATCGCGCTCGGCCAGCAGCGCAGGCTGCGCGATCCGGCGGCGGGGTACGACCCGCGGCTGCGCGCCCGGTTCACCCCGTTGCTGCCGGTCGCGCTGGCCCGCGGCGTCCGGGTGGTGACGAACATGGGCGCGGCGAACCCGCTCGCCGCCGGTGCGGCCACCCGCGACCTGCTCGGCGAACTCGGCCTCGGCGGCCGGGTCGCGGTGCTCACCGGCGACGACGTGCTGGACCGGATCGACCCGCGCGCGCCCGCCCTGGAGGACGGCGTACCGCTGGCCGACCACGGCGAGCTGGTGTCGGCCAACGCCTACCTCGGCGCCGAGGAACTGCTGCCCGCGCTGGACACCGGCGCCGACGTGGTGCTCACCGGGCGGGTCGCCGACCCGGCGCTGTTCGTCGCCCCGCTGGCGCACCGGTTGGGCTGGGCGCTGGACGACTGGTCGCGGCTGGCGGCGGGCACCCTGGTCGGGCACCTGCTGGAGTGCGCCGGTCAGGTCACCGGCGGCTACTTCGCCGATCCGGGGCGCAAGGACGTGCCGGGGCTGGCCGACCTCGGCTTCCCGTTCGCCGACGTCGCCGCCGACGGCACCGCCACCATCGGCAAGCCCGAGGGCACCGGCGGCGCCGTCACCACCGCGACCGTCCGGGAGCAGCTCCTCTACGAGGTCACCGATCCGACCGGCTACCGCACGCCGGACGTGGTGCTCGACTTCCGGCAGGTGCGGGCCGAGCAGACCGGCGCCGACCGGGTGCGCATCGGCGGGGCCGTCGGCGGGCCGCGTCCCGACGAGCTCAAGGTCAGCGTCGGCTACCGCGCCGGGCACCGGGCCGAGGCGGGGATCAGCTACGCCGGACCCGGTGCGGCGGAGCGGGCGCGGCTGGCCGCCGACGTGGTGCTGGCCCGGCTCGGCGGGGCCGGGGCGCGGCTGCGCGCCGACGTGCTCGGCGGGCCGGACGAGGCGCGGCTGCGGGTCGCGGCGATGGCCCCGGACCCGGACGCCGCCGAGGTGGTCTGCCACGAGGTCGAGGCGCTCTACACCAACGGGCCCGCCGGGGGCGGCGGGGTGCGCACCGACGTCCGGGAGGTCGTCGGCGTCGTCTCCGCGATGCTGCCCCGGTCCGAGGTCGAACCCGCCGTCGAGGTGCTGGAGGTGGACCGTGCTGCTCCATGAGATCGCGCACTGCCGCGCCGGGGACAAGGGCGACACCTCGACGCTGTCGCTGTTCCCGCTGCGCGACGAGGACTACCCGCTCCTGGTCCGCGAGGTCACCGCGCGGCGGGTCCGGGAGCACCTCGCCGCCGACGTCCGGGGCGAGGTGCTGCGCTTCGAGCTCCCCGGGCTGCGCGGCCTCCAGTTCGTCTGCCGCGCGGCCCTGCACGGCGGCGTGACCACCTCGCTCGCGCTGGACACCCACGGGAAGACCCTGGGCTCCCGCCTACTCTCCCTCCCTCTTGATTGAGGTGTTGTGGTCCATTTGGCGCGCGGTGCGGGTGGCGGAACCTCAGCGGCCTTCTCGCTCCGGGCGCCCTTCCTCATGTACAAGCGCGTACACAGCGTCAGGGCGTCCTCGCGAGAAGGCCGCTGAGAACCCGCGGCGGTGCCGGTTGATCAGGTGGGGTAGTGCGGAAGCGGCTTCGCCGCTTGTCTGACGGTGGTCGGGTTCGGCGCGTGCGTGGGGCGGAAGCGGCTTCGCCGCTTGCCTGACGGTGGTTCCGTTCGCGCGTGCGTTCGGCGCGGGTGTTCCGTCCGGTTTCCGGGTGGCCGCGCAGGGTTGGTGGGGCGTCACCCGAAGTGCCCATCGGGCTGCTCCTACCTGCGACAACAGTCACCCGGGTGGCGCATTTCGCGGACTCGATCGCGTGTCGTGCGGCGCTTAGACTCAGGATTTAGTGAACTCGTTCACAAGCGGGTTCGCAAGACCGGGTCGGCACGACGGCCCGGCTCGGCAATGCACCGAACCGAGGAGTGTCATGACCAGCGCCACCAGCCGCCGCCGACCGGACGACGACGCCGACGTGATCGTCGTCGGAGCCGGTCCGGCCGGGTCGACGGCTGCGACGTACCTGGCCCGCGCGGGCCTGGACGTCCTGCTACTGGAGAAGAGCGAGTTCCCGCGCGAGAAGGTGTGCGGTGACGGCATCACCCCGCGCGGCGTCAAGCAGCTGATCGATCTGGGGATCGACACCCGCGAGGAGGCCGGGTGGCTGCAGAACCGGGGGCTGCGCGTGGTCGGCGGCGGGGTGACCCTCGAACTCGACTGGCCGTCGCTGGCGGACTTCCCGCCCTACGGCTTGGTCCGCCCGCGCAACGACTTCGACGACCTGCTCGCCGGCGCGGCGAAGTCGGCGGGCGCCCGGATGCACGAGCGCACCACCGTCACCGGCGCGATCACCGACGAGCGCACCGGGCGGATCACCGGCGTCGAGGCCAAGTCCGGGCCGGACCGCACCCCGGTCAGCTACCGGGCGCCGCTGGTGCTCGGCTGCGACGGGGTGTCGGCCCGGCTGGCGCTGTCGATGGGCATCGAGAAGCGCGAGGACCGGCCGATGGGCGTGGCGGTCCGCCGCTACTACACCAGCCCGCGGACCAAGGACGACTACCTGGAGTCGCACCTGGAGCTGTGGGACCGCTCCAACCCGGCGGACCCGAAGCTGCTGCCCGGTTACGGCTGGCTGTTCGGGATGGGCGACGGGACGGTCAACGCGGGCCTGGGCATCCTGTCCACCTCGAAGGCCTACGGCAAGACCGACTACCGGGCGCTGCTGCGCTCCTGGCTCGACGGCACGCCGGAGGAGTGGGGCTACCGGGAGGAGAACGCCGTCGGCAAGATCGGCGGCGCCGCGCTGCCGATGGGCTTCAACCGGGTGCCGCACTACCGCGACGGCCTGCTGCTGGTCGGCGACGCGGGCGGGATGGTCAACCCGTTCAACGGCGAGGGCATCGCCTACGCGATGGAGTCGGCGCGGCTGGCGGCCGAGTGCGTGGTGCACGCGCTGGCCCGCCCGGACGGCCCGTCGCGGGAGCAGGCGCTGGCCCGCTACCCGCGCGCGGTGTCCGAGGCGATGGGCGGCTACTTCCGGATGGGCAACTTGTTCAGCAAGTTGATTGGCAATCCGGTGGTCATGCGGACCGCCACCAAGCACGGTCTGCCGCGCCGCACGTTGATGCGTTTCGTGTTGAAGCTGCTGGCGAATCTCTACGACGCCAAGGACGGGGACACCATGGACCGTGTGATCAGCACCACTACTCGGCTCACCCCTAGCGCCTGAAGGCGGCGAAATGGTCAGATGACGCCGTAGTCGTGTGTGGCAACTCATAAAGTTAGGTTCGCCTCACTACTGAGCCGTCACGGTTGACCGCATAGAGTGCGCCCCGAGACCGCAGACGTGTTCCCCGTCTCGGTGGGGGCCGCTGAAGGAGGGCAGCGAGAGTGCTCGACCCGTACATCCCGTTGGTGCTGATGTTCGCGTTGGCCTTCGCCTTCGCGTTGTTCTCGGTGACCATCGCCCCTTTGGTCGGCCCCCGCCGGTACAACCGCGCCAAGCTCGACGCCTACGAGTGCGGCATCGAGCCGTCGCCGCAGCCGGTGATCGGCGGCGGCCGGATGCCGGTCGCCTACTACCTGACCGCGATGATGTTCATCCTCTTCGACATCGAGATGGTCTTCCTCTACCCGTACGCGGTGTCGGCCGACGCCCTCGGCCTGTACGGCGCCGTCGCGGTGGTCCTGTTCATCGTCACCTTCGGCATCGCCGACCTCTACATCTGGCGGCGCGGTGGCTTCGACTGGAACTAGGCGGTGCCCGCCCTGCGCGCGAATCCCCCGCGAACCCCCGGGCCCGCGGGCCCGACGAGACCCGAATCCGTCCCAGAAGCCGCACCGACGCGGGAAGGAGTGCCGAGATGGGGCTTGAGGCAAGCCTGCCGAACGGCATCCTGTTGGCCAACGTGGAGAAGCTCGTCAACTGGACCCGGAAGACGTCGATGTGGCCGGCCACCTTCGGGCTGGCCTGCTGCGCCATCGAGATGATGACCGTCGGCGGGTCCCGGTACGACTTCGCGCGCTTCGGCATGGAGCGGTTCTCCGCCACGCCCCGGCAGGCCGATCTGATGATCGTGGCCGGCCGGGTGACCAACAAGATGGCGCCGGTGCTGCGGCAGATCTACGACCAGATGCCCGAACCGCGGTGGGTGCTGGCGATGGGCGTCTGCGCCTCCACCGGCGGCATGTTCAACAACTACGCGGTGGTGCAGGGCGTGGACCACGTCGTGCCGGTGGACATGTACCTGCCGGGCTGCCCGCCCCGGCCGGAGATGCTGCTCGACGCCGTCCTCAAGCTGCACGCCAAGATCATGGACGAGCCGATCAACCCGACCCGCGCCGCGGCGAAGCTGGAAGCCGGCGAGCGGACGCCGATGATCCCGTCCTCCGAGCGCCACGCCCCGAAGAACCGGGCGCAGCGCAAGCGGGCCGAACGGCAGCAGGCCGCGCAGCGCAGGGAAATGGGTTCCACCGCGTCGCTGGGCGCCCTGGAGAGCACGCCGCGGCGCCCGGAACTCGGTTCGGCGCAGGAAACTCGGTCGGGTAGGTGAGTTCGGTTGGCACAGGACGAAACGCGGAACCAGACCACGCCGGACCCGGGTGAGCCGGGGTCCAGCGCCGAGCGGCCCCCGGGCCTGGAACCGACCGCGGCCGGTGCGCAGCCGGTGGCGGGCCGGTCCCGGCGGGGCATGTTCGGGGTCACCGGCACCGGCGACACCTCCGGGTACGGCGGGCTGCGGCTCCCCCCGCACGTCCCGGCCCGCGCCGAGCGGCCCTTCGGGGGCTGGTTCGACGACGTGGCCGACGCGCTGTTCGCCGCGCTGCACGACGCCGGGGTGCCCGACGACGCGGTGCAGCAGGTGACCATCGACCGCGGCGAGATCACCTTCTACGTCCGCGCGGAGCACCTGGTGGCGACCTGCCGCGCCTTCCGGGACGATCCGGCGCTGCGCTTCGAGCTGTGCAGCTCGGTGTCCGGTGTGGACTACGGGCCGGAGGTGCCGCAGCGGCTGCACGCGGTCTACCACCTCACCTCGATGACCTACCGCAGGCGGGTGCGGGTCGAAGTGGCGATCGACTGGCCGAACGAGGCGGGCGGGCCGCCGACGGTGCCCTCCGTCGTCGCCGTCTACCCGACGGCCGACTTCCAGGAGCGGGAGTCCTGGGACATGTTCGGCATCGTCCACGAAGGACACCCGGCGCTGACCCGGATCCTGATGCCCGACGACTGGGAGGGCCACCCGCAGCGCAAGGACTACCCGCTCGGCGGCATCCCGGTCGAGTACGAGGGCGCCGAGATCCCGCCGCCGGACCAGCGCAGGTCCTACACGTGATCGCCGCGGAGAGGTGCTGGAGATGACGACGGAAACACCGGCCGGGAGCACCGGCTTCGACCCGTACGCGACGTCCCGGGAGACCACCGAGGGCCGCGTCTACACCGTCACCGGCGGCGACTGGGACGAGTTCGTCGACGAGACCGGCGGCGAGGAGCGGGTCGTCATCAACCTGGGCCCGCAGCACCCGTCCACGCACGGCGTGCTGCGGCTGGTCCTGGAGCTGGAGGGGGAGACGGTCACCAACCTGCGGTCGGTGATCGGCTACCTGCACACCGGGATCGAGAAGAACTGCGAGTACCGCACCTGGACCCAGGGCACCACCTTCGTGACGCGGATGGACTACCTCTCGCCGCTGCACAACGAGGCGGCGTACTGCCTGGCGGTGGAGAAGCTGCTCGGCATCGAGGTGCCGAAGCGGGCCGAGGTGTCCCGGGTGCTGCTGATGGAGCTGAACCGGATCTCCTCGCACTTCGTCTTCCTGGCGACCGGGGCGATGGAGCTGGGCTCCACCACCGGCATGACCTTCGGCTTCCGCGAGCGCGAAGAGGTGCTGCACCTGCTGGAGTTCCTCACCGGGCTGCGGATGAACCACGCGTTCATCCGGCCGGGCGGCCTCGCCCAGGACCTCCCGGAGAACTTCCGGGAGCGGGTGCTGGACTTCATCAAGGTGATCGACGAACGGCTGCCGTCCTACGACAAGCTGTTCACCGGCCAGCCGATCTGGCGGCAGCGGCTCCAGGGCGTCGGCTACCTGCCGGTGGACGGGTGCCTCCAGCTCGGCATCACCGGACCGGTGCTGCGCTCGGCCGGGCTGGCCTGGGACCTGCGCAAGATCGACCCGTACTGCGGCTACGACGAGTACGAGTTCGAGGTGCCGACCAGCACCGACGCCGACTGCTTCGCCCGGTTCCTGCTGCGCGTGGAGGAGATCCGGCAGTCGCTGCGGATCATCCGGCAGTGCGTGGACCGGCTGGAGCCGGGCCCGGTGATGGTCGAGGACGCGAAGATCGCCTGGCCCGCGAAGCTGTCCATCGGCCCGGACGGCATGGGCAACTCGCTGCGGCACGTGCAGAAGATCATGGGTCAGTCCATGGAGTCGCTGATCCACCACTTCAAGCTGGTGACCGAGGGCTTCGACGTGCCGCCCGGCCAGGTGTACGTGCCGATCGAGTCGCCGCGCGGCGAGCTCGGCTACCACGTGGTCTCCGACGGCGGCACCCGCCCGATGCGGGTGCACGTGCGCGACCCCAGCTTCGTGAACCTCCAAGCGATGCCAGCGATGGCCGAAGGCGGTCTGGTGGCCGACGTGATCGCCGCGGTGGCCTCCATCGATCCGGTGATGGGCGGAGTGGACCGATGACCGAGCAGTTCGACTACACCTCGACCGAGGACGTGGTGCACCCCACCGCGGACACCGGCGCGTTCGACGAGCGGGTCCGCGCGGACGCCGACGCGATCGTCGCGCGGTACCCGGAGTCCCGGTCCGCGCTGCTGCCGCTGCTGCACCTGGTGCAGTCGGTGCAGGGCCACGTGAGCACCGAGGGCATCCAGTTCTGCGCCGACCGGCTCGCGCTGTCCACCGCCGAGGTCAGCGCGGTCGCCACGTTCTACACGATGTACAAGCGCAAGCCCTGCGGGCAGCACCTGGTCAGCGTGTGCACCAACACGATGTGCGCGCTGCTCGGCGGCGACGAGATCTACCGGCGGCTCGGCGAGCACCTCGGCGTCGGCCACGACGAGACCGCCGGGACGCCGGGCGAGCCGGGCTCGCTCACCCTGGAGCACGCCGAGTGCCTCGCCGCCTGCGACCTGGGGCCGGTGCTCCAGGTCAACTACGAGTACTACGACAACCAGACCCCGGAGCAGGCGCTGGAGCTGGTGAAGTCGTTGCAGCGCGGCGAGAAGCCGAAGCCGACCCGGGGTCCGGCGCTGACCGACTTCCGCACCGCCGAACGGCAGCTCGCCGGCTTCTTCGACGACCTGGACGCCGGCGCGGCGGGCTCGTCGGAGGCGACCGAGACCCTGCGCGGCGCGCACCTCGCCCAGCAGCGCGGCTGGACCGCGCCGGTGATGCCCGAGGACGCCCCGCTGCCGGAGACGAAGTGAGGGTGGCCATGACCGACGCGAACACCAGCCCGCTGACCCCGGTGCTCACCAAGCGGTGGCTGTCGCCGAACGCCTGGACGCTGCGGACCTACGAGCAGCTGGAGGGCTACACCGCGCTGCGCAAGGCGCTCGGCGCCGCGCCGGACCAGCTCGTCGAGCTGGTCAAGGCGGCCGGGTTGCGCGGTCGCGGCGGCGCCGGGTTCCCGACCGGCGTGAAGTGGGGCTTCATGCCCAAGGACCCGGTCAAGCCGCACTACCTGGTGATCAACGCCGACGAGGGCGAACCGGGCACGTGCAAGGACATCCCGCTGATGATGGCCGACCCGCACTCGCTGATCGAGGGCTGCGTCATCGCCTCCTACGCGATGCGGGCGAACCACTGCATGATCTACGTGCGGGGCGAGGCGCTGCACCCGATCCGGCGGCTCAACCACGCGGTCCGCGAGGCCTACCAGGCCGGTTACCTGGGCGAGGACATCCTCGGCTCGGGCTTCGACCTGGACATCGTGGTGCACGCCGGGGCCGGGGCCTACATCTGCGGCGAGGAGACCGCGCTGCTGGACTCGCTGGAGGGCAAGCGCGGCCAGCCCCGGCTCAAGCCGCCGTTCCCCGCCGCCGCCGGGCTCTACGCCTGCCCGACCACGGTGAACAACGTCGAGACCATCGCCTCGGTGCCCTACATCGTCAACGGCGGGTCCGACTGGTTCCGGTCCATGGGGCGGGAGAAGTCGCCCGGGCCGAAGATCTTCTCGCTGTCCGGGCACGTCGAGCGCCCCGGCCAGTACGAGGCCCCGCTGGGCACCACGCTGCGCGAGCTGCTGGACCTGGCCGGGGGCATGAAGGACGGCATCCCGCTGAAGTTCTGGACGCCGGGCGGCTCGTCCACCCCGCTGTTCACCGCCGACCACCTGGACACCCCGCTGGACTTCGAAGGCGCCGCCGAGGCCGGGTCGATGCTCGGCACCACCGCGCTGATGATCTTCAACGAGACCGTCTCGGTGCCGTGGGCGGTGATGAAGTGGACCCAGTTCTACGAGCACGAGTCCTGCGGCAAGTGCACCCCCTGCCGGGAGGGCACCTACTGGCTCGCGCAGGTGCTGGAGCGGATGGTCGACGGCCGCGGCACCGAGGAGGACATCGACACCCTCCTCGACGTCTGCGACAACATCTTCGGCCGCTCCTTCTGCGCGCTCGGTGACGGCGCGGTCAGCCCGATCACCAGCGGCATTCAGTACTTCCGCGAGGAATTCCTCGCGCTGTGCCGGAAAGAACAGCACGACGACACGGCATCCGCACTGGTAGGAGCGGCCCGATGACAGTGGTACCCGAAGCGCCCGACGAGGCCCGCCCGGTGCCGGAGGGCTACGTCCGGCTCACCATCGACGGCATCGAGGTGGACGCCCCGAAGGGCGAGCTGCTGATCCGCACCGCCGAGCGGATGGGCATCGTCATCCCCCGGTTCTGCGACCACCCGCTGCTCGACCCGGCCGGGGCCTGCCGGCAGTGCCTGGTCGAGGTCGAGATGGGCGGGCGGCCGATGCCCAAGCCGCAGGCCTCCTGCACCATGACCGTCGCCGACGGCATGGTGGTCAAGACCCAGAAGACCTCGCAGGTGGCGGACAAGGCGCAGCAGGGCATGATGGAGCTGCTGCTGATCAACCACCCGCTCGACTGCCCGGTCTGCGACAAGGGTGGCGAGTGCCCGCTGCAGAACCAGGCGCTCAAGCACGGCCGCGCCGACTCCCGCTTCCACGAGACCAAGCGGACCTTCGCCAAGCCGGTGCCGATCTCCACCCAGGTGCTGCTGGACCGGGAGCGCTGCGTGCTGTGCCAGCGCTGCACCCGGTTCTCCAAGCAGATCGCCGGTGACCCGTTCATCGAGCTGCTGGAGCGCGGCGCGGTGCAGCAGATCGGCATCGGCGAGCAGCAGCCGTTCCAGTCCTACTTCTCGGGCAACACCATCCAGATCTGCCCGGTGGGGGCGCTGACCAGCAGCGCGTACCGGTTCCGCTCCCGGCCGTTCGACCTGATGTCCACGCCCGGCCAGTGCGAGCACTGCGCGTCCGGCTGCGAGGTCCGCACCGACTGGCGGCGCGGCAAGGTGATGCGGCGGCTGGCCGGGGACGTCCCCGAGGTCAACGAGGAGTGGATCTGCGACAAGGGCCGGTTCGCCTTCCGCTACGCCACCGCGCAGGACCGGATCACCCGGCCGCTGGTGCGCGAGGGCGGCGAGCTGCGCCCGGCGTCCTGGACCGAGGCGCTGCGGGTGGCCGCCGACGGGCTGCTCCGGGTCCGCGACGGCGGGGTCGGGGTGCTGCCGGGCGGCCGGGTCACCGAGGAGGACGCCTACGCCTACGCCAAGTTCGCCCGGATCGCGTTGCGCAGCAACGACATCGACCACCGGGCGCGGGCGCACTCGGACGAGGAGCTGCGGTTCCTGGAGTCCACGGTGGTCGGTACCGCGCCGGGTCGCGGCGCGGTGACCTACCAGCACCTGGAGGACGCCCCGGCGGTGCTCTGCGCGGCCTTCGAGCCCGAGGAGGAATCGCCGATCGTCTTCCTGCGGCTGCGCAAGGCCGCCCGCGCCGGCCGGACGCAGGTGTTCCACCTCGGCCAGTGGAGCTCGCCCGGCGTGGAGAAGACCACCGTCATCGCGCAGGCGGGCGGGCCGCAGCGCACCGGTGAGCTGATCGGGTGCGCACCCGGAGGTGAGGCGGCGGCGCTCGAAGCACTACCGCCCGAGGCCCTCGACGCGCTGTCCCGGCCGGGTTCGGTGCTGCTGGTCGGCGAGCGCGCCGCGCAGGTCCCGGGCCTGCACTCGGCGCTGCTGCGGTGCGCCGAGCGGACCGGCGCGCGGCTGGCGTGGGTGCCGCGGCGGGCCGGGGAGCGCGGTGCGGTGCAGGCCGGGACGCTGCCGACGCTGCTGCCGGGCGGGCGCCCGGTGGTCGATCCGGCGGCGCGGGCCGAGCTGGAGCAGGCGTGGGGCCTGGCCGGCGGGACGCTGCCCCCCGCCGCGGGCCGCGACCTCACCGGCATCCTGCGCGCCGCCGCCGACGGGGAGCTGCCCGGACTGCTGGTCGGCGGCGTGGAGGTCGCCGACCTGCCGGACCCGGAGCTGGCCGAGCGGGCGCTGGCCCGCGCGGAGTTCGTGGTGAGCCTGGAACTGCGGCCGAGCGCGGTCACCGACCACGCCGACGTGGTGCTGCCGGTCGCGCCCAGCGTGGAGAAGTCCGGCACCTACCTGAACTGGGAGGGCCGGCGCCGCGAATTCCGCACCACGATCGAGGAGACCGGCGCGGTGCCGGACTGCCGGGTCCTCGACACCCTCGCCGTCGAGATGGACCACGACCTGTTCACCCAGACGCCCGCCGCCGCGGCGGCCGAGCTGGACCGGATCGGCGACTACCTCGGCACCCGGCTGCCCGCCCCGGACGTCCCGGCCGCCGCGCCGCCGACGCCCGGACCCGGGCAGGCGGTGCTGGCGACCTGGCGGCAACTGCTCGACGACGGGGCGCTGCAGGTCGAGGAGCCGGCGCTGGCCGGGACCGCGCGGGAGGCGGTCGCGGTGCTCTCGCCCGGCACGGCCCGGCGCGTCGGCGCCACCGAGGGCCGCCCGCTGGTGGTGCGCACCGACCGGGGCTCGATCACGTTGCCGCTGCGGCTGGCCGAGCTGCCCGACGACGTGGTGTGGCTGCCCACCCGCTCCGGCCCGTCGCAGGTCAACCGGGAGCTCGGCGTGGGGCACGGCGGGCTGGTGGAGATCGGCGCGATCGGCCCGATGCCCGCGGCGTCCACCAACGGCCACGGCCGCCACCACGACGCCGTCGGGAACTCCGACCACGAGAACGGCAAGGGGGGCCGGGCATGACCCGCACCGCGGAACTGCTCGCCGACGACCCGCTGTGGCTCATCCTGATCAAGGTCGTGCTCATCTTCGGCTTCCTGGTCGTGATGACGCTGCTGACCATCTGGGCGGAGCGGCGGGTCATCGGCCGGATGCAGAACCGGCCCGGCCCCAACCGCGCGGGACCGTTCGGCATCCTCCAGTCGCTCGCCGACGGGCTGAAGCTGGCCTTCAAGGAGGACATCCGCCCGGTCCTGGCCGACAAGTGGGTGTACTTCCTGGCGCCGGTCATCTCGGCGACCCCGGCGATGGTGTCGTTCTCGGTGATCCCGATCGCGCCCGAGGTGACGATCTTCGGCGAGACCACCGCGTTGCAGCTCGTGGACCTGCCGGTCGGCCTGCTGGTGGTGCTGGCCTGCGCCTCGATCGGCGTCTACGGCATCGTGCTGGCCGGCTGGGCCTCCGGTTCGCCGTACCCGCTGCTGGGTTCGCTGCGCTCGGCGGCGCAGGTGATCTCCTACGAGATCGCGATGGGCCTGTCCTTCGTCGCGGTGATCATGTACGCGGGGACGCTGTCCACCTCGGGGATCGTCGCGGCGCAGGCCAACGGCTGGTTCGCGCTGCTGCTGCCGTTCAGCTTCGCGGTGTACCTGGTGTCGATGGTCGGGGAGACCAACCGCGCCCCGTTCGACCTCCCGGAGGCCGAGTCGGAGCTCGTCGGCGGATTCCACACCGAGTACTCCTCGCTGAAGTTCGCGCTGTTCTTCCTCGCCGAGTACATCAACATGGTGACCGTCTCGGCGCTGGCGACCACGCTGTTCCTCGGCGGCTGGCACGCCCCGTGGCCGCTGTCGATGATCGGCGACGGGGTGCTCAACACCGGGTGGTGGCCGGTGCTGTGGTTCCTCGGCAAGACCCTGCTGTTCCTGTTCGTGTTCGTGTGGCTGCGCGGCACGCTGCCCCGGCTGCGCTACGACCAGTTCATGCACCTGGGCTGGAAGGTGCTGGTCCCGCTCAGCTTCGTGTGGATCATCGCGGTGGTCATCATCCGCGCGGTCCGCAACGAGGACGCCATCACCACCCAGCAGTTCCTCATCGGCGGCGGGATCGTCGTGGTCGTCCTGCTGGCGGCGACGTTCCTGATCCCGGACAAGAAACCACCGCAGGACCACGAGGTCCCGCACTCCGGCAGCGATTTCCCGGTGCCCCCGCTGGACCTCCAGGTCCCGCCCGCGCCGCCGAAGCGCACCCCGGTGCGCAGCGGCGCTCCGGACGCCGGCGACAGCGGTGCCCCGGACGAAGGAAAGGAGGCGCCCCGTGGGGATGTTTGATCCGATCAAGGGGTTCGGCGTCACCTTCTCGACGATGTTCCGGAAGGTCGTCACCGAGGAGTACCCGGAGGTCAAGAAGGTCCCGGCGCCCCGGTTCCACGGCCGCCACCAGCTCAACCGGCACCCGGACGGGCTGGAGAAGTGCGTCGGCTGCGAGCTGTGCGCCTGGGCCTGCCCGGCGGACGCGATCTTCGTCGAGGGCGGGGACAACACCGAGGAGGAGCGGTACTCGCCGGGTGAGCGCTACGGCATGGACTACCAGATCAACTACCTGCGCTGCATCGGCTGCGGGTTGTGCATCGAGGCCTGCCCGACCCGGGCGCTGACCATGACCAACGAGTACGAGACCGCCGACGACAACCGGCGGGACCTCATCTACACCAAGGAGGACCTGCTCGCCCCGCTGCTGCCCGGCATGGAGCAGCCGCCGCACCCGATGCGGCTCGGCGACGACGAGCAGGAGTACTACGCGCGCGGACCCGAACTGGCCCGCCACCGCGGTGTTCCCGAAGACGAGACGGTCGAGTCCGGACCCGAGGAGGCCAGGCGGTGATGGTTCTCGCGGCGACGACCCACGTGCTGGCCCAGTCCGGCGCGGCGGTGGGCACCGGTGAGGCGGTGGCGTTCTGGGTGCTGGGACCGCTGGCCCTGCTCGGCGGGCTCGGCATGGTGTTCGCCCGCAACGCGGTGCACTCCGCGCTGTGGCTGGTGCTGACCATGCTCTCGCTCGGCGTGCTCTACATGGCGCAGAGCGCGCAGTTCCTCGGCTTCACCCAGATCATCGTCTACACCGGCGCGATCATGATGCTGTTCCTGTTCGTGCTCATGATGGTCGGCCGGGACTCCTCGGACTCGGTGGTGGAGGTGCTGCGCGGGCAGCGGCTGTGGGCCGGGCTCGGCGGCATCGGCTTCGGCGTGCTGCTGGTCAGCGGCCTGGCCCGGGCGCTGACCGAGGTGCCGGTGGCCGCCCCGCTGGACCCGTGGTCGCCCGCGGGCGGCGGTGCGGGCGGGCTC
This sequence comes from Saccharopolyspora cebuensis, assembly GCF_039542665.1. Taxonomy (NCBI): domain Bacteria; kingdom Bacillati; phylum Actinomycetota; class Actinomycetes; order Pseudonocardiales; family Pseudonocardiaceae; genus Saccharopolyspora; species Saccharopolyspora cebuensis. The sequence goes on from NZ_BAABII010000003.1 coordinate 291,839, forward strand.
GGCCGGTTGATCTTCACCGACTACCTGTTCCCGTTCGAGCTGACCTCGGCGCTGCTGATCACCGCGGCGCTGGGCGCGATGGTGCTGGCCTACGGCGGCAAGGGCCGCGGTCCCCGGATCAGCCAGCGGGAGCGGGCCAACCGCCGGTTCCGCAGCGACCGCCCGTCCCCGCAGCCCGGTCCGGGCGTGTACGCGACCGCCAACTCGGTGGCCGTGCCCGCGCTGCTGCCGGACGGCTCGGTGGCGCCGGAATCGCTGTCCCGGCTGCTGGAGAACCTGCCCGTCGACGAGGTCGGCGACCACCGGTCGGTGGCGAGCCGGGACCGCGCCCCCGATCCGCGCACGCTCACCGGTTCCGGCGCCGAACCGGCTCCCGAACCGCCGGAGGGCGGGGCGGGCCACGCGTCCGAGGATTCCCCCGTCGAGGAGGTCCGGCAGTGACCCCCACGTACTACCTGCTGCTGTCGGCGCTGCTGTTCACCATCGGCGCGGTCGGCGTCCTGGTGCGCCGCAACGCGATCGTCGTGTTCATGTGCATCGAGCTGATGCTCAACGCGGTGAACCTGACCCTGGTGACCTTCGCCCGGATCGAGGGATCGGTGCACGGGCAAGTCATGGCGTTCTTCGTGATGGTCGTCGCCGCCGCCGAGGTCGTCGTCGGGCTGGCCATCATCATGTCGATCTTCCGGACGCGTCGCTCGGCCTCGGTCGACGACGCCAACCTGCTGAAGTACTGAGAGGCGCGTGGTGACGGCAATGATGACGCTCAGCGCCGCCGCGGAGGCCGGGGCCGTGGACGTGACCTCGGCGGCCGGGGCAGTGCAGCAGAACGCCTGGCTGCTGATCGCGCTGCCCGCGCTGGGCGCGCTGGTGCTGCTGGTCGCCGGGCGCCGGGCCAACGGGTGGGGCCACTACCTCGGCACCGCGACCGTGCTCGGCTCCTTCGGCTACGCCCTGGCGCTGTTCACCTCGGTGCTCGCCACCGGCGACGAGCAGCGGGTCCGCGAGCTGCCCCTGTTCTCCTGGATCCCGGTCAACGCCCTCCAGGTCGACTTCGGGCTCCGGATGGACCCGCTGTCGCTGGTGTTCGTGCTGCTGATCACCGGTGTCGGATCGCTGATCCACATCTACTCGATCGGTTACATGGCGCACGACCAGCAGGGCCGCAGCGGCGGGCGCAACACCGAGCGGCGGCGGTTCTTCGCCTACCTGAACCTGTTCGTCGCGGCGATGCTGGTCCTGGTGCTGGGCAACAGCTTCCTCACCCTCTACCTCGGGTGGGAGGGCGTCGGCCTGGCCTCCTACCTGCTGATCGGCTTCTGGCAGCACCGGCCCAGCGCGGCGGGCGCGGCGACCAAGGCGTTCGTGATGAACCGGGTCGGCGACATCGGGCTGGCGCTGGCGATCTTCCTGCTGTTCGCCAACCTCGGCACCACGCAGTACTCCGAGGTGTTCGCCCGCGCTGGGGAACTGTCCTCCGGGGTGCTGCTGGCGATCACCCTGCTGCTGCTGCTCGGCGCCTGCGGCAAGTCCGGCCAGGTGCCGCTGCAGGCGTGGTTGCCGGACGCGATGGAGGGCCCGACCCCGGTCTCGGCGCTGATCCACGCCGCGACGATGGTCACCGCCGGCGTCTACCTGATCGCCCGCGCCAACCCGCTGTACTCGCTGTCGCCGGGCGGCCAGCTCGCGGTCGTCATCGTCGGCGCGGTGACGCTGCTGGTCGGCTGCATCATCGGCTGCGCCTACGACGACATCAAGAAGGTGCTGGCCTACTCCACGGTGAGCCAGATCGGTTACATGATGCTGGCCGTCGGCCTCGGCCCGGCCGGCTACGCGCTGGGCATCATGCACCTGCTGACCCACGGGTTCTTCAAGGCCGGGCTGTTCCTCGGCGCGGGCTCGGTGATGCACGGCATGAACGACGAGGTCGACATGCGCAAGTACGGCGGGCTCGCCCGGTACATGCCGGTCACCTTCGCCACCTTCGCGCTCGGCTACCTCGCGCTGATCGGGTTCCCGTTCCTGTCCGGCTACTACTCCAAGGACGCCATCATCGCCGCCGCCTTCGGCCAGGAGGGCTGGCGCGCCTGGGTGTTCGGCGGGGTGGCGCTGCTGGGCGCCGCGCTCACCGCGTTCTACATGACCCGCCTGGTGCTCATGACGTTCTTCGGCGAGAAGCGGTGGAAGGAGCTGAAGTCCAGCGACGGCAGGGACTTCCACCCGCACGAGTCGCCCGCGGTGATGACCGCGCCGATGGTGGTGCTCGCCGTCGGTTCGGTGGCGGCCGGGCTGTTCTTCACCGCCGGGGACCGGCTGGTGACGTTCCTGGTGCCCTCGCTGGGCTCGCTCGCGCACGCCGAGACGCCCGCGCTGCCGCACGCGGTGATCCCGGTGCTCACCGTCGGGTTCTCCGCGCTCGGCGCGCTGGTCGCGTGGCTGGTGGTGGGGCGCGGGCCGGTGCCGGTGCAGCGCCCGCAGCGGGTCTCGCCGGTGGTCCGGGCCGCCCGCGCCGACCTCGGCGGCAACGCGCTCAACGACCTCGTCGCGGTGCGGCCGACCTACGCCCTCAGCCGCGGCCTGGTCGAGGTGGACCGCCGCGGGGTGGACGGCGCGGTCCACGGCGTCGGCTCGGTGCTGACCCTGGCCTCGCAGGGGCTGCGCCGGTGGCAGACCGGGTTCGTGCGCTCCTACGCGCTGTCCATGCTCTTCGGCGGGATCTTCGTGATCGCCGCCCTGATGGTGGTGGGGATGCCGGTATGACGTGCTCCGCTGACCGACCGACCGGAGCGTTGCGGGAGGAGAACCGATGACCCCGCTCCTTGCCCTGATCCTGCTGCCGATCGCCGGGTCGGTGGTGGTGGCGCTGCTGCGCGGCAACGCTCCCGCCGCGAAGTGGACCGCGCTCGGCTTCTCGCTGGTGGAGCTGGGGATCGCCGCCGCCGCGTGGCTGGCCTACGACCCGGCGGGCCCGCGCCTGCAGCTGTCCAGCTCGGTGCCGTGGATCCCCGCGTTCGACATCTCGGTGTCGTTCGGGGTGGACGGCATCGCGCTGGTGATGATCGCGGTGATCACCGTGCTCACCCCGCTGGTGCTGGGCTTCAGCTGGGGCGAGCGGCTGCCCGCGGGCCGCACCCACGGCGGGTTCTTCTCGCTGCTGCTGCTGGAGCAGGCGCTGACCATCGCGGTGTTCGCCGCGACGGACCTGTTCCTGTTCTACGTGCTGTTCGAGATCATGCTGGTGCCGATGTACTTCCTCATCGGCGGCTACGGCGGTCCGGAGCGGGTCCGCGCGGCGGTGAAGTTCTTCCTGTACTCGTTCCTCGGCGGCCTGATCATGCTGGCCTCGGCGATCGGCGCCTACGCCTACTCGGCGCAGGCCACCGGCAGCGGGACGTTCGACTGGGAGCGGCTGGTGCCGGTGCTGTCCCAGGCGCCGACCGAGGTCCAGGTGTGGCTGTTCCTCGGCTTCTTCGCCGCCTTCGCGATCAAGGCGCCGCTGGTGCCGTTCCACACCTGGCTGCCCGACGCCACGCAGCAGGCGCCGATCGGCGTCGCGGTGGTCGTGGTCGGCGTGCTGGACAAGGTCGGCACCTTCGGCTTCCTGCGCTACAGCCTGCCGCTGACCCCGGAGGCGTCCACCCTGCTGGCCCCGGTGGTGCTGGTGCTGGCGGTGGCCGGGGTGCTCTACGGGTCGCTGCAGGCGTTCGGGCAGACCGACCTCAAGCGGTTCATCGCCTACGTCTCGATCGCCCACTTCGGGTTCATCGCGCTGGGCATCTTCGCGTTCACCACGCAGGCGCAGGCCGGTTCGGTGACCTACATGGTCAACCACAGCTTCGCCACCGGGATGCTGGTCCTGGTGATCGGCATGGTGATCGCGCGCGGCGGCTCCACCCGGATCGCCGACTACGGCGGGATGGCCCGGGTGACGCCGCTGCTGGCGGGGATGTTGCTCATCGCCGGGCTGAGCACCCTGTCGCTGCCCGGCACCAGCTCGTTCATCAGCGAGATCCTGGTGCTCATCGGCTCGTTCCCGACCCGACCGGTGTTCACGGTGCTGGCCACGCTCGGCATGGTGCTGGCCGCCGCCTACGTGCTGCGGCTCTACCAGCGGACGATGCAGGGCCCGGTGCGCGGGGACGCGCTGCTGGGCGCGCTGCCCGGACCGGGCGCGCTGGCCGATCCGAACGCCCCGGCGGAACCGCGCAGCGCCATCAAGGACCTCGGCGGCCGGGAGATCGCGGTGCTCGCCCCGCTGGTCGTGCTGGTGCTGGCGCTGGGGATCTACCCGAAGCCGGTGCTGGACGTGGTCAACCCGTCGGTCGCGGCAACCATGAGCGAGGTCGGCGCCACCGACCCCGTGACCTCGCAGGGAGGTAATTGACAGTGCGTGCAGGGGTTCTGGCGCAGCAGCCGGTCGAAGTACCACCGATCGACTACGCGGCGATCGCACCGATCCTGGTGATCCTCGGCGCCGCCTGCCTCGGGGTGCTGGTGGAGGCGTTCATGCCCCGCCACCAGCGCTGGTCGGCGCAGGTGGGGCTGAGCCTGCTGGCGATCGTGGTCGCCGGGATGGCGGTGGCGTTCTACGCGCGGCAGGGCGGTACCGGGGCGACCACGCTGTCCGACACGTTGGCGGTCGACCCGCCCGCGCTGTTCCTGTGGGGCACCCTGCTGGCGCTCGGGTTCGCCTCGATCCTGCTCATCGCGGACCGCTCGGTGGAGACCGGCGGGGCGTTCGTCTCCGAGGGGCAGATCACCCGCGTCGCGGAGGGCCCCGGCACGATGAGCCGGGCCGCCGCGGCGGCGTCCGGGATGCGCACCGAGGTCTTCCCGCTCGCCCTGTTCTCGCTCGGCGGCATGATGGTGTTCTGCGCCGCCAACGACCTGCTGACGATGTTCATCGCGCTGGAGGTGCTGAGCCTCCCGCTGTACCTGATGTGCGGGCTGGCCAAGCGGCGGCGGCTGCTGTCCCAGGAAGCGGCGGTGAAGTACTTCCTGCTCGGCGCGTTCGCCTCGGCGTTCTTCCTGTACGGGCTGGCGCTGCTCTACGGCTACGCGGGATCGGTGCGGCTGGCCGCGATCGCCGACGCCACCGCCGGGACCGACCGCTCCGACACGCTGCTGTTCGCCGGGCTCGGCCTGCTGCTGATCGGCCTGCTGTTCAAGGCCTCCATCGGCCCGTTCCACGCCTGGACCCCGGACGTCTACCAGGGCGCGCCGACCGCGGTGACCGGCTTCATGGCCGCCTGCACCAAGGTCGCCGCGTTCGGCGGCATCCTGCGGGTGCTCCAGGTGGCGTTCGAGGCGTCGAGCTGGGAGTGGCGCGGGGTGCTGTGGGCGATCGCCATCGCCTCGATGGTGATCGGCGTGGTGCTCGGCCTCACCCAGCGCGACCTCAAGCGGATGATCGCCTACTCCTCGGTCGCGCACGCGGGCTTCATGCTGATCGGGGCGATCGCGCTCACCGACCGCGGCCTGTCCGGCACCCTGTTCTACCTGCTCGCCTACGGGTTCAGCACGGTCGCGGTGTTCGGCGTGATCAGCCTGGTCCGGCGGTCCGATGGTGAGGCAACTCACCTGTCGGACTGGGCGGGGTTGGCCAAGCGCTCACCGCTGGTCGCCGCGGTGTTCACCTTCCTCATGTTCGCCCTGGCCGGAATCCCGTTCACGAGCGGTTTTGTCGGGAAGTTCGTGGTTTTCGAGGCGGCGCTGCGGGACGGGATGGCCCCGCTGGTGGTCGTGGCCCTGGTGGCCAGTGCGGTCGCGGCCTTCTTCTACCTTCGTGTCATCGTGCTGATGTACTTCAGCGAACCGGCCGACGACGGCCCCACCGTCAGCGTGCCGGGCGCCTTCACGACGGCGGCGATCACGCTGGGCGTGGTCGTCACGTTGCTGCTGGGCGTGCTGCCGACGTTGGCTCTGGACTGGGCGAACGTGGGGGGCTTCGTGTCGTAGAGTGCTCGCCGGTAGGGCGACTCGATGGGGGAACGAAGGCGACGGTGACGTGAGCAGGGCAGCGGGTGACCCGATCAGAGAGCTGACCGGCATGGCGGTCGGGTTCGACATCGCCGACGAGGCGCTGGCCGAGTCGGTCCAGCAGGGCATGGATGCGGTGGAGCGGCTGCTGCACGAGTCGGTGCGCAGCGACTTCGAGTTCGCCACCCGCACCTCGCTGCACCTGGTGGACGCGGGCGGCAAGCGCTTCCGGCCGCTGTTCGTGCTCATCGCCGCGCAGTTCGGCGAGGAGGTCACCGAGGACGTCCTCAAGTCCGCCGCGATCATCGAGCTGGTCCACCTCGCGACGCTCTACCACGACGACGTGATGGACGAGGCCACCATGCGGCGCGGCGCGACCAGCGCCAACGCCCGCTGGGACAACTCGGTGGCGATCCTCACCGGTGACTTCCTGTTCGCCCAGGCGTCGCGGCTGGTCGCCGACCTCGGCGCCGAGGCCGTCCGGCGGATGGCCCGCACCTTCGAGGCGCTGGTCACCGGGCAGATGCGGGAGACCATCGGCCCGGGTCCGGACGAGGACGCCGTCGAGCACTACCTGACGGTGATCTACGAGAAGACCGGGTCGCTGATCGCCACGGCGGGCCGCTTCGGTTCCTGGTTCGCCGACGCCGCCGCCCCCCACGTCGCGTCGCTGGAGCGGATCGGCCGGCTGATCGGCACCGGGTTCCAGATCTCCGACGACATCATCGACATCGCCTCGCCGGCCCTGGAATCGGGCAAGACCCCCGGCACCGACCTGCGGGAGGGCGTCCGGACGCTGCCGATGCTCTACGCGCTGGCCGACGCCGACCTGGAACCGCGACTGGCCGAGCTGCTGTCCGGGCCGATCACCGAGGACGCCGAGGTGGAGGAGGCGCTGGCGCTGCTGCGGGACTCCAACGGCCTGGCCCAGGCCCGCGCCACCCTGGACGACTTCGCCGACGACGCCCGCGCCGAGCTGGCGACGCTGCCCGCCGGTCCGGCGCGCGACGCGCTGTCCTCGCTGGTCGACTACGTGGTCGCCCGCACGAACTAGCGGAAACGGAGCAGGACGTGCGGGGCAGCGGCGGTGCGTTTCCGACAACGTTGCGCAGCCACCGGACCGTGCCGGGAGTCGGCCGGGCCGGTGCGCCGACCGCCGGGGCCGGCGGTTTCGAGGAGGGACGACGCACGTGACGACCTGGCTGTTCACCCAGGTGTGGTTGTGGAGCCTGGCGGCCTTCCTGCTGGGCTCGGCGTGCACCTGGCTGCTGTTCGTCCGCCCGCTGAAGCGGCGGCTGGCCGAGCAGTACGACGACCCGTACTACGACGACGAGCCCGCCTACGACGTCGAGCAGCCGACGCTGGTGCCGGAGCGCCCGCTGGACCTGCTCGACGACGAGCGCGACAACGAGCCGCCGATCGGCCCGTGGGACCGCTCGCCACGCCCGTGGGTCGACCCGGAGACCCGGCAGTTCCCGGCCGTCGACGACCGGCCCGAGCCCGCCCCGGTCGCCACCCCCGCGCCGGAGCCGGAACCCGAGCCGAGGCCGGAACCGGAGCCGCTTCCGGAGCGCGACGCGGGCAACACCTGGTTCCGCAAGCCGACGACCGGGCCCGGTACCGAGTTCCTCCCGGTGGGCGCCGAGCCGGAGCCGCTGCCCGAGCGCCCCGGTCCGCCGGTCGAGCCGGTGCCGACCGCCTGGCCGGGAGCCGCCCCCGCGTCCGCCGCCGAGGCCCCGACGCGCCAGGAGCCCGAGCCCGACCTCCGGCACCACGACGCGCCGTTCACCCCGCTGCGCCCGGCCGAGCCCGCCCGCAACGGCCAGGCGCCCGCCCCGGACCAGGACCGTCCCGCCGAGCTCCCGCAACCCCCGGCGCCCCAGCCGCCCGCTGTCCAGCCTCCGGCGGCCCAGGCTCCGGAGGTCCGGGCTCCCGCGCCCCAGGCTCCCCGGGAACCCGACCAGGGGATGCGCCGCGAAACCCGGCTCACCGGCCAGTTGCGGTCGCTGTTCGAGCCGGTGGAGTCCGGCGACGCCGCCTACACCCCGCCGGTCGGCGCGGAGGCCACCCAGGTCTTCCCGGCGGTCGACGACACCGCGAACGAGCCGCGGACCGACATCCACCCGGCCCCCGAACTCGACCGAGCCACCACCCCGACCGGGACGGACCTGGACCAGGCCGACCCGCCCCAGGCCGACGGGACCAAGGCGGACCTCGACGAGGCGCCCGAGGCCACCCCGGAGCACCCCGAGCCAGACCCGGGGAAGGCGAACCCGCGCCAAGCGGCCCAGCCCACGCCAGGACAAGCCGAGGCCGCCCCGGCCGAGGTCGACCCCGACGAGAACGACCCGGGCACCCAGGCCGCCGAGGGGCAACCCGAGCCCAAGGCCAACCCGGACCAGGCGGACGAGGCGGACCAGGCCACACCAGGCCGAGCCCCGGCCGACCCCGCCCCAGCGGGGCGAGGCGCCGACGCATCCGCCGAGCCGGGGGGAACCGCCGCCGAGGGCGGAGCCGAGAGCGGCCCACCGCCGCTGCCGCGCCGCACCCCGGGAGCGGGTCCGCGTCCGGGTCGCCCGGAGGAGCGCCCCGGCCCGATGATCAAGGGCCACTCGGCATCCCGCCAGTACCACGCGCCGGAGTCGCCGCACTACGAGTCGATCGTCGCCGACGTCTGGTTCCGCACCCCGGCCGACGCCGAGACCGCGGGCTTCACCGCCTGGAACTCCTGACCCGCTCCGCTGAGTGAGGGGCACCCTTGCCCAAGTAACCGGGGCAAGGGTGCCCCTCACTCAGCTCACGAACGGGTGCGGACGGTCCGCAGCGGCGCACCGGCGCGGGCCCGTCACCTGAACGGGACACAGGTGAGGGGCCCCCTTGCCCAAGTAACTCGGACAAGGGTGCCCCTCACTCACGACTCGAACGGGTGAGGGTCAGTTCCGGTGGTGGGGCGGGGGTTGGCGTTCGAGGAGGCGGGAGAGGACGACCGTCGACACCGTGCGCCGGACGAACTCCACGGCCCGCAGCCGTTCCATCGCCTGTTCGAGGTGGTGGATGTCGGCCGCGCGCAGGTGCACGATGGCGTCGGCGTTGCCGGAGACGGTGTAGGCGGCCACGACCTCGGGCAGCGGGTCCAGCCCGGCGCGCAGCCGCCCGGTGGGGACGTTGCCGTGGCAGTGCACCTCGACGAACGCCTCGGTCCCCCAGCCCAGCGCCTCGGGGTCGACCACCGCGGTGAAGCCGCGCAACACCCCGCTGTCCAGCAGCTTGTCCACCCGCCGCTTCACGGCGGGCGCGGACAGCCCCACCCCGGCGCCGATCTCGGCGTAGCTGGCGCGCGCATCGGCCACCAGGTGCGAAACGATTCGCTGATCCAAAGCGTCCACGCGCAACATAGTGCCGCATCCGACGCAATGCAGCGGCATTGATGATCGGTCGAACCGCCGGTTAGATTTCGGATATGTCGGTCACCGCTGGTCTTCCCGCCGGGCCGGTCGCGGCCCGCCCGCGCGCCACCGCCCGGCACTACGTGATGTGCCCGCCGGAGCACTTCGCCGTCGAGTACTCGATCAACCCGTGGATGGATCCCGCCGCGCCGGTGGACGCCGCGCGGGCGATGCGGCAGTGGACCGAGCTGAAGGGCGTCTACGAGCGCCTCGGCCACACCGTCGAGGTGGTGCCGGCCGAGCCGGGGCTGCCGGACATGGTGTTCGCGGCGAACTCGGCGACGGTGCTGGGCGGGACGGTGCTCGGCGCCCGGTTCCGGGCGCCGCAGCGGGCCGCGGAGGCCGAGCACTTCCGCCGCTGGTTCGCCGCCCGCGGCCACCGGGAGCTGGTGATGGCCTCGCGGACCAACGAGGCGGAGGGGGACTTCGCGTGGACCGGCGAGGTGCTGCTGGCCGGGACCGGCTTCCGCACCGACCCGGCGGCGCACGCCGAGGCGCAGGAGGTGCTCGGGGTGCCGGTGGTGTCGCTGACGCTGACCGATCCGCGCTACTACCACCTGGACACGGCGCTGTTCGTGCTGGAACGGGGTCCGGGGGCGCGGATCGCGTACTTCCCGGACGCGTTCTCGCCGGGTTCGCGGCGGGTGCTGCGGCGGATGTTCCCGGACGCGGTGCTGGCCACCGAGGCGGACGCGTCCTGCCTCGGGCTCAACGGGGTGTCCGACGGGCTCAACGTGGTGCTGCCCGCGGAAGCGTCGGGGCTGGTGACCCGGCTGACCGACCTCGGCTACCGGCCGATCCCGGTGGACATCTCGGAACTGCGCAAATCCGGCGGCGGACCGAAGTGCTGCACGCTGGAACTGCACTGACGGCGCAGCAGGTGGGGGCGCAGCAGGTGGGGCGCCGTGCCCGGACGCCCCACCGCACCGATCAGCCTTCGTGGACCGCCTGCACGCCCAACTGGATGTCGATGGTCGGTCCGACCACGGCGATGCCCTTGGCGAGCGTCGCCTGCCAGTTCACCGAGTAGTCCTCGCGGCGCAGCGTCGTGGTGGCCAGCGCCGCCACCCGCAGGTCGCCGTCGAAGCCCGGGCCCTGCCACTTGCGCTGGCCCAGGTAGGTGGTGTCGAGCTGCACGTTGGTGCTGTGCCCGCGCAGCGTGAGGTTCCCGCTGATCGTCCAGCGGTCACCGCGGAGCTGGGTGAGCCGTTCGCTGCGGAAGTACAGCTTCGGGTAGTTCTCGACGTCGAAGAAGTCCGCCGAGCGCAGGTGCGTGTCCCGCATCTCGACGCCGGTGTCGACGCTCGCGGCCTCGATCACCACCTCGACCCGGGAGTCGGCGAAGTTCGGCGCGACGTGGATCAGCCCGTCGAAGTTCTTGAACATCCCGTGGATCTTGGACATGCCGACGTGCTGGGCCACGAACCGGATCTCGGTGTGGTACGGGTCGAAGCGGTAGACGCCGGGCTGCGGGAGCTCCAGCGAGTCGTCTGCCTTGAGCTCGACGCCGCCGATCGAGGTGTGCTGGTTGACCCGCACCTCGGTGCGGGTGCTGAAGCGGCGGTAACCGCCCGCGACGACCGAGACCTTGTGGGTCCCGGGCGGCAGCGCCGCGACGAAGTAGCCGTAGGTGTCGGTGTCGCCTTGTGCGATCTCCTTGTTGAAGCGGTCCACCACCGTGACGGTGGCGCCCGGGACGAGGGTGCCCCGTTCGTCGTGGACCTGGCAGCTCAGCACGCCGCTGTCCAGCGGTGTCGGAGGGAGGAACGCGCCGGAGCCGTTGCGCTCCGGCCGGTGCGTGCCCTCGCCGGTCGAACGACGTCGACGCAGCTTGGCGAAGATCATCCGAATCCCTTCCGCTTGCCCGCCGCGTGCGCGGACAAGATCGTTGATTCACTACTCGCGCGTAGATGCTAGAGACCTCGATCATCCGATCGGCGACGTGGTGCCCACGACGGGGTAGCGAACGGCACACCGCGTCACCGGAACTCCGATTCGCCCGGAGTCGTTTTCCGGGTGACCGTCGACGTGTCGGGGTGTGGCCTCCCCGCGTGCCGGACGAGAGTGTGATGCGGAGGCTGATGTGCACGGTCGTTCCAACGGGTTGAAGACCGCTCTGCTGCTCGGCGGCATGAGCGCGCTGGTGCTGCTGGTCGGGGCGCTGTTCGGGCGGGCCGGCCTGGTCATCGCGCTCGTGGTGGCGCTGGGCATGAACGGCTACGCCTACTTCAACTCGGCGAAGCTCGCGCTCAAGGCGATGCACGCCCGTCCCGTCTCCGAAGCCGAGCAGCCCCGGATGTACCGGATCGTGCGCGAGCTGGCCACCTCGGCCCGGCAGCCGATGCCCGCCCTCCACATCAGCCCGACGCGGGCGCCGAACGCCTTCGCCACCGGCCGCAACCCGAGGAACGCGGCGGTGTGCTGCACGGCGGGCATCCTGGAGCTGCTCGACGAGCGGGAGCTGCGGGCGGTGCTGGGCCACGAGCTCTCGCACGTCTACAACCGGGACATTCTGATCTCCAGCGTGGCCGGTGCGCTGGCCAGCGTGGTCACCTTCCTGGCCAACTTCGGCATGTTGTTCGGGATGGCCGGGGGCAACGGCGAGAACCGGCCGAACCCGCTGGCGATGCTGCTGGTGGCGCTGCTCGGGCCGATCGCGGCCGGGGTGGTGCAGATGGCCGTCAGCCGGTCCCGCGAGTACCAGGCCGACGCTTCGGGCGCGGAGCTCACCGGCGACCCGCTGGCGCTGGCCTCCGCGCTGCGCAAGCTGGAGCGCGGCACCCGGGAGGCGCCGCTGGCCCCGGAGCCGAAGGTGGTGTCCCAGTCCCACCTGATGATCGCCAACCCGTTCCGCCCCGGCGAGCGGATGGCGAAGCTGTTCTCCACCCACCCGCCGATCGAGGAGCGGGTGGCCAAACTAGAAGGAATGGCAGGCCGCCGGTTGCCGCCGTTGTGAGTGGTCTTTTTGCGTGGCGGTGCCGGTGGCGGAACCTCAGCGGCCTTCTCGTCGGGAAGGTGTGGTGGTCGGGTTGAGTGGCGGTGCGGGTGGCGGAACCTCAGCGGCCTTCTCGCTCCGGGCGCCCTTCCTCATGTACAAGCGCGTACACAGCGTCAGGGCGTCCTCGCGAGAAGGCCGCTGAGAACCCGCGGCGGTGCCAGTGGCGAGGGTGGGGCAAGGCGGAAGCGGCTTTCGCCGCTTGCCTGACGGTGGTTCCGTTCTGCGTGGGCGTGAGCGGGCGTGGGTGGTCAGCCCTGCGCTCCGGCGTTGCGGGCTACCTCCATGACGTACTGGCCGTAGCCGGACTTGGCCAGGTCCGCGCCCAGCGCGAAGCACTCGTCGGGGGAGATGTAGCCCATCTGCAGCGCTATCTCCTCCAGGCACGCGATCCGGACCCCTTGCCGGTGCTCCAGGACCTGCACGAACTGCGACGCCTCCACCAGCGAGTCGTGCGTGCCGGTGTCCAGCCACGCGAAGCCGCGGCCGAGCGGGGTCAGCCGGGCACGACCGCGTTCGAGGTAGGTGAGGTTGATGTCGGTGATCTCCAGCTCGCCGCGGGCCGAGGGGGTCAGCCCCTTGGCGATGTCGACCACGTCGTTGTCGTAGAAGTACAGCCCGGTGATGGCCGTGTTCGAGGCGGGGCGTTGCGGCTTCTCGACGATGGACAGCAGGTTGCCCTCGTCGTCGACCTCGCCGACGCCGTAGCGCTCGGGATCCCGCACCGGGTAGCCGAACAGCGTGCAGCCGTGCAGCTCCCGCGCGCTGTTCCGCAGGACGCGGGAGAAGCCCTGGCCGTAGAAGATGTTGTCGCCCAGCACGAGGGCCACCGGGTCGTCACCGATGAAGTCCGCGCCGATCACGAAGGCCTCGGCCAGCCCGCGCGGCTCGTCCTGCACGGCGTAGTCGATCCGGATGCCGAACCGCGAGCCGTCGCCCAGCAGCCGCTGGAACAGGGGCAGGTCCGCCGGGGTGGAGATGAGCAGGACGTCCCGGATGCCGGAGAGCATGAGCACCGACAGCGGGTAGTAGATCATCGGCTTGTCGTAGACCGGTAAGAGCTGCTTGGAGACGGCCTGGGTCAACGGGTGCAGGCGCGTCCCGTTGCCCCCGGCCAGCACGATCCCCTTCACCGGCGTCCTTACCGGTAGTTCTCGAACTGCAGCGGCACCTCGAAGTCCGCCGACTTCAGGAGCTGGATGATCTCCTGCAGGTCGTCCTTCTTCTTGCCGGACACGCGCAGCGACTCGCCCTGGATCTGCGCCTGGACGCCCTTGGGGCCCTCGTCGCGGATCTTCTTGGAGATCTTCTTCGCGACCTCCTGCGAGATGCCCTGCACGAGCTTGCCGGTGACCCGGTAGACCTTCCCGGAGCTGGCCGGCTCGCCCATGTCGAGCGCCTTCAGCGAGACGCCGCGCTTGATCAGCTTCTCCTTGAAGACGTCGATGGCGGCCTCCAACCGCTTCTCGGTCTCCGACTCCAGCATGACCGCCTCGTCGCCGGACCACTCGATCTTCGTCCCGGTGCCGCGGAAGTCGAACCGGTTGGCCAGTTCCTTGGCCGCCTGGTTCAGCGCGTTGTCGACTTCCTGGCGGTCCACCTTGCTCACCACGTCGAAGGACGGGTTGGCCACCTTGCCTACCTCCGTTGTACTCAGCAGCGTCGTCGACGACCACGCTACCGCTCACCCCCGCTGCGCAAGGGGCGGACGCGGGTATGTATGCTTTCAAGTGCACGCCAGCGGGAGCTGGTGAGCACCCGCGCCGGGTTGCCCGAGCGGCCAAAGGGAGCTGACTGTAAATCAGCCGGCATTGCCTTCAGAGGTTCGAATCCTCTACCCGGCACGCACCCACGACGGCCCCTCGACCTGCACAGACAGGCCGAGGGGCCGTTCTCTTGCGGTCCGGCTGGCTACGGCCGTTGGCGGTCATCCGTGCCACATTCGTGCGTTTGCTGAAATGTCCGCGAGGACAGCTCGCGCAACGCGCGGACCAGGATGTCGGCGAGGGCACCGGGCTGCGCGGCCGGATCGAGTCGGCGGTGGCCACGGCATGAGGGTCGCGACGGTGGAAGTGCTCGGGCAGGCCTGCGAACATGTCGAGCTGGACCACGGGGGCGGCCGAGCTGATCCGGGACGGCGAGAACACCCTCTACCGTCTGCCCGGTGAGGTCGTCGCCCGCATCACCCGCATCCGCTGTGGGAATGGCGCGCTCTGCTTACGGCTGATGAGTTCCTGAGCTGCTGCGCCTGCATCGACGAACGCAGTAGGGCCGCAGGAGGTTCCCGCAGTCGGTGATCCCGGCGTGCTCCCGCTGTCTCCGCAGTTCCAGCGAGAGCACGCCGACGAGACCGGCGGCTCAGGCGAAGTAGACCACTGCGTCCCAGAAACCCCCATAGATGTCGCCGTGGGTGTCGGTGCCGAACTCGCCGACTTCGGTCAGCTGGGGCGCGGTGTAGTTCGTGTCCACGATGTTCCTCCTCCGTTGTGCCGCCGCTGGTCGGCGGCCGTACCCGGAATGCAACGCGGCCCGAGCGAGCTGATCAACCGTGCCGCCCCTGCATCACACGTAGGTCACGGCTAAATCACCTGTTGCAGGTACATCCCTGGAGCCCATGTTGACGAAGAACGTCGTGGTGTAGAGCACGGCGAAGGCAGTGGAAAGGCTGCTGGGGAGCATCGCGGATGGACTTGGCAGGTCCCCCACAACGCGATCGCGCCGCTGGCGCGCGGAGCCGTCGGCACCCCCTTCGGCGGTTCGCAGTTTCGCCTGGTCATTGCGCTGGGAAGCCAGTGAGGATGACGGGGAGCGAAGGGCTGGACGAGCTGACCGAGGCGCTGGGCGACATGGCCCGCGACCTGCTCGCGCAGGGTTCCGTGCAGCGGACCCTGGACCGGATCGTGCAGCACGCGGTGCGCATCGTCGACGGGTGCGAGCACGCCGGGATCATGGCGGTGCCCCAGCAGCAGGGCGTGCGGACCCTGGCCGCGACCAGCGAGCTGGCCCGGCGGTCGGACCTGCTCCAAGGTGAGCTGGGCGAGGGGCCGTGCTTCGACGCCCTGCACGATCGGCGGGCGGTGTACCGGATCGCCGATCTCGGCGTCCACAGCGATCGGTGGCCGCGCTACACCCCGCAGGCGCGCGAGCTGGGCATCGGCAGCATGATGGGGTTCTTGTTGTTCACCGAGTCGGACAACCTCGGTGCGCTGAACTTCTACTCGTCCCGCCCCAACGCGTTCACCGAGCGCTCCGAGCACGTGGGTCTGGTCTTCGCCGCGCACGCCGCGGTGGCGTTCTCCAGCGCCAGCAACGCCGCCCGGTTGGGTGAGGCGATCGAAACGGGGCGGCAGCGGTTCTCCGAGCTGCTCAGCCTCGCCCCCGTCGGGGTGGCGCTGTTCGACGAGGACGACCGGGTCCGGGACGCCAACGAGGCGCTGGGGCGGCTGACCGGATACGCGCACGCGCAGCTCCTGGGCATGCGGGGCGTCGAGCTGCTGCATCCCCGCGATCGCGGGGCGGGCGTCAGCACCGAAGCAGGCCGCGAGCACGGCACCGCCGGGCCGTCGGGGGTCCGCCAGCGCACGCTGGTGCGCCATGACGGCGAGCCGGTGATCTGCGAGGTGCGCTACGCCGCCTCCCCGCAGGACGGGGACGAGCGGTTCTGGTTGGTGAGCTTCCAGGACGTCACCGCGCGCTCGCACCAGGCCGCGTCGTTGCAGCACCAGGCTACCCACGACGTGCTGACCGGGCTGCCCAACCGGCGCGGCGTCGAGGAACTGCTGCGACGCCCCACCGAGGACACGGCGGTGCTGTTCGCGGACATCGACAACTTCAAGCGGGTCAACGACTCCCTGGGCCACGCCGCCGGTGACGAGCTGATCGTGCAGGTGGCGCAGCGCCTGCGCCAGACCGAACTGCCGGGCTGCACCGTCGCGCGCCTGTCCGGTGACGAGTTCCTGATCATCTGCACCGAGCTCGGGCGCGTCGGCGGGTTGCAGTCCTTGGCCGAACGCGTGTCCGGCATCCTGCGGATGACCGTGGCCGTGCGGGGGCACTCCATCCGCGTCTCCGCCTCCGTGGGCGCGGCGAAGGTACCGGCGGAGCCCGTCAGCGGTGAGGACCTGCTGCGGTACGCCGATACGGCCATGTTCACCGCCAAGCGCCAGGGCCCCGGCCAGTTGAAGCTGGCCGAGGAGGACATGCTCGCCCACGTCAGCGGGCAGGTGCAGGCCGAAGGCGACCTGACCCGGGCGCTGCGGGACGACGCCCTCGAACTGCACTACCAGCCGATCGTCGACGGCGACCGCGTCCCCGTCGCGGTCGAAGCCCTGGTGCGCTGGCCGCATCCGGAGCGGGGGATGCTGTCCCCGGCGGTCGTCCTGCCCACCGCCGAACAAGCCGGCCTGCTCCACGACCTCGACCGGTGGATCGTGCGCCGAGCCCTGCAGGACGCGGCCGGCTGGCCCGCGACCCCGGCGGGCCCGGTGCAGGTGTGGGTCAACCTCACCAACCAGACCGCCAGCGACTGCGACTTCCTCACCGGCCTCGGCGACACCCTCGCCCGCTCCGGCGTCGAACCGCACCGGCTGGTCCTGGAGATCACCGAGATGTCCCTGCTCGACCCGTCCGAGGCCACCCGGGACGCCATGCAGGGGCTGATCGACCAGGGCGTGTCCTTCGCCGTGGACGACTTCGGCACCGGCTACTCGTCCCTGGGCCGCCTCAAGGACCTCCCGATCGGCAGCATCAAGCTCGACCGCCAGTTCGCCGCCGGCATCGAGGACCACGAATTCGACCGCGCCATCGTGCGCTCGACCGTGGACATGGCCCACGCCGCCGGACTCGGCTGCGTGGCCGAAGGCGTGGAGACCACCACCCAGTTCCGCCTGCTCATCGCGCTGGGCATCGACGCGTACCAGGGGTTCCTGTTCTCCCACCCGCTGCCCGACGACGACCTCCGCGCCCTGCTCGGGGAGCGGACCCAGCTCCCGCGGCAGCGGTGAGGGCCCGGCCCCGCAGCCGGGCGGCCCCGAGACCTGCGCTGGTCCCGGGGCCGCCCTCGTGCTGCCCGGCGCGGGAGCGGTCCCGCGCCGCCTGCTCGCCTACCGGATCCTGATGGCCTGGAGGTTCACCCCGCCGGGGTGGTTCGGGAAGTGGAAGTAGGTGTACTTCCCGACCGGGTTGTTGGGCTGCCACCTGCCGTCCGCCTTGTACTGCACGCGGTTGTTCCCCGTCGAGAAATTGTCGAGCCAGCTGTCGGCGGGGAACGAGTATTCCCCGGCGTTGGCGAAGCAGGTCGTGTGCGCGCGATTCCCGCGGTGCCAGGTGACCCGCAGGAAATCGTTGCTGTTGCACGGGACCGTGTTGATCCGCGGCGTGGTGGATTCCGTCGACGCGACTCCGGCGGGGGCGATCGTGAACAGTCCGGCGGTCACCAGCGCGGTGCCGAGGACGGACGCGATCTTGCGATTCAGGCGGGCCACAGGGGCTCCTTTCCGATTCGGGGCGATTGCCGAGGCCGGGGGTTCCGTCGCCGTGCGGCCGGACCAGCACCGGTCGCACGAGCGCCGACCCGACGGGGTCGAATTCCGCCCGGCCGAGATCCACTATGCCGCCGCGGAACATCCCCGTCTATTTCCCCGAAGGGGGGAAATTAGCGGGTGGGGGCTGACGTCGTACCATTTTTCACCCGGCGCTCCAGCCGGGTGAGGCAATTTCGGAGAGGTCGAGAATTCGCGGATTCCCGGATTTCCGCGCGGGCGGAACAATGTAGTCGCCGGGGCGGCGCCCGGGAATTACCCGGACGAGTTGACGAGGTTCAGGGCCAGTCCGCCGAGCCCGGCCGTCCCGGTTCCGCGCCGCCGAGGTGGGCGCACCCGTCGGGGCGGCCGAGCGGTCCCGGCCAGTCCAGCGAGCGCCAGAACGCCATCGCCTCCGGCGTGTCGTCGATCGGCGCGGTGCTCCACCGGTGCTCCGGCCAGGTCGCCAGCACGGCGTCCAGCGCGCGGGTGGCCAGGCCGCGGCGGCGGCAGCGCGGGTCGATCCGGATGTGGTCGACGACGGCCAGCCGGCACGGGTCGCACATCAGCAGGTCGACGTCGCCGACGATGAGCCCGCCCAGCAGGATCTCGATCGCCGTGTGCCCGGCCGGGGGATCGGCGGGGGTGACGAGCAGTTCCAGGTCCGCGACCACCTGATCACTATGCGCCGAATCGGGCGACTTGCCCAGTCCGGACGATCACGGCCCGGGCGATCACGGCCCGGGTGATTGCGGCGGGGTGTCGTGGACCAGCACGTCGGCCTGGTCCAGCCCGGCGCGCAGGTCGCGCGCCGCGTCGGCGGGCAGCTCGCCCGCGAAGTCCGGACCGGCGGCCTTGACCAGCACGAGCAGCCGCTTGGCGATGCCGCGGGCCTGCGTGGTCCGGACGCGTTCGGCGCCCAGCTCCGCCCGGGACGCGTCGATCAGCTTCCGGTAGCGGTGGTTGAGCCCGGCATGCTCCGCCACGACGTCCAACGCGGCGGACAACGCCCTCAGCTCGGAGGTAGGCCAACTCTCAGTCACCGGCGCGACTCTAAGAGGTGTGGTGGTCTTCTTGGCGCGCGGTGCCGGTGGCGGAACCCCCGCAACCACCGTCAGGCAAGCGGCGAAGCCGCTTCCGCCTTGCCCCACCTGAGCAACTTGCACCGCCGCGGGTTCTCAGCGGTCTTCTCGCGAGGACGCCCTGACGCCGTGTACGTGGTTGGTACATGAGGAAGGGCGCCCGGAGCGAGAAGGCCGCTGAGGTTCCGCCACTTGCACCGCCACGCAAGGCGAGCCCAACACGGAAAACTCCGGCTAGCCTGGGTGGCATGGCCATTGACCGCCCCGCCCGCGCCGCCCGCCGTCGCGCGCTGCGCGCCGCCCACCAGGCCGCCGTGGCGCGGGAGCACCGGGGCGGTGGCGCCACCGCGCTGGGCGTCGAGGGCCTGTTCACCGCGGCGGCCCGGCACCAGCAGGAGCACCTGGCCTGGGTCGAGGTGGTCAAGGAGGACGAGCGCGAGTCGGCGGGCGGTCGGCTGGACCTGGACACCGGGGTGGTCCGGCTGCGGCGGCACCGCTGAGGGCTATGCCGCGGCCCAGCCCCGCCAGGTGCGCACGTCGACCACCAGCAGCCCGCTGTCCGGGCGCCGCTGCCGGTACTGCGGGTACTTCGCGACCAGCGCGTCGATGAGGTCCGGT
Organism: Saccharopolyspora cebuensis; assembly: GCF_039542665.1. Lineage (NCBI taxonomy): Bacteria > Bacillati > Actinomycetota > Actinomycetes > Pseudonocardiales > Pseudonocardiaceae > Saccharopolyspora > Saccharopolyspora cebuensis. The sequence goes on from NZ_BAABII010000003.1 coordinate 311,478, forward strand.
CGGTCGGCGGCGGCGCGCACGGCGCCGATCCCGTCGGCGCGCACCCACCACAGCCGCGACCAGTCGTCCTCGTAGTGGTCGGCGAGCAGCGACACCGCCGGGTTCTCCTCGACGTTGCGCAGCCGCTTGAGCGCGGTGCTCCGCTTCGGCTTGTGGTCCACCGCGATGCCCACCTCGTCGCCGAGGACCGCGAACACCACCGGCACCAGGTGCGGGGCCCCGGCGGCGTCGGCGGTGGCCAACCGGGCGACCCGCGCTGCCCCGAACCGGTCACGTGCCTGCGCCTGGCTGATGCGCACCGCCACCTCCGCTACGTATGTTCGGGTTGTGCCTTCGAGCGCTCCCTCCACCCCAGGGGCCGCCGCCGCTGTCGGCCCCGGCTACCGCGACCAGCGGCATTGGCGTCACTACCAGGACTTCTTCCCCGGTGCGCTGCGCACCACCGACGGCAACGCGCCGGTCGAGCAGTGGTGGTCCTGGCGCGGGATGTCGGTGCACCTCGACCGGTTGCCCCGGCCCGACGCCCCGGCGACGCTGATCGCCCTGCACGGCGTCGGCACCTACGGCCGGATGCTGGCCCCCTTCGGCCGCCTGCCCGGCACCTCGGATCTGGAGTTCGTCGCTCCCGACCTACCCGGCTTCGGCCTCACCGACACCGGTCGGCGCGGCGTCACCTACCGGACGTGGGTGGACTGCGTGGTGGACCTGGTCGCCGCCGAACGCGCCCGGGGACGGCCGGTGGTGCTGCTCGGGCTCAGCGCGGGGGGCCGCCTGGCCTACGACGTCGCGGCGCGCGCCGGGGACGACGTGGCCGCGGTGATCGTCACCTGCCTGGCCGATCCCCGGCTCGCCGCGGTCCGGCGGCGGCTGGCCACCCGCCCGGAGCTGGCCCACTGGGCCGGGGTGCTGAGCGTGCTGCCGCCGCCGCTGCGGGCGCCCCGGCTGCCGGTGCACCTGCTGGCCAACATCGCCGCGGTGGCCAACCACGCCCAGTTCGCGAACCTGGTGTGGAACGATCCGCTCGGCGGCGGGAACTGGATCTCGCTGGGGTTCCTGCGGAGCTGCCTGGCCGCGCCGCCCACCGTCGCCCCGGAGGACTTCGGCGGCCCGCCGCTGCTGCTGGCCCACCCGGACGACGACCGGTGGACGCCGCTGCGCCCCTCGCGGGAGTTCTTCGACCGGATCGCCGCGCCGACCCGGTTCGCCACGCTCAGCGGGACCGGGCACTTCCCGGTGGAGGAGTCCGGGCTGGCCGACCTGGACCGCGCGGTGCGGGACTTCCTGGACGAGTTCGCGATCCAGTGACCACGCGTGTCGGACCGCGCTCGTACCGTGAGCGGGGAAATCGGTTGCTGCGGTGATGCTCACACAGTCCACCGCTCGCGGCGCCGACCACCAGCCCTGCTGCGGCTCACCGCGCCGCGGGCCGAAGTGGCAGGTCACGCCCGTGGGATGGGCCTGATCGGCGGTCGCGGGCGGGCCGGACCGGGTGCCGCGGGTGCGACGGTCACCATTCGCCCCTGGCCAAGCCGTGCGGCGGTGCGTCACGATCAGCGGCGGCGATCCGGCGTGCCGCGAGGAGGAGCGTGGATGATCGAGCGTCACCGCTCCCTCGAGTCCCAGGGCCCGCGCCCACCGGTGCGCGCCGAAGTCGATCCGGTGCGCCGCCGCCGGTTCACCGCCTTCTCGCTGATCGTGCTCGTCGCCGGGCTGCTGGCCAGCGGCGCGACCTCGGCGCTGGTGCCGTTCCACTACAGCACCGACCTGCTGTTCATCGGCCCGCTGCTGGCGATGGGCTTCCTGCTCGCCGAGCAGCTCACCATCGACGTCGACGTGCGGCGGGTCGGCTGGACGATCTCGTTCACCGAGATCCCGCTGATCCTCGGGCTGCTCACCGCGCCGTTCGAGGTGGTGCTCGCGGCGAACCTGCTGGCCGGGCTCGGCGCCCAGGTGGGCCGCCGCGCGGCCAGCCACGTCCTCTACAACGCGGGCGTGATGTGCCTGGAGATCGCGGTGCCCTTCGCGGTGGCGCACGCGGTCAACGCGGCGCTGGCCGGGATCGCCCCGGTCTGGTTCGGCCCGGTCGTCGGCACCCTGACCTCGTCCCTGCTGAGCTGCGGGTTCGCCTTGGCGGCGCTGCTGGTGCTGGGCGGGGCGATGCGGGTCTCGGCGGGCGGTCGGCTGGCGGTGCGGACGCTGGCCGTCGGGCTGCTCAACACCTCGGTCGGCCTGGTCGGCTTCGAGGTCGCGAGCACGACGCCGTGGGGCTGGCTGCTGGTGGGCCTGGTCGCCGCGGCGGTGATCGGGCTGTACCGGGCGTACTCGGGGCTGCTGCGCGAGCAGCGCGACCTCGAAGCGCTCAGCGACGTGAGCCTCAGCGTGGCGCGGTCCGGGCAGAGCCCCGGCCACGGCGCGGCCGATCCGGACGAGCAGACCTCGCCGGTGGCCGAGTGGGAACCGGTGGCCGAGCGGATCCGGGAGCAGCTCAACGCGACGCGGGTGGTGCTGCGGCTGCGCCTCGATCCGGCCGCCGACGTGAGCACCCTGGTGGCGGGGGAGCCGTTGCCAGCCGAGGCCGAGGAGGCCGCCCCGGCCGCGCTGCGCGACGATCCGCTGCTCCAGCTCCCGGGCAGCCACGTGCGCTCGTTCCGGACCCTGGATTCCCCGGAGGAGGTCCGGCGCGCGCTGCGGCTGCGCGGGGCCTACGAGGCGCTGGCGGTGCCGCTGCGCGGGGCGAGCCAACTGCTCGGCGCGGTGGAGGTGCACGACCGGGTCAGCCGGTGGCGCGGGTTCGGCCGCGCCGACGTGCGCCTGCTGCACACCCTGGCCAGCCACCTGGCGACCGCGATGGACAACCGCAGGCTGCTCGGCAGGCTGCGCCACGACGCCTACCACGACCCGCTGACCGGTCTGCTCAACCGGACCGGGTTCCGGGAGCGGGCCGCCGAGGAGCTGCGCGCCGGGCGGGTGGCGGTGGTGCTGCGGGTCGACCTGGACGTGCTCACCACGGTCAGCGAGGCGCTCGGCCACACCTGGAGCGACCGGATGATCGCCGCGGCGGGGCGGCGGATGCGCGAGGAGGTCGGCCAGGCCCCGCTGGCGCGGCTGGAGGCGAGCTCCTTCGCGGTGCTGCTGCCGGACCGCACCGAGGAGCAGGCGCACGAGGTGGCCCAGCACCTGCGCGCGGTGATCGCCGCGCCGTACCCGCTGGACCGGATCGTGGTGGAGGCCGCGGGCGTGGCCGGCTACTCCTCGTCGGCGCCCGCGGTGGGCGAGCCGGAGAACGACGTGGACGTGCTGCTCCAGCACGCCGACGTGGCGGTGCGCGCGGCGCGCAACGGCGAGGACGGGGTGCGCGGCTACGCCCCGGCGATGGGGCAGGTGTTCCTCCGGCGGTTCCAGCTCGTCACCCAGTTCCGGCAGGCGCTGGACAGCGGTCAGGTCGAGGTGCACTACCAGCCGAAGGTGGCGCTGCCGGGCCGCCAGGTCGTCGGGGCCGAGGCGCTGGTCCGCTGGTCGCACCCCGAGTACGGGCGGCTGGACCCGGACGAGTTCGTGCCGGTGGTGGAGGCCACCGGGCTGGTCGACGCGCTCACCTCGTTCGTGCTGGAGCGCTCGCTGGTCAAGATCCGGGAGTGGCTGGACCGGGGGCTGCGGATGTCGGTCGCGGTGAACCTCTCGGTGCGCAACCTCGCCGACGAGGCGTTCCCGGACCGGGTGGCCGAGGCGCTGCGCCGGCACGACATCGCTCCGGAGCTGCTGACCTTCGAGCTCACCGAGTCCAGCGTGATGGCCGATCCGGAGCGCGCGCTGCCGGTGCTGCGCCGGCTGCACGCGATGGGCGTGGTGCTCGCGGTGGACGACTTCGGCACCGGGTACTCCTCGCTGGCCTACCTGCGGCAGCTCCCGGTGGACGAGGTGAAGATCGACAAGAGCTTCGTGCTGGGCATGGGCACCGCGCTGGGCGACATGGCGGTGGTGCGCACCATCGTCGAGCTGGGGCACTCGCTGGACCTCGTGGTGGTCGCCGAGGGCGTGGAGGACGACGCCGCGCGGGAGCAGCTCGTCGCCATGGGCTGCGACGTCGCGCAGGGCTACCTGATTTCCCGGCCGCTGTCCGAGGAGCGGCTGGAGGCCTGGCTGCGGGCCCGCACCAAGAAGGTCCGCGGCACCCGTTCGGAGACCGTGCTCACACTGCTGCACTGAGCTGGCCGCCCCGCGGCCCGGAAACGCGATCTGACCTGCGTTGATCCGTTGGGGACCCCCCGGTGTGGAGGGGCTCGGGGAGGGTGTGTAGAGTTCTAATCGCTCCGCAAGAAGAGGGCACGCCCCAATAGCTCAGTCGGCAGAGCGTCTCCATGGTAAGGAGAAGGTCTACGGTTCGATTCCGTATTGGGGCTCGGAGAACAGCCGCGGTGCTCGGGAACCTGGGTGCTGTGGCTGTTTCGCATGGGATATCCTGGCCAGCACCGGGTGCTCGGCACGTGGAGGCCCAGGTATGGCGGTGTAGCTCAGTCGGTAGAGCAAGCGGCTCATAATCGCTGTGTCGCCGGTTCAAGTCCGGCCACCGCTACAATGGAAGGTCCGCGCACCTGAGTGGTGCCGTCGACGAACCGCGAGAGGAAGGGCACGCCCGTGGCCGCCACCGATGTCCGCCCCAAGATCACGCTGGCGTGCGAGGAGTGCAAGAACCGCAACTACATCACCAACAAGAACCGGCGCAACAACCCGGACCGGTTGGAGATGAAGAAGTTCTGCTCGACCTGCGGCACGCACCGCAAGCACAAGGAGACCCGCTGATCTCCTGATCGTCTTCGCAGGGACCCGCTCCGGCACCGGCCGGGGCGGGTTTTTCACGTCCGGGGCGAGTTCGCCCGCCACCGCCCCGGTAACCTGCGGTGGTGCCGCTCGACCAGTCATTCATCGGACGTCAGTACCCACCCGGCGAGACCTACGAGGTGGGCCGGGAGAAGATCCGCGAGTTCGCCGAGGCGATCGGCGCCGATTCGCCGGTGCACCGCGACGCGGCGGCCGCGCAGGCCGCCGGTCACCCGGACGTGATCGCCCCGCCGACCTTCGCGGTGCTGCTGTCGATGCGCGCGCACGACGTCCTGGTGCACGACCCGCAGCTCGGCCTCGACTACGCCCGGATGGTCCACGGGCAGCAGGAGTTCACCCACCACCGGCCGATCGTCGCCGGGGACCGGCTGGTCACGGCCGTGGCGGTGGACGACGTCAAGGAGCGCGCGGGCAACGACTTCCTCACCGTCCGCGCGGAGATCGCCACCGAGGCCGGGGCGCCGGTGTGCACGGCCACCTCGCTGCTGGTGGTCCGGGGAGCGGAAGGGGATGCCGCATGACGCTGCGCAGGGCCGAGATCGCGGTGGGCGACCAGTTGCCGCCGCTGGAGGTGCCGGTGACCCGCGAGGACCTGGTCCGGTACGCGGGGGCCTCGGGGGACTTCAACCCGATCCACTGGAACGAGCGGTTCGCGACCGAGGTCGGGCTGCCCGGCGTGATCGCGCACGGCATGTTCACGATGGCGCTGGCCGGGCGCCTGGTGTCGGAGTGGACCGGTGATCCCGCGGACGTGCTGCGGTTCTCGGTGCGCTTCACCCGCCCCGTCGTGGTGGCCGACGACGGCGTCGGCGCGACCGTGGAGCTGGGCGGCAAGGTCGCCGCGATCAACGAGGACGGCACGGCGAAGATCACCATCACCGCCCGCAGCGCCGGCCAGGGCGTCCTGGGCGGGGCCAACGCCCTGGTCCGCCTCGCCGAATCTCACCCGGCCGAATCTCACTCGGAAGTGTGATGAGTGAGGGGCACCCTGTACCAAGTCACGGGGTACAGGGTGCCCCTCACCTGGCCCCTGCTCACCTGGACGGGTGAGGTGGGGGTGCACGAAGGCCCGCCCGTCGCGGACGACGGGCGGGCCTCCTGCCGGGTGCGGTTACTTCGCCTCGCGCAGCAGCTCGCCCATCCGGCGGACGCCGGTCGCCAGGTCCTCGTCGCCGAGGGCGTAGGACATCCGGAAGTAGCCGGGGGTGCCGAAGGCCTCGCCCGGGACGACGGCGACCTCGGCCTGCTCCAGCACCAGCTCGGCCAGCTCGACGCTGGTCTGCGGCCGGACGCCGCGGATCTCCTTGCCCAGCAGCCCCTTCACCGAGGGGTACGCGTAGAACGCGCCCTCCGGCTCCGGGCAGCTCACGCCGGGGATGTCCGAGAGCAGGTCGACGATGGTGCGGCGGCGCCGGTCGAAGGCGTCGCGCATCTCGCGCACCGCCTCCAGGGAGCCGCTGACCGCCTCCAGCGCCGCGCGCTGGGCGACGTTGGTGACGTTCGACGACAGGTGCGACTGGAGGTTGGTCGCGGCCTTGACGACGTCGGTCGGGCCGATCATCCAGCCGACCCGCCAGCCGGTCATCGCGTAGGTCTTGGCGACGCCGTTGAGCACCACGCAGGTGTCGGCCAGCTCCGGCACCACGGCGGGCATCGAGACGTTCCGGGCCTCGCCGTAGACGAGGTGCTCGTAGATCTCGTCGGTGATCACCCAGATGCCGTGCTCGACGGCCCAGCGGCCGATGGCCTCGACCTGCTCCGGCGGGTACACCGCGCCGGTGGGGTTGGACGGCGAGTTGAACAGCAGGACCTTGGTCCGCGGGGTGCGGGCGGCCTCCAACTGCTCGACGGAGACCCGGTAGCCGGTGGACTCGTCAGCGGTCACCACGACCGGGACACCACCGGGCAGGGCGATCGCCTCGGGGTAGGTGGTCCAGTAGGGGGCGGGCAGCAGCACCTCGTCGCCCGGGTCCAGCAGGGTCTGGAACGCCTGGTAGACGGCCTGCTTGCCGCCGTTGGTGACCAGCACCTGATCGGGCTGGACCTGGTGGGCCGAGTCGCGCAGGGTCTTGGCGGCGATCGCCTCGCGCAGTTCGGGCAGGCCGGCCGCCGGGCTGTAGCGGTGGTTCTTCGGGTCGGAGCAGGCGGCGATCGCGGCGTCCACGATCGGCTGCGGGGTCGGGAAGTCCGGCTCGCCCGCGCCGAACCCGATCACCGGGCGCCCGGCCGCCTTGAGGGCCTTGGCCTTGGCGTCGACGGCGAGCGTCGCGGATTCGCTGATCCCGGCGATGCGGGCGGAGACCCGCGTCTTGGTCTGGTTGGTGTCAGGTGCGGCCATGGCTGCAATCCTGGCAGACGTCGAGCGCGCACAACGAGCTGGTGACGCGGCCCACCACCGCCGCCACCAGCGCCCGACCGGGTGAAGTTGATCGGAGTCGCCCCAGAACCGGCGCGACGGTCCGGGCGCCGCGGGCGCCGTGGTGCTCATCACTGCCGCGACCTGCGGTGGAGTTGATCTCGGCCGGTTCCCGCGGCGGGTGGTGGGGGTGCCTGTTCCGGGTACCCGGGGGGCTTCTGTAGACTTCGGTAATTGGGATACCCGCGGACCGTGCAAACCCCGGATGCCGGGGATGGTCTAGGGTGTCCTTGCCATTGCGGTCGAGCTCCAGGGCCGCAAAAGGGGTGTAGCTCAATTGGCAGAGCAGCGGTCTCCAAAACCGCAGGTTGCAGGTTCAAGTCCTGTCACCCCTGCGTCGATGCGACGGTGAGTGGAGGATGGGCGTGAGCGAGGACCGCGACCACGAGCGGGACGAGGCGCGTGATGGCGCGACCGACCCGTCCGGTGCCGCGGCGCGGCGCGACCGTCGCGCCTCCGCCCGCCCGGTCGGCCGCAAGGGCCGATCCGGCGAGTCGGGCTCGGCTCGCACAACAGAGTCCAAGGGTCGGCCGACCCCTTCGCGGGACGGCCGGCAGGGTCGGGTTTCGCCGTTCCGGAAGATCGGGCGCTTCCTGCGCGAGGTCGTCGCCGAACTGCGCAAGGTCATCTGGCCGACGCGCAAGTCGCTGGTGACCTACACGTTCGTGGTGCTGGTGTTCGTCAGCGTCATGGTCGCGTTCATCTCCCTTGTGGACCTGGGCCTCGCCAAGGGCGTCCTCTGGCTGTTCGGCTGAACACCTCCGGGCCCGCGCGAGGAGCGGGACGGCGGATGCCAACCAGGCACGCAACGCACGAGAGGAAGCGAGACCGACTGTGACCTCCCACGAGGGCCAGGAACCGAACGGCCTCACCGATGAGCAGGTGAACGCCGGGGCCGACCAGGTCGCGGCGGGGTCGGTCGACGCCGCTGGTTCCGCGGACGCCGCCGGCTCCGGCGAGGACACCGGCTCCGCTCCGGAATCCACCACCGACGACGACCGGACCACCGAGGACCGCGCCACCGACGACGACCGGACCACCGAGGACCGCGCCGCCGAGGAACAGGGCACCGAGGACCAGGGCACCGAGGGCCGCGAAGCCGAGGACCAGGGTGCCGAGGAGCGGGCCATCGGCGAGGGCCCGACGACCGAGGACTCCGACGCCGAGGCGGCGGAGGCCGAGGGCGAGGAGGAGCCGGACCCGGTCGAGGAGCTGCGCGCCGCGCTGCGCCGCGCCCCCGGCGACTGGTACGTGATCCACTCCTACGCCGGGTACGAGAACAAGGTCAAGACCAACCTGGAGACCCGCGCCCAGACGCTGGACGTCGAGGACTACATCTTCCAGGTCGAGGTCCCGACCGAGGAAGTCACCGAGATCAAGAACGGCCAGCGCAAGCTGGTGCAGCGCAAGGTGCTGCCCGGCTACATCCTGGTCCGGATGGAGCTCAACGACGCCTCCTGGGGCGCGGTGCGCAACACCCCGGGCGTCACCGGGTTCGTCGGCGCCACCTCCAAGCCGTCGCCGCTGACCATCGACGACGTGCTGAAGTTCCTGGCGCCGCAGGTCGAGAAGGAAGCCAAGCCGGAGCCGGGCAAGAAGGCCGCGCAGCAGCCCGCCGCCGCCAAGCCGTCGTCGGTCGAGGTGGACTTCGAGGTCGGCGAGTCCGTCACGGTGATGGACGGCCCGTTCGCGACGCTTCCCGCGACCATCAACGAGGTCAACCCGGACGCCCAGAAGCTCAAGGTGCTGGTGTCGATCTTCGGTCGCGAGACCCCGGTCGAGCTGTCCTTCAGCCAGGTTTCCAAGATCTGACCGACTCCCCACGGGGAGTGCGTCGGCCGCGCGCGGACCCGGCAGGACCCGCGCGCGGTGCCGGTGGCCCACCTGGGCCGCCGGCGAACCCGTTCCGCCCTCGGAGCGGGAAAGGTGTCTACCAGAACACAGGAAGCAATCATGCCGCCCAAGAAGAAGAAGCTTGCCGGGATCATCAAGCTCCAGATCCAGGCCGGCCAGGCCAACCCGGCTCCGCCGGTCGGTCCGGCGCTGGGTCAGCACGGCGTCAACATCATGGAGTTCTGCAAGGCCTACAACGCCGCGACCGAGTCGCAGCGCGGCAACGTGGTGCCGGTCGAGATCTCCGTGTTCGAGGACCGCTCGTTCACCTTCCAGCTCAAGACCCCGCCGGCCGCGAAGCTGCTGCTGAAGGCTGCCAACGTGCAGAAGGGCAGCGGCGAGCCGCACAAGAGCAAGGTCGGCAAGGTCACCATGGAGCAGGTCCGCGAGATCGCGCAGACCAAGATGGAAGACCTCAACGCCAACGACATGGACCAGGCCTCGAAGATCATCGCCGGCACCGCCCGGTCGATGGGCCTGACCATCGAGGACTGAGCTCCTCTCGAGTGGGAGGGCTCCAGCGCAGCCCGACCAACCACACCTGATCCGCTTTTCGAATAGGACAGACATGGCACAGCGCAGCAAGGCCTACCAGCAGGCGGCGGAGCTCGTCGACCGCGCCCGGCTGTACACGCCTTCCGAGGCCGCCGACCTGGCGAAGAAGACCTCGAAGGCGAAGCTCGACGCCACCGTCGAGGTCGCGATGCGGCTCGGCGTCGACCCCCGCAAGGCAGACCAGATGGTCCGCGGCACCGTGAACCTGCCGCACGGCACCGGCAAGACTGCCCGCGTCATCGTGTTCGCCGTTGGTGACAAGGCCGCCGAGGCCGAGGAAGCCGGCGCGGACGCGGTTGGCTCCGACGACCTGATCGAGCGCATCCAGGGCGGCTGGCTCGATTTCGACGCGGCGATCGCCACCCCGGACCAGATGGCCAAGGTCGGCAAGATCGCGCGGGTCCTCGGCCCGCGCGGCCTGATGCCGAACCCGAAGACCGGCACCGTCACCCCGAACGTCAGCAAGGCGGTCGCGGACATCAAGGGCGGTAAGATCAACTTCCGGGTCGACAAGCAGGCCAACCTGCACATCATCATCGGCAAGGTGTCCTTCGGCACCGACAAGCTGGTGGAGAACTACACCGCCGCGCTGGACGAGATCCTGCGCGCGAAGCCGTCGGCCTCGAAGGGTCGGTACCTGAAGAAGGTCACCTTCACCACGACGATGGGCCCCGGCATCCCGGTGGACCCGGCGGGTCGCTCCTGAGCGATCGGCTTCGGCCTTCCCGGTAGGGGGCGGATCGGCTTCGGCCGGTCCGCCCCTTCCGCGTTCCAGGGGGTTTCAGCCCGCGGCGGGTCGGCCGCCCGGATCTCAGCGGCATTCGGCGGCGTTCATGTCGTAGGCCGAGATGAGCCAGCCGCCGTCGGGCTGGCGGGTCAGGCCGAAGCTGCCGAGCCGCGGTCCGCCGGTGGACCGGATGCGGCAGGCGTAGGCGGCGGCCTCGTCCCCGGCGACCTCCACGGCGTCGTGCGCGAAGTCGGGGTTGGCGAACGCCCCGGGTTCGGTGATCTGCGCGCGCACGGCGCGCGCGGCGCCGGGGCAGTCCGGGGCGTCGTGGGCGAGGGCGAACGCCTGCTTGCCGGAGTCGGCGAACAGCGCGCACGCGGCTCCCGGGTCGTCCCCGCGCAGCAGGTTGTAGGCACCGCGCACGGCCTGCTGCGGGCTGGTCGAGAGCACCGGGGCCGCGCCGGACGGCCCGCCGCCGTCGCTGCCGCTGTCGTCGTCCTCGCCGAAGAGGTAGCCGATCAGCATCCGCACGACGAGCAGGAACAGCAGCAGGTAGAGCAGCCGCCGGACGAACTTGTAGCGCAGCAGGCCCAGCGCGCGCCGCCACCAGGGCCGCTTCGGCGGCGGGGCGGCGGGTGGTGCCCCCGGCGGTTCCCCGGCCTGGCCGCGCTTCCACTCCTTGAACCGCTGGAACTCCAGGAACTCCTGGTAGTCGGCATCGGTCGAGCCCCGCGCGTCGTGCACCTCCTCGGAGACGACCTCCGCGTCGATGATCTCGCTGTCCGGGCGGGGTTCGGGGCGGTGAGGGTCGGCCACGATCACCATCATGCCGCGCCGCGCAACCGCCGCCGCGGGGGTGGTGACCGGGGCCGTCGCCGGATCGCGTACTCTGGGTGCAGTTCCACCCAAGACCGCTGGTCTGCTCCGGGTTCCGACGCGGAGCACGAAGGTCCCGTGAGATGCGGGCGGCCTGCGCAGGAGGGACGAGGCCGACCGGAGCGCGCTGCGTGCGCGCCCGCTTGCGACGCCCCGTGCTCTGCTGCGCCGGGGCGTTTCGTCGTCTCAGGGCCCGACTGGTGCGGATCTCAGTCGGCTACAGAGAGGAGGCGACATGGCGAAGCCCGACAAGGTCGACGCGGTCAACGAGATCGCGCAGCGGTTCGACACCGCTACCGCGGCGCTCGTGACGGAGTACCGCGGCCTGTCCATGGCGAAGCTCACCGAGCTGCGGCGCGCCCTCGGCCAGGGCGCGACCTACCGTGTCGCGAAGAACACGCTGGTCAAGCGTGCGGCCGAGCAGCAGGGCATCGAGGGCCTCGACGACCTGTTCATCGGCCCGACCGCGATCACCTTCATCGAGGGCGAGCCGGTCGACGCGGCCAAGGCGCTGCGCGAGTTCTCCAAGGACAACGACGCCCTGGTCATCAAGGGCGGCTACATGGACGGCCGCGCGCTGTCGGTGGCCGAGGTCGAGCGGATCGCCGACCTCGACTCCCGCGAGGTCACCCTGGGCAAGTTGGCCGGGGCCATGCAGGCCAAGATGAGCCAGGCCGCGGCGCTGTTCGCCGCTCCGGCCACCAAGGCCGCGCGGCTGGCTGCTGCTCTGGAGGAGAAGAAGGGCAGCGAGTCCGGCTCCTGAGCCGGGTCGCCCCGACGAAATCATTCCCGCCCGGTGGGCGGGCATCGAATGGAAAGGAACGCCGCCGTGGCGAAGCTGAGCAACGAAGAGCTGCTGGACGTCTTCAAGGAGATGACCCTCCTGGAGCTCTCCTCCTTCCTGAAGGAGTTCGAGGAGACCTTCGACGTGACCGCCGCCGCCCCGGTCGCCGCCGTGGCCGCCCCGGCCGCCGGTGCCGCCGAGGAGGTCGAGGAGCAGGACGAGTTCGACGTCGTCATCGAGGGCGCGGGCGACAAGAAGATCCAGGTCATCAAGGTCGTGCGCGAGATCGTCTCCGGCCTGGGCCTGAAGGAGGCCAAGGAGCTCGTCGAGGGCGCCCCGAAGGCCATCCTGGAGAAGGTCGACAAGGAGAAGGCCGAGGAGGCCAAGGGCAAGCTGGAAGAGGCCGGCGCCTCGGTCACCCTCAAGTGACCACGAGCTGACGCTCTGCCGAAAGGGCGGGCACCCCGCGCGGGTGCCCGCCCTTTCACATGTCCGGGGGCGGACGAACACGCCCACCCACCACCCGCCCGGGTGGGATCTCCCCGAGCGAGGGGCGCGCACGACGTCGCTCACCCGTTCGGGAAGTAGGTGAGGGGCCCCCTTGTCCGAGTTACTTGGGCAAGGGGGCCCCTCACTCCGTTCCCGAACGGGTGTTGGGGGTGGGGGAACGGGGTTCGGGCGGCCCGGGGGTGGCGGGTGGTGCGGGGTGGTGGTGTCGGGTTCGGGGTGGAAGTGGTTGGGGGTGCGGGGATTTCGGACATCCGGGTGGGTTCGGGCGGTGGCCGGGCGTGAAGTGAACTCGTGAGTAACCTCGCCGCGCCGTGCTCGTTGCACAGGTGTGACGCCGCTGACGTTCGTTAACCGCGTCACGTATGCCAAGCTGCCGAACCGGGGCGCGACCCCGAACGGGTGAATCTGCACGCGGAGGTGCCGATGGGCGTCGAGGTGGTCGTCGAGGGGCTGTCGAAGTCCTTCGGCCCGCAGACCATCTGGCGGGACGTCACGCTGACGCTGCCGCCCGGTGAGATCAGCGTGCTGCTCGGTCCGTCGGGCACCGGCAAGTCGGTGTTCCTGAAGTCCCTGGTCGGCCTGCTCAAGCCCGAGGAGGGCCGGGTGCTGATCGACGGCGTGGACGTCTGCACCTGCTCCGAGGGCGACCTGTACGAGGTGCGCAAGCTGTTCGGCGTGCTGTTCCAGGACGGCGCGCTGTTCGGGTCGATGAACCTGTTCGACAACATCGCCTTCCCGCTGCGCGAGCACACCCGCAAGAGCGAGTCCGACGTGCGCGCGGTGGTGCTGGAGAAGATGGAGATGGTCGGCCTGCTCGGGGCCGAGGACAAGCTCCCGGGCGAGATCTCCGGCGGGATGCGCAAGCGCGCCGGGCTGGCGCGGGCGCTGGTGCTGGACCCCGAGATCATCCTGTTCGACGAGCCGGACTCCGGCCTCGACCCGGTCCGCACCGCCTACCTCAACCAGCTCATCGTCGACCTCAACGCGCAGATCGACGCGACGTTCCTGATCGTCACCCACGACATCGGCACCGCCCGCACGGTGCCGGACAACATCGGGATGCTGTTCCGCCGCAACCTGGTGATGTTCGGGCCCCGCGAGGTGCTGCTGACCTCCACCGAGCCGGTGGTGGAGCAGTTCCTCAACGGCCGCAGGCAGGGCCCGATCGGGATGAGCGAGGAGAAGGACGCCGGGCAGGCCGCGGCGGAGCTGGCGGCGCTGCGCGACGGCGAGGCCGGGGTGCCGCACATCGTGCCGCAGCTCGACGTCACCGAGGGGATGCCGGAGCGCTCGGCGGTGCGCCGCCGCCAGGACCGGGTGATGCAGCGGTTCGGGACGCTGCCCGAGCAGGCGCAGCAGGAGATCGCCAAGGCGCTCAGCCCGCGGGAGCGCGCCCGCTACTTCGGCGACCCCACCGGGTCGTGGCCGACCGGGCCGGTGCTGGCGCCGCAGCAGGTGGCGCAGGTGACCGCGCCGACCCCGCGGCCGAGTCCCGAACCCCGCGCCGGGGCGCGGACCCCGGACGCGCCGCCGGAGGAGGGCGCGCGGCGCCGCTGGTTCGGGCGCAGGCGGGGTGGTGACCGGTGAGCGCGCCGACCTTCCCGGGAGCGGGTGGGCTGCGCGAGACCGGCCGGTTGTTCGCCCTGGCCCTCGACGTGCTGCGCGCGCTGCCCAAGCGCCCGTTCCAGATCCGCGAGTTCATCCAGCAGTGCTGGTTCATCGCCAGCGTGACGATCCTGCCGACCGCGCTGGTGGCGATCCCGTTCGGCGCGGTGATCGCGTTGCAGCTCGGGTCGCTGACCCGGCAGATCGGCGCGCAGTCGTTCACCGGGGCGGCCAGCGTGCTGGCGATCATCCAGCAGGCCAGCCCGATCGTGACCGCGCTGCTGATCGCGGGCGCGGGCGGTTCGGCGATCTGCGCCGACCTCGGGTCGCGCAAGATCCGCGACGAGATCGACGCGATGGAGGTGCTCGGCGTCTCGCCGATCCACCGCCTGGTGGTGCCGCGGGTGCTGGCCGCGATGCTGGTCGCGGTGCTGCTCAACGGCATGGTCAGCGTGGTCGGGGTGATCGGCGGCTACACCTTCAACGTGATCATGCAGGGCGGCACGCCCGGCGCCTACATGGCCAGCTTCAACGCGCTGGCCCAACTGCCCGACCTGTGGATCAGCGAGGTGAAGGCGCTGGTCTTCGGCTTCCTGGCCGGTGTGGTGGCGGCCTACCGGGGGCTGAACCCGCCGCCCGGCCCGAAGGGCGTGGGCGATGCGGTGAACCAGTCCGTGGTGATCACGTTCCTGCTGCTGTTCGCGGTGAACTTCATCCTCACCACGGTGTACCTCCAGGTCGTGCCGCCCAAGGGGATGTGATGGTGACCTTCTCCCAACGGGCCCGGCGCGCGGCCCGACGTCCGCTGGAGGTCCTCGACGACCTCGGCGACCAGATGTCGTTCTACCTGCGCGCGCTGGCCTGGATCCCGAAGGCGGTCACCCGCTACGCCAAGGAGACGCTGCGGCTGCTGGCCGAGGTGAGCTTCGGCAGCGGGGCGCTGGCGGTCATCGGCGGCACGGTCGGCGTGATGATCGGGCTGACCCTGTTCACCGGCACCGTGGTGGGCCTGCAGGGCTACGCGGCGCTGAACCAGCTCGGCACCTCGGCGTTCGCCGGGTTCATCTCGGCGTACTTCAACACCCGGGAGATCGCGCCGCTGGTGGCGGGGCTGGCGCTGTCGGCGACGGTGGGCTCCGGGTTCACCGCGCAGCTCGGCGCGATGCGGATCTCCGACGAGATCGACGCGCTGGAGACGATGGGCGTGCCGAGCCTGCCGTACCTGGTGACCACGCGGATCGTCGCCGGGTTCGTCGCGGTGATCCCGCTGTACGTGCTGGGGCTGCTCACCTCCTACCTGGCGGCCCGCGCGGTGACGGTCTACGTCTACGGCTTGTCGGCGGGCACCTACGACCACTACTTCAACCTGTTCCTGCCGCCCGAGGACGTGCTGTGGTCCTTCGGCAAGGTGCTGGTGTTCGCGGTGGTCGTGATCATGACGCACTGCTACTACGGCTACCGGGCCAGCGGCGGCCCGGCGGGGGTCGGCGTGGCGGTGGGGCGCGCGGTGCGCACCGCGATCGTCACCACGGCGCTGCTGGACTTCTTCCTGAGCCTCGCGATCTGGGGCACCACGACGACGGTTCGGATCACCGGATGAGCGCCCGAGGAGCCCTGACCGCGGTGCGGCGCCGACTGCTGGGCGTGGCGCTGCTGCTGGTCATCGCGCTGTTCCTGGCCACCACGATCGCCTTCTACCAGAAGGCGTTCACGCCGACCGTGGACGTGGTGCTGCGCGCGGAGTCGGCGGGCAACCAGCTGCTGCCCGACTCGGACGTCAAGGTGCGCGGCATGATCATCGGCCGGGTCACCGACATCGAGTCCACGGGAGACGGGGCCAGGATGGAGCTGGCGCTGGAACCGGACAAGGCCGAGCAGCTCCCGGCCAACGTCACGGCGCGGCTGCTGCCCCGGACGCTGTTCGGCGAGCGCTACGTGTCGCTGCAACTGCCGGAGCGGTCCGCGGGGACGCTGGCTTCCGGTGACGTGATCCAGCAGGACCGCTCGGCGGCGGGCATCGAGCTGGAGCAGGTGCTCTCCGACGTGATGCCGGTGCTGCGGGCGGTGCACCCGGCCGACCTGGCCAGCACCCTCAACGCGCTGGACCAGGCGCTCGAAGGCCGCGGCCGGGAGCTGGGCGAGACGCTGTCGCGGCTCAACACCTACCTGGACGGGCTGAACCCGGCGCTGCCGGACCTCCAGGCGAACCTGCGGGAGCTGGTCGGGGTCGCCGAGACCTACGAGCAGGCGGCGCCGGACGTGCTGGCGGCCCTGGAGAACTTCAGCACCACCTCGCGGACCCTGGTCGACCAGCGCGAGGAGCTCACCGCGCTCACCACCCAGCTCACCACCACCTCCGGTGACCTGACCGGATTCCTGCGCGCCAACCGGGAGAACCTGATCGGGCTGGGCGAGGGCGCGCGGCCGACGCTGGACGTGCTGGCCAAGTACTCCCCGCAGTTCCCGTGCTTCCTCGGCGAGATGGCGGAGTTCACGCCCAAGCTGCGGGAGGTCTTCGGCGAGGGCACCGACGAACCGGGCCTGCACATCACGCTGGAGGTCGTCGCGCACCGGGGCAAGTACGTGCCGAACCGGGACGAACCGGAGTTCGCCGACAAGCGCGGGCCCCGCTGCTACAACCTGATGCCGCTGCCCAACCCGATCCCGGAGTACCCGCCGGACGGGCCGTTCAAGGACGGGTCGGTGCCGCCGCCCGCGTCCCGGCCGATCGACGGGGGCCTGAACCCGCCGGCGATGGGGGAGCAGTACCTGCCGCAGGGCCCGGCGAGCACCTCGACGCAGTCGGCCGGGCTCGGCCTGGCGAACTCGCCCGCCGAGCAGGACCTCGTCTCGTCGCTGCTGGCCCCGGCCGTCGGCCGGTCGGCGCAGGACGTGCCGGACTGGTCGTCGCTGCTGGTCGGACCCCTGCTGCGCGGAGCGGAGGTGAGCTACCGGTGAACGGACGCGGCATCACCGGACCGCTGGTCAAGTTCCTGGTCTTCGTGCTGGTCACGGTGCTGGCGACCGGGCTGCTCGTGATGACCATCGCCAACCAGGACCTGCGCGCCTCGCAGAGCTACGCGGCGCGGTTCACCGACGTCACCGCGCTCAACGAGGGCGACGACGTGCGCATCGCCGGGGTGAAGGTCGGCGAGGTGGAGAGCATCGAGGTGGTGGACCGGCGCCTCGCCGAGGTCCGGTTCAACGTCGCCGACCGCACGCTGCCCGCCTCGGCCACCGCGTCGATCAAGTACCGGAACCTGATCGGCCAGCGCTACCTGTCGCTGGAGCAGGGGACCGGTGCGCAGCGCGGGACGCTGGACCCGGGCTCGACCATCCCGCTGGAGCGCACCCGGCCCGCGCTGGACCTGACGGTGCTGCTCGGCGGGTTCAAGCCGCTGTTCCAGGCGCTCTCGCCGAGCGACGTGAACAAGCTGTCGCACCAGATCATCCAGGTGCTCCAGGGCGAGGGCGGCACGGTGGAGAGCCTGCTCGCCCACACCGCCTCGCTGACCTCCACGATCGCCTCCCGCGACCAGGTGATCGGCGAGGTGGTCACCAACCTCAACGGGGTGCTGGACACCGTCAACGCGCGCGACGAGCAGCTCTCCGGGCTGATCGCGCAGTTGCAGCAGGTGGTTTCCGGGCTGGCCCAGGACCGGGAGTCGATCGGCTCGGCGATCACCGCGATGGACGGGCTGACGAACACCACCGCGGGGCTGCTGCACGAGGCCCGGCCGGGCCTGCGGCAGGACATCATCGGCCTCGGCGAGGTGGCGAGCAACCTCAACGACCACGAGCGGACGGTGGAACGGGTGCTCCAGAACATGCCGCACAAGCTGGAGACCATCGGCCGCACCGCCAGCCACGGGTCGTGGTTCAACTTCTACCTGTGCGAGGCGGGCGGCACGGTCGGCGTGGGCGAGCTGAACGTCCGGCTGCCGTTGGCGCCCGTGACCCAGCCGAGGTGTCAGCGATGAAGTCGTTCTCCCAGCGCGATCCGCTCACCATCGGCATCGTCGGCATCCTGGTGCTGGCGCTCGGCTTCGCCTTCGCGATGAACTTCGAGCGGCTGCCGCTGTTCGGCGGCACCGTCTACCAGGCGCACTTCACCGAGGCCGCCGGGCTGCGCGCCGACGACGAGGTGCGGGTGGCCGGGGTCAAGGTCGGCTCGGTGTCCGACGTGGAGCTCGACGGCGGTCACGTGCTGGTGAGCTTCCGGGTCCAGGACGCGTGGCTGGGCGACCGGACCACGGCCGCGATCAAGATCAAGACGCTGCTCGGGCAGAAGTACCTGGCGCTGGACCCGCAGGGCGGCCGGGAGCTGGACCCGTCCGCGCCGATCCCGGTGCAGCGGACGCTGTCGCCCTACGACGTGATCGAGGCGTTCAGCGACCTGTCGACCACGGTGGACCGGATCGACTCCGAGCAGCTCGCGCGGAGCTTCCGCACCCTGTCCGACACCTTCGCGGGCACCCCCGACGACGTGCGCGGCGCGCTCGACGGCCTGTCCGCGCTGTCCGACACGATCGCCAAGCGGGACGCCGAGCTGGACGAGCTGCTGGAGCACACCGCGAAGCTGTCCGGGACCGTGGCCGACCGCAACGCCGAGTTCGAGCGGCTGCTCGCCGACGGCAACCTGCTGCTGCGCGAGGTCCGGGAGCGGCGCGACTCCATCGCCCGGCTCCTCGACGGCACCCGCGCGCTGTCGGCGGAGCTGCGCGGGCTGGTGGCCGACAACGCCGCCCAGCTCGGGCCGACGCTCCAGCAGCTCGACAAGGTCACGTCGATGCTCCAGCGCAACCAGGACAACCTCGACCGCAGCATCGAGATGTTCGCGCCCTTCACCCGGCTGTTCGCCAACGTGCTGGGCAACGGGCACTGGTTCGACACCTACATCTGCGGGCTGCTGCCGCCCGCCGTCGGGCCGATCAACCGGGAGGGGTGCCAGCCGTCATGACCGCGGTCCGCAGCGCGACCCGTCCGCTGGCGCTGGCCATCGTGCTGGTGCTGGCCGCGACCCTCGCCGTGTGGTGGGTGTTCAGCGGCGCCGCCGAGCGCCGGGTCACCGCCTACTTCGGCGCGGCGGTCGGCATCTACCCCGGTGGTGACGTGCGGGTGCTCGGCGTGCCGGTGGGCACCGTCGAGGAGGTGGTGCCCGAGGGCACCCTGGTGCGCGTCGAGCTGGCGCTGGACCCCGAGGTGGAGGTGCCCGCCGACGCCGGGGCGGTGTCGGTGTCGCCCAGCGTGGTCAGCGACCGCTACGTGCAGCTCGCGCCGGTCTACCGGGGCGGTCCGCAGCTCGCCGACGGCGCGGTGATCCCCAAGGAGCGCACCGCCACCCCGGTGGAGATCGACCAGGTCTACCGCAGCCTCAACGACATCACCGCCGCGCTGGGGCCCGAGGGCGCCAACTCCGAGGGGGCGCTGTCCGAGCTGCTCAAGACCGGCGCGGCGAACCTGGAGGGCAACGGGGAGGCGTTGTCCGAGACCATCCGCAACCTGGGCGAGGTGGGCACCACGCTGTCCGGCAACGACGAGCAGCTGTTCGCCACCGTCGACAACCTCCAGCGGTTCACCTCGATGCTGCGGGACAACGACGCGCAGGTGCGGGAGTTCAGCGGTCAGCTGCGCGAGGTCAGCTCCTTCCTGGCGGACGAGCGCGAGGACCTCACCGCCTCGATGGCGGAGCTGGCCATCGCGCTGGGCGAGGTGGAGACCTTCGTGCGGGACAACCGGGAACTGCTGAAGTCCAACGTGGACCAGCTCAACTCGGTCGCCGAGGTCCTGGTGCGCCAGCAGGAGGCGCTGGACGAGTCGCTGCGCAACGCCCCGCTGGCGCTGGGCAACCTGAACAACGCCTACAACGGCGCCAGCGGCACCCTGGACACCCGGGCGAACATCAACGAGCTGAACCAGCCGCCGCTGGTGGCGGTGTGCAAGCTGCTCGACCAGACCAACCCGGTGGACGTGCCCGACGAGCTCGCGGGCACCTGCGACTCGCTGCGCCCGG
This sequence comes from Saccharopolyspora cebuensis, assembly GCF_039542665.1. Lineage (NCBI taxonomy): Bacteria > Bacillati > Actinomycetota > Actinomycetes > Pseudonocardiales > Pseudonocardiaceae > Saccharopolyspora > Saccharopolyspora cebuensis. Next base: position 331,696 of record NZ_BAABII010000003.1, read on the forward strand.
TGCTGGAGGGCGCGGTCCCGCTGCCCACCCCGGCCGAGACCATCGGCGCGCTGCAGAACGGCGAGCTGCCCGAGATGCCGCTGCCGCTGACCCCCGGAGGTGCGCGATGAGGATGAGAGGTGGGGGTCGGTTCGTTTTGCGGAGCGGTGCGGGTGGCGGAACCTCAGCGGCCTTCTCGCTCCGGGCGCCCTTCTTGATGTATGCCAATACACGGCATCAGGGCGTCCTCGCGAGAAGGCCGCTGAGAACCCGCGGCGGTGCCGGTGGCGAGGGTGGCGGAGCGGCTGCGGCGCTTCCCGGCGGGCGACCTCGGCGGTTCCGGCGGTTCGCCTCGCTCGCGGTGGCGGGGTTGCTGCTGCTCACCGGCTGCGGTTCGCGCGGCGTCTACGACCTGCCGCTGCCCGGCGGCGCCGACCTCGGCGACGACCCGTACCAGGTGACGGTCCGGTTCGCCGACGTGCTCGACCTGGTGCCCAACGCCGGGGTGCGGGTCAACGACGTGCCGGTCGGCCGGGTCTCGGACATCAGGCTGGCCGGGGACTCCTGGCAGGCCGAGGTGGTGGTGCAGGTCAACGGGGACGTCGAGCTGCCCGCCAACGCCACCGCCCGGCTGCGCCAGTCCAGCCTGCTCGGCGAGAAGTTCGTCCAGCTGGCCGAACCGGCGCCGCCGGAGCAGCCGACCGGCAGGCTCGCCGACGGCGCGGTCATCGACGCGTCCCGCACCGGCCGCACCCCCGAGGTGGAGGAGGTGCTCGGCGCGCTGTCGCTGCTGCTCAACGGCGGCGGCGTCGCGCAGATCCAGAGCATCACCCAGGAGCTCAACGCCGCGGTGGACGGCCGCGAGTCCGACATCCGCAGCCTGCTGTCCAACGTGGACGAGCTGGTCGCCGGGCTGGACGCGCAGCGCGGCGACATCGTCCGCGCGCTGGACGCGGTGAACCGGCTCAGCGCCGAGCTCAACGCGCAGCGGGACAGCATCGACGTGGCGCTGCGCGACCTGGAACCGGGGTTGAAGGTGCTCGACGAGCAGCGCGGCCAGCTCGTCACCATGCTCGAATCCCTCGACGAGCTCTCCGGCGTGGCCACCGACGTGGTGGTGCGGTCGCGGGAGGACCTGGTGCACAACCTCAACCAGCTCGCCCCCACGCTGCGCCAGCTCGCCGCCGCCGGGGAGAACCTGCCCAAGTCGCTGGAGCTGCTGCTGACCTTCCCGTTCCCGGACAACGCGGTCGAGGGCATCGGCGGCAGCGACTACACCAACCTCTACGCCAACGTCGACCTCAACCTGACCAACATCCTGGACAACCTCGGCCGCAGCAGGCAGCCGATCGTCCGGCTGCCGGACGCGGTGCGCGAGCCCCCGCTGCCGCTGCCGCTCACCCCGCCGGAACGACCGGCGCCACCGCCGCCGGAGCAGACCCCCGAGCCGGAGCAGGGCGACTCGGGCGGGCTGCTCGACTGGTTGGGAGGCCGCTGATGCTCGTGCGCAGAGTCCGCGTCCAGATCCTCGCCTTCGTGCTGATCGCGCTGGTCGGGGTGAGCTACGCGGGGTTCCGGTACGCGGAGCTGGACCGGCTGTTCGGCTCGCGCGGCTACGAGGTGACGCTGCGGCTCGCCGACTCCGGCGGCATCTTCCAGAACGCCGAGGTGACCTACCGGGGCGTGCCGGTGGGCCGGGTCGGCGAGCTGTCGCTGACCCGCGACGGCATCGAGGTGCCGCTGGACATCGAGGACGCGGCGGAGCCGATCCCCGCCGACGTGGAGGCGGTCGTGACCAACCGGTCGGCGGTCGGCGAGCAGTACGTCGACCTGCGCCCGCGCCGCGACGGCGGGCCGTTCCTGTCCGGCGGCTCGGTGATCGAGCAGGAGGACGCCCGGACGCCGCTGCCGGTGGAGGAGCTGATGCTCAACCTGGACGCCTTCGCCAAGTCGGTGCCCGAGGACGCGCTGCGCACCGTGGTCGGCGAGCTCGGCACCGCGTTCCGGGGCAACGGCGGCAACCTCCAGACCATCCTGGACACCACCCAGGAGTTCACCGCGACCGCGCAGCAGCACCTGCCGCAGACCCTCCGGCTGCTGGAGGACGGCCGGCAGGTGCTGGCCACCCAGAACGAGCAGGGCTCGGCGATCCGGTCGTTCAGCGCCGACCTGGAACTGCTGTCGGCCGAGCTGGCCCGCTCCGACGGCGACCTGCGCGCCCTGATCGAGCGGGCGCCCCCGGCCGCGCGGCAGGTCAGCGGGTTCCTCCGGGAGAACGACCAGCTCGGGCCGCTGCTGGCCAACCTGACCAGCACCTCGCGGGTGCTCTCGGACAACCAGGCGGGCATCGAGCAGCTCATGACCCTGTACCCGGCGGTGGTCGCGGCCAGTGGCACCGTCGTCCCCGGCGACGGGACCGCGCACTTCGGGCTCGTGCTCAACGTGTTCGACCCGATGCCGTGCACCGCGGGCTACGAGGGCACCGAACGCAGGGCCGGCAACGACATGGTGCCGGTGCCGCTGAACACCGAGGCGCACTGCGCCGAACCGCCGGGCAGCGACACGTCGGTGCGCGGCGCGCAGCACGCACCCGGGCAGTGAGGAGGAGACATGCCGACCGCGAGGACCGGCGGCATCGCGACCAGGGCGGTCGCGGTGCTGTTCACGCTGAGCCTGGCCGCCTGCCTGGTGCTCGGGTTCTCCTGGTGGCGGGCGGCCGGTGACCCGGAGGTGGCCTACGCCGCCGAGCGGGACCGGGCGCTGCACGACGGCAGGGCCGCGATCATCAGCTTCAACACCCTGGACCACCGCGACGTGCCGGGCGGGCTGGACCGCTGGGAGCGCGACTCCACCGGCCCGCTGCGGGAGGAGATCAAGCAGGGCCGCCAGCGCTACGCCGAGCAGATCGAGCGGGCCGGGAGCACCACCGAGGCGCAGGTGGTCGACGCCGGGCTGACCCAGCTCGACGCGCGGGCCGGCAAGGCCGAGATGCTCGCCGTCGTGCGGGTCACCGTCACCGTCCAGGGCCAGCCGCCGTCGACCAAGCAGGACCGCTACCACGCCGAGCTGACCCGCGAGGGCGCCGTGTGGAAGCTCAGCAACCTGCAGGCCGTGCCGGTCGGCTGACCGAACCGAGGAGTGGGAGAACCAGTGCCCAGCAACCGCCCGAGCCGCCCCGCCACGCGGCGCACGCGCGTGGCCGGACTGCGCAACCGCGACCAGCGGCCGGTGACCCCCGAGGCGAGCACCACCATCGCCACCGAGGCGAGCACCACCGACGCGACCGAGGTGGACGCGGTCGTGGCCTCCGAATCGGACACTGCCGCCGCCACTGAGACGGGCGCCGCCGATGCGACAGAGGCGAGCGCCGCCGATGCGACCGGGACGAGCACCGCCCTGAACTCCGAGGCGGGCACGGCCGCCGCCGAGACGGACACCGGCGCCGCTTCCGAGTCGGGCTCCGCCGCGACCCGCGAGACGGGCACGACCGCCGCCCCCGAGGCGGCCACGACCGTCGCCTCCGAGCCGAGCACCGCCGCGACTCCCGATGCGGGCACCGGGGACGCGACCGAATCGGGCACCGCGGACAGCGCCCGCACCGAGGAGTCGGAGTACGCCAAGCGGTTGTTCGGTACCGCGAATGGTTCCTCGACCACGCGGATCCCCGTCCCCGTGGTGCAGACCGGTCCCGAGCCCGCCGAGCCGGACGGCCGGTCGTGGGGGCCACGACCGTCCCGCGGCCTCCTCGGCCTGCTGCTGGTGGGAACGGTGCTGTGCACCGCGCTGGCCGGGTGGTTCGGCTACGAGTGGTACGCGGTGCAGCACACCGGCCCGGCCGCCAACCAGGCGCTCGCCTCCGCGGGCACCACCAGCGAGGTCAACGGCCAGATCAGCGACGCCGTGGAGCGCCTGTTCTCCTACGACCACCGCGACACCGCGGCCACCGAGCGGGCCGCCGACGAACTGCTGGTCGGCGACGCGGTGCGCCAGAAGTACGACGAGCTGTTCGCGCCGGTGAAGCAGCAGGCCCCGGTCCAGCAGATCGTCGTCACGGCCACGGTGAAGAACAGCGCGGTCACCTTCCTCCAGGACGACCGCGCCGAGGTGCTGCTGTTCGTCGACCAGCACGCCAAGCGCGCCGCCGACCCGGAACCCAGCATCATCCCCGCCCAGGTCGCCATCGGAGCCGAGAAGCACGGCGACACCTGGAAGGTCCACCGCATCACCCTCCGCTGACCCCACGAGCGCCCCAGCCGAAGCCCCCGCTCACCCGGACGAGCGCTGAGTGAGGGGCACCCTTGCCCAAGTAACTTGGGCAAGGGTGCCCCTCACCTGGGACGCATCACCCGGAAGTGATGGACGACGGTGATCACGGCGTGGTGCCGACGGCTCAGGGTGCGGGGATGGCCGACCGGTGGGCGCGATCCCGTGCGGTGCTTGTGGTCGGTGTTCGTCGTGCGGCGTCGAGGTAGGCGGTGATCAGCGGGATTTCGTCGGTGGTCCAGGTCGACGGGGGCGGCAGCGGTCGTGCGGTTTCGGCGGGTTTGGGTGGGCCGGTGGCGTTCGTGGCTTGGTAGAACTCGCGCTCGGTGCCGCGGGTGGCGACGCAGGATTCGCAGGGCACGTGCTCTCCGGGACGGATCGCGTCGAGCCGAGTGGTGCGCGCCCAGTCGCCCCGGAGCGGGTGTCCGCACACCGCCAAGCCGGGTGTCGTGCTCAGGTGGCACCGCGTCTGGTCCGGCGAGATCACCCAGTACGCGGCTACTCGTTCCGGTTGGGCCACGTGCCCGGATGCCGGTGCGACACTGGGCGGGGGCTGGTCTGGGAGGTGGTGCTCGGTCATGCCCAGCACGAGCGCGATCAGCAGCAGTAGCCCGTCGAAGACGACCAGGCCGCTCATGGCCGTACCGGGTTGCTGTCGATGACCAGCGGGGCGCCGGTTCCGGCGGCCTCGTGCAGCCGGGCCGCCAAGAGTTCGGCGGTGCGGGCCTGTTCGGTGAGTTGCGCCGCGGTGGGCCGGTAGCCGCATTCGAGGTTCTGGGCCATCGCCCCGAGCCCGATCACGGCCGCCTGCATCGTCAGCAACAACCTCCGGAGGTCGTCGCTCATCGCGCACCCGCCCACCGCGACACCACCGCCGGGCCGCTGCCGGGCATCGGCACCCCGGCCAGTTCGTGCGCCTTCACGTCGCACCGCGGGCAGGTCCACCACAACCACGCCTGCGCCGAATCGACCGCCTCCACACCCGCCCCGCACAACGCCACGACCCGCTCGCCGTGGCGCCACCCCGGCGCCGCCGTCGCATGCCGCTGCCCCGCAGCAGGAACCCAGCTGAACGGATAAGGCCGCCACGTTGCGCCCGACGTATTCCAAACCATGCCTGGCACCTCCGCGTGCAGACCGGGACGCGCTTTTTGCGCACGCCTCAACACTGTTCGGACCGGCAGCACGTGCCGATACAGAAGACGGGTCATCCGGAGTCATCGCGGGGCATCACGGGGCAGGACCGACGAAGGTGTCCCTCCTGGTGAATACACTCCGCGCATACGAGGAGGCTTTCCGTGGCCATACCGAACGAGCTTCTCCGCGCGGCACGCGAGTCGTCGCCGTCTCGTATCCTGCCCGGGGAACCGATGTCCCGTTCCGAGCTCGCGGATGCTGCGAACGAGTACCTGTTCACTACGACAGGCGAGCGCTACGACCTCGACCGTCACCAGATCGCGCGCTACGAACGTGGCGAAGTGCGGTGGCCTAGTGCCCCCTACCGGACCGCTCTGCGCGCCGTGCTCGGTGCTGACAACGATGCTTCCCTCGGCTTTACTCGCGGTAGCCGCTCGTCAGCCTCAACAGTCGCCCTGCCAGGCGGGGCAACATCGGAGGGTTGGGAAGCTGCGAGCGTCATCGCGACCGCCGAGGAAATGACGAGGCACGACGTGACGCTTTCCCGACGCCAGGCAATCACCGCCGCCGGTGGATTCGCCGCGGGTGCGGCCCTCACCGACCCGCTGCAAGCGTGGTTGACGCCCCGCGTCGCAGTGGCCAGGGGCACGGTCCGTCTCAACCCTGTCGAAGTCGCGACGTGGGAGGAGATCGTCACCCGCCTCCGTCGTTGGAGCGCGGAACCTGCCGGAATGCTGTTGCGGAAAGCAGCGATAGCGCAGCTCAGCGACGTCAATGACCAACTCCGCGAGGTGGGTTCCGGTCCGGAGGCACGACGAGGATTCCGGGTTGCGGCGGAGTTGGCCAGTATCACCGGCTCGATGTCCTGGGACGCCGGATTGCATCCTGCTGCCCAGCGCTACTACACACTGGCCGTCCAGTACGCGAAGGTCGCCGATGACCCGGCCCTCGCTGCGAGGTGCCTGGCCGCGTTCGCCCGCCAGTGCTTCGACCTCGGACACCCCGATGACGGGCTCGAACTCGTCCAGCTAGCCCAGTATGGAACCCGCAAGGTCGCGGACCCGGGGCTGCGTGCACTCCTGGCAACACGCGAGGCGTGGGCGTACGCCCAGCTTGGACAGCACGCACCATTCCGCCGCGCCGTTCTCCTCGCTGAAGACCACTTCGCGGAGTACACCGAATCCACCGGCGAACGTTCCGCCTACGGGCTCGACCGGGCCGAGCTACACGGCGTGATTGGTGCCCGGTACCGCGACCTTGCCAAACACGAACCCACGCATGCCGAAGAGGCACGCCGCCACATCACGGCCGCCCTGGAACTCCGTGACTCCGGGAGACCACGCAACAGGGCCTTCGATCTGATCGCTCTGGCGCGTGTTCACCTGATCACCGCAGAGCCCGAGCACGCCTGCGAACTGATTCACCAGACCTTGGCGTTGGCCTCGGACTGGTCGAAGGGCAGGGTGGGTACGAAGCTGCGTGACTTCCACGGGGAAGCTGCGCACTTCGGCGCGCTCCCCGCCGTGCGGGAAACCCGCGACCGCATCGCCGCCGTCCTGACCGCCTGACCTGGAGGGAATCCGTTGCCCCGCATCGCCATCACCGGGCACAGCAACCTCACCCCGGACACCGCCGGGCTCGTGCGCGCGGCGCTGGGCCGGGAGCTGGGCCGGTACGACCCGGGTGGGCTCGTCGGCGTCACGTGCTTGGCGCGCGGGGCCGACCAGGTCTTCGCCCGCGCCGTGCTGGACCTGGGCGGTGCGGTCGAGGTGGTGCTGCCCGCCGCCGACTACCGGGCGCGCAAGGTCGGGGCCGACAACGCCGTCGAGTTCGACGCGCTGCTCGGCGCCGCGGCCTCGGTCGTCACCCTGCCGTTCCCCGAGTCGAACCGGGACGCCTACCTGGCGGCGAGCGAGCACGTCCTCGACAGCGCCGAGGCCGTGCTCGCCGTCTGGGACGGCCGACCCGCCGACGGGCGCGGCGGCACCGGTGACGTCGTCGAGGCCGCCCGCGCCCGCGGGCTGCCGGTCACCGTGGTCTGGCCCGAGGGCGCCGAGCGGGGCTAGCCGTCACGGGCCGACGTGGACGTGCCCGGCCCAGCGGGTCGGATCGCCCGGGAACTCGGCGCGCACCCGCTGCGCCGCGCCGTGCAGCGCGAAGGCCGAGCCGTCGGTCTCGAACCCGTCGGAGCCGAACACCTCGGCGTAGACGTCGGCGTGGACCTGCGCCCCGCAGTCCTGCTCGACGTCCCACAGGCTGCCGATGACGTGGGTGAACCCGGCGAAGCCGAGGACGGCGGCCAGCGTGGTCGCCGCGGCCGAGGGCGTCTCGGCGGCGGTCGCGCACCGGCCGAGGTAGGCGAACTCGGAGCGGTCCAGCGCCACCTGCCCCAGCTCCACCGCGCCGACCGAGCGCTGCGGCGGCTCCCGGTCCAGCACCAGCCCGGCGGCCGGGCGGGACGGGAACTGCGAGCTCGGTTCGCAGACGTGCAGCCACGGGTGCTCCGGCATCATCCGCAGCAGCTCCAGGGCGTGCGTGCTCTCCACCGAGGCGATCTCGGCGCCCGGCCAGCGCTGCGCGAGCACCTGGTTCTGCCGGGGCAGCTCCCAGGACACCGCGTTCGCCGACCCGGCGGCCACCAGCGGGCTGCCGCCGTCGGGCAGCGGGCGCGACCGGGCCCGCAGCAGGCAGCTCAGCGTCGGGGTCGACGAGGACACCACCCGGTCCAGCGCCCCCTCGCCGCCGCGCGGGGCCGCGGCGTGCAGCGGCAGGAACGCGGCTTCGCCGAAGGCGCTCCACCACACCCGCGGCCAGCGCTCCCGGGGCGTCCCGAGGTAACCCATCCGGTCCAGCACCGGCCGCACCACGCTCCGCCAGGTCCAGTCGAGCACGTCGGTCGCGGTGCGGGCGTCGCCCTGCTGCGCGGCGGTGAGCAGCGCGGCGGACTGCTCGGCGGCCGACTCGGGGCTCGCGCCCGGCAGCGGCACCAGCAGCACCCGGCCGCCGATCACCACCAGCGCATCGCTGCGGTACCGGCTCAGGTTGAGCAGCACCGCCAAGCCGTCCTCGGCCCCGCCCGCCAGGTCGGCGAACGCGGTGCGGCGCAGGTGGTCCGGTTGCACCGCGCGGGCCTCGGCCAGCAGCGCCTCCCACGCGCGGACCAGCCGGACCCGGTCCGCGCCGTCGCCCGGCTCGCCGACCGGCCGGTCCAGCAACCGGCGCAACCGGACCGCCTCGTCGGCGAGGTCGGGGTGGGTGCGGTGCAGGATGCCCAGCTCCCCACCGGTGGGCAGGTAGTCGGCGAGGATGGCCTCCCGCCCCTGCTCCACCAGCTCCACCGCCCGCTCCGGGTCGCCGCTCTCCACCGCGCAGGCCGCCGCGTCGGCGGTGATCGCCGCCCAGCGCTGCTGCTGCGCCGCCGAGGCGACCACCCGCTTGCCCCGGGTGACCAGGGGCAGCAGGCCGACCGCGGTGCCCAGCGACTCGGTGGCCTCGGCCCAGCGCTGGCCCTGCGCGGCGAGCCGACCGGCCAGCGCCGCCGCCCGCAACCGCTGGTCGGCGGGGGCGGTGGCCTGCTCGGCGGCCTCGGTGAGGACCTTGCGCGCCCACCGGTAGTAGCGGCGCCGCCCGGTCCGGTGGTGCACCGCGCGCAGCGCGCGGCCGAGCTGGATCGCCGCCGGGGCGCGTTCCGGGGCCGACTCCGGCAGCGCCTCCAGCGTCCGGTCCAGCAGTTCGATCGCGGCGTCGAGCTCCCGGGAGCGGCCGGTGGCCTCGTGCCGGTGCACCGCGACGATCCCGCGCTGGGCGTCGGCGGCGAGCCGCAGCGGCGAACCCGCCGGGACGTGCCCGGACACCTGCTCGCAGAGCTCGGCGGCCTGCTCCAGGTCGGCGACCTCGCCGGCGACGCCGAACCGGTCGACGAGCGAACCGGCCAGCGCGCACAGCGCCCGGCCCCGGTCCTCGCCCGCGGGGTCGGCGCCCAGCGCGGACTGCCCGGCGCGGACCGCGGCGTCCAGCGCCTGCGCCCCGCCGCCGTGCTGGTAGTGCCTGCGCAGCAGGGTCCCGTAGGCGGAGAGGGCGACCGCCCGCTCCTCGTCGTCGGCGGTCAGCGCGCGGACCGCCGGGGCGATCGGGCGCAGCACCCGGCGCAGCTGCGTCGGCTCGCCGGTGGCGTCGACGTGCGCGGTGGTGGCGACCGCCAGGTGCCGCACCGCCCGGCCGAGCAGCGGGTGCCCGGCGTCGAGCACCCCGAGCACGCCGAGCAGCTCGCCGATCGCCGCCTCCAGGTCGGCCAGGTCGCCGCTGTGCTCGAAGCGCAGCCGCTGCGCGTGCGCGAGCCGGCACAGCGCGTCCCGCCGGGGTTCGCCGTCGGCCAGCGCGTCGGCGCCCGAGCCGAGGTGCTTGATCGCGTCGTCGAGGTCCTCGGCCCGGCCGTCGCGCTCGTACCGGCGCAGCAGCGCGCCGCCGAGGTTGATCAGCAGGTCGCTGGTGCCGGGCTCGCGGGCGGGGGAGAGCCGGACCGCCTCGCGCAGCACGTCGATGGACTCCTCGTCGGAGGCCGTGTCGGCGGCCAGCCGGGCGTGCTGGGACAGCGCGGTGGCCAGCCGGATCAGCGCCATCACCCGCCGCGGGTCGCGCGCGGACGTGCCGCGGACGGCTTCCCGGGCCACCCGCGCGCTCTCCAGCGCCGCGCCGCGCTGATCGGTCTTGGCGGCCAGGTCGCCCAGCGCGAGGGCCAGGTTGCACCGGTAGAGGACGAGGTCGCGGTCCTCCTCGCGGGCGCCGGTGGCCGCCGAGCGGTAGTAGGCGATGGCGTCGTCGAGGTCCTCCAGGTCGCCGGTGCGCAGGTGGCTGAGCTGGGCGGCGCTGCCGAGGTTGTTGAGCACCCCGGCGCGGGCCGGGTCGCCTTCGGGCAGCACCCCGGCGGTCACCCGGAAGACCTCGGTGACCCACGGCAGCCGGGTGAAGTCGAGGGTGGCGACGATCTCGTTCATCGCCGCGATGGCGTCGGCGTAGCGCTGCTCGGCGGACGGGCGCTGCCCGCCCTGCTGCGGGGGCGGTGGCGGGGTCCCCTGCTGCGGGGCGGGCGGCTCGGGGGCGTCCTGGCCGGGGACCGGCTCCTGCTCGCCGGAGAACCAGCTCGACCCGGAGCTCCCCCGGTCCTGGCCCGACGTCCGGCGCTGGAGCCCGCCGAACCGCTCGCCTGCGCGGCTCGCGTCGTCTGTCATCAGTGGCTCTCCATGACTTCCTGGCGGCACGTGGGTGGCGGTCGGCGGCGGGCGCGGGTGCGGACCGGGCGGTCCCGCGCGCCGCCGGCGGACGCCGACCGGATCTTCCGGTAGCGCCAAGTTACTCCTCGGTCGCGCACCGAATCACCGGATCGCTACTCCCGGCCGAACCGGGCGGCCGAATGGATCAACGGTATTCGCAAGATCATTTCGCGATTCGCCGATCCCGCGGTAGCCGAATGCGACGGATCGTGCCGATTCGGCCACCCGGAGTCGTGGTCGGTCCAGAATCGTCGCGGCGCGCGGGCCGGTCGAATTCCTCCCGCGAATCCGGTTCCGGAGAGGCTCCCCGGAGGTGTGACGCGGTCGACCCGGGGCGCCGCCGAGCGGCCCCCGAGGGGCCCGCCGAAGGGTCTAGCGCGCCTCCCGGGAGTTGTCCAGATCCCGTCCGAAGTTACCTTCTGGTAGTGCTCTGACCAGGTGTTCCGACCCCGTCCGGGGGGTGCTCCGAAGATCGTGTCTTGCGCCACGAGAGTGATCGGAGCCGGATCTCTTGACTGTCGGCTCCAGCGGGGTCACTCTGGTCGTCGACGCGAGGTCGGACCTCCATCGGAGGGTCCCCTCGACAGTCGGCGCGGTTCCGGCTAGACTGCTACTTTGCGCTGCCCTCATACCGTCTGCCCGTGGCGAGCGATCAGCGTCGGGACGGACGGGCTGTGGGCGCCATTGCACCCTTGACAGCCGTGTTAGCGGACCGGCTGGCCTGCCCGTTTCAGGCTCGTCCGCCTCTGACTCGGTTGTAGCCAGTTCAGAGTCCCGGAAGGACGCATCTTGGCAGTCTCCCGCGCGACCAAGGTCTCTGCAGCTTCCAACCACACGTCGGGCATCGCAGGAGCTCCCCGGCGGGTTTCCTTCGCGAACATCCGCGAGCCGTTGGAAGTGCCGAATCTGCTCGACCTGCAGATCCAGTCCTTCGAATGGCTCGTCGGAAACGAGACCTGGTTCCAGCGCCGGGTCGACGCCGGCGAAGAGAACCCCGTAGGCGGCCTCGAAGAGGTCCTGGGGGAGATCTCCCCGATCGAGGACTTCTCCGGGTCCATGTCGCTGTCCTTCTCCGATCCGCGCTACGACGAGGTCAAGGCCTCGGTCGAAGAGTGCAAGGACAAGGACATGACCTACGCGGCCCCGCTGTTCGTGACCGCGGAGTTCACCAACAACACCACCGGCGAGATCAAGAGCCAGACGGTGTTCATGGGTGACTTCCCGATGATGACGGACAAGGGCACCTTCATCATCAACGGCACCGAGCGCGTCGTCGTGTCGCAGCTCGTCCGCTCGCCGGGCGTGTACTTCGACCAGTCGATCGACAAGACCACCGACAAGGACGTCTACAGCGTCAAGATCATCCCCAGCCGCGGTGCGTGGCTGGAGTTCGACGTGGACAAGCGCGACACCGTCGGCGTCCGCATCGACCGCAAGCGCCGCCAGCCGGTCACCGTGCTGCTCAAGGCGCTGGGCTGGACGGCGGAGGCGATCCGCGAGCGGTTCGGCTTCTCCGAGACGCTGATGGCGACCCTGGAGAAGGACCACACCGCCGGGCAGGACGAGGCGCTGCTGGACATCTACCGCAAGCTGCGTCCGGGCGAGCCGCCGACCAAGGAGAGCGCGCAGACCCTCCTGGAGAACCTGTTCTTCAAGGAGAAGCGCTACGACCTCGCGCGCGTCGGCCGCTACAAGCTGAACAAGAAGCTGGGCCTCGGCCAGGCCTACGAGACGGGCACGCTGACCGAGGACGACATCGTCACCACGATCGAGTACCTGGTCCGGCTGCACGCCGCCGAGGACGAGATGCCCGCCCGCGGCGTCGGCGAGGGCGAGACCGTGCCGGTCGAGGTCGACGACATCGACCACTTCGGCAACCGCCGCCTGCGCACCGTCGGCGAGCTGATCCAGAACCAGGTCCGCGTCGGCCTGTCCCGGATGGAGCGCGTCGTCCGCGAGCGGATGACCACCCAGGACGTCGAGGCGATCACGCCGCAGACCCTGATCAACATCCGGCCGATCACCGCGGCGATCCGCGAGTTCTTCGGCACCTCGCAGCTCTCGCAGTTCATGGACCAGACCAACCCGATCGCCGGGCTGACGCACAAGCGCCGGCTCTCCGCGCTCGGGCCGGGCGGTCTGTCCCGGGAGCGCGCGGGCATGGAGGTCCGCGACGTCCACCCGTCGCACTACGGCCGGATGTGCCCGATCGAGACGCCGGAAGGCCCGAACATCGGCCTGATCGGCTCGCTGGCCACGTTCGCCCGGGTCAACCCGTTCGGCTTCATCGAGACGCCGTACCGGAAGGTCGCCGACGGCGTGGTCACCGACCAGATCGACTACCTGACCGCCGACGAGGAGGACCGCTTCGTCAAGGCGCAGGCCAACACCCCGATCGACGAGGAGGGCAACTTCCTCGAGGACCGGGTGCTGGGTCGGCGCAAGGGCGGCGAGGTCGAGCTGCTGGCGCCCACCGAGATCGACTACATGGACGTCTCGCCGCGCCAGATGGTCTCCGCCGCCACGGCGATGATCCCCTTCCTGGAGCACGACGACGCCAACCGCGCGCTGATGGGCGCCAACATGCAGCGCCAGGCGGTGCCGCTGCTGCGCAGCGAGTCCCCGCTGGTGGGCACCGGCATGGAGCTGCGGGCCGCGGTCGACGCGGGCGAGGTCATCACCGCCGACAAGGCCGGTGTGGTCGAGGAGCTGACCGCCGACTTCGTCACGATCATGGCCGACGACGGCACCCGCCGCTCGTACCGGATGGAGAAGTTCTCCCGGTCCAACCACGGCACCTGCATCAACCAGAAGCCGATCGTCAACGAGGGCGACCGGATCGAGGCCGGGCAGGTCATCGCGGACGGCCCGTGCACCCAGAACGGTGAGATGGCGCTGGGCAAGAACCTGCTCGTCGCGATCACCCCGTGGGAGGGGCACAACTACGAGGACGCGATCATCCTGTCCCAGCGCCTGGTGCAGGACGACGTGCTCACCTCGATCCACATCGAGGAGCACGAGGTCGACGCCCGGGACACCAAGCTCGGCGCCGAGGAGATCACCCGGGACATCCCGAACGTCTCCGACGACGTGCTGGCCGACCTCGACGAGCGCGGCATCATCCGGATCGGCGCCGAGGTGCAGGGCGGCGACATCCTGGTCGGCAAGGTCACCCCGAAGGGCGAGACCGAGCTGACCCCGGAGGAGCGGCTGCTGCGCGCGATCTTCGGCGAGAAGGCCCGCGAGGTCCGCGACACCTCGCTGAAGGTGCCGCACGGCGAGACCGGCAAGGTCATCGGCGTCCGGGTGTTCAACCGCGAGGACGACGACGAGCTGCCGCCCGGCGTCAACCAGCTCGTCCGGGTCTACGTCGCGCAGAAGCGCAAGATCCAGGACGGTGACAAGCTCGCCGGCCGCCACGGCAACAAGGGCGTCATCGGCAAGATCCTGCCGGCCGAGGACATGCCGTTCCTCCCGGACGGGACGCCGGTCGACATCATGCTCAACACCCACGGCGTGCCGCGGCGGATGAACATCGGCCAGGTGCTGGAGACCCACCTCGGGTGGATCGCCTCGCAGGGCTGGTCGATCGACGGGGACCCGGACTGGGCCAAGCGGCTGCCCGCCGAGCTCTACGACGTGGAGGCCGGCACGAACACCGCCAGCCCGGTGTTCGACGGTGCCCGCGAGGAGGAGATCACCGGCCTGCTGGCGTCGACGCGGCCGAACCGCGACGGCGAGCGGATGGTCGGCGGCAACGGCAAGGCGCAGCTGTTCGACGGCCGCAGCGGTGAGCCGTACCCGTACCCGATCGCGGTCGGCTACATGTACATCCTGAAGCTGTCGCACCTGGTGGACGACAAGATCCACGCCCGGTCGACCGGCCCGTACTCGATGATCACCCAGCAGCCGCTGGGCGGTAAGGCGCAGTTCGGCGGTCAGCGCTTCGGCGAGATGGAGTGCTGGGCCATGCAGGCCTACGGCGCCGCGTACACGCTGCAGGAACTGCTGACGATCAAGTCCGACGACGTGGTGGGCCGCGTGAAGGTCTACGAAGCGATCGTCAAGGGCGAGAACATCCCCGAGCCGGGCATCCCGGAGTCGTTCAAGGTGCTCCTCAAGGAGCTCCAGTCGCTGTGCCTGAACGTCGAGGTGCTCTCCAGCGACGGTGCGGCGATCGAGATGCGCGACGGGGAGGACGAGGACCTGGAGCGGGCCGCCGCCAACCTCGGCATCAACCTGTCCCGCAACGAATCGCCGTCGGTGGACGACATCGCGCACTGACGCTCGCCGCCGGGCCGCGGGAGCGATCCCGCGGCCCGGCCGACCCAACCTGGCACCCCTGCCGGTCACCCGGCAGACCTTCCGACCAAGGGAGAAGACCCGACGTGCTTGACGTCAACTTCTTCGATGAACTCCGCATCGGCCTGGCCACGGCCGACGACATCCGCCAGTGGTCGTACGGCGAGGTCAAGAAGCCCGAGACCATCAACTACCGGACCCTGAAGCCGGAGAAGGACGGGCTGTTCTGCGAGAAGATCTTCGGCCCGACCCGCGACTGGGAGTGCTACTGCGGTAAGTACAAGCGGGTCCGGTTCAAGGGCATCATCTGCGAGCGCTGCGGCGTCGAGGTGACCCGGGCCAAGGTCCGCCGCGAGCGGATGGGGCACATCGAGCTGGCCGCCGCGGTGACCCACATCTGGTACTTCAAGGGCGTCCCGAGCCGGTTGGGCTACCTGCTCGACCTGGCCCCCAAGGACCTCGAGAAGATCATCTACTTCGCCGCGTACGTGATCACCTCGGTGAACACCGAGATGCGGCACAACGACCTGTCGACGCTGGAAGCCGAGATCACCGCCGAGAAGAAGCGGCTCTCCGACCAGCGCGACTCGGACCTGGAGCAGCGGGCCCAGAAGCAGGAGGCCGACCTCGCCGAGCTGGAGGCCGAGGGCGCCAAGAGCGACGTGCGGCGCAAGGTCAAGGAGGGCGGCGAGCGCGAGATGCGCCAGCTCCGCGACCGCGCGCAGCGCGAGCTGGACAAGCTCGACGAGATCTGGGAGACCTTCACCAAGCTGGAGCCCCGCCAGCTCATCGCCGACGAGGTGCTCTACCGCGAGCTCTACGACCGCTACGGCGAGTACTTCACCGGCGGCATGGGCGCCGAGGCCATCCAGGCGCTGCTGACGAACTTCGACATCGGCGCCGAGGCCGAGGGCCTGCGGGAGACCATCCGGTCCGGCAAGGGCCAGAAGAAGCTCCGCGCGCTCAAGCGGCTGAAGGTCGTCGCGGCGTTCCAGACCACCGGCAACGACCCGAGCGGCATGGTGCTCAACTGCGTGCCGGTCATCCCGCCGGACCTGCGTCCGATGGTGCAGCTCGACGGCGGTCGCTTCGCGACCTCCGACCTCAACGACCTGTACCGCCGGGTGATCAACCGGAACAACCGCCTCAAGCGGCTGATCGACCTCGGCGCGCCCGAGATCATCATCAACAACGAGAAGCGGATGCTCCAGGAGTCCGTGGACGCGCTGTTCGACAACGGCCGTCGCGGGCGTCCGGTCACCGGCCCGGGCAACCGGCCGCTGAAGTCGCTGTCCGACCTGCTCAAGGGCAAGCAGGGCCGGTTCCGGCAGAACCTGCTGGGCAAGCGCGTCGACTACTCCGGCCGTTCGGTCATCGTGGTCGGCCCGCAGCTCAAGCTGCACCAGTGCGGCCTGCCCAAGGAGATGGCGGTCGAGCTGTTCAAGCCGTTCGTCATGAAGCGGCTGGTGGACCTCAACCACGCGCAGAACATCAAGTCCGCCAAGCGGATGGTGGAGCGCCAGCGCCCGCAGGTGTGGGACGTGCTGGAAGAGGTCATCACCGAGCACCCGGTGCTGCTCAACCGCGCGCCCACGCTGCACCGCCTCGGCATCCAGGCGTTCGAGCCGCAGCTCGTCGAGGGCAAGGCGATCCAGCTGCACCCGCTGGTCTGCGAGGCGTTCAACGCCGACTTCGACGGCGACCAGATGGCGGTGCACCTGCCGCTGTCCGCCGAGGCGCAGGCCGAGGCCCGCGTGCTGATGCTGTCCAGCAACAACATCCTCTCGCCCGCCTCCGGGCGGCCGCTGGCGATGCCGCGGCTGGACATGGTCACCGGCCTCTACCACCTGACCCGCCAGGTGGACGGCGCCGAGGGCGAGGGCCAGGCGTACTCCTCGGTCGGCGAGGCCATCATGGCCTACGACCGCGGTGCGCTGGACCTGCAGGCGAAGATCCGGATCCGGCTGCGCGACGTGGTGCCGCCCCGGGAGGCCACGCCGGAGGGCTGGGAGCCCGGTCAGCCGTGGCTGGCCGAGACCACCCTGGGCCGGGTCTGGTTCAACGAGCTGCTGCCCGAGGACTACCCGTTCGTCGACGACCTGCTGCCGAAGAAGAAGCAGGCCGCGATCGTCAACGACCTCGCCGAGCGGTACCCGATGGTCACCGTCGCCCAGACGCTGGACAAGCTGAAGGACGCCGGTTTCCACTGGGCCACCCGGTCCGGCGTGACCGTGTCGATCAGCGACGTGGTCGTCCCGCCGAACAAGACCGAGATCCTGGACTCCTACGAGGGCAAGGCCGACCAGGTCGAGAAGCGCTACCGCCGCGGTGCGCTGTCCTACCAGGAGCGCAACGCCGAGCTGGTCAAGGTCTGGACCGCCGCGAAGGAGGAGGTCGCCGCCGCGATGGAGGCGAACTTCCCCGACGACAACTCGATCAGCGTGATCGTGAAGTCCGGTGCGGCCGGCAACATGACGCAGGTCGTCCAGCTCGCCGGGATGCGCGGTCTGGTGTCCAACCCCAAGGGCGAGTACATCCCGCGGCCGATCAAGGCGAACTTCCGCGAGGGCCTGTCCGTGCTGGAGTACTTCATCTCCAACCACGGCGCCCGCAAGGGTCTCGCCGACACCGCGCTGCGGACCGCCGACTCGGGTTACCTGACCCGGCGTCTGGTGGACGTCTCGCAGGACGTCATCGTCCGCGAGGGCGACTGCGGCACCGAGCGCGGCATCAAGATGCCGGTCGCCGAGCGGCTCTACGACGGCGGCTACGTGCGGCACCCGCACGTGGAGACCAGCATCTACGCGCGGACCGCCGCCGAGGACGTGCTCGACCAGGACGGCAACATCATCGTGGCCCGCGGTGCCGACCTCGGTGACCCGGCGATCGAGCGGCTGCTCGGCGCCAACGTCACCAAGGTCAAGGTGCGCAGCGTCCTGACCTGCGAGTCGGCCTACGGCGTCTGCGCGGTCTGCTACGGCCGCTCGATGGCCACCGGCAAGCTGGTGGACGTCGGCGAGGCCGTCGGCATCGTCGCCGCGCAGTCCATCGGTGAGCCCGGTACGCAGCTGACCATGCGGACCTTCCACCAGGGCGGCGTCGCCGGGGACGACATCACCACCGGTCTGCCGCGCGTCCAGGAGCTGTTCGAGGCCCGCGTCCCGAAGGGCAAGGCGCCCATCGCCGACACCTCGGGCCGCGTCCGGCTGGAGGACAACGACCGCTACTGGAAGATCACCATCATCCCGGACGACGGGAGCGAGGAGATCGTCTACGACAAGCTGTCCAAGCGGCAGCGGCTCGCGGCGATCTCGGTGGAGGGCACCGAGCGGCAGATCTCCGACGGCGACCACGTCGAGGTCGGTCAGCGGCTGCTGGAAGGCGCCGTCGACCCGCACGAGGTGCTGCGCGTGATGGGTCCGCGCGAGGCCCAGCTCCACCTGGTGAACGAGGTCCAGGAGGTGTACCGGTCGCAGGGCGTGGGCATCCACGACAAGCACGTCGAGGTGATCGTCCGGCAGATGCTGCGCCGGGTCATCATCATCGACTCGGGTGCCACCGAGTTCCTGCCCGGTTCGCCGGTCGAGCGCTCGCAGTTCGAGGGCGAGAACCGGCGCGTGGTGGCCGAGGGCGGTGACCCCGCCTCCGGTCGTCCGGTGCTGATGGGCATCACGAAGGCGTCGCTGGCCACCGAGTCGTGGCTGTCGGCGGCCTCCTTCCAGGAGACGACCCGCATCCTCACCAACGCCGCGATCGAGGGCGCGAGCGACAAGCTGGTCGGCCTGAAGGAGAACGTGATCATCGGTAAGTTGATCCCGGCCGGTACCGGCATCAACCGCTACCGCAACATCCAGGTGCAGCCGACGGAGGAGGCTCGGGCCGCGGCCTACGCGATCCCGTCCTACGACGACAGCTACTACACCCCGGATGTGTTCGGCGCCGGAACCGGCGCCGCGGTGCCGCTGGACGACTACGACTTCGGCCGCGACTACCGCTGATCCACCCGCTGAAGGCCCCTGACCGGTACCCCCGGCCAGGGGCCTTCACCTTTTTCGGGGCAGGCCCACCCCAGGCGCCCGCGCCGGGCCGCACCACCCGTTCGTGAACTGAGTGAGGGGCACCCTGTACCAAGTGACTTGGTACAAGGTGCCCCTCACCTGTTGAGGAATCACCCGAACGGGGCGGTGGGGGTGTGCGGGCCGTGCCTTCTCGTTCGGCGGAGGAGGGACGCGTGGTGCTCGACGCGCGCGGCGTGGCTCGGCTCGTGGGTGGCCCGATTCGCGGGCGCGGAGCGGCGGGGACGTGGCGCGGTCCGCGGTGCTCGACGCGCGTGGCGTGGGCCTGGTCCGCGGGCGGACGTGAGCGGCGGGTGCGTGGTGGTCCGCGGGTGGGCGCGAGGCGGTGGTGCGTGACCCTGCTCCCGGTGGCCCGGTTCGCGGTGCGGCTCGTGGGTGGCCCGGGGTGCTGGTGCGCTGCGGGGATGGTGGTGGTGGACCGGTTCGGTGGTTGCCGCGCCGCTGCCGGGTCTGGGAGTCTCGCCGCGGACCCGCGTCCCCGCGCAGTGCTCGGCAATGCTGGTCCTCGGGCGGACGTGCCGTGCCGACGAGGGGCCGGCACGGCACGTCGCGCCGGGTCAGTTCTCCAGTTCCGCCAGCGCCTTGCGGACCCGCTCGACCTCGGCTTCGAGCTCGGCGAGCTTGGCCTCGTGCTGCTCGCGGGCCTGGGTGATCACGGTGTCGATGGTCTCCGAGATCTCCGGGTGCAGTTCGGCGGCGGCCTTGGCCACCGCGGCGGCGGGCACGGACAGGCCCTGCACCACGCGCTTGCCGGAGTGCATCAGGTCGGCCTGCCACTCGCCCTCGGCGGTGCCGGTGACGGTCAGCGTGAGCTCCACCGTGCGGGTCTTGCGCGCGGTGCTCTTGGTGCGCTTCTTCTTCGGCGCGGCGTCCTCGGCCGAGGCGCCGTCAGCGGCGGGCGCCGCGGTGCCGGTCGCCTCCTCGGCCGGGGCGTCGGTGCCGGTGGCCTCGGTCGTGCCGGCGTTGTCCTCGGTGCTCGTTCCGGGTTCGGTCAATGTCGTCTCCTCGCGATGTGTCGCCGGTACTACAAGAATAGAACAGGTGTTCCCCGCGCGTCCGTTCCGGGAAGTCCGCCTCCGGTGCCGCGCGCCCGGCTCGAGGACCGCGGGCCCGACCGTTCGATCACCAACCTAACGCCTCGCCGCGCGCGCCCCTCCGGCCGCTCGTCCGGGTTCAGCGCCGTTCCAGCACCTCGACGAGCGCGCGCAACCCGGGCCGGAACGCGTGCTCGGGCGGCGCGGCGTAGCCGATCACCGCGCCCGGCGCACCGGCGCCCGGGTCGATCCAGAACCGGCCGAGCAGTTCCAGCCCGACCGACGCGCGCTCGGCGCGGACCCGCACCTCCCGCTCGCTCGGACCGGCCGGGTCGAGCTGGATCGCCAGGTGCAGCCCGGCGGCGACACCCGCCGGGTAGGGCCGGTGCCGCGCGCGCATCCCGGCCAACGCGTCGAGCACGATCTCCCGGCGCCTGCGGTAGAGCGCCCGGGAGCGGCGGATGTGCTGGTCGTAGTCGCCGGAGCGGATCAGCTCGGCGAGGGTGAGCTGCTCGAACAGCGGCGCGTGCAGGCCGCTGTGCTCCTGCGCGGTGCGCACCGGTTCGACCAGGTCCGGTGGCAGCGCCAGCCACGCCAGCCGCAGCGCCGGGGCGAGCGTCTTGCTCGCGGTGCCGGCGTAGGCGACCCGGTCGGGCGCGAGCCCTTGCAGCGCGCCGACCGGTCGGCGGTCGAACCGGAACTCGCCGTCGTAGTCGTCCTCGACGATCACCGCCCCGGACTCCCTGGCCCACCGCACGAGTTCGGTGCGGCGGCCGGAGGCCAGGGTGCCGCCGAGCGGGAACTGGTGCGCCGGGGTCACCACGGCGGCCGGGCCGCGCAGCGCGGCGACGTCGATGCCCTCGCCGTCGACCGGGACGCCGCGCACGGTCAGCCCGAGCCCGGCCGGGATGGCGCGCAGTTGCGGCAGCGACGGGTCCTCGAAGTCGATCGACGTCGCGCCGCGTTCCACCAGGGCCTTGCTGAGCAGCGCCAACGCCTGGCTGTAGCCGTTGCAGATGACGATCCGGGCGGGGTCGACGGCCACCGCGCGGGCCCGGGCCAGGTAGTCGGCGAGGGCCTCGCGCAGCGCCGGGTGCCCCTGCGGATCGCCGTAGTCGAGGTCACCCGCGCGCAGTTCGCCCAGGGCGCGGCGCCCGGCGGCCGACCAGTCGCGGCGCGGGAAGGCGCTGAGGTTCGGGCGTCCGGGGCGGAAGTCCCAGCGCGGGGCGGGATCGGGCGGTGCCGCCGGGGAGCCGGGCTCGTCGCGGGTGGTGAGGCGGTCGGCGACGGTGGTGGGCGCGCCCTGCCTGGCCAGCAGGAACCCCTCGGTGACGAGCTGGTCGTAGGCGCGGGTCACCGTGCCGCGCGCGACGCCGAGGTCCTGGGCCAGCGCGCGGGTCGAGGGCACCCGGCCGCCGGCGGGCAGCCGGCCGTCGCGGATCGCGGTGCGCAGCGCTTCCGCGAGCCGCCGGCTGTCGGGCCGTCCCGCCCAGTCCAGGTGCAGGTCCAGCGACCGTCCCACCGCCACGGCCGCCGACCCTACCGGGCGGAACCGGACCACGGGACCGACGGCGCACTGGACCACCGCGCGGCGCGCTCGGCGCCCTAGCGTGGGGCCGTGACCGAGATGCGCATCGACCTGCACCAGACCGACCCGGCGACCAGCCGCGCGATGTTCGCCCTGCAACGCGCCGCGGCGCAGGCGTGGGAGGCCGCCGGGCTCGACGAGGAACTGCACGAGCTGATCAAGATCCGCGCTTCGCAGCTCAACGGCTGCTCGTTCTGCCTGGACATGCACACCCGCGAAGGCCGGGCCCGGGGCGTCGGCGAGCAGCGCCTGGACCTGGTCGCGGTGTGGTGGGAGACCGACCTCTACACCCCGGCCGAGCGCGCCGCCCTGGCGCTGGCCGAGGCGATCACGAAGCTCTCCGAGCACGGCGTCCCGGACGAGGTGTGGGACGCGGCGGCGAGCTTCTTCGACGAGGCGCAGCTCGGGGCCCTGACCTGGGCCGCGACCACGATCAACGCCTGGAACCGGCTCGGCGTCACCGCGCGGCGCCCGATCGCGCCCCGGGAGTGATCAGGCGAACACCGGTCCGATCTCGCTGATCCCCGCCGGGCGGCGCTGCTGTGTTGGTAGCGTTCGCCCGGCGATCGAGGGGGGTGACCGGTGCCCGAGGACATCAGGGCCGTCGAGCAGATGGTGCGGCAGTGGCAGGACCGGGCTGCGGAGAAGGCCGAGCGGTTCGGCCGGATGCAGTCGCGCGTCGAGGACATCCAGGTCACCGAGTCGTCCCGGGACGGCGCGGTGCGGGTGACCGTGTCGTCGAGCGGGATGCTCCAGCACCTCGAACTGGCCGAGAGCGCCGGGAACCGGCCGATGGCCGCGCTGTCGGCCGAGATCATGCGCACGGTGCAGGCCGCGCAGGCCCGGATCCCGGAGCTGATGCAGGAGGCGGTCGCCGAGACGGTCGGCCTGGAGGACTCCGCCGCCCAGCACGTGCTGGGGGAGGCCCGCCGCCACTTCCCGGAGCCGCCGGAGGAGCCCGAGGACGAGCCGCCGTCGCGCCGCCCGGGCCTGCGGGACATGGAGATCGAGGTCGAGGAGGACGCCGAGGCGCCGCCGCCCGCCCGTCCCCAGCCGCCGAACCCCCAGCCCCCGAAGCCCCCGCCGCCGAGGCCGCGGCCGAGCGGGCCCGACGATGACGACGACGGCGACTTCAGCGACGAGTCGTTCCTGCGCTGAGAGGGGAAGCCGTCGTGGCCGACGAGATGAACGTCGTGGTGGAGAGCCTGCGCGCGCACGCGTCCGCAGTGGACGGTGTGGTCGACCAGCTCGGCACCGCGGTCGACGCCTCGCAGCAGGTGTCGCTGGACAACGACGCCTACGGGATCCTGTGCCGCCCGTTCGCGTGGATGATCGACCCGGTGGAGCAGCAGGGCATCGAGGCCCTGAAGAAGGCCGTCGAGGCGATGCGCGAGACCGCCGACAACATCCGGGCCACCGCTGAGGACTACGAGTCCGTCGACGAGGACAACAGCGACGGGTTCGAGGGCATCGAGGTATGAGCAATCCGCTCGTCGTCCAGCAGCAGGAGAACCCCGACGGGTACGGGATCTTCACCGCGGGCACCGGGGAGGCGGGCTGGGCCACCGGCATCGGGATCGCCGAGTCGGTCAACGACGTCAGCTCGCTCAACGACGGGTCGAGCTGGGTCGAGAGCGGCCTGGCCTACGGCGGCATGGCGATGGAAGGCCTCAGCATGGCCGTCGATCCCATCGGCACCCTGCTGTCCTACGGCCTGTCCTGGCTGATCGAGCACGTCGAACCGCTCAAGGAGGCGCTGGACTGGTTCGCCGGCGACCCCGACGGCGTCCGCGCGTACGGCGAGACCTGGGCGAACGTGTCGCAGGCGGTCGGCGCCGCCGCCACCGGGTACGCCGACGCGGTCAAGGCCCACACCGGCGAGTGGACCGGCGCGGCCGGTGACGCCTACCGGAAGCAGGCGGGCAAGCACGGCGAGGCGCTGACCGGGATGGCCGAGCTGGCCAACACGATCAGCACCGTCGTCACGGTGATGGGCGAGGTCGTCTCGTTCGTCCGCGAGTTCGTCCGGGACCTCATCTCCGACTGCATCTCCCGGCTGATCAGCTTCGCGCTGCAGGCCGTGCTCCCGCCCGTGGCCTCGCTGGCCTGGGTGGTGCCGAAGGCGGTCATGTTCATCGGCAAGACCGTCGCCAAGGTCGCCGAGATCGTCACCAAGCTGACCACGACGATCGCCAACGTCTCGCCCAAGCTCGCCAAGATGGTCGAGGTCTTCGGCGAGGTCATGCAGGCCCTCGGCAAGCTCGGCGGGAAGGCCGCCGACGCGGTCGGCACCGCCGCCGCGGCCGTCGGCAAGGCCGCGGACAAGATCGACATCTCCGGCAAGGTCGCGGACAAGGTCGCCGAGAAGGCCTGGGGCAAGTTCGACGACACCTTCGGCACCGACGTCGTCGGCCGCAGCCGCGCCGGCACCGGCGGCGACCCCGGCGGCGGCGACCCCGACGAACCGACCCGCACCCCGGGTGACCCCGCAAGCACCACCCCGCGCACCTCGAACGACCCCGCCACGGCGTCACCCGGCACCGCCCCACCCGGCACCGCCTCACCGGGCACGGGCCCGAACGGCACCGGCCCCACCCCGAACGGCGCGGACGGGCCGTCCCCGCGCAGCGCGACCGCCACCGATGCTCCCGGCCCCGGCACGTCGAGCCCCTCCCCGGGCACGCCGAGCCCGTCGTCCCCGGACGCGCCGTCGTCGCCGGGTGCGTCGAGCCCGTCGGCTCCGGACGCGGCGTCGACCTCCACGCCCTCGGCTCCGGACGCTCCCGCGTCGCCCGGCAACTCGACGCCGCAGGCCCCGCAAGCCTTCAACGCATCCACATCGGACGTTCCGTCGCCCGCGTCCACCGCGTCGCCAGGAACCGCGCCGTCGAGCCCGGACGCGCAGCAGAGCACCGCATCGCCGAGCGCCCCGTCGCCGGGTACCGCGCCGTCGAGCCCGGACGCGCCGCCGAGCACCGCGTCGCCGGGTACCGCGCCGTCCACGCCGAGCCCGTCACCGTCCACTCCGGAGGGTTCCTCGACCGCGAGTCCCGCACCGCCGACGGGCGGCGCGTCGACCGCCCCGGGTGCGATGCCCGGACCGCCTCGGGACGCCGGTCCCGAGGTCCCGAACCGCCCGTCGAGCACGTCCTCGGCGAGCGTCGACGCCCCGGTCCGCCCACCGGAGGCGGGCGCTGCGGGCCCGGTGGCTCCGCCGCCCCCGCGCACCGATCCCACGAGCGGCGGCGGTGCGTCCGGTGGCGGTCCCGGTGCCTCGCCGGGTACTGCGCCGGGCGCCTCGTCGCCGGGATCGCCCCAGGCCGGGAGCCCGGGACGTTCCGGCGGCGGCTGGACCGGCACCCCCGGCAGCC
Organism: Saccharopolyspora cebuensis; assembly: GCF_039542665.1. NCBI lineage: Bacteria > Bacillati > Actinomycetota > Actinomycetes > Pseudonocardiales > Pseudonocardiaceae > Saccharopolyspora > Saccharopolyspora cebuensis. The sequence goes on from NZ_BAABII010000003.1 coordinate 356,716, forward strand.
CCGGCGCCGCCGGGCGGCGCGGACCGGATGCCGCGCCACCCCGAGGCCCGAGCGCCCCCCGTTCGCCCGAACGCCCGGGACCGCCGCCAGGAGGCCCGGCGCGTCCCCCGGCGGGACCGCCGCAGCAGAACGCTCCGGTGCGTCCGAACGCCGCCGGTCGCCCGGATGCGCCGCCGCGCCCGCCCGCCGCGTCGTCCCCGCAGCCGTCGGGCCGTCCGGACGCACCGGCGCCGAACGCCCCGGCCCGCCACGACGCGCCCGCCCGCCCGGACGCACGGCCCCCGCACGCCCCGGCCCGTCCGGACGCACCACGATCGGACGTCCCGCCCCGGCCCGCGCCGAACGCTCCAGGTGCGCAGTCCCCGAACGTCCCGCCGCGGACCGCCGCACCGGCTCCGAACGCACCGGGGCGCTCGGGCGCCCCGACGCCGCAGGGCCCGCCCCGCGTACCGCCGGGGGCTTCCGCGCCGCCGCCCCGTGCCCCCGGTCGCCCGGACGCCCCGGCACCGAACGGTCCGGCCCGTCCGGACGCCTCCCGCCCGACGGTCCCGCCCCGGGACTCCGCACCGGCCCAGGGCCGACCGGACACCCAGGGCCGACCGGACACCCAGGGCCGACCGGACACCCAGGGCCGACCGGAAACCCCGTCGCCGAACGGTCCGAGCCGTCCGGACGCCCCGAGCCCACACGCCCGCCCGGACGCTCCGACGCCGAACGGCCGCGGCGGTCCCGAAGGACCGGCGCACCGCCCGGCCGCGCAGGTCCGGCACGCCGATGCCGACCGCTACCCGTGGGCGGACGTGACCCACGACAGCTTCGCGCACGTCAAGGGCGAGGGCTTCCGGCACTGGGGGCCGGGCTGGCAGCAGCGGGTGGCCGAGGACGCGGCCATCCGGGCCGAATCCCTCGGTCACCACGAGCGTCCGGACGCCCCGCCGGAGGAGCCGGAGGGCCCGCCGCGCTCCACACCGGAGTCGATGGCCGCCGAGCTGCCGGTGGAGGCCCAGTTCTCGAAGCGGGACGGCTGGGCGCTGGGCGTGCACCCGAACAAGACGCCCGCGATGTCCGACGAGCTGCGGGCGAAGCTCGGGGCGGAGAACATCCGCGAGATCCGCAACGTCGACTCCGGGTTGTCGATGGCGGCGCACCCGTCCACGCCGTACTACGGCAGCGCCGCCCACGCCCGGAGCAGGCCGTGGGCGGCCGTGGACCCGAAGCGCTTCACCGTCGAGGTGCACGGCTCCCCGAACGGCGTGCGGATGGGCAGCACCGAGCTCAACGCGAAGGAACTCGCCGAGATCATCCGGGGAGCGCCGGGCTACCAGCCGGGCTCCCCGGTCCGCCTGCTGGCGTGCCGGACCGGTGGCGACACCGGGGACGGCTCGCCGAACTTCGCCGAGGAGCTGGCCCGCGAACTCGACGTCGAGGTGCTCGCCCCGAACACCGACGCCTGGGTCGACAACCACGGCAACATGTACGCCAGCGGCAGCCGGGCGAGCTTCGACGTGGACGCCTCCGGCACGCCGCAACCGCACTTCGACGAACCCGGCACCTGGACGAGCTTCCACCCCGACGGCAGCACCGCCGTCCACGACAGCCCGTTCCCGCCGGGCCACCGGCCGGAGTGGGTCAAGTTCGGCCACTGGGCCGATGCCGCGTCGCGGCGCGGCTACGAGAACCCACCGCCGGAGTTCCTGCACCCCGGCGGCCCCGCGTTCAGCGGAGGGCTGCAGCACCGCCCCGACGACTACGGCACGCTGATACCCGGCCACCTCGGGCGGTCCGGCGAGTTCGTGCCGCACGCGACCCTGGACCAGTTCGGCCGGTGGGTCCCGCACGGCCAGGTCGACGGGTTCGGCCGCTGGGTCCCGGGCCACTACGAGCCCAACGGCAACCTGGTGCCCAACGGCCACTACAACCAGCGCGGCGAGTGGATCGCGCACGGCCGCGCCGACGAGCTCGGCCGCTGGGTCCCCGTGCACCGCGACAGCACCGGCTACCACGACCTCGGCCGCTACCACCCGCAAACCCACCAGTGGGAACCCCTCGGCCGAGTCGACCCCAGCACGGGCCAGTTCGTCCCCAACACCCCGCCCCAGACCCCGCCACCGCAGCAGGCGGCGCCGAACCACACGGCGCCGAACCAGGCACCGATGCCGCCTCCGGCCCATCCGGGTCCCGCTGGGCCGACCGGCGGCCCGACCCAGCAAGCCCCGGGGCCCCACGCGCAGCCTGCCTCTCCGCCGCGTCCAGCGGGTGCGCCGCAGAACCCGCCCGGTGCTCCGCAGGTTCCGCACAACGCGCCCGATCCGCGAGCGCCGCGCGGGCCGGTGGCTGGTCAGCAGGGGCCGGGCGCTCCACAACGACCGGGCCCCGGCCATCAACAACCGAACCCGGGACCGCCGCCGCGCACACCGCAGCAGCAGCCTGCCGGGCCTCCGCCGAATGCTGCCCGGCAAGGCCCGCCACCCGGAACTACGCATCCAGCCGGTCGCCCACCAGCACAGCACCCGACGCCCGACTACAGCGCTCAGCCGCCGCACGCCCCGCGCCCCGGCGAGGGGTTCGGTCCGCAGGGCTTTGGTGGTCGTGCGGATGGTGGTTTTGGTCCGCAGGGTTCTGGTGGTCGTGCGGATGGTGGTTTCGGTCCGCAGGGTTCTGGTGGTCGTGCGGATGGTGGTTTCGGTCCGCAGGGTTCTGGCGGCCGTGCCGATGGCGGTTCCAGCCCGGCGAACCCCGGTCGAGGTGCCAAGCGCGACTTCGATCCGTTGGGCGTCGGTGATGGGCGCGCCAAGAACGGCTACGTTCCGGCGGACCCGAACTCAACGCCGGAAGCGCGGGCGAAAGTCCGGGAAAAGTACGAGAAGATGCTGGGTGACCACCTCGAACCCGGGGACATTGAATGGGTCGAGCAGCGAGTCGATGAGGAGCTCGGGCCGAGGAAGCGGCAGCCCCCGCTGCACAATTTCAGGATCGACGAGTCTGTCCAGGCGGTCGCCGCGCCGGACGGAAATGATGCGTTCGGCAGCCTCCCGGACAGCGCCGGATGGGATCAGAAGGCCATCGAGGACGACCTCAACGATGGTCGGCAGGACAGGTATCTGCACTGGCGCACCGACACCGATGTGCTGTACCGCAGCGATCTCCGGCATCCCAACGAGGTCTGGGGCGAACAGGTGGGTTTCCAGGCGAGGAGCAAGGACCTCAGCCTGGACAAGCACTTCGACGGAAACCGCGGTCAAGGCGGCGGCCTGGTCTCCACCACTCGCGACGAGGACTACGCGCGCGATCGGGCCCTCTCCACGGCGAAGGGGAGCGGCAAGAAATTCGCGTTCGTGTACCAGATCGACGCGGGGGGCGGCATCGATATGAACATGTCTTCGGAGAACCTGGGGCACGACACGCGTGAATCCGAAGTGGGCTTCGTCGGTGGAATCGATTTCCGATACGTGCCGAGCTGCGATGTCTACGACGTGGAGACCGGGGAACTGCTCGGAACCTTCCACAACCCCTACTACTACAAGAATCTCCAGGGCTGATGAGCATGTCGGAAAACGAGCAGAACGGCGTGCCGCCGATCACGCCTGCGTTGCGGGAAGCGGCCAGGCGGCAGGCCGGGGGCTTTTTGTACGTGATCGATCGCATGTACGACCCGGACGGTGATGTTCCGGCGCATGCGATCAAGGGTGCTTTCGCGGTTGACGGCCAGGGCGAGATCGGGGAGTACCAGGCCAATCCCGACTACCAGCCGTCGCTGGTCGAGCAGGGGATTCCGTGGGCGAACTGGCTCGATCGCGGAATGCGTCGGACGATGGCCGGCCAGATCGACCAGCACACGTTCCTCCGGATCATCGCCAAGGCGGTGTTGCCGGTCGTGGTGACACCCGAGGGGCATCTCATGATGCTCCAGACCTCGGGCGGTCCTCGTCTGACGGCTCACCTGGCGTCCAGCCTGGTGCCTGAGGGCGTGCACGCGAAGTTGATGTACCTGCCCAGGTTGCTGCGGATGCTCCCGCCGGAGGCGTCCCTGGTGGTCAACGGGAGTGCGGGGTTGCAGGCGCAGTTCCCGGTCTCGGACCTGGTCGCCGCGCTGCGCGAGATGCACCTGCTCGTGGACAGCCCGTCGGGCGGGCTCGACGTCGGCCCGACGTTCTGGGTGCAGCACAGCGCGCGGCTCGCCGAGTTCGTCGACGAGCCGACGTTCTCGGTGATCGAGCAGGCGCTGGCCCAATGGGGGTATCTCAGCGAGGCCACGCCCAAGCGCGGCCGCCAGGTCGAGATCGGGATCACCGCCGTCGGAGTGCTGGTCGAGGGTGGCATCACAGATCCGGACGTGCTCGCGGCAGCGGCGGTTTTCAACGCCGTCGACCCGGTGTCCAGTGGCGGCGGTCGTACCCGGGTGATCCACCCGGACGAGGAGGACACGCGGGTGCTGGCGATCCTGCGGTCGGCGACGAGTCCGCTGAATCCGTCCGAGGAGGAGCCGGACTGCCCGGAGTTCGATGGAGACCTCCTGTACCACGTCTACGTGGAACACCTGCGCACCTTGCCCTGGCAGCCCCGTGCTGTCGTGCTCGCCAACCGGATCGCCGACATGATCACGCCGTGGACGAATGCCGAGGTGCGCGATCATCGGAAGGGGGACCTCGCGCAACCACTGCGGTCGTGTGCGAGGGACCTGCCGAAGGCCCTCCGAATGCGGATCCTCGAGTCCTGGGGTGCCGACCCGCTCCACCTCGCACCGTGGAAGCTGGACCCGGAACCGCGGGTCGTCATCACCTCGCCCGCCCAGGCCATCGATCGAGCGCGAGCCGTCGTCGGAGAACTGGCCGATCCGGTCCACGTGGAGGACATCGGGCGGACGTACCTCGTGCGCTCCGAGAGCGCGCCGGGTCGCGTGCACTTCGTGCACAAGGTGTGGGAGACCGTCGTCAGCGATGCGGACGACGGGAACGCCATCGACTGGTATCGCGCCAGGTTCGACCTGTTCCCGTTCGAAGAGCAGCGACCCGGGGGACCGCTCGAACCCCAGGAGCGGTTCGTGGGGGCGATGCTCGCCGGAGCGATCGGCGACTGCCTGGGCTTCCCCTACGAGACCGGTGACATCGGGCAGATCCGGGACCGGGAAGGGCACCTGGGGATCACCGAACCGCGGCGGATCATGCAGAACGGCGCGGAGGTCTCCGATGACACGCAGATGATGCTGTTCACGCTCGAAGGGCTGATCAGGGCGCACGTCGCCCGGCGGATGAACCCGGTGGACAACGATCCGGTTCCCGAGGTGCAGCACGCCTACCAGCGGTGGTTGCACACGCAGGACCAGCCGTGGGCGCAGGTCGGTGGCCCCTTCGCGCTGCGCCTGCCTGCCCCGGACGGGTGGCTGATCACGAACCCGGAGCTGTTCAAGGTTCGGTCTCCGAGTATCACCTGCCTGGTGGCGTTGGAGGAGTTCGCGCAGACGAACCTGTTCGCCACCCCGCAGCGGAAGGTCAACGACTCCAAGGGGCGCGGCGGGGCGGTGCGGGCCGCGCCGGTCGCGGTGTGGTCGAACGATCCGGCGGAGGTGTTCCACGCCGCGGTCGGTACCGCGGCGCTCACCCAGGGCCACCCCAGCGGCTACCTGTCCGCCGGGGTGCTCGCCGTGATCGTGCACCAGCTCATGCGGGATGTCCCGCTGCTCGATTCCGCGCGCGTGGCGCGGGAGTTGCTCACCCGGTGGCCGGGGCACGAGGAGCAGCTGCGCGCCCTCGACACCGCGGTCGAGCTGGCGAAGAACGGGCCGGTGACCCCGGAGCAGCTCACCGACGCCCTCGGGCACGGCCGGACCGGTGAGGAAGCGGTCGCCATCGGCCTCTACGCCGTGCTGGCCACCGACGACCTGCGGGAGGCGCTGCTGTTGTCGGTGAACCACTCCGGGAACTCGCCGTCCACCGGGATCGTGTGCGGCGCCATCGGCGGTGCTCTCCACGGCGCGCGGGCCATTCCGGAGGCGTGGCGCGGGTTCGTGGAGTTGGGCGAGATCATCGAGCAGCTGGCCCGGGATGCGTTGGCCGAGTTCAGCCCTGGCCCACCGAATGATGAGGCGTGGTTGCGCCGCTACCCGGCGTGGTAGCCGGGTGTCCGGTGCGGGGCCGCGCCGCCGAGCCGGTCGCCGAGCCGACGTGCACGGTGCTCGGTCCCGCGGCCGGGAGGTCGTCGGCGGAAGGGCGATAGGGCTGTGATGGGCGGAGCGGGGAAGCCAGGTGGCGCTGTGGCCCGAGATGGTCGGCGCAGGATGACGGCGCTGCGCGCGGAGGACGAGTTCCTCGCGGAGCGCAAGGACCGCTTCAGCGGCGCCGTGATCGGAGCGCTGGCCGGTGATGCGCTGGGGCGTCGAGTGCGGCATCTGCCGTGGTCCGCGATCGAGGAGGCCTTCGGGCCCCGCGGCGTCACCGAGCTGGCGGGGAGTCCGCCCGGGGAATCGATGTCGGACGGCGCGGTCGCGATGGCGCTGACCCTCGACGGGATGATCAAGGCGGACCGCGCTCTGCTCGCGGGCGCACCGGACCCGCTGATCGAGCTGGGTCGCGTGTACGAGGCGTGGGCGAGCGGCGGTGCGGCAGCGGGGCGGCTGGCGTCTCAGCTGCCGGAGCACCTGGTGGGTTCGCGGTACCTCCCGCAGCTCCGGGAAAGGCTCGGGCAGGAGGATCGCTTCCGGAGCGATCTCCCGGAGGTGAGCCCGCTGTACTCGGCGATCCCGATGGGGTTGTGGGGGGCGCATCCGGTGGCCGTCTTCGAACTCGTCGACCGGGTCATGGGCTTCACCGGTGAATCCGAGACGACGGTGGGCGCGTCCCGAGCAGCCGCGGTCCTGATCCAGCAGAACATCATGACCGGGCAACACGTCCGCGGTTTCGGGCAGGTCCTCGAAGCGGACCGGCGCCACTACCCCGCATCGCTGCGGAAGTCGCTGGAAGCAGCGGAAACGCTGGCGCGTCGCGCCATCACGCCGGAGCGGATCGAGAGCCTGGGGACCGGCGAGGACCCCGAATCGGCGCTCGCGATCGCCGCGTGCGCGGTGCACGCCGCCGAGATGGACTTCGACGAGGCGGTGCGCATCGCGGTGAACCACTCCGGCGACAGCGCGATCACCGGCGCTTTGGCCGGGGCGATCATGGGGTCGAGCTTCACGGGGCAGGACAGGATCCCGGTCCACTGGGCGAGTGGATTGATGAGTGCGAAGGTGCTCGTCAAGCTGGCCAACGACGCTGGTGAGCAGTTCGCGGAGAATCCGCGGGACGACGCCGAGTGGCACCACCGGTACCCGACCACGGCGCAACCGCCGGAAAGCCCGAGGCGCGAGGTGCGGGTCTCGGAGCGGGAGGAGTTGTTCCTCCGGCACTGGCGGGACTTCTGGTGGAGCGGCAAGCCGTTCTCCGGGTCGGATGCGGGCGACGCGTTCCCGCGTCTTGCTGAGGAGGCCCTCGGTCGGGAAGCCCTCCTCGTTCGACACCACAGGGTGCGCGAGCTGTGGGAATCGCGGCGGGCACAAGGGCTGCCGTCGCCCTCGGAACTTCCGACGGAGCAGGTCGTGCCCACCGTTCCCAAGCCGGGGGAGGTGACGGGGGATGAGGAGCGCGTGCTCGCGGCGTTCCGGGAGTTGATCGGCGATCCGCTCCGGCACCTCCGGAAGGACGTCGGCTTCCTGCGGTTCTTCGGTGGTCCTCACGAGCCGGAAGTCGGCTCGGAGGACGACCGCATGCCGTTCTGGGACAACTGGCCGGAGTCGGCGATCGGGTTGCGCGGCATGTTCTTCGGCGGGGCTGCCGGGGACGCGTTCGCCACGGCGGTGGGTGATGCGCCGCTGGAAAGCCTGGTCGCCGAGCACCGCGCGGGCGCGCTCGCTGCCACTGCCCTCGGGGCGACGACCTCCCGGACCCGGCTCGTGCTGTTCATGGCGGAGGCCATGAACCGGGGGCATGCCACTGCGAGGATTGCGGGCCACGCGGACATCGACCGGCTGGTAGGCGACGCTTATCGGCGGTTCCTGCAGGTCGCGGGGCGACGTGCGGGGAGCGGTGGTGGCTGGTTGGTGGACAACGAGGTGGTCCGCCAGCCGCATCCGGTGGATGCGGAGTTCGTCGACGCGTGCCTGGGTTTCGTCGAGTCGCGGGACTTTCCGGGAGTGGGCTCGGCTGCCGGTGTTCTGACGTACGCGGCGCCGCTTTCGCTGTTCTGGGACCGGATGCTCGGCAAGTCGCGAACCCCCGACGGGCGTCATGAGAAGCTGCGGATCTTCGCGCACGCGGTAGCGTCGCTCACGCACGCGTCCGAGGTCGAACGGCTCGCGGTCGCCGTCCTGAGCGCGCTGGTCCGGATATCCTCCTCACCGCATCCGCTGCTGCGTTCGGTGGGGATCATGCACGGCGATCTGCGGGGAGTGGCCGAGTACGCACCCGTGTGCGACGTGCTGGACCGCGTGGTCCGACTCCACTCGGATCCGGACCGCGACCCGGTCGGGGACGTCGCGGTCCTGGCCGACCACTACGATTCGACGACCGCGCTCGGCGCGCTTGCGATCGGCTTGTACGCGGGCGTCCACGGAGCGCGCCAGCGAGAAATCGCCGACGCGTTGCCCGAAGCATTCGCGGTGTCGGCACTGCACGACGGGGACCGGCATGCGACCGCAGTGGTGTGCGGGCAGGTCCTCGGGATGGTCCGCGGCCCAGGTGCGCTGCCTCGCCGGTGGATCGACCAGCTCGACCTCCGCGACGTGCTCGCGGAAATGACCGATGACGTGATCGTCGGCGCCGGTCCTCGCGAGCCGGGGGAGCAGTGGTACGCCCGATACCCCGTGGCGGCGAAGGATTTCTCGGGAACAGATGCGGGATCGCCCGAAGAGTGGGGACGGCGCGTGCCCACCGAGCCCGCGGCGTTGCCGCGCGAGGTTCGGGTGGTCGTCGAGCGGTTGGGCGGGCCTGCTGCCGCCGATTCCGGGGCGGGGCGGAACCCGTGGGACCTGGCGTTGGTGCGGCGGGCGTTCGGGCGCAGCGGTGATGGGTTCTGCGAGCCCGTGAAGGGTTCCGCGCCGCGCCTCGGTGATGTGGCGCTGGTGCACGGCGTCCGCGCGCACTTCGGGGCTTCGGTGCGGGCCGCTGCCGCCGCCGACCGGCTCGCCCGGGGCGGGGCGGGGACGTCCGCGCCGGTGGGGATGCTGGTGTTCTGCCTGGACGCCTTGGTGCGCGCGGAGACGCGGCAGCGGACCGAGGGGATCGTCGATCCGCGCGGCACGGCGCTGTTCGGGTTGCTGCGCTGGCGGCACGCGCTGGGCGTGCCGTGGGAGCGGGTCGCTCCCGGCGCTGCGGAGCCGAGCGGGTGGCTGCCGTCCCGGGCGGTCGCTCCCGGTGATCCCGATCCGGTGTGCGAAGGGGCCTTGGCCGAGTTCGCCGCGGGCGGCGGGACGCTGCGGCGGCCCGTGAACCGCGCCCGCTCGTCCTCGGCGGTGCTGCGCGCGCTCGGTCTCGCGACCTGGTCCGACGAGCCCGGCGAGGTGTTCGCGGAGGCGGTGGCCAACGCGCTGCTCACCCACGGCCACCCGGACGCGTTCCTGAGCGCGGGGGCGTTCGCCACCACCGCGCAGGTGCTGCTCGCCGGCGGGGACCTCGACGACGCGATCGCCGTCGTGGCCGACGAGCTGACCAGCTGGCCCGGGCACGAGGACGTCCGCCGGGCGCTCGACGGCACCGCACCGCACGGCGACGGCGCCGCCCCGGACGTGCTCGCGGTGGCGCTCGGCGCGGCGCGGGAGCGGTTCGACGACGCCGAGGCCGCCGTCCGGCGGGCGATCGAGCTGAACCCGGCCGCCGCGCCCCTGGTGGGTGCGATGCTGGCCGCGAGCCGGGGCGAGCCGGAGGGGTGGCGCGTGGACGCGTCCCTCCGCGAGGTGCTCGACCGGCTGGCCGCCGACGTCGTCGCGACCCGCGTCGGCTCGCCCGACCGGCGCTGGGACCAGAGCTGGGTCGCCGACTACCCGGCGACGTGAACGAAGGTGGGGGAATGGACCGGCAGGCAGACCAGCGGCGATTGCTCCGGGCGTGGGAGGAGATCACCGCGCGTCCGGCGCTGCTGCCGCTGACCTGGTTCCAGCACGTCGACGAGGTCGACCGGAACGCGGCGGCCCGGGAGGCGTTCCGGCCCGGCGGACGGCCGCCGGAGCCCGCTCCGCGGGAGCAGTGGGACCGGACCCGCTGGGGCCGGGCGCTGGGGATGCTCGTCGGCGGCGCCGTCGGTGACGCGCTCGGCTCGCTGGGCCCGGCGTCGACGCCGGAACTGCTGGACGCCGTGCGGGCTCGGCGCGGTGCGTGGATGGGAACGGGCGAGGGCTTCGGCGCGGTGCTGGCCGCCGCCCGGTCGGCCGTCGGCGGCGAGGCCCCGGCGGCCGGGGCGCTGGTCGCGGCGGTGCCGGTGGCGCTGGCCGGGGCGGGGCTCCCGGAGGAGGAGGTGTTCCGCCGGGCGCTGGCCGCCGCGCGGCCGTGGGGCGAGGACGCCGCTAGCAGCGCCGTGCTGGCCGTGGCGCTGGCGGGCGCGCTCGCCGACGGCGGTACCAACCTGGCGCGGCTCACCCGGGCGCTGCTCGCCGAGGAGCACGTGGACGGCGGCCTCCGCGACCGCCTCGACGCGCTGGCCGAGATCGGTCGCCGCTGGGACGCGTGGTCGCTGGACGAGGCCCTCGCGCGGCTCGGCGACGGGACGTCCGGGGCCGAGGTCGTGACCCGGGCGCTGCTGCTCGCCCACCGGGTGCCCAACGGCGGTCGCGCCGTGCTGCACGCCGCGACCCTCGGCGGACCCGACGCGCTGATCTGCGGGCTGCTCGCCGGTGCCCGCGCCGGATCCGGCACCTTCCCGCACCTGTGGCGCCGCGCGCTCGCCCGCGGCGCCGACGTCGAGGCGGTGGCCGCCGACCTGTTCGCCGCCTTCGGCCCCGACGGTCCTCGGCCGGCGGAACCGTCGCCGAGCGCGCCGGAACCGCAGGGGACGCGGGGAACAGCACCGCAGCCGGAGGGGGATATGAGTCAACCGCAGGGTACGGAGATGACCGCGCTGGAGCAGGCGATCGCTCGGTTCGCCGAGCAGGCGCCGATCGAGGACGTCTACCGGGAGTTCCTGGTCGCGGATCTGCTGGTGGTCACCGGGCCGGGTTCGTCGCATCCCGCGGACTTCCAGTTGGAGGGGCAGCAGAAGCCGCAGATCTGGGTCTGCACCGGCCCGAGCGCCGTACCGGACATCGGGGGTCCGGGCTCCGGCCCGGAGACCGCCCGGGCCACCGGGTACCGGCTGCTGCCGCTGCTCGCCGAGCGGAACGTGCGCATCCATACCCAGGGCGACCAGTCGGACCTGGTGATCGCCGGCTCGCGGGCCATCGAGGTGTCCGCGCCCGAGATCACCGATGCGCTGCGAGCGGCGGCGGGCCGGGGGCCGGGGAGCTGGCTCCCGGTGCCGGACCCGATGTATCGCGATGCGGCGCAGGAGGACGTCCCCGGGTACGCGGTCGTCGGCGAGTTCTGGGTCGCCGAATCGGGCGTGGTCACCGACCGGTACCGGCCGAACCCGGACTACCGGCCGAGCCCCGCCACCCTGGGCTTCCCGCAGCCGGAGAACGAGCTGGAGAAGGTCCTGCACCTGTGGGCGACCGGTCATGCGTCCGACAGGTCGATGCTCCTGGCGGTGGCGCAGTCCGAAGTCGTGTTCCTCGCGCACGAGGACGGAGTCCCGGCGGCCTTGCCGTTCGGCGGGAAGTCCGCGCTGGCGGCGGGCTCCAGCGCCAAGTACATCCCCGCCGCCGAACCGAAGGTCGGGGCCGCCGTCGCCCAGCTCAAGCGCGCCTTCGAGGACGTCGACCTGGTCATCGACGTGGGTACGCGCCACCAAGCCGACATCGGGGGGACGGTGCTCCTGCGGGCCTTCGACGAGCTCGCGGCCGAAGAACCCCGGCCGACCAGCGCTCCGGCGCAGCCCGCCCCGCAGCAGTCCGCGCCGCAGCCGCCGCCGGATGCGCACGAGCGGTTCATCGGGTCGATGGTGGCCGGGGCGATGGGGGATGCCCTCGGCTACGCCGTGGAGTTCCACGACATCGGGATGATCCGGCGGCAGCACGGGGAGTCCGGGGTGACGGGGCCCGTCCTGCGGGACGGGGTGGCGGAGATCTCCGATGACACGCAGATGATGTTGTTCACGTTGGAGGGGCTGATCCGGGCGCACGTGGCGCGGCGGATGGAGCCGGTGGACAACGACCCGGTGCCGGAGGTGCAGCACGCGTACCAGCGGTGGTTCCACACCCAGAACCAGCCGTGGGAGCGGGCGGCCGGGCCGTACGGGGTGCACCTGCGGGTGCCGGACGGGTGGCTGATCGGCACCGAGGGGTTGTTCCGGAACCGGGCGCCGGGGAGCACCTGCATGGCCGCGTTGGCGCGGTTCGCGCAGACGCACCAGCACGCGTCGCCGCGGCACCGGATCAACGATTCCAAGGGCTGCGGTGGGGTGATGCGCGCCGCGCCGGTGGCGGTGTGGTCGAACGACCCGGCGGAGGTGTTCCACGCGGCGGTGGGGACGGCGGCGCTGACCCACAGCCACCCGAGCGGGTACCTGTCGGCGGGTGTGCTGGCGGTGATCGTGCACCAGTTGATCCGGGAGGTGCCGCTGCCGGAGTCGGTGCGGTTGGCGCGGGAGCTGCTGCTGCGGTGGCCGGGCCACGAGGAGCAGTTGGCGGCGCTGGACGCGGCGGTGGAGCTGGCGCGGCGCGGTCCGGTCGCTCCGGAGGAGCTGACCGAAGCGCTGGGGCAGGGCTGGGTCGGCGAGGAGGCGCTGGCGATCGGGTTGTACTCGGTGCTGGCGACGGGCGATCTGCGGTCGGCGCTGCTGCTGTCGGTGAACCACTCGGGGGACTCGGATTCGACGGGGATCGTGTGCGGGAACATTGCCGGGGCGTTGTACGGGGCGCGGGCCGTTCCTGCGGAGTGGTCGGCGTCCCTGGAGCTGCGGGCAGTGGTGGAGGCGGTGGCTGGTGATGCGCTGGCCGAGTTCAGCCCCGGTGCGCCGACCGACCCGGAATGGACCCGCCGCTACCCCGCCTGGTGACCACGAGGAGACATCGCGATGACCGACGCTCAACCCGGCGTCCGGCTGACCTGGGCCGACCGATTCCGCGGCGCGATGCTCGGCGGTGCGGTCGGGGACGCCCTGGGCTCCGGCGTGCGGACCGCGACGACCGGGGAGATCCAGTCCTGGTTCGGCCCGCACGGCGTCGCCGACTACCTGCCGGTGTACGGCAGGCGCGGCGCCGTCACCGACGTGACGCAGCTCGGCGTGTTCACGCTCGAAGGGCTGCTGCGCGCGAAGGCCGCCAACCCGGGCGGTGCGGCGCTGAACGCCGCGTTCGTGCTGACCAACCACCTGCGCTGGCTGCACACCCAGGGCGTGCCGTGGGAGTTCGCGATGCGCGGCTGCCTGCCGAGCGATCCCGCGCCGAGCGGGTGGCTGCTGGAGCGGCCCGAGCTGTACTCCACCCGCAACCCCGCCGGGTCCACGCTCGCGCTGTTCGGCCGGATGGCCGACCGGTCCCCGTTGGCCGGCCCCGACGGCCTGCTGCGCCCGGTGGCGCACGTGGACGGCCTCGCGGAGGCCGCGGCCTGGTCGGGTGCGGCGGCGGTGTGGTCCACCGCGCCGGAGCAGGTCTACGCGGCGGGCGCGTTGATCGCCAACCTGTCCACCTCGGGCCCGAACGCGGTGGGCGCCGCGGGGCTGCACAGCGACGTGCTGGGCCAGCTCGTCCGGGGCGTCCCGCTGTGGGACGCGGTGGGTGCCGCGGACCAGCAGCGGCTGGGCCGCGCGTACCCGATCCAGGGGGTGCCCGCCGACGTGCGGCGGACCGTGCACGCGGCGATGTTCGTCGGCCAGCGCGGCGCCGTGCCGATGCCGAGCGACCTCGACGTCGAGTTCGACCTCGCCGACAAGCCCGGTGAGCTCGGCATCGCGCTGGCCGCCGTGGGCAGCACCCGGACCTTCGCCGACGCGGTGCGGGTGGCCGTGAACCACTCCGGCGACAGCGCGGTCACCGGCGCGCTGGCCGGTCAGCTCGCCGGGGCGCTGCACGGCCCCACCGCCATCCCGCCGCGCTGGCTCGACGAGCTGGAGCTGCGGGAGGTCATCGAGGTCCTCTGCCAGGACGCCGCCGAGGCGTTCGCCCCGCCCCGGCCGCCGCAGTGGGCGCAGCGCTACGTGCCCGGACCGGTCGGCGGTGTCCCCGGCCTCACCGCCGGATCGCCGGGCACGGTCGAGGGCTCGGCGGAGCGGACCACCGTGCTGCCCGCGATCGGCGCCGAACCGCAGGCCCCGGAGGACGACGCCCCCACCCCGCCGCGCGGGATCGGCGCGCCGACCTTCCCGGCCCGGCGCGGCGCCGCGGACGTCGAACCGTCCAGCACCGGCCCGATCCCGGTGCCGTGGCTAGGCCGCGAACCCGCGGACGCCACCACGGTGATCCCGATCGTCGACGAGGCGCCGGACGTCGCGGAGCCGTCCGCCCGGATGCCGATCGACCTCGCCCCCGAACCGGACCCCCGGCCGTCGTGGACCGAACCCCCGGCGGCCTCGGACGCGCCCGCGCCGCAACCGGCCGAGGACGACGGCGCGAGCGACGCACCCGGGGAAGCGGCCGGGGACGACGTCGGGGAGGCGGTCGCCGCCGCGCGGGAGCCCGTCGTGCCGGTCGTGGGCTGGGACGCGGCCTCGGTGCCGAGCGCGCCGCCCGCTGACGAGCCCGACGAGCCCGCGCCGTCCGTGGCGCCGTGGCGGACGCCCCCCGCCGGTGCGGCCGAGCGGAGCCGGGAGGAACCCGCGCTCGCGGTGGTCGGCTGGGACCCGTCATCGCCGGTGCTGCACCAGCCGTCCGCCGAGGACGGGCCGGCCCCGGAGGGGTCCGCGCCGTCGGTGGCGGACCGGGCGCCGGGCGAGCGGTTCGCGGAGGCCGGGCTGAGCGCGGCGGAACCCGTCCGGCCGGTGGTCGACTGGGCATCGGGTGAGCCGTCCGTGGCGGCCGAGTCCAACCCGGAGGAGTCCGCCCGGTCGGCGGTGGACCGGTCGCGGGAGGAGCCGTCCGCGGCGGCCGACGCGGCGGAGTTCGCGTCGTCGGTGCCCGGCCGGGTGCCGGGTGAGCCGTCCGCGGAGGTCGGGCTGAGCGGGGAGGAGTCCGCTCGGCCGGTGGCGGACCACGCGCCGGGTGAGCCGTCCGCCGAGGCCGGGCCGCCCTGGGCGGAGCCCGTCCTGCCGGTGGTCGGCTGGACGTCGGGTGAGCCGTCCGCGGCGGCCGACGTGGCGGAGTTCGCGTCGTCGGCGGTGGACCGGGCGCCGGATGTGCCGTCCGCGGAGGCCGGGTCGGCCCCGGAGGAGCCTGCCGGGTCGGTGGTGGACTGGGCGCGGGAGGTGCCGTCCGCGGCGGCCGACGTGGCGGAGTTCGCGTCGTCGGCGGTGGACCGGGTGCCGGGTGTGCCGTCCGCGGAGGTCGGGTCGGCCCCGGAGGAGCCCGCCGGGTCGGTGGTGGACCGGGTGCCGGAGGTGCCGTCCGTGGAGGCCGGGCCGCGCTGGGCGGAGCCCGCCCCGCCGGTGGCGGACCGGGCGCCCGGTGAGCCGGTCGCCGGGTCGTCCCCCGAGGAGCCGAACCGGTCGGTGGCGGAGGAACCGCGTGCCGAGGCCGAGCCGGACCACGAGCCCGCGGCGGAGTCGTCCGCCGGGGCGGACGAGCCGAGCCGGGAGGAGCCCGCGGTGCGGGCCGAGCCGGACGGGTCGACGCCGGTCCCGCCCGCCGAGCCCGCGGCGGAGCCGTCCACCGAGGCCGAGCAGGACGTCCGGCCCGAATCGTGGCCGACCGGCGCGGCACCGGACCCGGTGGAGGAGCCCGCTCCGGAGCCGCCCGCCGCCGAGCCCGAGGGCCCGGCGGAGCCGTCGGTCTGGTCGGCACCGGCGTCGAGCGCCGAACCCCGGCGCGCGGCGGAGTCCGACCGGTCCTGGTTCGACCCCCCGGCGGACCCCCCGGCGGACCCCCCGGCGGACCCCCCGGTGGAGGCCCCGGCGGAGGCCGCGGTCCCGCCGATCACCCGCGGCGGGCATGCCAAGGCCGAGGGACCGGACGCCGCGGCGCCGTCGCTGACCGAACGCGTGCTGGGCTGCTTCCTGGGCGGCGCGCTGGGCGATGCGCTCGGGGCGGACCTGGAGTTCCGCACCGCCGAGGAGATCGGCGCCCGGTTCGGCCCCGAGGGGCCGCGCGGGCTGCCCGAGTCCTACGGGGTGCGCGGGGCCTTCACCGACGACACCCAGATGACGCTGTTCACCGCCGAAGGGCTGATCCGGGGCAGCGCCGCCCGCCGGATGCTCGACGTCGCCGACCCGCTGCCCGAGGTCCAGCACGCCTACCAGCGCTGGCTGCACACCCAGGGCGTCGACTGGGACGCCGCCGCCGGGCCGTTCCTCGCCGAACGCCCGGTGCCCGACGGCTGGCTGATCGAGGTCCCGGGCCTGTTCAAGACCCGCGCGCCGGGCAAGACGGTGTTCCGCGCGCTGACCCGGTTCGGCGACGGGCACCCGCCGGGCTCGTTCACCGAGCCGGTCAACGACTCCAAGGGCTGCGGCGGGGTGATGCGCGCCGCGCCGGTCGCGCTGTGCTCGACGGACCCGGCCGAGGTGTTCGAGCTGGCCGCGCGCACCGCGGCGCTCACCCACGGCCACCCGGCGGGCTTCCACTCGGCCGGGGCGCTGGCGGTGATCGTCCAGCAGGCGCTGCTCGGCCGGACCCTCGACGACGGGGTGTGGCTGGCCTTGCAGGTGCTGGAGACGTGGCCGGACCACGAGGAGACCAGCGCGATGCTCAAGGCCGCCGTGGACCTCGCCGGGTCCGGGGTGCCGACCCCGCGGCAGGTCGCCGAGGTCCTCGGCGGCGGCTGGGTCGGGGAGCAGGCGCTGGCCATCGCGGTGTGCGCGGCGCTGGTCGGCGGCGAGGACGTGGCGCTGGCGCTGCGGGTCGCCGTGCACCACGACGGCGACAGCGACTCGACCGGGGCGATCTGCGGCAACATCGTCGGCGCCCTGCTCGGCGTCGGCGCGCTGCCGGTGGACTGGCTGGCCGAGCTGGAGCTGCGCGACGTGGTGGAGCAGATCGCGCTGGACTGCGTGGCGGAGTTCGGCCGGGACGCCTTCCAGCCGGGGCACTCGGCGATCGACCCGCCGACCGACGAGGACTGGCAGGAGCGGTACCCGGTGCGACCGCAGTGGTCGGCGCCCGCGGAACCGGCCCCGGCGGCCGAGTTCCCGGCGCCCAAGCCCGCGCCGCGCCGGATCAACGGCGTCGTCTACCACGACGCGTTCGAGGGGGAGAAGCAGTGATCCTGGGCACGGTGATTCCGGGCGCGTACGGCTACAGCGCCGCCGCGGGGGAGCCGCGGCCGTTGCTGGAGATCCGGGACGGCGCGGCGGTGGTGGAAGGCGATCCGGAGCCGGATCCGCACAACTCGGTGATCTTCGTGGAGCAGGCCGAGCCACCGCGCCCGGTCCGCTCCCGGTTCCCCGCCCGCGCGGGCTTCGGCGAGGTCCCGGACCGCTCGGCGGCGCACGACGGGCTCGTCGAGCAGCTCACCGAGGCGGTGCGCGCAGAGCTGCCCAGCGGAGCGGTGGCTGCGGGGGTGGAATGCCTGGCCCTGGGCACCCGCATCGAGGTCACCGGCGAGATCCACGCCGATGGCGAGGTCCACCCGTGGGTGGTGCCGCAGCAGGTCGTCGACCTGCTCCGCGCGCTGCGCGCCGTCGACCACCGGCCGGACACCGGGGCCTGGACCCGGGCTTCGCTCGTGCTCGATCCCCACGACCCCGGCCTGCGCACCGACGCCCCGGCGGTGCAGTGGAAGGGGAGGCCGCTGGACGGCCGCGACTGCTACGAGGAGCTGCGCTACTTCCCCCGGCTGGACGCCCCGGCGTGGCTGCTCGAACGGGCCTGGCGGTACTTCTGGGAGCACCGCCACGACGAGCCGGAGCCGGAGCCGGTCCGGATGGTGCGGGTCTTCGAGGGCCGCGACGCGAGCGGTCGCCCGGTGGCGCACCGGCCCGCGCTGCCCTGGACGGAGAAGCAGCAGGTCCTCGACTACCTGCACGACGGCCAGGTGCTGCTCAGCGCACCCGGCGGCGCCGAGGACGAGCTCGACCCGGAGCAGCCGCCGGTGGTGCCCAAGCAGTTCCACACCGACGGCACCTGGGTGTGGCCGCTGGCGATGGCGCACTACCTGGCGAACCACGACGTCGCCCCGCCGCGCGACTTCCTCGACCACATCCGGCACGCCGGCTACCGGGCACCCGAGGTGGTCGCCGAGCGGGCCGCCGCCGAGGCGAAGGCGCTGGTGCTGGGCACCGAGGTGCAGGAGGCGGTCGACCCGGCCGAGGTGATGGGGCTGGCCCAGGACTTCATCGGCGTGATGGGCATGGGCCGCCGCTTCTACAGCTTCGAGGGCCCGGTGGAGGGCGGCTGGAGCATGGTGCGCGGCGCCGACGGCTGGTGGCAGGTGTTCTGCACCCACCAGGGCGAGCGGCAGCTCGAATCGCGGTTCCCCGACGTGCACCCCGCCGCCGCGCACCTGGTCGGCGCGATGGCGCTGGGCCGCCCGCAGTTCCTGCGCGACCCGGAGGAGCCGCTGGAGGACTTCGAGTGCACGGTCCGGCCGCTGCCGGGGGAACCGCCGCTGGCCGCCCTCGACCGGAAGTTCGAGGTCGTGCTGCGCGCCGGGGGCGAGGTGGACCGCTTCGGGCCGCCCACCGGCAACACCGCCTTCGCGGCGGGCACCACGCTGCCGCAGCGCAGCGCACCGCCGGACCGGCAGCCGGGGGAGTACCGGCGGTACCGGGTGGTCGAGGCGCTCACCGCGGTCACCGGCACGGTCCGACCCGACCACGGCCAGGTCGGCGGGGGCACCGCCTACGTGCTGCCGCGCTCGATGGCGGAGCTGGTCGAAGGCGGCTGGCTGGCCGAGCTCTGAGCCTGGACTCCGAGCCTGGGCCGGGCGTCCTCGCGCGCGGACCCGCGGTGCCGGACACCCCCGCCGACCCGCGGCGCCGAGCGCCGGACCGGGTCGGCGTGGCGTTGCTCACCCGCGCCGGTCCGGGCCCCGGGGCGGGTAGCATGGCGGGTGCGCCGACGGCGGGTCTTCGACGCCGGGGTGATCGAGCAGGTCAAAGGACCCCCCGTTTTGACCCTCTGAAAGTCGGCCCGGTATCTTTGTTCATCGGACCCGACACCATATCGGGTCGATCCGCATGCCCGTGCGTGGCGTGGCCGTGGCGAGCGTTGTCTCGTTCGTGGTCGCGGCTGCTCAGGCGGGACGTGTGGAACTCTCCTGAGCCCACTGGGGTCATTCCCGTTGGGACGCCACCAGCGCCGCGAGGCCGCGCCGCAAGGCCGAGGAGTGGGCGACACGCCCGACCTCGTGGTACGGGAGGGGTCCAAGTACACAGTGCCTGACAGGTGCTCGACGCCAGGGCACGCCGAAGCTCGAACGAGCGCTGCTTGGACGAGTACCCAGAAGACGCGAACGCTGACAGAAAGCCGGTCCATGCCCACCATCCAGCAGCTGGTCCGTAAGGGCCGCCAGGACAAGGTCGCGAAGACCAAGACCGCGGCGCTCAAGGGGAGCCCGCAGCGGCGTGGCGTGTGCACCCGCGTGTACACCACCACCCCGAAGAAGCCCAACTCGGCACTCCGCAAGGTTGCCCGTGTCAAGCTCTCCAGCGGCATCGAGGTCACGGCCTACATCCCGGGTGAGGGGCACAACCTGCAGGAGCACTCGATCGTGCTCGTTCGCGGCGGCCGTGTGAAGGACCTCCCCGGCGTCCGCTACAAGATCATCCGCGGTTCGGCCGACACCCAGGGTGTGAAGAACCGCAAGCAGGCCCGCAGCCGGTACGGCGCGAAGAAGGAGAAGAGCTGATGCCCCGCAAGGGTCCGGCCCCGAAGCGGCCGCTGCACGCCGATCCCGTGTACGGCTCGCCGCTGGTGACGCAGCTGGTCAACAAGGTCCTCACGGACGGCAAGCGCTCGCTGGCCGAGCGGATCGTGTACGCCGCCCTGGAAGGCTGCCGGGACAAGACCGGTACCGACCCGGTCGTCACGCTCAAGCGCGCCCTGGACAACGTGAAGCCGACCCTGGAGGTCCGCAGCCGCCGCGTCGGTGGCGCGACCTACCAGGTGCCGATCGAGGTCCGCGCCGGCCGCTCCACCACCCTCGCGCTCCGCTGGCTGGTCAACTACTCCCGCGCCCGTCGGGAGAAGACGATGGTCGAGCGCTTGATGAACGAGCTGCTTGACGCGAGCAACGGCCTCGGGGCCAGCGTCAAGAAGCGCGAAGACACGCACAAGATGGCGGAGTCCAACAAGGCCTTCGCGCACTACCGCTGGTGACGTCGGGTCGGCTCCTGCCCGCCTCGGCCCACCGATTCGACGGCTTGCATCCGCTGTAGGAACGGGGAACAAACTCGTGGCACGCGACGTGCTGACAGACCTGACCAAGGTCCGCAACATCGGCATCATGGCTCACATCGATGCGGGCAAGACCACCACCACCGAGCGGATCCTGTACTACACGGGGATCACGTACAAGATCGGTGAGGTCCACGACGGCGCCGCGACGATGGACTGGATGGAAGAGGAGCAGAAGCGGGGTATCACGATCACCTCGGCTGCTACCACGACCTTCTGGGGCGACAACCAGATCAACATCATCGACACCCCCGGGCACGTCGACTTCACCGTCGAGGTGGAGCGGTCGCTGCGGGTGCTCGACGGTGCGGTCGCGGTCTTCGACGGCAAGGAAGGCGTCGAGCCGCAGTCCGAGCAGGTCTGGCGCCAGGCGGACAAGTACGAGGTCCCGCGCATCTGCTTCGTCAACAAGATGGACAAGCTCGGTGCGGACTTCTACTTCACCGTCAAGACCATCGAGGAGCGCCTCAACGCCCGCCCGCTGGTGCTGCAGCTGCCGATCGGTGCCGAGTCCGACTTCCAGGGCGTCGTCGACCTGGTCCGGATGAAGGCGCTGACCTGGCGCGGTGAGGTCAAGAAGGGCGAGGACTACGCGGTCGAGGAGATCCCGGAGGACCTCGCCGAGCTCGCCGCGACCTACCGCGAGCAGCTCGTCGAGGCCGTCGCGGAGTCCGACGAAGAGCTGATGGAGGCCTACTTCGGTGGTGAGGAGCTGACCACCGAGCAGATCAAGGACGGCATCCGCAAGCTCACCGTCAACCGCGAGGCCTTCCCGGTCATGTGCGGTACCGCGTTCAAGAACAAGGGCGTCCAGCCGATGCTGGACGCGGTGGTGGAGTACCTGCCGTCGCCGCTGGACGTGCCCGCGGTGCAGGGCCTGCTGACCGACGGTGAGACCACCGCCGAGCGCAACCCGAACACCGAGGAGCCGTTCTCGGCCCTGGCGTTCAAGGTCTCGGTCCACCCGTTCTTCGGCAAGCTCACCTACGTCCGGGTCTACTCGGGCAAGATCGCCCAGGGCGCCCAGATCGTCAACTCCAGCCGGGGCCGCAAGGAGCGCATCGGGAAGCTGTTCCAGATGCACTCCAACAAGGAGAACCCGGTCGACGAGGCCCAGGCGGGGCACATCTACGCCGTGGTCGGTCTCAAGGAGACCACCACCGGTGACACGCTGTGCGACGCCCAGAACCAGATCGTCCTGGAGTCGATGACCTTCCCGGCGCCGGTCATCGAGGTGGCGATCGAGCCCAAGACCAAGGCGGACCAGGAGAAGCTCTCCACGGCGATCCAGAAGCTCGCCGAGGAGGACCCGACCTTCCAGGTCAACCAGGACGACGAGACCGGCCAGACCATCATCAAGGGGATGGGCGAGCTCCACCTGGAGGTCCTGGTCAACCGGATGAAGACCGACTTCAAGGTCGAGGCCAACATCGGCAAGCCGCAGGTCGCGTACCGGGAGACCATCCGCAAGACGGTCGAGAAGTACGAGTTCACCCACAAGAAGCAGACCGGTGGTTCCGGTCAGTTCGCCCGGGTGATCATCGCGCTGGAGCCG
This sequence comes from Saccharopolyspora cebuensis, assembly GCF_039542665.1. NCBI lineage: Bacteria > Bacillati > Actinomycetota > Actinomycetes > Pseudonocardiales > Pseudonocardiaceae > Saccharopolyspora > Saccharopolyspora cebuensis. Next base: position 378,813 of record NZ_BAABII010000003.1, read on the forward strand.
ATCGAGCAGACCTCGGAGAGCGCCACCTACGAGTTCGAGAACAAGGTCACCGGTGGCCGGGTGCCGCGGGAGTACATCCCCTCGGTGGACCAGGGCGCCCAAGACGCCATGCAGTACGGCGTGCTGGCCGGCTACCCGCTGGTCGGCGTCAAGGTGACCTTGCTCGACGGCCAGTACCACGAGGTCGACTCCTCGGAAATGGCCTTCAAGGTCGCGGGTTCGATGGCGATGAAGGAGGCCGCCGCCAAGGCGTCCCCCGCGCTCCTCGAGCCGATGATGGCGGTCGAGGTGACCACGCCCGAGGAGTACATGGGCGACGTCATCGGCGACCTGAACTCCCGCCGCGGGCAGATCCAGTCCATGGCGGAGCGCAGCGGAACCCGCGTCGTCAGCGCACTCGTCCCGCTGTCCGAGATGTTCGGGTACGTCGGCGACCTGCGTTCGCGGACGCAGGGGCGGGCGAACTACTCGATGTCCTTCGACTCCTACGCCGAGGTTCCCTCGAACGTGGCGAAGGAGATCATCGCGAAGGCGACGGGCGAGTGAGGATCCGCGCGGGGAGGGGCTGCCGTCACCAGCGGCGCCCCCGCCGCGCGGGTTCTGCGCCCTCGGGGCCACGCGCCCAACGCTGAGCAGTCGAGTCATCGCTGCGAAGGCGACCGGGGAGCAATCCCCTCAGTTCGGCGGTGGACGGGCCGCCTCCCCGACGCGGGGAGCGGCCCTTCCGCCACCTACCCGACAGGACTCCGCCTGGCACATCAAGTCGTACGGCGGAAAGTCAACAAGTCCAGGAGGACAATCCAGTGGCGAAGGCGAAGTTCGAGAGGGACAAGCCGCACGTCAACATCGGGACCATCGGTCACGTTGACCACGGCAAGACCACGCTCACCGCGGCCATCACCAAGGTGCTGCACGACAAGTACCCGGAGCTGAACCCCTTCACGCCGTTCGACGAGATCGACAAGGCGCCGGAGGAGAAGGCCCGCGGCATCACGATCCAGATCGCGCACGTGGAGTACCAGACGGAGAACCGTCACTACGCCCACGTCGACGCCCCCGGCCACGCCGACTACGTGAAGAACATGATCACGGGTGCGGCGCAGATGGACGGTGCGATCCTCGTGGTCGCGGCGACCGACGGCCCGATGCCGCAGACCCGCGAGCACGTGCTGCTCGCCCGGCAGGTCGGCGTCCCCTACATCCTGGTGGCGCTGAACAAGTCGGACATGGTCGACGACGAGGAGATCATCGAGCTCGTCGAGATGGAGGTCCGCGAGCTGCTGTCCTCGCAGGAGTTCCCGGGCGACGACGTGCCGGTGATCCGCGTCTCCGCGCTGAAGGCGCTGGAGGGCGACGAGACCTGGGCGCAGCGGATCCTGGACCTGCTCGACGCGTGCGACGCGAACATCCCGGACCCGCAGCGGGACGTCGAGAAGCCGTTCCTGATGCCGATCGAGGACGTCTTCTCGATCACCGGCCGCGGCACCGTGGTGACCGGCCGCATCGAGCGCGGCGTCATCAACGTGAACGAGGAGGTGGAGCTGGTCGGCATCAAGGACAAGTCGACCAAGACCACCGTCACGGGCATCGAGATGTTCCGCAAGCTGCTGGACAACGGTCAGGCCGGTGACAACGTCGGTCTGCTGGTCCGCGGCATCAAGCGCGAGGACGTCGAGCGCGGCCAGGTCGTCGTGAAGCCGGGCACCACCACCCCGCACACCGAGTTCGAGGCTCAGGTCTACATCCTGAACAAGGACGAGGGCGGTCGGCACACCCCGTTCTTCAACAACTACCGTCCGCAGTTCTACTTCCGGACCACCGACGTGACCGGCGTGGTGACCCTCCCCGAGGGCACCGAGATGGTCATGCCGGGCGACAACACCGAGATGTCGGTGCAGCTCATCCAGCCGATCGCGATGGAGGAAGGCCTCCGCTTCGCGATCCGCGAGGGTGGTCGCACGGTCGGCGCGGGTCGCGTCGTCAAGATCAACAAGTGAGTCGGTAAGGGGCCCGTCCCCCCTCGCGGGGGACGGGCCCCTTGCGGTTCGCCGGGGGCTCCGCCGCCGGTGGACCACCCCCCGAGTGGGAGCGGCGTACCAGGTATGCCATCCTGTACGGGTTGCTCGTTGTAGGGCGGTCGGATTCGTCCGGCCCGGCTCCGGCCCCGGTCTTCGACCGGACGGGGCTCGCGCCGCCGCCCGACCCGGCTTGAGTTCATCTCGCGTCGGGCCAGGGTCCGGCCGCACTGCTGCGAGAGCCTCCACGCCCTGAGTTCGGGTCAGGAACGCCTACCGCGCTCCTGCCGCCGCCGGTGGTTCCCGGTGGTGCGCCGAACGGGGTGGCACAAGAAGGTGTACGGGCCTCGGCCCATCTCGGCGGCGACGTTCGCCGGGACCGGTGCGCGGTAGCAGGGCGACACGCCCGACCGCGGGTACCGGGCACCAGATACCTGAACAGGGGCGGACGAGGGCTGTGGTGCTCTCCGGCCGGGTTTCCGGCGCTGAGAGCGGCCACACGGCTGAGGCCGCGTGGGCATGCCGTCTGCGAGGACGTGCGAGCCCGCTCCCACAACGAAACCGCGGCACGAGACTAGAGGAACGGCAAGCCACCATGGCGGGACAGAAGATCCGCATCCGGCTCAAGGCCTACGACCACGAGGCGATCGACGCGTCTGCGCGCAAGATCGTCGAGACCGTGACGCGCACCGGCGCTCGGGTCGTCGGGCCGGTGCCGCTGCCCACGGAGAAGAACGTCTACTGCGTCATCCGCTCCCCGCACAAGTACAAGGACTCGCGGGAGCACTTCGAGATGCGGACGCACAAGCGCCTCATCGACATCCTCGAGCCGACGCCGAAGACGGTGGACGCGCTGATGCGCATCGACCTGCCGGCCAGCGTCGACGTGAACATCCAGTAGGCGGAGAGATCGAGACTCATGTCTGACAGGCAGATCAAGGGGATTCTGGGCACCAAGCTCGGCATGACCCAGGTCTTCGACGACAACAACCGGGTCGTGCCGGTGACCGTCGTGCAGGCCGGGCCGAACGTGGTCACCCAGATCCGCACCCCGGAGAAGGACGGCTACGCGGCCGTGCAGCTCGCGTTCGGCGCCATCGACCCGCGCAAGGTGAACAAGCCCAAGGGCGGCCACTTCACCAAGGCCGGCGTCACCCCGCGCCGCCACCTGGTCGAGCTGCGCACCACCGACGCCGGTGAGTACGAGGCGGGCCAGGAGATCACCGCCGAGCTGTTCGAGGCCGGCGCGGTGGTCGACGTGGTCGGCACCAGCAAGGGCAAGGGCTTCGCGGGCACCATCAAGCGGCACGGCTTCAGCCGCCAGGGCGAGAGCCACGGTACGCAGGCCGTGCACCGCAAGCCGGGTTCCATCGGCGGCTGCGCCACCCCGGGCCGGGTGTTCAAGGGCATGCGGATGGCCGGCCGGATGGGTTCGGCCCGCGTCACCACCCAGAACCTCAAGGTTCACAAGGTGGAGGGCGAGACCGGCCTGCTGCTGATCAAGGGCGCCATTCCGGGTCCCAAGGGCGGACTGGTGCTGGTGAAGAGTCCCGCGAAGGGTGGTGCGTGATGAGCTTGACGCTCGACGTCCGTACCCCGGACGGCAAGACCGACGGCACGGTCGAGCTGCCCGCCGAGATCTTCGACGCGAAGGCCAACGTGGCCCTGCTGCACCAGGTCGTGGTGGCCCAGCTCGCCGCCGCGCGCCAGGGCACGCACGCGACCAAGACCCGCGGTCAGGTCTCCGGCGGCGGCAAGAAGCCGTACCGGCAGAAGGGCACCGGCAACGCCCGGCAGGGCTCGATCCGGGCCCCGCAGTTCGCCGGTGGTGGCACCGTGCACGGGCCGCAGCCGCGCGACTACACGCAGCGGACCCCGAAGAAGATGAAGCTCGCCGCGCTGCGCGGTGCGCTGTCCGACCGGGTGCGCGCGGGCCAGCTGCACGTCGTCACCCACGTGGTCGGCGCGGAGCAGCCGTCCACCAAGCAGGCCAAGACGGCGCTGCGCACCTGGACCGAGGCCAAGCGGGTGCTGGTCGTGCTCGACCGCTACGAGGAGGAGAACTCCTGGTTGAGCCTGCGGAACCTGCAGCACGTGCACCTGATCGACCCGAGCCAGCTCAACACCTACGACGTGCTGGTCAACGACGACGTGGTGTTCAGCAAGGCCGCCTACGAGCGGTTCGTTGCGGGCCCGGCGAAGGGCCGTTCGGTCAAGGCCGCCGCGTCTTCGGCAGAGGAGGCAGAGCAGTGAGCGCCGACCCGCGGGACATCATCCTCGCGCCGGTGATCTCCGAGAAGAGCTACGGGCTCCTCGAGGAGGGCCAGTACACCTTCCTGGTCCGCCCCGGCTCGAACAAGACCGAGATCAAGATCGCTGTCGAGAAGATCTTCGACGTCAAGGTCACCAACGTCAACACGATCAACCGCCCCGGCAAGCGCAAGCGGTCCCGCACGGGATACGGCAAGCGCAAGGACACCAAGCGGGCGATCGTCACCCTGTCGCCGGAGAGCAAGCCGATCGAGATCTTCGGCGGAACGGCCTCCTGACCGGAAGCTGATGAGGACGAGGTTGCGTTAGAGATGGGCATTCGCAAGTACAAGCCGACGACGCCGGGCCGTCGCGGCTCCAGCGTGTCCGACTTCGCCGAGATCACCCGGTCGGAGCCGGAGAAGTCGCTGCTGCGCCCGCGCCCCAACCGCGCGGGGCGCAACGCGCAGGGCAAGATCACGACGCGGCACAAGGGTGGCGGTCACAAGCGGATGTACCGCGTGATCGACTTCCGCCGCAACGACAAGGACGGTGTGCCGGCCAAGGTCGCGCACATCGAGTACGACCCCAACCGCAGTGCGCGGATCGCGCTGCTGCACTACCGGGACGGCGAGAAGCGCTACATCATCGCCCCGAACGGTGTGAAGCAGGGCGCCATCCTGGAGAGCGGGGTGCGCGCGGACATCAAGGCGGGCAACAACCTGCCGCTGCGCAACATCCCGACCGGCACCGTGGTGCACGCGATCGAGCTCCGCCCCGGCGGCGGCGCCAAGATCGCGCGCTCGGCGGGCGCCCGGGTGCAGCTCGTGGCCAAGGACGGCCCGTACGCCCAGCTGCGGATGCCTTCGGGCGAGATCCGCAACGTGGACGCCCGGTGCCGCGCCACGGTCGGCGAGGTCGGCAACTCGGAGCACGCCAACATCAACTGGGGCAAGGCCGGCCGGATGCGGTGGAAGGGCAAGCGCCCGACCGTCCGCGGTGTCGTCATGAACCCGGTCGACCACCCGCACGGTGGTGGTGAGGGCAAGACCTCCGGTGGTCGCCACCCGGTCAACCCCAAGGGCAGGCCCGAAGGCCGCACCCGCCTCCGCAAGGAAAGCGACAAGCTCATCGTCCGCCGTCGCCGGACCGGCAAGAAGCGCTGAGCAGGGAGGTAAGAACGCATGCCACGCAGCCTGAAGAAGGGCCCGTTCGTGGACGACCACCTGCTCAAGAAGGTGGACGCGCTCAACGAGTCGGGCAAGAAGACGGTGATCAAGACCTGGTCGCGCCGGTCGACGATCATCCCGGACATGATCGGGCACACCCTCGCGGTGCACGACGGCCGGAAGCACATCCCGGTGTTCGTCTCGGAGTCGATGGTCGGGCACAAGCTCGGCGAGTTCGCCCCGACGCGGACCTTCAAGGGACACGTCAAGGATGACCGGAAGTCGCGGCGCCGCTGAGCGGGTCTGTGACACGAACGAGTAAGAGCAAGGGGTAGCAGGATGACAGCCCGTTCCGACGACGCTGCCGCGGAGGAGAACCCGCGCGCAGTGGCGCGGGCCCGGTTCGTCCGCGTGTCGCCGATGAAGGCGCGGCGCGTGGTCGAGCTCATCAAGGGCCGCAGTGCCGCCGACGCCCTGGCCGTGCTCCAGTTCGCGCCGCAGACCGCCAGCGGTCCGGTGTCGAAGGTGCTCGCCAGCGCGATGGCCAACGCCGAGAACAACCTCTCCCTCGACCCGGAGACGTTGTTCGTCGCCCACGCCTACGTGGACGAGGGTCCGACCCTGAAGCGGTTCCGGCCGCGCGCCCAGGGCCGCGCCTACCGCATCCGCAAGCGGACCAGCCACATCACCGTCGAGGTGGAGTCGCGGCCGCAGGCGGCCAGCAAGTCCCGAAAGAGCCAGAAGGGGAGTGCCCGGTAGTGGGTCAGAAGATCAACCCGCACGGCTTCCGACTCGGCATCACCACGGACTGGAAGTCTCGCTGGTACGCCGACAAGCAGTACTCGGAGTACGTCGCGGAGGACGTCAAGATCCGCCGTCAGCTCTCCCGCGGCATGGAGCGCGCCGGGATCGCCAAGGTGGAGATCGAGCGCACCCGTGAGCGGGTGCGGGTGGACATCCACACCGCTCGGCCGGGCATCGTCATCGGCCGCCGCGGTGCCGAGGCGGACCGCATCCGCGGTGCGCTGGAGAAGCTGACCGGCAAGCAGGTCCAGCTCAACATCCTCGAGGTCAAGAACCCCGAGGCGGACGCCCAGCTCGTCGCGCAGGGCGTGGCGGAGCAGCTGTCCAACCGCGTGTCCTTCCGGCGCGCGATGCGCAAGGCCATCCAGTCGGCCATGCGCTCGTCGCAGGTCAAGGGCATCCGGGTGCAGTGCTCGGGTCGCCTCGGCGGTGCGGAGATGTCGCGCACCGAGTTCTACCGCGAGGGTCGCGTCCCGCTGCACACGCTGCGCGCGGACATCGACTACGGCTTCTTCGAGTCCCGCACCACCTTCGGGCGCATCGGCGTCAAGGTGTGGATCTACAAGGGCGAGCTGGTCGGCGGCCTGAAGCAGAAGCAGCAGGAGTCCGAGGTCCGCCCCCCGCGCGGTGGTGAGCGCGGTGGTGGTCGTCCGGAGCGCGGCGGTCGCCGCCGGGCCGGCGGGGACCGCGGCAAGGGCTCGGCCCAGTCCCCGGAGCAGGCGCAGACCGCAGGTGATGTGGCCGCCGCCAACGCTCCGGCCGTCGCTGAGCCGCAGTCCGAAGAGAAGACGGAGGGCTGACACGTGCTCGTCCCACGCAGGGTGAAGTGGCGCAAGAGCCACGCGCCGAAGCGCTCGGGCATGGCCAAGGGCGGCACTCGGATCAACTTCGGCGAGTACGGGATCCAGGCCGTTGAGCACGGCTACGTGACCAACCGCCAGATCGAGTCGGCCCGTATCGCCATCACCCGGCACGTCAAGCGCGGCGGCAAGGTCTGGATCAACATCTTCCCGGACCGCCCGCTGACCAAGAAGCCGGCCGAAACCCGTCAGGGTTCCGGTAAGGGTTCGCCGGAGTCCTGGGTCGCCAACGTCAAGCCCGGTCGCGTCATGTTCGAGTTGACCTTCCCGAACAGGAAGACCGCGATCGAGGCGCTGACCCGCGCGTCCCACAAGCTCCCGATGAAGTGCAAGATCGTGTCCCGCGAGGGTGGTGACTTCTGATGGCAGCGGGTGTCACCGCGGCGGAGCTCCGGGAATTGACCGACGAGGAGCTCGTCGATCGCGTCAAGGAAGCCAAGGAGGAGCTGTTCAACCTCCGCTTCCAGATGGCCACCGGGCAGCTCCAGAACAACCGGCGGCTGCGCGTGGTCCGCAAGGACATCGCCCGGATCTACACCATCATGCGTGAACGCGAACTGGGCCTGACGGTTACGACCGAAGGCGCCGAGGAGGGCGCGGCATGAGCGAGAAAGGACAGGGCGTGGACCGCAACCGCCGCAAGGTCCGCGAGGGGTACGTCGTCTCCGACAAGATGGACAAGACCATCGTGGTCACCCTCGAAGACCGCAAGAAGCACGCCCTCTACGGCAAGGTCATGCGCCAGACCACCAAGGTCAAGGCGCACGACGAGGCCAACACCGCCGGCATCGGCGACCGGGTCCTGCTGATGGAGACCCGGCCGCTGTCGGCCAGCAAGCGCTGGCGGCTCGTCGAGGTCGTGGAGAAGGCCAAGTAGGACGGGGACTCGGGTCCGCGCGGCTGGTTCGTGCGGGCCCGGTTCCGGTGCGCGGGCATTCGGCGGCCGGTGGGGAGCAGTCCCCGCCCGGCCGGTCCGCGCACCTGGTGTGACCGCGCGCGTCAGGTCGGAAATTTGGCGCGCCAGAGTGTGCCCGGGCGGAGAGGTCCGGGTACTTAGGGTCAGGGAGTCAGACGTGATCCAGCAGGAGTCGCGACTTCGCATCGCCGACAACACCGGCGCCAAGGAGATCCTCACCATTCGGGTTCTCGGCGGCTCGGGTCGGCGGTACGCGGGACTCGGGGACATCATCGTGGCGACCGTGAAGGAAGCCATGCCCGGTGCCGGAGTCAAGAAGGGCGATGTGGTCAAGGCCGTCATCGTCCGGCAGAAGAAGGAACGCCGTCGTCCGGACGGTTCGTACATCCGGTTCGACGAGAACGCCGCCGTCCTGGTGAAGCCGAACGGTGAGCCGCGGGGCACCCGCATCTTCGGGCCCGTGGCCCGCGAGCTGCGCGACAAGAAGTTCATGAAGATCATCTCGCTCGCGCCGGAGGTGTTGTGATGAAGATCAAGAAGGGCGACTCGGTCGTCGTCATCTCCGGCAAGGACAAGGGCGCCAAGGGCAAGGTCATCCAGGCCTTCCCGAAGGAGCAGCGGGTCCTCGTCGAGGGCGTCAACCGGATCAAGAAGCACACCAAGGTGTCCCGGACCGAGCGCGGTGCCCAGTCCGGTGGGATCGTCACGCAGGAAGCTCCGATCCACGTCAGCAACGTGATGGTGCTGGACGCGGACGGCAAGCCCACGCGGGTCGGCTACCGCATCGGTGAGGATGGCAAGAAGGTTCGCGTTTCTCGTCGTAACGGTAAGGACATCTGATCATGACCACCGCTGAGAAGATCGTCCCGCGGCTCAAGACCCGCTACCGCGACGAGATCCGCCAGGAGATGACCGACCAGTTCGGCTACAGCAACCCGATGCTGGTGCCCGGCGTGGTCAAGGTCGTGGTGAACATGGGCGTCGGCGACGCCGCCCGGGACAGCAAGCTGATCGAGGGCGCGGTTCGCGACCTGACCATCATCACCGGCCAGCGGCCGGAGATCCGGCGGGCTCGCAAGTCCATCGCCCAGTTCAAGCTCCGCGAGGGGATGCCGATCGGCGCGCGGGTGACCCTGCGCGGCGACCGGATGTGGGAGTTCGTCGACCGCCTGGTCACGATCGCCCTGCCGCGCATCCGCGACTTCCGGGGCCTGTCGCCGAAGCAGTTCGACGGCAACGGCAACTACACGTTCGGGCTGAACGAGCAGTCGATGTTCCACGAGATCGACCCCGACAGCATCGACCGTCCCCGCGGTATGGACATCACCGTCGTGACTACGGCCACCAGTGACGAGGAAGGCCGGGCGCTGCTGCGCAAGCTGGGCTTCCCGTTCAAGGAGAACTGACGTGGCCGGCGTCGAGGGTCGAAACGAGGAGAACTGAGCCGATGGCCAAGAAGGCGCTGATCATCAAGGCCGCTCGCAAGCCCAAGTTCAAGGTGCGCGGGTACACCCGCTGCCAGAAGTGCGGGCGTCCGCGTGCGGTGTACCGCAAGTTCGGCCTGTGCCGGGTGTGCTTCCGCGACATGGCGCACGCGGGCGAGCTGCCCGGCGTGAGCAAGTCCTCCTGGTGAACGCCCGCCTGATGGGGGACTGCCGGTAACCGGTACCCTCATCAGGCGTTAGGAGTGCTTTCAGAACTGCGTGCGGAGCGGTGCTGGTGGCGGAACCTCAGCCGCCGCCTCGCTCCGGGAGCCCTTCCTCATGTACCACCGCGTACACAGCGTCAGGGCTTCCTCACGAGGCGACGACTGAGAACCCGCGGCGGTGCCGGTCGCGTGCCGCACCGCAAGCGGCTCCGCCGCTTTCTGAGAGGACTTCAACCAGGGCTGATGCCCGCTCCGCGGCGAACGCCGTACTTGCACGCCCCATGACGAGCTCCGCCGCCCGCGGCGGGCGCTCCCCAGACCCCGACTTCGTCCAGGCCAGGGTCCAGACGGCCAGCCGGTGCGCCGGGTGGTACGCGGTCCGGACCCGTCGGAACCAGACGAGAAAGGTGAGTTGGTCATGACGATGACCGATCCCATCGCAGACATGCTGACGCGTCTGCGCAACGCCAATTCGGCGTTCCACGACGAGGTCGTGATGCCGCACTCGAAGCTGAAGGCGAACATCGCCGAGATCCTCAAGCGGGAGGGCTACGTGTCCGGTTCCCGCGTCGAGGAGGCCGAGAAGGGCAACAACCTCGTCGTCGAGTTGAAGTTCGGCCCGAACCGCGAGCGGAGCATCGCGGGCCTGCGCCGGGTGTCCAAGCCCGGTCTGCGGGTCTACGCCAAGTCGACCAACCTGCCGAAGGTGCTCGGTGGTCTGGGCGTGGCGATCATCTCGACGTCCGGCGGTCTGATGACCGACCGGCAGGCCATGAAGAACGGCGTGGGCGGGGAAGTTCTCGCCTACGTGTGGTGAGGGAGGAGGAACGGCGCATGTCGCGCATCGGAAAGTTGCCGATCACCGTCCCCTCCGGCGTCGAGGTGACGATCGCCGGTCAGCAGGTGACGGTGAAGGGCCCCAAGGGCTCGCTGGAGCAGAACATCGCGGAGCCGATCGTCGTCGAGCACGACGAGGACGGCTCGGTGCTGGTCAAGCGGCCGGATGACGAGCGGGTGAACCGCTCGCTGCACGGGCTGTCCCGCACGCTGGTCAACAACATGGTGATCGGCGTGAGCCAGGGCTACCGCAAGGACCTGGAGATCCACGGCGTCGGTTACCGCGTGCAGCTCAAGGGCGCGAACCTCGAGTTCGCCCTCGGCTACAGCCACCCGATCGTGGTCGAGCCCCCGGAAGGCATCCAGTTCGCGACCGACGGGCCGACCAAGCTCTCGGTCAGCGGCATCGACAAGCAGCTTGTCGGCGAGATCGCGGCGCGGATCCGCAAGCTGCGCCGTCCGGACCCGTACAAGGGCAAGGGTGTCCGGTACGCGGGTGAGAACATCCGCCGCAAGGTCGGAAAGACGGGTAAGTGACCATGAGCGAGAGCACAGCTACCAAGCGCAAGCCGGTGGGCAAGGACGTCTCGACCGTGCGTCGGATCTCCCGCGCCAAGCGGCACACGCGGATTCGCAAGAAGATCAGCGGCACGGCGGAGCGCCCCCGTCTCGTCGTCACCCGGTCCACGCGGCACATCGTCGCGCAGGTCATCGACGACACCCGGGGCCACACGCTCGCCTCGGCCACCAGCCTGGAGACCGACGTCCGGGCCTTCGAAGGCGACAAGAAGGCCAAGGCCACCAAGGTGGGCGAGCTGGTCGCCGCCCGGGCCAAGAACGCCGGTATCGACAAGGTCGTGTTCGACCGCGGCGGTAACGCCTACCACGGACGGGTCGCCGCACTGGCCGACGCCGCCCGTGACGGCGGTCTGGAGTTCTGACAAGTGCGCAAGAACAACGAAAGGGACGCCTGATGCCTGGACGCACTCGGCGTGAGGGCGGGGAGTCCGGCGGCAAGGACCGCCGGGACCGCCGCGACGGTGGCCGTGGCGGGGCGGCCCAAGAGAAGACCCCGCAGTTCGAACGCGTGGTGACCATCAACCGCGTCGCCAAGGTCGTCAAGGGCGGTCGGCGCTTCAGCTTCACCGCGCTGGTCGTCGTCGGTGACGGCGACGGCATGGTCGGCGTCGGCTACGGCAAGGCCAAGGAAGTTCCCGCGGCCATCGCCAAGGGCGTCGAGGAGGCGAAGAAGAACTTCTTCCGCGTCCCGCGCCTCGCCGGCACGATCACCCACCCGGTCCAGGGCGAGGACGCCGCGGGCGTCGTGCTCCTGCGTCCGGCCAGCGCCGGTACCGGTGTCATCGCCGGTGGCCCGGTGCGCGCGGTGCTGGAGTGCGCCGGTGTCCACGACGTGCTGAGCAAGTCGCTGGGCAGCGACAACCCGATCAACATCGTGCACGCCACGGTGGACGCGCTGAAGCAGCTCCAGCGTCCGGAGGAGGTCGCGGCCCGCCGCGGTCTGCCCCTGGAGGACGTCGCCCCGGCGTTCGTGCTGCGCGCCCGCGCGGGTCAGGGGGCCTGATCGCGATGGCACAGCTGAAGATCACGCAGGTCCGCGGTCTGGTCGGCACCAAGCAGAACCAGCGGGACAGCATGCGCACGCTCGGGCTCCACAAGATCCGCCAGACCGTCGTGCGTCCGGACGCCCCGGAGGTCCGCGGCCTGGTCAACACCGTTCGCCACCTGGTGACGGTCGAGGAGGTCGACTGACATGGTCATCAAGATTCACGACCTGCGGCCGGCCCCTGGCGCCAAGCGCGACAAGATCCGCGTCGGTCGCGGTGAGGCGTCCAAGGGCAAGACCGCCGGTCGCGGTACCAAGGGAACCAAGGCCCGCAAGAACGTGTCGCCGCGCTTCGAGGGTGGGCAGATGCCCATCCAGATGCGGCTGCCGAAGCTGCGGGGCTTCAAGAACCGGTTCCGCGTCGAGTACCAGGGCGTCAACGTCGGCAAGCTGGCGAAGGCCTTCCCGCAGGGCGGCACCGTCGGCATGGACGAGCTGGTCGGCGCCGGCCTGGTGAAGCGCAACGAGCTGGTGAAGATCCTCGGCGACGGGGACCTCGAGGGCATCAAGCTGGAGGTGAGCGCCCACGCGTTCACCGGCAGCGCCCAGGAGAAGATCAACGCCGCCGGCGGTTCGGCCACCAAGCTGGAACGCTGAGACAGCACGAGAGGAGCCGACCGGTCCACCCAGGACCGGTCGGCTCCTTTTCTTTCTCCCGAGGCCCAACCACCCGCACCACCGGCACCCCCGGACCACGCCCGGACGTGAAGTGAGTGAGGGGCACCCTTGCCCAAGTAACTGGGACAAGGGTGCCCCTCACTCACATCACCAACGGGTGAGCCGAGCCCGTCGGTGTTCCAGGTGAGGGGCACCCTGTACCCAGTGACGTGGTACAGGGTGCCCCTCACTCGGGTATCGGACGGGTGAGGACCCCTGGCGGATTCGGCCGGAACCCCTGGCGGATTCGGCCGGAACCCCGGGTGGGGTCGGCTGGAACCCCGGGCGGGAGTCCGGTGCGGGGTGGGCGGTGCCGGGGGTCGCCGGGCGGGTGCGGTCCGCCGGTGGGGGTCGTGCGGGAGCCGTCCGGTTGCCGGGTTCGGTTGCGCCGGTGGGGGTTTCGGGCGCGCGGTGGTTGCGGCGGAGGATCGGGCGTGCACTGACCGTGGTTCTCGTCGGTGATCCTTCGGTCGCTGATTGTGCACGTGTCGGCGCCTGCTAGAGTCGCCCCGGCGGCACCTGCCAACCGGCGGTGCTGCGATGCTTTTACCGCCGCGCCGGCCTGCCAGCCGGCCACCGTCCCGGCCGGTTCCCACCGGCTCGCGTACAGGAGGTTCGCGTGCTCGGCGCCTTCCGCTCGGCTCTGACGACGCCGGACCTGCGGCGCAAGATCCTGTTCACCCTGGGCATGGTCGTGCTGTACCGGGTCGGGGCGACGATTCCGTCCCCCGGGGTCTCGTACCCGAACATCCAGCAGTGCATCCAGCAGATCGAGGGCGGCGATTCGCAGAGCGTCTACTCGCTGCTGAACCTGTTCAGCGGTGGTGCGCTGCTCCAGCTCTCGGTGCTGTCGCTGGGGATCATGCCCTACATCACCGCGAGCATCATCATCCAGTTGCTCCAGGTGGTCATCCCCAGGTTCGAGCAGCTCAAGAAGGAAGGCCAGTCCGGCCAGACCAAGCTCACCCAGTACACCCGGTACCTGACCATCGCGCTCGCGGTGCTGCAGGCGACCGGCATCGTGGCGCTGGCGGTGCGCGGGCAGCTCTTCCAGGGCTGCACGGTCGAGGTCATCCCGGACGACTCGATCCTGAACCTCATCGTCATCGTCGTCACGATGACCGCCGGTGCGGCGCTGCTGATGTGGATGGGCGAGCTGATCACCGAGCGCGGCGTCGGCAACGGCATGTCGCTGCTGATCTTCGTGTCCATCGCGGCCCGCATCCCGGCCGAGGGCGGCGCGATCCTGAACTCCCACGGCCCGCTCGTCTTCACCGTGGTCTGCGCCTTCGCCGTGGCGATCATCGCCACCGTGGTGTTCATCGAGCAGGCCCAGCGCCGGATCCCGGTGCAGTACGCCAAGCGGATGATCGGTCGCCGGATGTACGGCGGCACCTCCACCTACCTGCCGCTGAAGGTGAACCAGGCGGGTGTGATCCCGGTCATCTTCGGTTCCTCGCTGCTGTACCTGCCGCAGCTCCTCGGCCAGCTCACGGGCAACGCCGACAGCTGGTGGAGCCGGTTCATCCAGAACCACATCGTCGATCCGTCGAGCTGGGTGCACATCCTGCTGTACATGGCGTTGATCATCTTCTTCGCCTACTTCTACGTGTCGATCACGTTCAACCCGGAGGAGCGGGCGGACGACATGAAGAAGTTCGGCGGGTTCATCCCGGGCATCCGCCCGGGGCGGCCGACCGCCGAGTACCTCAGCTTCGTGCTCTCCCGCATCACCCTGCCCGGGTCGCTGTACCTGGGCATCATCGCGATCCTCCCGAACTTCTTCCTCGGCCTCACCGGCAGCGGGCAGAACCAGAACTTCCCGTTCGGCGGTACGGCCGTGCTGATCATGGTCAACGTCGGTCTCGACACCGTGAAGCAGATCGAGAGCCAGTTGACCCAGCGGAAGTACGAAGGTTTCCTTCGGTAGTTGACCAGCGCGCCCCGTTCGGGGCGCAGGTCGCCGAGGGCCTCGCCCGTCGGGATCCGGTGTGCCATGCGTATCGTGGGAACATGTGCCGGTCCCCCGGGGAGGTGGGGCGGTACGCGGTGCGCTCGTCGGCAAGGCGGCGTGCGAACGGATGATTCGGAGGCAGACCGTTGGTGCGATTGGTTCTCGTCGGCCCGCCCGGAGCGGGCAAGGGCACCCAGGCGGCCGTGCTGAGCGAACAGCTCGCGGTACCGCACATCTCCACCGGAGATCTGTTCCGCGCGAACATCGGCAACTCGACGCCGCTGGGCCAGAAGGCGCAGAGCTTCATGGACGCTGGTGAGCTCGTCCCCGACGAGGTGACCAACGAGATGGTCCGCGAGCGGCTGGCGGAGTCCGACGCGCAGCAGGGCTTCCTGCTGGACGGCTACCCGCGCAACACGGCGCAGGCCGACGTCCTCGCCGACATCCTGGCCGAGAACGGCACCGAGCTGGGCGCCGTGCTCAGCTTCGACGTGCCGGAGGAGGAGCTGGTCCGGCGGATGCTGGCCCGCGGCCGTTCGGACGACACCGAGGACGTCATCCGGCGCAGGCTGGCGGTGTACCGCTCGGAGACCGAGCCGCTGCTCCAGCACTACGGCGAGAAGGTCATCACCATCGACGCCGTCGGCTCCGTCGAGGAGATCACCGCGCGGGCGCTGGACGCGCTCGGCGCGCGGAGCTGAACCCGACGTCGGGGCGGGTGCGCACCGCCTCGACGTCCCATCGAACCTGCGGAGGGGCGGCAGTGTTGCGTCGAGGCAAGGGCATCGAGCTCAAGTCGACCGGTGAGATCCAGGCGATGCGGGCGGCGGGCCTGGTCGTGGCGCGCGCGCTCGGCGCGGTGCGGGCGCACGCCGCGCCCGGGGTGAGCACCGGTGAGCTCGACGAGGTCGCCGACCAGGTGATCCGGGACGCGGGTGCGGTGCCGTCGTTCAAGGGCTACCACGGGTTCCCGGCGTCGATCTGCGCCTCGGTGAACGAGAAGGTCGTGCACGGTATCCCGTCGCGCACCGAGGTGCTGGCCGAGGGCGATCTGCTGTCGGTGGACTGCGGCGCGATCCTGGAGGGCTGGCACGGCGACTCCGCGGTGACCCTGCCGATCGGCGCGATCAGCGCGGCCGACCAGGCGCTGTCGGCGGCCACCGAGGCGGCCATGTGGGCGGGCGTCGAGCAGGTGCGGGCGGGCAACAAGCTGACCGACATCTCGCACGCCGTGGAGTCGGCGGCGCGGGCCGCGGCGGACCGCGACGGCGTGGCCTACGGGATCATCGCCGAGTACGGCGGGCACGGCATCGGCACCCAGATGCACATGGAGCCGTTCCTGCCGAACCTGGGCAAGCCGGGCAAGGGCCCGAAGCTGCGGGTCGGCATGGCGCTGGCCGTCGAGCCGATGCTCACCGGCGGGACGGCCGACACCGAGGAGCTCGACGACGAGTGGACCGTGGTCACCGCCGACGGCTCCCGGGCGTCGCACTGGGAGCACACGGTGGCCATCACCGAGGACGGCCCGTGGGTGCTCACCGCGCCGGAGTGAGCGGCCGCCGGCACGCGTAGACGCGGGCCGGCGGGACGTTGCGCCACACCGCGCTGCGCGGCAGCACCTCGTCGAACACCTCGTCGAGGGCGCCGACGAACTCGCGGGTCCGGACCCGCCAGAGCGTCGTGAGGTACGTGACGGTGGTGAACACGCCGTTCGGGTCGAGCACCCGCGCGATCTCGTCGAGCAGGGCGCGCTGCTCCCCGGGCGGCAGCAGGGTCCACGGGAGGCTGCTGATCACCGCGTCGACGCTGCGCACCCCGGCCTCGTCGAGCAGGGTGCGCAGGTGCGCGGCATCGCCTTCGACGACCTCCAGCCAGGGCTTCGCGCGGCGCAGGTAGTCGACCATCCCGCGGTCGATCTCGACGGCGAGGTGCCGGGACCCGTCCGGGATGCGGGCCCGCAGCGCGTCGCTGAGCGGCCCGGTGCCGGGGCCGAGTTCGAGGACGGTGGGCGTCCCGGTGGACGGGACCACCTCGGCGACGGCCTCGGCGACGTAGCGGGAGGTGGGCAGGACGGCGCCGAAGGTGGCCGGTTCGCGCAGCGCGCGGGTGGCGAACGTCCGGTACTCCCGCAGCTTCGCGGCGATGCTCACGGTTTCTCCTGGGGGCGCAGCGGGCGCCGGCAGATGTAGTGCAGGATCGGTGGTGCGTTGAGCCAGGTGACGCTGGTCAGCACCTCGTCGAAGGTACCGCCCAGCAGCTCCCGGAACCGCTTGCCGCCCACGCTGCGGCTGGCGGGCAGGTAGGTCAGCGCGGTGAACGCCCCGTGCGGCACCAGGACCTCGACGGCCTGGTCGAGGATGCGGCGCTGCCCGGCGTCGTCGATCAGCGACCACGGGATGCTGCTGATGACGGCGTCCACCCGCTCGACGCCCCGGTCGGCCAGCAGCGCGGTGAGCTCGCCCGCGTCGCCGTTGACGACTTCCAGCCAGGGCTTGTTCCGCCGCAGGTGGGTTGCGAGCTCGGCGCCGAGTTCGACGCCGAGGTGCCGGGCGCCCGGGGGCAGCCTGCGGTGGATGCCGTCGCTGAGCGAGCCGGTGCCGGGGCCGAGCTCGACGACCACCGGTTCACCCGTGGTGGGGACCACCTGGGAGACCACCGCGGCGACCGCCGGGGAGGTCGGGGTGGCGGCGCCCATCATCCGGGGGTTGTGCACCGCGCTGGTCAGGAAGGTGCGGTACTCGTCGAACTTGCCGACCGCGTCCCGCACGGTCCGGCCGAGCCGCGAATCGCGGTGGTCCTGGTGGGCTGTCACGATGCTCCTCGGAGTCGGTGTGTCCGGCGCGCCTGGCCCTGCCGGGTGACGATCTCCGGCTGCGCCGGGATGACTGTGACACGTGTGGCGGGCGGTGGCTGCCGAGGGACCGGGTGCCGTGGCTCACCTCCGACCGCTGGTAGCGGTGCTGCCGGTACCAGGGCGTTGCCTGGAACCTAGTGAGGCGGCGAGCGGCGTCGCAACCGCCGTGCCGGGGGCCTCACCCGGCGGTGTGGCCGCCATGAGCTGCCCCGATGTGGAAGCCGGTTCACGCGGCGCGTACGATGGAGCCTCGGCGCATTCGTCGCGCCGGTTCGTCGTGCCTGTGCACCTCGTGGCGGCTCTTCCGAGTCCGGTACCGGGGCAAACTCGTTCGTCCGGACCGTAGCGGCGTGCGTCCGCTGCTCCCGCCGGGCCTTCCGGTGCGCGCAGCGGGACTCCAAGTCCGAAAACCGTCACCGTCACGAAACGCGGAGGACATGGGCAAGAAGGACGGGGCCATTGAGGTCGAGGGTCGCGTGATCGAGCCGCTCCCCAACGCGATGTTCCGCGTCGAGTTGGAGAACGGCCACAAGGTCCTCGCACACATCAGTGGCAAGATGCGTCAGCACTACATCCGCATCCTGCCCGAGGACCGGGTCGTCGTGGAGCTCTCGCCGTACGACCTCTCCCGTGGGCGCATCGTCTACCGCTACAAGTGACCTCCACGGTGTCCGGGTCGAGCCCGGACACGCGTCCGAGCAGGAGAGCACGACCGTGAAGGTCCAGCCGAGTGTGAAGCGAATCTGCGACAAGTGCCAGGTCATCCGCCGTCACGGGCGGGTCCTGGTGATCTGCGACAACAAGCGCCACAAGCAGCGCCAGGGTTGATCGCGGCGCTCGTCGCCACCGCAGTGGAAGAACTCCCCAGACCTGCGGGCCCGCACGTGGGTCCGTTGACCCCCGGAGCCAGGCCGGGGCTGCCGCTCCCGCGGCAGGTGGTGGGGGAGCAAACCTGGACGACAGAAGGAGAACCTGCCTGATGGCAAGGGTTGTCGGCGTCGATCTCCCGCGCGAGAAGCGCATGGAGATCGCGCTCACCTACATCTACGGGGTCGGCCGCACGCGGGCCAAGGAGATCCTGGCGGGCACGGGCATCTCGCCCGACGTCCGTCCGAAGGAGCTCGACGACGAACAGCTCACCGCGCTGCGCGACTACATCGAGGCCAGCTACCGGGTCGAGGGCGACCTCCGCCGCGAGGTCCAGGCCGACATCCGCCGGAAGATCGAGATCGGGTGCTACCAGGGCGTGCGGCACCGCCGCCACCTCCCGGTGCACGGGCAGCGGACCAAGACCAACGCCCGCACCCGCAAGGGACCGAAGAAGACGGTCGCCGGCAAGAAGAAGGCCAAGAAGTAAACCTCGCGAGGAGCTGAGCTATGCCACCGAAGGCTCGCGCCGGGGCCGTCAAGAAGGTCAGGCGCAAGGAAAAGAAGAACGTCGCTCATGGGCAGGCCCACATCAAGAGCACGTTCAACAACACGATCGTGTCGATCACCGATCCCACGGGTGCGGTGATCTCCTGGGCCTCCGCCGGCCACGTCGGGTTCAAGGGCTCCCGGAAGTCCACCCCGTTCGCCGCGCAGATGGCCGCCGAGAACGCGGCCCGCAAGGCCGCCGAGCACGGCATGAAGAAGGTCGACGTCTTCGTCAAGGGCCCGGGCTCGGGCCGCGAGACGGCGATCCGCTCGCTGCAGGCCGCCGGCCTCGAGGTCGGCACCATCCAGGACGTGACCCCGCAGCCGCACAACGGGTGCCGCCCGCCGAAGCGGCGTCGGGTCTGAGCCGCGGGAAGGAGAGTAGACACCAATGGCTCGTTACACCGGTCCCGCGACCCGCAAGTCCCGTCGTCTGAAGGTCGACCTCATCGGAGGCGACCAGGCGTTCGAGCGTCGTCCGTACCCGCCGGGGCAGCACGGTCGCGCCCGCATCAAGGAAACCGAATACCTGCTGCAGCTCCAGGAGAAGCAGAAGGCGCGCTACACCTACGGTGTGCTGGAGCGGCAGTTCCGCTCGTACTACGAGGAGGCCAACCGGCTTCCCGGCAAGACGGGTGAGAACCTGCTGCAGCTCCTGGAGTCCCGCCTGGACAACGTCGTCTACCGGTCGGGCCTGGCCCGCACCCGGCGGATGGCGCGCCAGCTCGTCAGCCACGGCCACTTCGTGGTCAACGGCAAGCGGGTCGACGTCCCGAGCTTCCAGGTCTCGAAGTGGGACATCATCGACGTCAAGCCGAAGTCGCTGGGCACCACGCCGTTCCTGATCGCCAAGGAGACCCTCGGCGAGCGGCCGGTCCCGGCCTGGCTGCAGGTCGTCCCGTCGAACCTGCGGATCCTGGTGCACCAGCGCCCGGAGCGCGCGCAGATCGACACCCCGGTCACCGAGCAGCTCATCGTCGAGCTCTACTCGAAGTGATGCTGCGCCGCCGGCGGTCGTGCGACCGCCGGCGGTCGGCGGTGGTGGCTCCGGACGCCGCCACCGGGCTCGTTCCACATCGGAACGGGCACGCCATTCCATCGGCGTCATATGGCGGGCGCCGTGAGGAAAGGAAACCGAAGTGCTCATCTCCCAGCGACCCACACTGGCCGAAGAGGTCGTGTCGGACACCCGCTCCCGGTTCGTCATCGAGCCGCTGGAGCCGGGCTTCGGCTACACCCTCGGGAACTCGCTGCGCCGGACGCTGCTCTCGTCCATCCCGGGCGCGGCGGTCACCAGCCTGCGCATCGACGGTGTGCTGCACGAGTTCACCACCATCCCGGGCGTGAAGGAGGACGTCACCGACGTCATCCTGAACCTCAAGGAGCTGGTCGTCAGCTCCGAGGAGGACGAGCCGGTCACGATGTACCTGCGCAAGCAGGGGCCGGGCGAGGTCACCGCCGCCGACATCGTGCCGCCCGCGGGCGTCACGGTGCACAACCCCGATCTGCACATCGCCACGCTGAACGCGAAGGGCAAGCTGGAGATCGAGCTCGTCGTCGAGCGCGGTCGCGGTTACGTCCCGGCGATGCAGAACAAGCAGACCGGCGCCGAGATCGGCCGCATCCCGGTCGACTCGATCTACTCGCCGGTGCTGAAGGTGACCTACAAGGTCGAGGCCACCCGGGTCGAGCAGCGCACGGACTTCGACAAGCTGATCCTCGACGTCGAGACCAAGCCGTCGATCACCGCCCGCGACGCGGTGGCCTCGGCCGGTCGGACCCTCGTCGAGCTGTTCGGGCTCGCCCGCGAGCTCAACATCGACGCCGAGGGCATCGAGATCGGCCCGTCGCCCGCCGAGGCCGACACCATCGCGGCCTACGCGATGCCGATCGAGGACCTCGACCTGACGGTGCGCTCGTACAACTGCCTCAAGCGCGAGGGCATCCACACCGTCGGCGAGCTGGTCTCGCGCAGCGAGGCCGACCTGCTGGACATCCGCAACTTCGGTGCGAAGTCCATCGACGAGGTCAAGATGAAGCTGGCCGGTCTGAGCCTGGCGCTCAAGGACAGCCCGCCCGGGTTCGACCCGTCCGCCGCCGCGGCGGAGTACCCGTCCGAGGGCTGGGCCGCCGAGCCCACCGTCGGCTCGGTGGGTCCGCTCGACGACAACGGCTTCGACGACGGTCAGGACTACGCGGAGACAGAGCAGCTTTAAGGCTGTGTTGCGCGTCCGGGGTACCGGCGCGCCCTGAGAGGAGCTACCGATGCCCACCCCGACCAAGGGACCGCGCCTCGGCGGGTCGTCCGCGCACGAGCGGTTGATGCTGGCCAACCTGGCCACCGCGCTGTTCGAGCACGGCCGGATCACCACCACCGAGGCCAAGGCCAAGCGGTTGCGCCCGCTGGCCGAGCGGCTGATCACCAAGGCGAAGAAGGGCGACCTGCACAACCGTCGCGAGGTCATGAAGACCATCCGCGACAAGGACGTCGTGCACAAGCTGTTCGCCGAGATCGGGCCGTTCTTCGCGGACCGCAACGGCGGTTACACCCGCATCATCAAGACGATGCCGCGCAGGGGCGACAACGCGAAGATGGCCGTCATCGCGCTGGTGACCGAGAAGACCGCCACCGCTGAGGCGGAGGCCGCTCGGGGCACCACCTTCGCGAAGGACGAGCCGAAGGCCGAGGAGCCGGCCGCGGAGACCACCGAGGCCGCCGAGTCGACCGAGTCCGCCGAGGCCCCGGCCGACACCGAGGCCAAGGCCGAGGACACCGCTGCGGAGAAGAAGGACGAGTCCTGACTCCAGCTCGCGCTGACGAGCCCGCCGCCCCCACCGGGGACGGCGGGCTCGTCCGTCTTCGCCTCGAAGTGTCCTACGACGGGACCGGCTTCTCGGGGTGGGCGCGGCAACCGGGCCTGCGCACGGTGCAAGGCCTGCTGGAGGACGCCCTCGCCAAGCAGCCGCCGGGCGCGGAGGTCCCGCGTTCGGTCGTGGTGGCCGGGCGGACCGACGCCGGGGTGCACGCCGAGGGGCAGGTCGTGCACGTCGACGTGGTCCCGTTCGGACCGCAGGACGGCCGCCGGGGGCTCCCGGTGGACGAGGGCGGCATCCCGGACCTGGACCGGATGCGCCACCGGTGGAACCGCATCCTGCCCGGCGACGTCCGGGTGCTCGGCGCGGCGGTGGCCCCGGAGGGCTTCGACGCCCGGTTCTCCGCGCTGCGGCGGCACTACCGCTACCAGGTCTCGGACGCGCCGTGGGGCGTCGATCCGCTGCGCCGGGCCGACACCCTGGCCTGGAACCGCCCGGTGGACGTCGCCGCGCTCAACGCCGCGGCGGCGGACCTGCTGGGACTGCACGACTTCGCCGCGTACTGCAAGGCCCGCGAGGGCGCGACCACGGTGCGCGAGCTGCAGCGCTTCGAGTGGGAGCGGGTGGACCGGCACCTGATCGTCGCCCGGGTCAGCGCGGACGCGTTCTGCCATTCGATGGTGCGCAGCCTGGTGGGCTCGCTGCTCATGGTCGGCGACGGCAGGCGCGGCACCGGCTGGCCCGCCGAACTGCTCGGCGGCACCGACCGGACCAGCGCCGTCGCCCCGGCCCACGGTCTCACCCTGGTCGGCGTCGACTACCCGGACCCGACCGAGCTCGCCGCCCGGGCCGAACGCACCAGAGCCCTCCGCACCCTCTGAACCCCCCGAACGTGAACTGAGTGAGGGGCACCCTTGTCCCAGTAACTTGGGCAAGGGTGCCCCTCACTCATCTCCCGAACGGGTGAAACGGGTGGGGAATGCGCGAACCCCGCCTTCCCGGGGGAGGGCGGGGTTCGCGCGGTGGTGCGCCGGGATCAGTCGCCGCGGCGGACCGGGCCGAGGATCTCCTGCTCCTTGTCCTGGGTGACCAGCCGGATCTGCGACCAGAGCATGTTGCCCAGCGCGATGGCCTGGTCGTCCTTGAGCTGGGTGAGCTGGTGCGCCTGCTGCGGGTGCAGCGTCCAGATCCGCTGGGCGAGCTGCGCCTGGTTCAGCGGGAGCCGTTGCAGCAGCACCAGGTCCGCGGTGTTGGCCGCCGCGCCGCTGCTCACCTGCGGGTGCAGGTAGGGCAGCACGTAGAGCGTGGTCTGCCACGGGGCGCGCGGCGGGAACAGCT
Organism: Saccharopolyspora cebuensis; assembly: GCF_039542665.1. NCBI lineage: Bacteria > Bacillati > Actinomycetota > Actinomycetes > Pseudonocardiales > Pseudonocardiaceae > Saccharopolyspora > Saccharopolyspora cebuensis. The sequence goes on from NZ_BAABII010000003.1 coordinate 401,969, forward strand.
CCTGGGGCACGGCGCCGCCGTCGTGGATCACCAGCAGCGGGGTGTCCTCGGAGGACCGGGGCAGCGCGAACGGTTCGAGGCGGCGGACCTGCACCAGCGGCACCGGCTTGCCGTCGGGCGTCTGCCCGGCGGCGCGTTCCAGCATCTTCCAGGCCGCCGGGCGGCCGGTGGCGATGAGCACCCAGGCACCGGTGGCCATCGCGCGCAGCGCCAGCAGCCGGGCCAGGTAGAGCCCGCCGACGCCGACCATCCTGGTGGGCTGCGGGCGCAGCACCGAGGCGGCGAGCGCGTTGCCCGCCGCGTCGGACCCGATCACCATGCCGCCGCGGTCGCCGGGCGGGCTGACCGCGTCCAGGGTCTCGGGCGTCACCAGGAATTCCGGTGCGGCGCCCTGGGCCCCGGGAACGTCGATGGTCCTGCTCCGGCTCATGCCGCACCTCCCAGCGGCACCGTCGCGGCGTAGCCCGCGAGTTGCGAGCCGCGCAGCGGGGTCAGGGTCAGGCCGAGCCGGTTGCTGATCGACTGCAGCCGCTCGTCGGCCTTGTCGAGCTCGGCGGGGGTCCGGGCGCTGACCCGGACGAGACCGCGCAGGCCCACCTCGTTCTCCTCGCCGACCGGCGAGATGGACATCGCGATGCTGGTGGACAGCGCGCGGATGCCGCTGAGCGCGTTGAGGCTGTGGCTCATCTGGTTCGGCCAGCCCGTGATCGCGTAGCTGGAGTGGCCGACGCCGCCCGCGGTGACGCCGTTCCAGCGCTCCTTGAGCCCGACCGGGCGCTGCGAGCCGAGCACGCCGTGCAGCTCGGCCGAGGAGATCCCGGCCTGCAGCAGCTCGTCCGGGCCGAGCGGCCGGGTCGGGATGTTCTGCCGCTCCAGGGCGCTGCGGACCCGGGACAGGGCGCCGATCAGCGCCCGGTGCGCGCCGACGATCCCGCCGCCGCGCTCGCCGATCGCCTTGGCGCACAGCTGCGGGTCGAGGCGGACCGCGACCCAGGTGGTGCGCCGCGCGGCGGCGGCGAGCGGGCCGAGCACCTCCAGGTAGGAGTTCAGCGCCGGCGAGTTCGACGGCAGCGCGGCGCTGCCCGGGTAGCAGTGCCAGATGACCTGGATGGCGTCGAGCACCACCCCGCGGTCCTCCAGGCACGGCGCGAGCACGCCCAGCGGCAGGTTCTGCGCCGAACCCACGGTGTTGAGCAGCGACGGCGTCGGCTCGACCATGAGGACCGCGGTCCACTTGCCGTTGTGCCAGGCGAGTCCGACCGGGTTGCGGTCGTGGTCCTGGGTGCGCGCGATCACCAGGTCTTCGACGACCAGCCGCAGCAGCGCGATCCGGTGGTTCTCGTCCGGACCGATGATGCCGTCGCCGTCCTTGTCCTCAGCGGGCTCGGACAGGTCGACGTTCGCCGGGTCGGACACCCGGGTGTGGCTGCGGCCGCGGTATTCCAGCACCAGGCCGAACCACTGGGTGAACCAGCGGCCGCGGCGGCGCAGCAGCGCGATGATCAGCGCGACCAGCGCGACGCCCGCGCTCGCCGGCCACAGCATCGGGTTGATCAGCACGAGGACCAGGCCGATGGCCAGGCCCACCTCGATGAGCACGATGTTGGCCGCTGGAATGCCGCCGAGCGTCACGCCGTTGAGGCGCCGCCGCCGTGCGCGGATCCGGGCGCGGGGCGGGTTGGCGGACGCGGGAGCTTTCGGCTGGGCCGGATGTTGTGCGGTGACGGACATCCGTTCGGTCTCTCCCCCTCGCAGGTAGGTGCGGCACACGGCGCGCGGAGTAGCGGGCCTCGGAGCAACCGCGTGACGACAATACTGATGGACTAGGTCGAACCGCACCCATTCGGCATGTCTCTGCGGCTATCCTGCGAAACCGTACCTCGGACGGGAGAGCTGTAGGCGAAGAATGGCATCAACACCCACGACCAAATCACAGGTCCAGGCATATCGCTTCGTGCTGCGCCGGATGGAATCGGCGCTGGTGCGCAAAGACGCGGTGATGCTCCACGATCCCATGGGCTCCCACAAGCGCGCGACCGTCACCGGTGTCATCCTCGCGGGCATCGGGATGATCGGCTTCCTGGTGTGGGGCCTGTTCAGCGGCAAGGGAACCGTTCCCGACCCGGGCTCGATCGTCATCGCCAAGGAGAGCGGCAGCGTCTTCGTCGTCACCTCCGACGAAGCCGCGGACAAGCGGCTGATCCCGATGATGAACATGGCCTCGGCCCGGCTGCTGGTGATGGCGCAGGGCGGCGGCGCGGGCGGCGGTCCGGCGCAGCCGACCGTCGTCAAGGAGACCGCGCTGGCCGAGGTGCCGCGCGGCTCGCTCACCGGGCTGGTCAACGCCCCGACGTTCCTGCCGGACGCGAAGAACCAGGCCAAGCCGTCGTGGGCCATCTGCGACGTCGGCCAGGTCAGGGGCAACCTCAACGAGTCGATGATCGAGGGCGCGACCGAGGTCCACACCACGGTGATCGGCGGCGACGACCAGCACGGCACCGAGCTGGCCCCGGGCCAGTCCCTGTTCGTGCGGGACGAGTCCTCCGGCCAGGACTACCTGGTCTACCGGGTGGACGACCCGGGCCGGCCGAACACCGAGACGGTGAAGGCCAAGGTCGGTTCCGGCGAGAACACGGTGCGCGACGTCTACGGCCTCCGGGGCGCGACGCCGCGTTCGATCAGCACCAACATGCTCAACGCGATCCCGAACGCCCCGGACCTCACCGTGCCCGAGGTGAGCGGCACGGGGCAGAGCCTGGACTACATGGGCGGTCGCTACGAGGCCGGTGACGTGGTGCGCCGCACCGTGCCGGGCCAGCCGGACCAGTTCTTCGTCCTGCTGAGCTCCGGCAAGCAGGAGATCGGCGAGGGCGCCGCCGCGGTGCTGCACGCGGACAAGAACGGCGCCCAGGACATCCCCAACGCCACCGGTGCGGTCACCGACGCGCCGCAGGCCGAGGACGCCGACCAGCTCCGGGTCGGGCAGTTCCCGATCGAGGTGCCCGAGCCGGTGTCCTTCCGGGAGTCCGACACGTCCTGCCTGAGCTGGAACAACCTCAACGGCGACCACCACATCACGGTGACCCTGAGCAAGGGCTCGCCGACCGCGAAGGCGCCGGTGGAGCTGGCCCAGGCCGACCAGGCCGGCCCGCAGGTCGACTTCTTCTACATGCCGCCGGGCAAGGCCGCCGTCATCCGCGGGGCCTCCAACGAGGCGGGCGCCGACAGCGGGCCGATCTTCCTGATCAGCGACCGCGGTGTGCAGTACGGGGTCAAGGACGCCGCGACGGCCACCGGGCTCGGCGTGGTCGGCAGCGGACGGGACATCGAGGCCGGACCGGCGTGGTTGCTGCGGACCCTGCCGGAGGGCGACTTCCTCGACCCGGCCGCGGCGAACATGACCTACGACTCGGTGCCGGTCGGTCCGGGCGTGAACCGGGCGGCGGGCGACCAGCCCCAGCAGGACCAGCAGCAGCAGACCGGGGGTGGCTCCGGGAGCTGATGCCGGAACCGAACCGGCTGGTGCCGACGTCCGAGGGGTGAGCGATCCGCCCGCAGCGCCGCGTCGCTGCGGGCGGATCGTCGTTTCGTCCGGCGGGCGCGGGGCGCCGCCGGGGAGGGAGGGGTGCATGTCCGGGATCAGGGTCGACGTGGAATGGCTGGACCGCTACGCGGGCGAGGTGCGCGCGGCGGGGGAGGAGCTCGTCTCGGCGGAGGGCGCGCTGGAGCCCGCCGAGCTGGGGACCGAGGCGTTCGGCGAACTCGGCCGCGACGCCGCCCGCTCCTACCAGCGGTTGTGCGCGCTGCTGCGGGACCAGACGCGGCGCGCGGGGGAGGCGCTGAGCAGCGCCGGGGACGAACTGGGCGAGGTCGTCGCGCACCACTCCGGCGGCGACGACGACACCGCCGCCGATCTGGCCAGGAAGCAGGAGTGGTGACCATGACGCGCACCGGCGTGGAAGTGCAGGACCACCTCGACTACCTGTCCCGGGTCGCCCGGGAACTGGACACGAGCGGTCCGGTGGACCGGCGGGCCGCCGAATTCGTCGGCAGGCACGAGGAACTGCGGGAGGCGGCCGAGGTGTGGCGGCGCGCCGCCGACCGGGTCGAGACCACCTCGGACGACGTGCAGTCCCGTCTCGGCGCCATCGACTCGGCGTGGCAGGGCGCGGACGCCGACGCGTTCCTGGAGCACCTGCGGGCGGTCGGCCTGGCGGGCAACGACCTGCTGGACACCATGCGCGGACTGGCCGACGCCCTGGAGCACACCGCCGAGGCGGTGCGGCTGCTCCAGGAGGACCTCGTCGAGCTGGTCGCCGAGGTGGCGGACTCGGTGTCGGCGGCGCTGCTGGCGCCGGACGGCGCGCAGCGCGCGCGCAAGCACCTGGTCGACCTGGTGGGCCCCGCGGCGGAGCAGGTGACCGCGCTGGAGGAGGTCTTCACCGTCTTCGCGCGGTTCTGCGAGGAGTTGGCGGGCGGTCGCCCGGTCGGCGAGCTCGCGTTCGACGACCGGATGCCGGAGCAGAACTGGAACTTCACCGCGCCCGCCCCAGCACCCGACACCCCGGCACCCGACACCCCGGCACCCGACACCCCGGCACCCGACACCCCGGCTCCGGCGACCCCGGCCGCCGCGGGCGACGCCGCTTCGGACGCCCGCGGCGGCACCGGCCCGGGCGGCGGCGGTGGCGGTGTCGGTGCCGTGGGCGGCGGCGCGGTAGGTGGAGGCGCCGGAGGTGGGGGCGCCGCACCGGAGTCCCCACCCCTCCCACCGGGCGGAACCACCGGCAGCGCCGAACCCGTGTCGCCGCCCGCCGCGGCGGCCTCGGCAGCCCCGGGCGGTGCGGGCGGTTCCGGGGGGACGACCGGCGGCTACGGCATGATGCCGATGGGCGGCGGCATGATGGGCGGGATGGGCGGCGCCCAGGGCGGTGCGCAGGAGCGCCAGAATTCCTCGCGCATCAAGGCGAACCCGGACGAGCTGTTCGGCGGGCGGGGCGACGAGGCCGCGCCCGCGGTCTTCGGCGAGGGCAAGCGCCCGGCCACCGTCACCGAGGCGGACGAGACCACCGCGCAGCGAACCCCCACCGCACCCCCGGGAGCAGGTGCCGCGACCCCCGACCAGCAGAACACCCCCGCCACCACCCCAGGCACGACGACCACCCCACCCCCGAAGCCGACCGGCACGGCGTCCATCGACGACGCCCCGCCCCCGCGCCGCCGCCGCAAGCGCACCTGACCGCGAACCGAGTGAGGGGCACCCTGTACCACGTCACTTGGTACAGGGTGCCCCTCACTCACAACCCGAACGGGTGAGGCGCGGGCCCGGCGGTGCCACGCAGCGCACCCGCCGACGGCGAGCGCACCGCCCGTGAACTGAGTGAGGGGCACCCTTGCCCAAGTAACTTGGACAAGGGTGCCCCTCACTCATCTCCCGATGGGGTGAGGCGCGGTCAGTCGCCTCTGGTCCGGGCCCGGACGTTGCGGACGGCGTTGGTGAGGAACGCGGTGAACACGATCGCCGCGACTCCCGCACCCGCGCCACCGATCGAGATGATCAGCGCGGGCCAGTCCTTCTGCGGCAGGACGTCGGCCGACAGCTCGGTCGGTCCCGGCGGGGCGGGCGCCTTGCCCCACTCGGCGGGCACCACGTCGCTCAGCGCGGCCATCGGGTCGACCATCCCGTAGCCGACGATGTCGTTGCGCCCGCCGGTGCCGCCGGGGTGCAGCGCGGTGCTGGTGATCCGGTGCATGATCTCCTCGGCGGTGAGATCCCTGCCCTGCGCCTCGAACTTCTGCTTGATGAGCAGCACGAGCCCGGACACGTACGGGGCGGCGAAGCTGGTCCCCTGGATCGGCGTCATCTGCCCGTCGGGGCCGGAGGAGATCTGGGTGGCCAGCCCGTCGCCGCCGCGGCCCGGGTCCAGCGAGGTGATGTTCTCGCCGGGGGCGGCGACGTCGACCCACGGGCCCGGCACGGTGAACTCCGACGGCGCGCCCGCCTGGTTCACCGACGCCACGGTGAGCACGTACTCGTCGAACCACGCGGGCAGCACGGCGGTGCTGGGGCTGCCCGGGGAGTTCTTCTTGCACGCCTCGCTGACGTTGCCCGCCGCCGCGACCACGACGATGCCCGCGTCGTAGGCGCGCTTGACGGCGTTGTGCAGCATCTGGTTGAACCGCTCGCCGGGGTTGCTCGCCTGCTCCATCGGCTGGCAGGACGACTGCGAGATGTTGATGACCCCGACGTTCGCGTCCACCGCGGAGTTGATGGCCTCGGCCATCGTCTGGGTGTTGCCGATGGTCTGGTCGGTGTCGCTGACGTAGAGGTTGGACTGCTGCCGGATCGACAGGATCGACGCGTCCGGCGCCATGCCGACGAAGCCGACCTCGTCGTTCGTCGGCTGCCCGGAGATGAGTCCGGCCACGACGGTGCCGTGGCCGTCGCAGTCCGTGGTGGCGCCGCCTTCGGGGACGCTGTTCTCCCCGGCGGCCACCCCGCCGCCGAGCCAGGGGTGCTGGTTGACCCCGGTGTCGATCACCGCGGCCGTGTACCCACTGCCGGTCAGCCCTTGGACGTGGGCCTGCTCGTAGCCGAGCACCAGCTGGGCCCAGGGCTTCTCCTCGATGATGCCGCCACCGGGGTTGCCCTGCATGCAGCCCTGCCGCCGGTCGTACGGGAACGTCTCCAACGTGGAGTCGGCGGTGATGCCGGGGTTTCGCGGTGGTGGGCCTTCGTAGCCCTGGGCCGCGGCGGGGCCCGCCGCGACGCCGAGGGTGAGGCCCGCCGCGGCGGTCAGCGCCAGACCGCGGCGGACCCTCGGGAGGGTAGAGCGCATCACGCCGCTCCTCAGAAGAAGTTGATGTTGAGGTCGCGGAGGGTCATGTAGAGGTCCATCACGGCCAGCGCCAGCGGTAGCACCAGGGCGATCAGGATCGCCTCGATGATGTCGACGGTGCGGCGCTGCACCGGCGAGAACCGCCGGTTCGGGAAGACCACGCCGAAGATGATCGCGAGCACGCCCAGCAGCAGCAGCGGCGGGAACGTCCACGCCACCGCGATCGGGGCGGTCGAGACCTGGATCAGCAGGCCGACGGTGACCCCGAGCGAGGCGAGCAGGCCGCTCATCAGCAGCGCGATCGCCTGGCTGCCGTTGGCGTAGTTGCGGCCGCGCAGCAGCAGCACCGCGGAGACCACGACGGCGAACACCGCGCCCCAGACGCCGGCCAGCGCCGAGACCATCGCGCCGATCGCCGCGACCACGCCGCAGCCGATGATCAGCCCGGTCATGTACTGGTGCGCGAGCCCGGTCTGCCGCTCGATCTCCCGGTAGTCCGGGAAGCCGCTGTCCTCCTTGAGGTCCTCGGCGCTGCCCGGCACGTGCGGCAGCGGCAGCTTGGCGAGCTGGATGGTCAGCCGGGGCAGCAGCGAGATGCCCGCGAGGCCCACGGCGGCGGCACCGGCGGCGATGCCCGCGCCCGGCGTGTCCGGCATCAGGGTGGCGACCAGGAACGAGATGGTGCCGAACGTCGCGGCGGTGGCGGCGGCGATGAAGGTGATGATCCCGGCGCCGATGACCATGATGGACACCGCCGCGAAGATCAGCACCAGGGCGCTGCCCAGCAGCATCCGCGGTTCGGCCGCGTTTCCGGGCACGATGTTGAAGCCCGCCACGAAGGCCATCGGCAGCCCGCCCGCGGCGGCGATCACGGTGCCCGTGGTGGGCGCCGCGTAGGCCCGGGTGACGATCGAGCCGACGCCGGTGGCGAAGATCGCGACGACCGCCCCGACCACCGCGGCGATGATCTGGTAGACGATCGCCAGGGTGCTGTTCAGCCCGGGGTGCAGCATCCCGGCCGGTCCGGCCAGGCCGAGCCCGGCGGCGGCGGCGATCAGCGCCAGCGCGCCGGCGGTGTGGCCGACCTTGGCGGCCGTCTCCTTGGTCCACGGGCGGTAGCTGCCCGGCTCCGCCTCGGCGAGCGCGTCGACCACGTCGTCGTAGAGCGGCGGCGGCGGGTCGTCCGAACGCCTGCGGAGCTGGAGCATGTCGCCGTCGACGATGCCCTGCGAGGCGAGCGTCTGGCTCGGGTCGAGCGGCTGGCTGGCACCCAGCTTGGCCAGGGCCCAGCCGCCGTGGCGCGAACCGCCGTCCGGTTTGATCTCGCGCGCCATGTCGAGCAGCATCGGCAGCAGGTCAGCCACGGACACGTCCGCAGGCAGCGCCAGGTCGATGCGAGTTGTCGGTGCCACCACTGTCACGCGGCTGAACACCGTGGTCCCGGTCGCCACTTGGGCCCCCTACTCCCTTGGTCGATTGCCTTGCAACTTTCGGCTCGGCTCGATCCAACCAAGGCCGGTTTTTCTTCCGAAACCCACCCGCCCGGTCGGAGAGCGCCCCTAGTATGGCCGCACCGACCGCCGTGAGGTGATGGGTTTGGTGGAACTCGCACCGATCAATTCGCGACCGGCTCGCGCGAGCCGATCGGTGGTCGGGCGATCCGCTCCGCACCCCGCTGCGCGCGGCGACGTGGGCAGTGCGGAATGCTGCTCGCGGGAAGGCTCTTCGAGCACGTTCGACAGGGAAGGAAGCTGCGTCCGGTGAGCACGCTGCAGTTCAAGCGCACGCCACGCCTGGCCGCTCCCAGGCCACCGGGCGGGGAGGTGCACCTCGAACCACCGCCGGAGATCCCGAGGACGATCCCGGGCAACGTCGTCCAGAAGATCCTTCCGGGCGTCATGATCGTCGCTTCGCTGGGGATGATGGTCTTCATGCTCCAGCGGGCCCGGGACAACCCGATGATGATGATGATGCCCATGATGATGCTCATCTCCACCTTCGGGATGATCGCCGGCGGCGGCCAGAGCGGCGGTCAGCAGAAGGCCGAGATGAACGAGGACCGCAAGGACTACCTGCGGTACCTCGGGCAGATGCGGGATCGCGCGCGGGAGGCCGCCGACGAGCAGCGGCTGGCGCGCGAGTGGGTGCACCCGGACCCGCGGGCGCTGTGGTCGATCGCCACCAACACCCGCCGGATGTGGGAGCGCCGCCCCAACGACAACGACTTCTGCCAGGTCCGGGTCGGCCGCGGTTCGCAGCGGCTGGAGACCCGCCTGGTGCCGCCGCAGACCGGTCCGGTCGACGAGCTGGAGCCCATCACCACGCTGGCGCTGCGCCGCTTCGTCCGGGCCCACTCGCTGGTGCCGGACCTGCCGATCGCGACCTCGCTGCGCGGCTTCGCCGCGGTCGGGTTGCAGGGCGAGCGGGAGCTGGCCCGCGGGCTGGCCCGCGCCATGATCTGCCAGCTCGCCACCCTGCACACGCCGGAGGACGTGCTCATCGCGGTGGCCAGCAGCGGTCGCGCGCGCAGCGAGTGGGACTGGGTGAAGTGGCTGCCGCACGCCCAGCACCCCGAGGAGACCGACGGCATCGGTGCCATGCGCCTGATGTCCGGGTCGCTGCGCGCCATCGAGGAGATGCTCGGCGAGCAGCTCGCCGAGCGCCCGCGCTTCCAGCGCAACGCCGCCCCGCCGGACGGCCAGCCGCACATCGTGATCATCATCGACGACGCGGAGATCAGCCGGGAGGAAGCGCTGATCGTGGAGGGCGGCCTGGCGGGCGTCACCATGATCGACGTGTCCGATCTGCTCGGCCAGCTCACCGCGCGGCGCGGGATGCGGATGGTCATCGAGGAGGACCGGATCGGTGCGCGCGGCGGCACCGGCGTCGAGTGGTTCGGCACGCCGGACTCGCTGAGCCTGGAGGAGGCGACCGCGCTGGCCCGCCAGCTCGCCCCGTACCGGGTGGCCGGCGGGGTCGCGGCCGACGTGGACTCCGGTGGCTACGAGCCGCTGACCACGCCGCTGAACTACGTCGAGCAGCTCGGCCTGGCCGGGGACGTGGTGACCTTCGACCTCAACGAGGCGTGGCGGCCCAAGCCCAAGGACGACCTGTACCGGGTCGCGATCGGCCCCGGCGAGACCGGCGAGATCGTGCACCTGGACATCAAGGAGACCGCGTCCGGCGGGATGGGCCCGCACGGCCTGTGCATCGGTGCGACCGGTTCCGGCAAGTCCGAGTTCCTGCGCACCATCGTGCTGGGGCTCATCGCCACCCACCCGTCCTCGATGCTCAACTTCGTGCTCGTCGACTTCAAGGGCGGTGCGACGTTCAACGGGTTCGACCCGGCGCCGCACGTGTCGGCCAACATCTCCAACCTCGGCGACGACGCCACGCTCATCGACCGGATGCAGGACGCCCTGGCCGGTGAGATGAACCGGCGCCAGGAGGTGCTGAACAAGGCGGGCGCGAAGAACGTCTGGGACTACCGCAAGCAGCACGAGGCCGGGGACGGGCGCGCGCCCGAGCCGATGCCCGCGCTGTTCGTGGTCATCGACGAGTTCTCCGAGCTGCTGTCGAAGAACCCGGACTTCATCGACCTGTTCAACGAGATCGGTCGGCTCGGCCGGTCGCTCCAGGTGCACCTGCTGCTGGCGTCCCAGCGGCTGGAGGAGGGCAAGCTGCGCGGCCTGGACGCGCACCTGTCGTACCGGATCGGTCTGAAGACCTTCAACGCCGCCGAGTCGCGCGCCGCGATCGGCCTGCCCGACGCCGCCGACCTGCCGGCCACCGGTGGTCACGGCTTCCTCAAGCACCCCAACGGGATGGACCGGTTCCGCGCCGCCTACGTCTCCGGGTTCCTGCACCAGACCAGCGGTCGCCGCCCGGCGTCCCAGGGCGGTGCCTCCCCGGTGACCGGCGACAAGATGCCGCGCCTGTTCATCCCGGACTTCATCGAGAAGCCGCCGGAGCCGGAGGTCCCGGAGGTCGTGGAGGAGCCGGTCCAGGAGCGCAACGAGCTCGACCCGACCGACTTCCAGGTGGTCATCGACCGGGTGCACACCGCCGGTGGCGCGCCGGCCCACCAGGTGTGGCTGCCGCCGCTGGACGCCCCGCCCACGTTGGACACCATGCTGCCGCCGATGCAGCAGACCGACGACCGCGGCTACACCGCGGCCGGGTACACCAACAGCGGACGGCTCCAGGTGCCGGTCGGCATCATCGACGTGCCCTACAAGCAGCGCCAGGACACGATGGTGCTGGACTTCAGCGGTGCCAACGGCCACGGTGCCGTGGTCGGCGGTCCGCAGACCGGCAAGTCCAACATGATGCGGACGCTGATCGGGTCGATGGCCGTCACGCACACCCCGCAGGAGGTGCAGTTCTACTGCGTCGACCTCGGCGGTGGTTCGATGGCGGCGCTGCGGAACCTGCCGCACGTCGGCGGCTTCGGCGGTCGGCGCGACCCGGACACGGTGCGCCGCACGGTCGCCGAGATCAAGACGCTGATGGCCGAGCGGGAAGCCCGCTTCCAGCAGCACGGCGTCGAGGGCATGCAGGACTTCCGGGCCCGCAAGCGGCGCGGCGAGATGACCGAGGACCCGTACGGCGACGTCTTCCTGCTCATCGACGGGTGGCGGGCGTTCCGCGAGGACTTCGAGGCGATCGAGCCGGACGTGCTCAACATCGCCGCGCAGGGCCTCACCTTCGGCATCCACGTGGTCGTCTCGGCGAACCGGTGGGCGGAGATCCGCCCGGCGCTCAAGGACCTGCTGGGCACCCGGCTGGAGCTGCGGCTCGGTGACTCCAGCGAGTCGGAGATCGACCGCAAGATCGCCAAGAAGATCCCGGCCGGCCGACCCGGTCGCGGGCTGCACCCCTCGGGGCTGCACTTCCTCACCGCGCTGCCCCGGGTGGACAGCGAGAACATCGGTGACCGGATCGGCCTGGAGGCGGAGCGGTTCGCCCGCGAGATGCGGGAGGCCGAGGAGGCCAAGGACGGCCGCGAGGTCGCGCCGCCCCGGATGGGCTGGGAGCTCTACAACGACGACCTGTCCACCGGTGTCTCCGACCTGGTCAACCGGGTCCGCAGCTCCTGGAAGGGACGTCCGGCGCCGCAGGTCCGCCTGCTGCCGGAGGTGCTGCCTGCCGAGCAGCTCCCCCGCCCGGAGCAGCAGCCCTACCCGAAGCTGGTGCCGATCGGCGTCAACGAGGACGGCCTCAACCCGGTCTACCTCAACTTCGCCGCGGAGCCGCACTTCTACGCCTTCGCCGAGCGCGAGGCGGGCAAGACGTCGCTGCTGCGCACCATCGTCCGGGGCATCACCGAGCGGTACACGCCGAAGGAAGCCCTCATCCTGCTGGTCGACTACCGGCGGACCATGCTCGGCTTCCTCAACACCGGTCACCTGATGGAGTACGCGGTCGGCGCCGACCAGCTCAAGAGCAACGTCAAGGACGTGTCGGCGGCGTTGAAGAACCGGCTGCCCGGCCCGAACGTCACCCAGGAGGAGCTCAAGAACCGCTCCTGGTGGAAGGGCCCGGAGCTGTTCGTCATCGTCGACGACTACGACCTGGTGGCGCCGCAGGGCAGCAACCCGCTGGCCCCGCTGGCGGACTTCGTCCCGCAGGCGGGCGACGTCGGCCTGCACATCGTCGTGGCGCGCAACTCCGGTGGTGCGCAGCGCTCGCTGTTCGAGCCGATCATCGGCAAGATGCGCGAGGTCTCGACCCCGGGCCTGGCGATGAGCGCGAACAAGGACGACGGCCAGCTCGTCGGCAACATCAAGTCGCGGCAGCTCCCGCCGGGACGCGGTGTGCTGCTGAGCCGCCAGTTCAAGGAAGGTCCGCAGACGATCCAGACGGCGTTCCTGCCGCCGGAGTGATTCGACGCCCCGGAGCCTCCCCCGCCGACCAGGTGGGGGAGGCTTCGTCGTTCCGGGGTCCGGTCAGGACAGCAACCGGTTGATCCAGTCTCGTCGGGTGGCGCGGGCCCGGCGCGCGGCGGTGGACCCGGGCACGAACAGGTCGAACCCGTGGAAGGCCCCGGGCCAGACGTGCAGCTCGGCGTCCCCGCCGCTGTTCCACATCCGCTGCGCGTAGGCGACGGTCTCGTCGCGGAAGGTCTCCGCCGAGCCCGCCTCCAGGTAGGCCGGGGGCAGGCCCGCCACGGTCCGGGCGCGGGCCGGTGCCGCGCGTTCGGGCGGGTCGTCGCGCAGCGCTCCGAGCACGCAGTCCCACGCCGTCCGGTTGGACACCTCGTCCCAGACGCCGAGTCCGCGCATCTGCCGGTGGGACGGCGACTCGTCGCGGTCGTCGAGCATCGGGTAGAGCAGGACCTGGCCGCGCGGGCGCACCTCGCCCGAGTCGCGGGCGCGGAGCGCCAAGCCGGCGGCCAGGTTGCCCCCGGCGCTGCCGCCGTGGAGCACGATCGCCCCGGGGTCGCCACCGACGTCGGCGATGTGGCGGGCGGTCCACAGCAGCGCGGCGTAGGCGTCGTCGTGGGCGGCGGGGAAGGGGTGCTCGGGGGCGAGGCGGTACTCCACCGAGACGGTGATCGCGCCGAGGTCCGCCGCGAGGTCGAGGACCTCGGGCAGGCCGAACCGGTTGTTCCCCATGATCAGTCCGCCACCGTGCGCCGTGAACAGCACCGGGCGACCGCTCGGGCGACCGGTCGGCACCGCCAGCAGCACGCCCACGTCGGGGCCGCCGGGCGGTCCGGGGACGGTGCGCTCGGAGAACTCGAACCGGGGGTCTGCGGCGATCTCGTCGAACGAGGGGATCCCGGCCGCGACCGCGGCGCGGCTCGCCGCCACGGCGTCCGGGGTGACCCCCACCGAGAGGGTCCGCACCCCCATCGCGTCCAGTCCGGCCTGGAGTTCGGGGTCGAACTCCGGTGCGCTGCTGATCGGTTCGGCGGTCGGCATGGATTTCCCTTCGCGGTGCGGGGCTCGGTCACGGATGGGGGTGCCGGTGCGACGACGCGCGCAGCTGGGCGGTGAGCGACTCGGCCGCGGTGAGGAACGCCTCGACGTCGACCCCGGCGTCGGAGGCCGCGCCGTGGAACCCGTCGGCGAGGAACACCGCGCAGTCGTGCTCGGTGGCGGCACCGGCGCGGGTGAGCCGGACGCGGCGGCGACGCCCGTGCGCCGGGTCGTCCTCGACCAGGCACCAACCGCCGTCGATCAGGCCAGGCAGCATGCGGCTGACCACCGCGTCCCCGACTCCGAGGCGGCCGGCGAGCTCGTGCTGCGTCGCGGCGCCGTCGCGCCGCAGCGCGCGCAGGACTCGGTAGCGCGCGAACGAGATCCCGTGCCGCTGGTGGAGGAGCGCGTCCGCCGCCCTGCCCAGCTCGGCCGCCAGCTCGTGGACCGTCACCGCCGGATCGATGCGCATGGCACGATGTTGACCCATCAATATTGATGTGTCAACACTGAGATCGCGCTCAGCGCGGGTCCGCGGGCGGAACGTCTTCTCGCCGCCGCTCCCGGCGGCCTCCTCGGCGTGGTCCGACACCTGGCATCCGGGCGTCCCGGACCGGCGCGGCGCGGCGGCGCACGGCGATGGTGCCCGGAAAAGGTGACGGCCCCACCGGCGGGGAGCACCGGTGGGGCCGTCCTGGGTCGAGGGTCAGGAGACGGACTCGATGTCCGACTTCTTCACGTAGACCCAGCGGTGGTTGTAGGAGATCGGGACGAACTCCTGGTCACCGTTGATCAGCGTGTGGTTGTTCGGGTCGTCGACGCCGTCGAAGCGGGCGTAGTAGTCGAACGACTCGATCGCGGGCTGGGCCACGTAGCGCTGCCCGGCCGGGAGCTCGTAGGGCAGCGCCTCCAGCGTCTGCGGCTCGATGCCCTCCGGGTACGCCCCGGGTTCCGGCAGCGCGCGGCCGTAGACCGGGATGCCGTCCCGCTTCGGCCGCACCAGTTCGGCGTCCTCGGCCGGGGTGGTGTTCTTGCCGCCCGGGTCGCGCAGCCACGCCTTCTTGCCGTCGAACCAGATCGCCAGCCAGTCACCGGAGCGCTCGGCCACCGCGTACTGCCTGCCGTGGGTCGCCTTGTTGCCCCAGTCGCCGATCCAGGTGCTGCCCGGAGTTCCGTCCGGGTGCACCACCTCCGAGGTCAGCAGCGGCGCGTCCGCGCGCGGTTCGGTGCGCAGGGGCAGGAAGTTCGCGCCCTGCTCGGGCAGGAGCTCGCACTTGCCGTCCGTGCAGGTCGTCACCTCGGGGCGATTGGTGTCGAAGTCGGGGGAGATCGTGACGGCCCGGTTCCCGCCGGTGCCCTCCTCCGCCGGGGCGCCGATCAGCTCCATGTAGCGGTCCCAGTCCCAGTAGGGACCCGGGTCGTAGTGCTCCAGGCCCGCCTTCGCCGGGGTTTCGGCGCTGACCTCGTCGTGCCCGATGATGTGCTCGCGGTCCAGCGGGATGTCGTACTTGTCCGCCAGGTGCCGCACCAGCTTCGCCGAGGAGCGGTACATCTTCTCCGTGTACCAGGTGCCGCCTTCGGCGGCCCAGCCCTCGTGCTCGATGCCGATGGAGGTGATGTTGCGGTCCCAGCTACCGGCCTGCCACGCCATGTCCTTGGTGGGGATCATCTGCGTGATCTGGCCGTCGGAGGAGCGCACCACGTAGTGCGCGGCGCTCCCGCTGGCCGGGTTCTGGAACGCCGAGATCGTCGCCTGGTACGACAGTTCGGTGTCGTGGATGACGATCGAGTCGATGCGGGCGTCGTCCGGGCGGTCGGCGGTGTCGTAGTTGCCGTAGCCGCCGGCCGGGTTCTCCGGGTCGGTCGGCGCGTAGGCCGCCGGGATGTAGCGGCAGTCCAGCTCGCTCGGGCACTCCGCCTTCGGCTTGGTGTCCTCGTCTTCGTTCCCCGCGGTCTGCCGGGTCGCGGTCCGCGCCTGGGCGAGTCCGGTGCCGGTGAGGTCGCGGTCCGCGGTCACGTCGGTGACCTTGGGGAAGGCGAGCTCCTGCCCGGTGGACGTGGTGCGCTTGCGGCCCTGCCCGAGCACGTCGTAGACGTCGTCGGCGAACGACCGCGCGCCGCTGGCCCGCGGGCTGCCGCTGAGCTCGGCGACCGCGGGGTACCAGCCGCCGATGGTCTCCGGCAGGTTCCCGTCGCCGAGTTCCCTGGCGTTGTCGGCCAGCAGCGCGGCACCGGCGCGGATGTTCTGCGCCATGTCCCGCTTGACCTGCTCCGCCGGGACGTCGATCAGCTCGGCGGCTTCCACCAGGGTGTGCAGCCGCGGGTTGTCCACCGCGAGCCCGATCAGCTTGGGGTTGTCGGCGCGCAGCTGCTCGGGGTCCACATCGGTCAGGTGCATGGGGCCGTAGCCGCCTGCCGTGCTCTGCTCGCCGCCGTGGTCCTCCCACCGGGTGAGCTGGAACGAGACCGCCATGAGCAGCCGGGTCGGCACGTCGAACTCGTCGGCGGCGGACTCGAACGCGCGCTGCTCGACGGTGTGCGGGGCGAGCGGGGTCCGCGGCTCGGCGGACGCTGCTGGTGCGACGCCGGCCAGCAGCCCGGTGGCGATCGCCGTCGCCACCACCGGCCGCGTCCAGCGCCGTCTGTTCGTTCTCAAGTTGGCCACCTCGTGATTCGCTTGCGGTTGCCCGTTTCGACGCGCGCAGGGGCAGCGGAGTTCCGCGCTGGCGGTCGCTGCGCGCATGCTCGGCCGCGCGGACGGGTCGACGGCGCGCGGGAGCCTCCGGTCGTGACGAATTTTCCGGGCCGGTGCCGAGCCTATCCATCCGAACGGGTGACTGTGCCCGGGTTCGTCGAGTCCTCCGGCGATGCTCGGGAATTCCCTCACCAACCGGCGCGGCTCCACCGCGGACGCGGCGCCCGCTCCGGGGCGCGGGCCCGCCGGTGGACCCCCGGTTGGCGGCCGGTGCGGGCGACGTGCGGCAATGGCGGGGTGATGCAGCGGAAGCACATGGTGTTCGTCGTCGTGGTCCTCGTCGTGCTGCTGGTGCTGGCGGCGGCCTCCCAGGCGTTGTGGGTGTTCTTCGACTGGCTGGGCTGATTCACGCCTCGCGGCGGTGCCGACCGGCGCGCGTCCGGCGGCACACCGGGCAGGCCGGGCGGGGCGGGGACTC
Source organism: Saccharopolyspora cebuensis (assembly GCF_039542665.1). Classification (NCBI taxonomy): domain Bacteria; kingdom Bacillati; phylum Actinomycetota; class Actinomycetes; order Pseudonocardiales; family Pseudonocardiaceae; genus Saccharopolyspora; species Saccharopolyspora cebuensis. The sequence continues at coordinate 418,904 of NZ_BAABII010000003.1, forward strand.
GGCCGCGACGCGGGCGATGAGCAGCGCAGCGGGGTGCACCACCTCGGCGGCCGGCTCGCTTCGCGCCTCGACCTCCCGCATCGCGCCGTCCAGCAGCGCGAGCCCCAGCAGGCACAGCACCACCAGGTTCACGCTCAGGACCCAGACCACGGCACCGTTCCTCCCCGCAGCCCCGCCGCGATGAGCCGCCAGCACTCCATGCACGACTCCTCCCGGATCCAGTCCAGCTCGGTCCGGTCGTGCAGCTCCGCGGCAGCCGCCAACGCCCCGCAGAACGCCGTCACCTCGTCCTCCCGCGGGCGCTCCCGATCCCCAGCGGCGAACGCATGCCGCCCACCACTCACCGGCCGCCACACGTACGTCAAGTAAGGCGTCATAGGTGCCTCGATTCGTAAAGTTTTCGACATTATGGCAATTTTTGCCGGACGGACTCGCGGGTTCAACTACCTGAAAGGGCGAAAGACCTGCGAAGATGCTCATGTTCGTAAGCTCTTCGTCATGCCGGAGACTCCGAGAGCACGTGCTCTTGCCAAGGAACTGCGAGCGGCGCGCAAAGCCGCGGGCCTGACGCTGCGGCAGCTCGGGGATCTTCTGGGCTGGTCGGAGGCGAAGATCAGCCGGGTCGAGAACGCGCACCGCGGCATCAAGGAAGATGCGGTGGCCGCGATGCTCGACGCCCTCGGGGTGGAGGGTGACCCGCGTGAACGGATGCTCAAGTTGGCGCGGGAGATCCGCGCTCCTGCGTGGTGGGAGCTCGGCAGGACGCTTCCGCACCAACTGGTTGCGCTGGTCGACGCGGAGAAGCGGGCAACGAGGATTACGAGCCTGTCCCTGAACGTCGTCCCGGGCTTGTTGCAGACCCGCAACTACACACGGGAGATCATGGAAGCGGCCGGGGTCGATCCGGACGAGATCGAGGACCGCGTCTCGATCAGGCAGGTCAGACAAGGCGTGCTCAGCCAGCGGCGTCCCGTCGAGCTGTGCTCCTTCGTCGACGAGGCGGTGCTCAATCGTCCGCTCGGCGGGCCTCGGGTCATGGTCGAACAACTGCGGCACGTTCTGGTGGCCAGCGAGGTCGGCAATGTGGTGGTCCGGCTGCTACCGCTGTCGGCCGGGGCGCACGCTGGATTGAGCGGGAACTTCGTCTTGTTCGAGTTCGTGCAGTCACGACCGACCGTGTACGTCGAGGCGCGGAGTTCCGGCGCTTTCATCGACGCCCCGGATGACGTGCGGATCTTCCACGAAGCCGTGGAAAGACTCCATTCGCAGGCGCTCGACCCCGCTGCCTCGCGCGAGATAATGCAGTCGTACCTGGCGCGTTACGAGGAGGAGGCGGCATGACGGGTGATCCGACGGCAGCTCGGCAAATGCGTACCGCGGCCAGCTCGATGTGGCAGGTGTCCAGCTACTCCGGTCCGAGGGTGAACTGCGTCGAGGTGTGCCATGACTTCGCCGGATGGCGGAAGTCAAGCCACAGCGGCGCCGAGGGTGATTGCGTCGAGGTGGGAACGGCGCCCGGCGTCGTCGGCGTCCGCGACTCGAAGCATCGCGACGGGGCGGTGCTCGTCTTCGGCCGCGCAAGTTGGCAGCGGTTCATCACTGCGATGTCGGAACGCAGCTGAAGGGTCCATTCGGTGCGACTTCGTCGTCGCCCGCGCTGCGGCCGAGTCCATCGCGGGACGATGGCGCGTCGGATCTGCCCAGGAGGAGGCGGCATGAGCGACGGTTCGAGGCGCGCCAATCGATCGCCCGAGATTCTTGATGAGTTGGCCCAGGTGACGTGGAGGGCGTCGAGTTACAGCGGCCCGGAGGGCAACTGCGTCGAGGTGGGCGCGGCTCCCGGCGTTGTCGGCGTCCGCGACTCGAAGGACCGCGACGGGGCAGTCCTCGTCTTCGACCGGCAGCGCTGGTCCCGCTTCCTCGCCGCGCTGCGTGATGGTGACGCGCGGTCGGATGTGACCTGATCGGCTCCGGCGGGCCATTTGCCGCATTTGGGCAGTGGGAGGGCTACCGGCCTGCGTAAGCTCCGAGCGCCACGCGCGACGTCACATCGGAGAACCCGTGCACTACCCCAACTTTCCGCAGCAGCCGCCGCACCAACCGGGTGTTCCACCTGGTCAGCCTCAGCCTGGCTACTACCAGCAGCAGTGGGGGCCGCACGGGTACATGCCGTATCCGCCGGGCAAGCCGCCTCACAAGCGGCGGACCGGTCTCATCGTGACCTTGTCGCTGCTCGGCGTCGTGCTGCTCGGCGCTGGCGCGGTGACCGCGGTGACGCTCGCGAGTGGCGATGAGCAGAAGCAGCAGGAAAAGGCAGGGCCGTTGCTGCCGCTCGCTCCCGGAGAGGGAACCCCCGCGCGGTACGGGCCGGTGGAGGCGCGCAACGCCTGCCAGATGATTCCGGTGGAGTTCCTCGTCCAGCAAGGTTTCACGCTGGAAGGGGACTCCGATATCTGGGAGAGGCTGCCCGATCCTCACACCTCGGTCGAACCGGTGACGCAGGAGCCGGGTTCCATGTTCATGGGACTGAGCAGTTGTGCCGTGTTCTTCGCCGACGGAGGTCGCGTCGACATCGACATCAAACGACCTCCTTACAACACGTCGGAGGAGATCGCGAAGACCATCGAGATGTACGAGGAAGATGGTCAGCCGCCCTACACCGAGCACGGCTGGGAGATCTACCTCCTTCCTGACGAGGACGACCCCAAGTGGGTCGACGGTGCGCTGCGCAAGGGCGACACCGTGGTCCAGACGTTGTTCGGGAATTCGTCCAATCTGCCCGACGGTCGATCGCAGGATCTCGCGAAGCAGGTATTGAGCAGGATCGCCGCCGCACTCGAACAGCCGCCCGCGCCGCCGAATGTGGCGACCTACCCCGCGCCGTACGGCCGTGTTCCCGACCCCTGCGAAGCGCTCACGGCCGAAGACCTGAGTTCGATGGTCGGCCTGCCGGATTCCGGGGTGATCGAGCGGGAGTGGACTGTGGGCGAGGTCAGGCTGCTCGACCGCGGGATGGCGCAGACGGGACGTTTCGTGGAGACCAAATGCCGTCGTACGAGTCAGCAACGCGACCTGTTCGACGACGTCGGGGGCCTGGGACTGACCTTGCAAACCTTCCGCGATGAACGGATCGCCGGAATGGCGCTGGACCAGTACCTCGACCCCGCTGCAAAGGTGAGCGTCTTTGGAGGGCCTGCGCGGACCTTGCCCGAGACTGTGGGTGACTCGCAGGCACTGGCGGTCACCAGGCTGGATCAGGAAAGCACCTACTTGTTCCGCGTCGGCCGCCACCTGGTGCACTTCCAGGACGCGAAGATGGACGACGCGGCGCTCTCGGCCAAGTACTCCGCCGTGGCCAAGGCCGTGGCCGAACGTCTCCGTACCTTGTGACGGCCTTGCCCGCTGGTGAGCGCGCCGGTGCGGGCCTGTCCGCTCGCCGGGTGGTGTGACCAGGATGTCGCGTTCTCTTTCGTGAAAGTTGTCCGCGTTGAGAGCGCCACACGGTATGCTCATCCGCCGTGATCGTCGCCGAACGAGGCGCGACGATCACCGTCCGTTTGAGGGGGTGGGCGATGACGACGGGCATGGAAGGCTTCGCCGCAGGGGCGAAGGCGCTCAGCGGGCGCGCCGATGGGTTGCGTGCGGCGGTGGACTCGGGCCAGCTCGTGATGGACCCCGAAGCGGCCGAGCGAGTCGCCAAGGTCTACGAGGACAAGGCTGATGACGTGCGAAACATGATCAGTCACGCCAGCCGTCTTGTAGTGGCGGGCATCTACGGTGACTGCAACATAGGGCGTGGCCTGGAGCAGAAGTTCAACGACAAGGTCACGGGAGGATCCGGAGGTCCGGGACTAGCGACGATCTTGCGCGATATGGAAGAAATCCTTCGGAACATGAGCCAGGCGTATCGGGACTCAGGGCGTGCTACGCAAAGTGACGATGAGGAGCAGGCTCGTCAATTGGGGCGGAGTGTCTGATCTGATGAAGAGCATGCGTACTAAACGGGTCTCCGGGGTGGCGGTGGCCGCTGCGGTTGGATTGCTGGTGGCGGGATGCGGGGGAGAACAGGGCGCTGAACCGTCAGCGGCGCCGCCTCCGGCGAAGGATGTGTTCCAGGAATTCGATCCGTGCACCGTGCTGGCGCCTGAGGAGATCCAAGCTTTCGGGGCTGAGCCGCAAGGCATTCCCAATGATCTTGGGGTTGGGCAGACGGGTTGCGACTTCGAGGGCGAGAACCTTCAGTTTGGTGTGCTGGAGGCGCCAAAGGACGACCGTGCCTTCTGGGAAGGGCAGCGGAGCCAGTTCGATATGTTCGCCCCGAACCAAGTGGGTTCGCACGAAGGTTTTCAGGGGATCGCGTTGGGTTTTGAGGGCGAAGGGACGTGCAACCAGACCATGTATGTCGGTTCAGGTTCCGTGATCGTCGACATCACGCTCACCTCTGACGTGATGGCGAATGTTGACCCTTGCGCTGAGGTTCTGAAGATCGCAGAGGTTGTCGAGTCGAGATTGCCTGCGTGAAGGTTGTTTGAGGGGGTAGCAGGACGTGGGGAACTGGTTCACCGACGGCGTTGACTACGTCTCGGACAAGGTCGATGCCGTCACGGGTGCGGTGCATGACATTCACGCTTCCGTCACCGGTGGGGAGACCAACGCGCAGGAAGCGCAGCGGCAGGCTCGGGAAGAAGCTGCCCAAGCCGCTCGGCAGGACCAAGCGGCGTTGACCCGTGAGCAGCGCGGTCTGGAGGTCTCCGGCTACGATCCCGCGTCGATCACGCAGCACGACAACTGGAACGACTGGGACCAGGCGCGGCTGGCGAGCCAGCTCAAGCCGTCCCTCAAGGCTGACCGGATCGAAGCCTTCGGGCTCGCGTGGGAAAAGCTCGGGGCCGAGGTCGCCGAGGTTTTCGGCGACCTGGACAGCCAGGCCCGCGCAGCCGCTGGGGACGGGATGCGCGGGGAGGCCGCCGAGGCCGGGTTCACCGCCGCGAAGCCGTTGCAGGACTGGGGGCGGTCGTTCGGCGATGCGGTGAAAGCCACTGGTCTGAAGATCCGGGAAGCCGGGGTTACCGCTGGACAGACTGAAGCCGCGCTCGTGCCGCCGCCGGAGCCGAGCACTGCTCGGGCGGTGATCACGGGCGCGGGTTCGATGATGACCGGCGGGATGATGGGCACCGCCGACGCGGCGCTCCAGATGCGGGAGCGGATGGAGGCCGACAAGCAGGCCCGCGCCATCGTGCAGAACGTCTACGGCCCCGGGTACGAGGCCGTGGACCAGAGCACGCCGACGTTCCCGCCGCCGGTGAACCCGCTGAACCCGCCGCCTCCGCCGCCTTCGGCGACGGACCGCTCGTCGATCCCCGGTGGTCAGCAGCCCAGCGCGCTCGGCACGAGTCCCGGTGGTGGCGGCAGCGTCGGTTCCGTGCCGGGTGGTGGCGGCGGTGGTGGTGGGTTCTCCGCGACGCCGAACGTTCCGGCGCAGAGCAGTTCGGCGTGGGCTACCCCGCCGAGCACTCCTGGGCCCGGGTACGCGCCGACGCCGGGCTCGTCGACGCCGACGCCCGGCGGGCCGGGGTACGGCGCGGTCGGTGCGATGCCGCCCGGTGGTCCCGGTGGCGCTCGGCCGGGTTCCGGTGCGGGCGGTGGGCGTGGTCCCGGTGGTGCTGTCGGGGTGCGCGGCGGTGCCGGTGGCGCCGGCGGTGCTCGCGGGCTCGGCGCCGGGCCCGGTGCCGGGGCCGCGCCGGGTGCCGGTGGTCGCGCCGGGATCGGTGGTGCGGGCGCGGCCGGGGCCGGTGGTGCCGCCGCCGGTGGCGCCGGTGGTGCCGGTGGGCGCGGTGGGATGGCCGGTGGCATGGGCGCCGGTGCGGGGCAGCGCGGCCAGGGCCAGGAGGACGAGGAGCACCAGCGGCCCGGCTGGTTGGAGGAGCAGGACGACGTGTGGCTCGACGAGATGCCCAAGACCGCGCCGCCGGTCTTCGGGGCGTGACGCCGATGCGCTGGTTGCTGCCCCCGCTGTGGTTCGACCTGTGCTGGGAGCTCGGGCGGTTCGACGAGCAACCGTTCCCGCTCGCGGTGCGTTCGCACGGCGCGACGCTGGAGGAGCGCGCCGCCCTCCTCCAGCGCACGCTGCCGGAGCTGCGCGCCGCGGGGCTGGTCGACGGCTCGGCGCTGAACCCGGCGTTCGCCCGCGCGCTCGACCGCATCTCCAAGCCGGGCCTGTGGATCGAGGGCATCTGGATGCCCGACGCCGAGTCGGAGTCGCCCGCGCGGCTGCTGTCGGTCGCCACCGAGGACGGCGCGGTGGTCGTCGAGCAGTTCCCCGGCGAGACCGAGCAGTTCGGCGGTGACGTGCGGATCACCGAGCACCCGCGGACCTCGCTGGCCGCCGCCGCGGTGCAGGGGATGCCGCCCGCACCACCGGGCAGCAAGCCGCGGGTCGCGGTGCCGCTCAGCGCGCTCGGACCGCAGGAGGAGCGGGACTTCAGCGAGCTCGACGTGATGAGCTCCGGTCCGCAGGGCCTGGAACGCGAGGTGCGGGAGCTGCGCCGGTTCGTCGACGCACCGCACCTCCGGGACGGCCAGTTCACCGCCAACCACCGCGACCGGCTCGGCCGCGCGCACCGCTCCCCGGTGTTGCAGTGGTTCGACGCCTTCGAGCCGGACGGCCGCTACGGGCTCACCGGCACCGGGACGGAACTGGTGCTGGCCCCGCTGGGCCCGGCCGAGATCGGCCGCGCGCTGGACAACCGCGTCCAGGAGGTCCGCGCCGCGGGCGGGTAACCCGTTCGATATCTGGGTCAGGGGCCCCCTCGTCCCAGTATCTTGGGCGGGGGTGCCCCTCACCTCGCCGGGCGGGCGCGGGACCGTGCGGGCACCCGCACCCGTGCCTCTAGGGTGCTCGGGGAGCCGGCGCGCGAGGCGGTCCGGCTTCGCGGACGTCCCGGATCGCGCCGACGGTGAAGGAGTTCTGGGTGTCGCTGCACGTCTCGATCGACTTCGGCACGTCGAGCACGTGCACGGTGGTCTCGGTGGGCGGTGGTGAACCGCAGGTCGTCGTGATCGACGGCCAGCCGCTGGTGCCCTCGGCCGTGTTCGCCGCCGCCGACGGCACGCTGTTCGTCGGCCACGAGGCCGAACGGCAGGCCGCCGTCGACCCGTCGCGGTTCGAGCCGCACCCCAAGCGCCGCATCGACGAGGGCGAGCTGCTGCTGGGCAGCAGCGTGCTCAAGGTCGGCGAGGTGGTGCGCTCGGTGCTGCGGCGCGCGGTCGACGAGGCCCGCCGGTACGCCGGTGGCGCGGTGGTCGACCTGCTGGTGCTCACCCACCCGGCCGACTGGGGCGCGCTGCGCGCCGGGGAGCTGCGCGGTGCCGCCGCCGGGCTGGCCAAGGAAGTCGTCCTGGTGCCCGAACCGGTGGCCGCCGCGGTGTTCCACTCGGCGGGCAACGGCCTGGCCGAGGGCGCCGCGCTGGCCGTCCTCGACCTCGGCGGCGGCACCGTGGACGCGAGCGTGGTGCGCAAGCAGGGCGCCCGGTTCCAGGTGCTCGCCACCAAGGGCGATCCGAACTTCGGCGGCGCCGACATCGACCAGGCGCTGCTGGAGCACATCGGCGGCGTCGTCGCGGGCACCGACCCGGAGGCGTGGCGGCGGCTCGTCGAGGGCCGCGACATGGCCGACCGGCGCCGCCGCCGGGTGCTGCGCCAGGACGTGCGCGGCGCCAAGGAGACGCTGTCCCGGCACACCTACACCGACGTGCCGATGCCGCCGCCGTTCTCCGACGCCCACGTCACCCGCGCCGACCTCGAAGCGCTCATCGCCGAACCGCTGGCCCGGGCCGCCGACCTGGTGCTCGCCGTGCTCCGCGACGGCGGGGTGCCGCGCGGTCAGCTCTCCGGGGTGTTCCTGGTCGGCGGGTCGAGCCGGATCCCGCTGGTGTCCCGGCTGCTGCACGAGCGCACCGGGGTGGTGCCGACCACGCTGGACCAGCCGGAGACCGTGGTGGCCCGCGGCGCGCTGCGCGCCGTGCGGCTGGACCCGGACCGCACCGGCGGGCTGGCGCCCGCGGGCGGGTACTCCGGTCCCGCGGTGCGACGTCCCCCGGAGCAGGACCCGCTCAGCACCGCCTCGACCATCGTGATCGGCGCGACCGACCGGACGCGCCCGGTGGCGCTGCCCGCGGCGCCGCGGCGGACCCGACGGGTCCCGCTGCTCGTCGGCGCGGGCGCGGCGGCCCTGGTGGTGGCCGGGGTGGTCGCCGCGCTGCTGCTGTTCGACGGCGGTGGTGCGGCCGAGGACAGCAGGCGGGCGCGGGCGTTCAACTACGCCTTCTCGCACCCGGCCGACTGGCGGTCGGCCGAGGGCGACCGGGACAACTGGGAGACCGTGCTGACCCCGGTCGAGGCCACGCCCGGCGCGGTGATCTCGGTGCAGCAGGGCGGGCTCACCTACAACGCCGAGGCCGGCCGGGACCGGGCCGTGCAGGAGCTGCGCACCCAGTACGAGGGCCTGGTCTCCGCGGGCCGGCCGTTCAGCCATTTCGACCCCGACGCCAGTTTCAGCGGACGCGACGTGGTGTTCTACCAGCAGCGGTTGGACGGGCGGACCGTCAATTGGTACGTCCTGCACGAAGGACGATTCCGCATCAGCGTCGGATGCCAACGGGGTGCCGCGGAAAAGGACGCGGTGCTGCGCGCCTGCGAACAGGTCGTCGCAACGATGAAGGTGCGGTGAATTCCGGGCCGGGCGGTGCCCCGGAATCGCCGGTGAGGAGGCGCGGTCGTGGAACGGGAAGAATCCATCCGGAGATTGCGGGCGGCGCTGACCGACGCGGTCGGCCGCGGGCGGCGGGCGCGCACCGACGCGCACCGGCACGCCGAGGAGTTCCGGCAGCGCACCGGGGAGCTCGCGCGGGAGGCGCCCGGCGGCGGCGGTGATCACGCCGCGGCGGCGGCCGACTACCGGCGGCGCGCCGGACTGCCGGTCGAGGAGTTCCCGGAGAAAGCGGCGGAAACGTCCGATGCGACTCCGGAATCGCCGGAGCACACGTCTTCGGACGGCAGCGACCTCGACTTTTCGCAAGCGCGAATCATGCGGTGACCTGCGGTTCCCGCGTTCCGCGTTCACAACAGCAACGGGTTGCGGGAAAAACCGGGACAGGGTGGAACCGGGCGTGGCAATGTCTGCGTCGCAGGGTTCGAGTCGAGCACGAACGAAGGGGGTCAACCCGAGATGAGCGGTTTCGGTACCGACGCGCAGTTGATGGAGCAGGCCGCGGGGCAGGTCGAAGAGGTCAAGAACAACGTGGAGACCGCGGTCAACCAGCTCCAGTCCAACCTGGAGCCCGTGCTGGCCGGCTGGAAGGGCCAGGCGTCCGACGTCTTCCGCAAGCTGACCGACCAGTTCCACGAGAACGCCAAGGTCATCAACCAGCGCCTGCAGGAGATCAGCGACAACATCCGCAGCTCCGGCCAGGACTACGTCCAGCAGCAGGAGGAGAGCGCCCAGGAGATCTCCAAGATCGAGGGCCTGCTCAACGGCTGATCCAGCCGGTCACCACTTTTCTCCACTGATCACGACACCACCTGAGGGGACGACAATGGGTGAGATCAAGGTTGACTTCGGGCAGCTGAGCCAGGCTGCCGACGACTTGGGCCAGACGGCCACCAAGATCCAGTCCGAGCTGGACCAGCTCGAGCAGATGCTCAAGCCGCTGGTCGAGACCTGGGACGGCTCGGCCAAGGAGGCCTACTACGCCGCCCAGCGCGAGTGGGACCAGGCCGCGAAGAACATGCAGGAGATCACCGCCAAGATGGGCCTGGCCGTCGGTGCGGCCAACGAGTCCTACCAGGCCGGTGAGAAGCGCAACGCCGCTCGCTTCGGCGGCTGAGACCGCTCCCGGTCCGCAGCACACCCGGCCCCGGCCTCGCGCCGGGGCCGTCGTGCTGCTCGGGGCCGTCGCGCAGGGGGCGGCGGGGCCGTCCCGGGGCGGCCGAGTACCATGAGGTGGGCGAAATGGCCCTGGTCGGCAGCGCGGGCAACGGCGGCGTCCGGTAAGTCGGACCCGTTTTGACCGGGCTGAAGGCCACCAAGTACCCTGATTCTTTGTTGTGCGGTGCGCGACTGCGGCACGCGCCCGAGGACCGCGAGGGATGGCGGTCCCGGCGGTGCTGGCGGATGTGCGACTCCCGGACGGATCCGCGGTAGTCGACCAGCGTGATCGAGGCGGGCTCCGCACTGAGATTCCGACGCGAACGACGAGGTAGATCCGTGCGCACGTACAGCCCGAAGCCCGGCGAGGTGACCCGCGCCTGGCATGTGATCGACGCCGAGGATGTGGTGCTCGGCCGGTTGGCGACGGAGGCCGCGACGCTGCTGCGCGGCAAGCACAAGCCGATGTACGCCCCCCACATGGACGTCGGCGACTTCGTCGTGATCGTCAACGCCGAGAAGGTCGCCCTGACCGGCAACAAGCGGGAGCAGGCCTTCCACTACCGGCACAGCGGTTACCCCGGCGGTCTGCGCAAGCAGTCCTTCGGCCAGGTGCTGCAGAGCCACCCCGAGCGGCTGCTCGAGAAGGCGATCAAGGGCATGCTGCCGAAGAACAAGCTCGGCCGCGCCATGAGCAAGAAGCTCAAGGTCTACGCGGGTCCGAACCACCCGCACGAGGCCCAGAACCCGCAGCCGTTCGAGATCAACGCGAAGGTCGAGAAGTGACTGACGAACTCCAGGAAGAGACCGTGACCGCGCCCGCTCCGGAGGACTACGTCGCCGAGGACGTGGCCCCGATGCCGATCGGCCAGCCGGTGCAGACCGTGGGCCGTCGCAAGCAGGCCATCGCCCGGGTCCGGCTGGTCCCCGGCAACGGCAACTTCAAGCTCAACGGCAAGACCCTCGAGGGGTACTTCCCGAACAAGGTCCACCAGCAGCTCATCAAGGAGCCGATGGTGACCGTCGAGCGCCTCGAGAACTTCGACGTGATCGGCAACCTCTCCGGCGGCGGCCCCTCCGGTCAGGCCGGTGCGCTGCGCATGGCCATCGCCCGCGCGCTCGCCAGCTACGACCTGGACGACCGCCCGGCGCTGAAGAAGGCCGGCATGCTCACCCGCGACTCGCGGGAGAAGGAGCGCAAGAAGTACGGCCTCAAGAAGGCCCGCAAGGCGCCGCAGTTCAGCAAGCGCTGATCTCGCTGCCGAGGGCTCGCGCGGAGAGGGCGGAGCCTGCGCGCGGCGATGCGCTGCGCGATCGCCGGTCGCCGCGGCTCCGCTGCGACACCTTCCTCCGCCTTGCGGTTCGTCCACCTGGACGCCGCTCACGACGGCAGCCCTGCACCGCGTGAGCCCTTACCATCCGCGGGAGTGGTCCCTCGCCCACCGGGCGCCGGACCGCTCCCGCGGATGTCGTATACGCCCGTGCGGGCTGAGGAGGAGCTGCTGCTGATGTCCCGGTTGTTCGGCACCGACGGGGTCCGCGGTCTGGCCAACGCCGACCTGACCCCCGAACTCGCGATGTCCATCGCCGCCTCGGCGGCCCGCGTCCTCTACGACCGGGACGGTGCCCAGCGGCGGCGGGTGGCCCTCGTCGGCCGCGACCCCCGGGCCAGCGGCGAGATGCTGGAGGCCGCCGTCACCGCCGGGCTGGCCTCCGCCGGTGCCGACGTGCTGCGGGTCGGCGTGCTGCCCACGCCCGCCATCGCCTACCTGGTCGCCGACCAGGGCGCCGACCTGGGCGTGATGATCTCCGCCTCGCACAACCCGATGCCCGACAACGGGATCAAGCTGTTCGCCGCCGGGGGGCACAAGCTGCCCGACGCGGTGGAGGACGAGATCGCCGCGCGCCTCGACGAGGCGGTGGACCGGCCCACGGGGGCGCAGGTCGGCCGGGTCCGGGACGTCTCCGACTCGGTGCAGCGCTACGTCGATCACCTGCTGGTGGCCACGCCGCAGCCGCTGGACGGCCTGCGCGTCGTGCTGGACTGCGCCAACGGCGCCGCCGCCGCGGCCGCCCCGGAGGCCTACCGCCGGGCCGGGGCCGAGGTCATCGCGCTGCACGCCGATCCGGACGGGATCAACATCAACGACGGCGTCGGCTCCACCCACATCGACGTGCTCCAGCGCGCGGTCGTCGAGCACGGCGCCGACCTGGGCATCGCCCACGACGGCGACGCCGACCGCTGCCTCGCGGTGGACCACAGCGGCACCGTCGTCGACGGCGACCAGATCCTGGCGATCCTGGCGGTGGCCATGCACGAGGCCGGCGAGCTGGTGGACAAGACGCTGGTCGCGACCGTGATGAGCAACCTCGGCCTGCACCTGGCGATGCAGGACCACGGCATCCAGGTGCGGACCACCGCGGTCGGCGACCGGTACGTGCTGGAGGAGCTGCGCTCCGGCGGGTTCTCGCTGGGCGGCGAGCAGTCCGGCCACGTGGTGCTGCCCGGCCACGCCACCACCGGCGACGGGCTGCTCACCGCGCTGCGCCTGATGGGCCGGGTCGCGGGCTCCGGGACCTCGCTGGCGTCGCTGGCGAAGGTGATGCGCCGATTGCCGCAGGTCCTGGTCAACGTGCGGGTCCACGACAAGGCCGCGGTCGCGGTCGCCCCGGAGGTCGCCGAGGCGGTGGCCGCCGTCGAGGCCGAGCTGGGCGCCACCGGTCGCGTGCTGCTGCGGCCCTCCGGGACCGAGCAACTCGTCCGGGTGATGGTCGAGGCGCCGGCCGAGGACACCGCGCAGGCCGCCGCGCAGCGACTCGCCGAGGTCGTTGCCGCGATCCGGTGATTCTTGTGATCTAGGTCTCCGGTCGGCGAAATCTGTGAGACCCTGCTCACATGGGTGCCATCGTCGTCGCCACCACCATCGGACTCGTCGCCATCGGGCTGGTCCTCGGAATCATCGTGCTCGCGGTCTTCGCGCTGGCCGGGATCAAGGCCCTCAACGCAGCGCACGACGGCCGGTCCAGGTTCGTGAACCGCACCCAACGGCAGCGGAGCTGATCACCATGCGCAGTCGGATCGGGGGAGACCTGCTGATGGTGCTGGTGCTGCCGCTGGTGGGGCTGGCGCTCGGCGGCGTGATGGCGATCGTCATCTCCCAGGCCTGGGGTATCCCGCTGTACCTGCTCTAGGCCGTCCCCGGAAGCCGGGCGGCTCCCGGATCGTTCGTGAATCCGCTCCTGGCGGGTGGGTGGTTCCACTACGTTCGGGATGGTCGAACGGAAGCGGAGGTCGCCCATGCTGTCCGGAGCCGTCGGAATCCTCCTTCCCGCCGTGGTCGGACTGCTCGCCGGTGGTGGCGCGGGTGCGCTCGTCGCGGTGCTGCTCCGGCCCGGGGCCGGCGGGCCGCCCCGGCAGCGGTAGCCCCCGGTGGGGCCGTTCGTCGGCGTGTCACAGTGGCGCATGCGGCCCGGTCGTCGGCGGGCCGCCCCACGAGCGGAGGAGGGCACCGTGAACATCGTGATCCCCGTGCTGATCAGCCTGGTCGTCGGCGGTGGTGCCGGTGCGCTGGCGGCGTTCCTGATCGTCAAGTCCCGCGAAGGCAAGACCGGCGGGCAGCAGACGGGTGGCTTCCCGCAGCACGGTTACCCGCACTACCCGCAGACCTTCCAGCAGCAGGCTCCGCCGCAGCAGCAGTACCCCCAGCAACCACAGCACCCGCAGCAGCAATACCCGCAGGGGCACTACCCGCCCCAGTGAGTCTTCGCTTCTGCAAGTGGTTCACCGGTTCAGACCTGCTCCGGTGCCGAACCTGCCAAGATGAGGAAGCCGATCATCGGCGCATCGCTGATCGGCGGCAGGCTTGGAGCACGAGGAGGGGGCACGGTGACGGGATTCGGTGCCAACGCGGGGGAATTCGCCTCCGCGGCCGGGAACATCCGTGGTGCGGCGGATCCGATCCGGGACGACCACAGCAAGAAGATCAAAGATCTCGGCATGGGCGCGAAGGACTTCGGCAAGGCCCACGGTGACCACTTCACCGGCTACCAGGACGCGATGAACAAGCTCTCCGCGTGCGCCACCAGCCTCGCCAACGCGATGGACGACTTCGCCGGGAAGCTGGAGCAGACGGGCGCGGGCTACGACTGGTCCGACGCCGAGGCCGCCGACACCGTCGGCCAGTCGGGGGGTAACTGATGGCGGGCGAGAACGGCTGGAAGTACCCCTACGAGGACGCCGACAACTACGACGAGATCCAAGGGCTGCTCGACAACCCGAACGTGTCGCATGATCTCAAAGAGCAGCTCATGCGCGGGCCCTACTACGGCGGCTACGGCGGTGCCTACGGCGGCTACGGCGGGAACTACCAGTTCGACCAGGCCGTCGAGGAGGCCAAGAAGCAGCGCGACGACGCCAAGGAGAAGGAGGAGAACCACGACCAGGCGGTCACCGACGGCCGGGCCACGCTGGAGGACAGCCGCACCCAGGGCGAGTCCGGTTCCCACGGCGGCGCCGGGGTGGCCACCGCCGATGAGCTCCTCGACGCGGGCAAGCCGGGCCTGCGCTTCTTCGAGCGCTTCGTGCCGCTCTACGAGAAGATCGAGCACGCCTACAACGACAAGAGCAAGGTGCTCGCCGTCGACAAGGTCAAGGAGCTCTACGACCAGCAGCGGGGCTTGAACTTCGACAAGTTCGCCAAGTCCGCCGAGGACCTCTCCGCCGCCGAGAAGGGGATGCGCGAGGCCCACCAGGGCATGTCGGACCGGCTCGGCAAGCTCTGGGGGAGCTGGACCGGCGCCGCCGCCGATTCGTCGCAGCAGTACTTCTCCGGCACCTTCACGCCCACCGCGCAGGAACGGGTGATCACCCGCATCGGTGACGCCGCCGCGATCACCAACGAGAGCTGCAAGTCGATCTCCGAAATGGTCCGGACCAAGGCCGAGTCCGTGCTGGAATTCGACCAGTACAGCGAGAACATCGGCGGGAAGGGGACCTCGGACTGGGACATCACCATCCAGGTCGCCAACCAGACCGAGGACGAAGAGCTGATGCGCACCGCGTGCCGCGTCTGGGAAGTCAAGATCGACGAGGGCTGCAGCGGCGGCCTCACCGACGAGGCCAAGGAGAAGATCCGGGACGAGTGCATGAAGCAGGTCCGGGAGTGCTTCGCCAAGTCGGTCGAGGACAACTGCGCGAACTTCAAGACGCTCTGCGACGACACCAAGAAGAACATCGACGAGGCGTGGAAGGGCCTGAACGAGGAGCTCGGCAAGGCCGAGGCGAACCCGTTCCAGAACCCGGGCGGCGAGGACTCCGAGAAGCCGCCGGGTGACCAGGGCGGCGACCCCGGCGCGGGCGGCGGCTCGGGTCCGGGCGCCGGTGGCGGTTCCGGCCCGGGTGCGGGCGGCGGTGCTGGTCCGGGTGCCGGTGGTGGCGGCGGTGGCGGTGGCGAGATGCCGCCGGCGCCGGAGGTCCCCGAGGTCGAGACGCCGGAGATGCCGCCGGTGCCGGAAGCCCCGGGTGCGGGCGGCGGTTCGGGTCCGGGCGCCGGTGGCGGCGGCGGTGGCGAGGCGCCGCCCACGCCGGAAGCACCGCCGACGCCGGAGACCCCGCCTGCCCCGGAGACCCCGCCTGCCCCGGAGACCCCGCCGGCGCCGGAGGTGCCGCCGACCCCGGAGATGCCGCCCGCACCGGAGGTGCCCACGCCGGAGGCGCCGCCGGTGCCGGAGATGCCGCAGGGGCCTGGCGCTGGTGGCGGTTCGGGTCCGGGTGCCGGTGGTGGCGGCGGGACGCCGCCCGCGCCGGAGATGCCTCCTGCGCCGGAGGTGCCGCCGACGCCGGAGATGCCGCCCGCGCCGGAGGTTCCCCAGGTCGAGGTGCCCGACGTGTCCCCGGGCCCGGAGATGCCGCAAGGCCCCGGTGAGGACGGCGGCATGGGCGGCAGCACGGGCGGCGGCGCTGGTGGCGGCGCTGGTGGCGGTGCCGGTGGTGGCATGGGCGGCGGTGCCGGTGGCGAGATGCCGCCCACGCCGGAGATGCCGCCGATGCCGGAGGTCCCCGGCGTCGAGACGCCGGACGTGCCGGGAATGCCGGAGGGTCCTGGTGAGGACGGCGGCATGGGCGGTGGCGCCGGTGGCGGCATGGGCGGCGGCGCCGGAGGTGGCGTCGGCGAGCCCGAGACCATCACCGTCGGCGCGGGCGAGAACGCCGTCGACGTGCGGGAACCCGGCCCGGACGGGCACGTCCAGGTGGAGCTGACCGGCGAGGACGGGCAGCCCAAGACCTACGACGTGATCTTCCCGCCCGAGGGCGAAGCCGGGCAGGCCGTGCCCGCCGGAGTTCCGGGCTTCCCGGCATCCCCGGGCGTTCCACCGCAGGTCGGCGGGTTCGACGCCCAGCCGGGGCAGGTGCCCGGCCTGGGCGCACCGGGTTCGCCGGGCGTCCCGCCGCAGGGATTCGAGGGGCAGCCGATGCCCGCCCCCGGGTCGACCAGCGGCTTCGGCGGGCAGCCGATGACGCCGGGTTCGCCGGGGATGCCGCTGGGGCCCGAGGGGCAGCCGATGCCCGCACCCGGGTCGACCAGCGGATTCACCGGGCAGCCGATGCCTGGGCAGCCGATGCCGGGCGTGCCGCAGGAGGGCGGCTTCGACGGGCCGCAGGCGATGCCGGGCGTTCCGCCGCAGGTCGGCGGGTTCGACGCCCCCGACGCGCCGGCGATCCCGGTGCAGGCGGGCGAGGACGGCAAGGCGGTGATCCAGGAGGGCGATCGCACGATCACCTTGGAGCGCACGCCCGAGGGTGAGGTCCGGGTCTCCGTGGACAACGGTGATGGCAGTCCCCGCCTCGACGAGTCCCTCGACTTCGGGGCGGAGCCCCGCCGGTTCGAGGCCGTGACCAGCGAGCCGATGGCCGCCGGTCCGCGGATCGCGGCCGAGGAACCGATGGTCGCTCCCGGGGCGCCGTCCGAGCCCAGCGAAGGGTTCCGCTCGGCCCGGCCGGTCGAGGACGTGCAGGGCGGCGTCGCCGCGACCCCGGCCGGGGTCGCCGGGATGCCCGCCGAGCCGCCCGCGGAGCCGCCGAGCGGTCCGCAGCCCGCGCCCACCACGGCGCAGTCCGCCGGGTTCAGCTCGTTGTTCGGGCAGGCCGACGGCGCGCAGAACTCGTTCGGCAGCGCCTCCGGGCAGCTCTTCGGCGGGGTCGGCGACTCCGGCGGTGCCCAGGGCGCGGGCTCGGCAGTGGGCGGCCCGGCCGTCGGTGGACCGGCGGGCGGCGGCCCGGGCGGTGGTGCCCCTGGTGGCGGTGCCCCGGGCGGTGCGCCGGGAGGCGGCGGCCCGTTGGGCGCGGTGCCCCTGGGCGGCGGTCCGGGCGGCGCCTGGGAACCGCCCGCCGAACCGCCGCGCGGTCCTGGGGCGACCGGCCTGGCCAGCATGGCCGGTGACGCCCCCGCGCCCGAGGCCGCCTCCGGGAGCGCGCAGGGCGCCAGCGGCCTGGCCTCGATGGGCGGCGAGTCCGGTGGCGGCGCGACGTCCTCCGGCGGCGGCCAGAGCTCCGGGGCGATGGGCGGCGGCATGATGGGCGGCATGGGTGGCATGGCCGGTGGCGGCCAGCAGCAGGGCGCCGACCAGGAGCGGACCAACTCCAGCCCGTGGCGCACCCAGGGCCAGCTCTTCGATTCCGGCGTGGACGCGTCGAACGTGCGGTTCCGGTCGGTGCTCGGCGAGGACAAGCAGCAGGAGCAGTGATGCCCGGGGTGGCTGAGGAGGCAGGAGCGCGGTGACCGAGGTCAGCGAGAACGTCAAGGCGTTCCGGAACCGGATGGCGGGGCTGGTCGCGGAGAACTCGGCCAGCGCGAGCGCGGTGCGCCAGCGGTGGCAGGAGTCGGCCGCCGACGCGGACAAGAACTCCGCCGAGCGGATCGAGAAGGCGCAGAAGCTGGCGGAGCGCATCGCCGAGCGCACCCAGGCGCTGCGCAAGGCGCAGGAGAAGGAGGCAGCCGGGTTCGCGGAGATCTCGGTCCGGGACGACTACGACGAGGACGACGTCGATCCCGAGGTCGAGCGGTTCTCCCAGGGCATCCTCGCCCAGCAGCCGAAGCCGGAGCCGACGGAAGCGGCCGGCACCGCGCCGCAGTCGGCCCAGCAGTCGGGGCCGCAGCCGGGCGAGGCACCGCGCCACGCCCGGCCCGAGCCGGCGCGCCAGGAGCCCGCCGGCTGGGGGGTCCAGGCGGGCCGCTTCGGCCGCCGCGCGGAACCGGAACCGCCACCGGCTCCGCCCCGCGCGCAGCCGAAACCGGCTCCCCGCCCGGCTCCGCGCCGTCAAGCCGCCTACGACGACGACGAGGACTTCGAAGAGCGGAAGTGGCTGGACTGAGCTGGTGCTGACCGGGCTGCGATCCACGCGGATCGCAGCCCGGAGCGCTACTGCGGGGGCGGGTAACCCCCGTACTGCTGCGGGTACTGCTGCTGCGGCGGGTACGGCTGCTGAGCGGGCTGCTGGGCTTGCGGCGTCCCGTACTGCTGCCCCGGGTACTGCGGTGCGTACTGGTGGGGTGCGCCGTAGTGGGCCGGGGCCTGGGCGGTCGCCGACCGGGGTTTGAGGCCGTTGCGGGTGAACGGCAGCAGGCTCAGCGCGGTGACGATCAGGGTCGGCACCAGCGTGATGACTTCGGCAAAGGAGTACAGGATCTCGCCGAGCGATCCGCCGAGGTACTCCGACGTGGCCCGAAGCACGATGCCCTTGACCACGAACGCCAGGCACAGCACCGTCGCGCCGATCAGCAGGAACGGGCCGATCCAGTGCCGCAGGATCAGCAGCACGCCGCCCCCGATCAGCGCCAGCCCGGCGGGCACGCAGATCAGCGTGTTGACCAGGTTGCTGAAGGCGAAGTCGAGGGTGATGGCCAGGCCGATGACGATCGCCAGCACGCCGAGCACCCGGGCCGGAACCGCCGAACCGGACGGGCGCGGCGGCTGCGGCTGACCCCACTGCTGCGGCTGTTGGTACGCCTGCGGATGGCCGGGTTGCTGCGCGTACCCCTGAGGCCCGGGGTAACCGGGTTGCTGCTGGTAACCGGCTTGCTGCGGGTACCCGGGAGGTACGCCGGGCTGCTGTGGTGGCTGAGGCGCGCTCATGGCCGCTGATTGTCCCGCACCGGACAAGGGCGGCAGGCGACTCCATCGCAATCGGCGGGCGAACCTGGCCGTGACCGGCACCACCGCGCGCACCGCCCGGCACCCGTTCGGAAGCTGAGTGAGGGGCACCTTCATCCGGCATAGTCGGACGAAGGTGCCCTCACCTGGCGTCGATCACCCGGGCGCGGGTCCGAACCCGGGTTGCGATCCACCGTGGAGTGCGGCCGGGAGCGCTACTGCTGGGGCGGGTGGCCCCCGTACTGCTGCGGCGGGTACTGACCGCCGTACTGCTGCTGCGGGGCGTACTGCTGCTGAGCGGGCTGCTGGGGTTGCGGCGTCCCGTACTGCTGCCCCGGGTACTGCTGACCCGGGTATTGCTGCGGTGCGGCCTGGGCGGGTGCCGCCGACCGGGGTTTGAGGCCGCGGCGGGTGAAGGGCAGCAGGCTCAGCACGGTGACGATCAGGATCGGTACCAGGATGCTCAAGTCGCGCCAGGAGAACAGGACCCCGCCGAGCGTGTCGTAGAGGTAGTTCAACGAGGACCGGTGCACCATCTGGTCGATCACGTGCACCAGCCACAGCACCGTCGCGCCGATCAGCAGGAACGGGCCGATCCAGTGCCGCAGGACCAGCAGCACGCCGCCCGCGATCGACACGAGCCCGGCGGACACGCAGAGCAGCGGGTTCACGCCGTGGAAGAAGTAGCCGATGATGATGGCCAGGCCGATGACGATGGCCAGGGCGCCGAGCACCCGGGCCGGAACGGCCGAAGCGCCCTGCGATGGCGGCTGCGGCTGCTGCCCCCACTGCGGCGGCTGGCCCCACTGCTGCTGCGGCTGCTGGTACGCCTGCGGGTGGCCGGGTTGCTGCGGGTATCCCTGGGGCCCGGGGTAGGTGGGTTGCTGCTGGTAGCCGGGTTGCTGCGGATACCCGGGGGGCTGGCCGGGCTGCTGGGGCGGTTGGGGCGCGCTCATGGGCGTGATTCTCCCGCACCCGGCAAGGCGGCGGGCGCGTCGTCGGCGATCGGTGGACCTCAGGCGGCGCGGGTGTGCTCGCGGTCGATCTTCGTCCCCGCCACGTCGGCGTCGAGCAGTTCCGCGCCGCGTTCGTCCCCGCGCAGGGTGCGCAGGAAGAACGCGGTCAGCAGCGCCTTGCCCACCCGCTGCGCGGCGTACTCGGAGCGGCCGTGCAGCACCAGCTCCGACCAGTGCCGTCCGGTGGTGAACCCGAGGTGGCTGGCCTTGGGCAGCATCCGGAGCTGGACCGGACCCGCCCAGGCGCGGGCGATCGGTTCGGCGTTGGCGACCGCCGGGGCCAGCAGGTCGTTGCCCGCGGCGAGGTGCAGCCCGGGCACCCGCACCCGGTGGGCCGCCGCCAGCGCGGACGGCCGGGTCTCCGAGGCGGCCAGCGTGGCCACCGCCCGCACCCGCTCGTCCTCCGCCGCGGCCAGCACGGCGCAGCCGCCGCCCATCGCGTGCCCGGCGGCACCGAGCCGGTCGGGGTCGACGCTGATCCCGCCCTCGCCGAGCCGCACGCCGGTGCAGACGTCCAGCGCGGTGCGCAGGTCGGCGGTGAACAGCCGGTGCGAGGCCAGCGCGCCGCGCTGGGTGCCGGGTGCGGCGACCACGAACCCCCAGGACGCCAGGTGCCGCAGCAGCGCGAGGTAGCGCCGCGGCGGTTGCAGCCAGCCGTGCCCGAAGGTGATCGCGGGCAGCCCCGCCCCGCTGCGCGGGGTGCACACCAGCCCGGGCATCCCGACCAGGGACAGGTCCCCGTGCAGGACGTCGTGCGGTCCGCGCCGGGAGAGCTCTTCGAAGGCCTTCTTGGCAGTGCGCCCCATGGTCGGCAACGGTAGCGGACCGGTCGCGCCACGCGCGGTGGCGACCGGACGGGGGACGGCTGCGACCGTCCTCACGAGGTTGCGGCCGCGCGGAGTCGTTACCCTTGGCCGGGTGTGCGGCATCGTTGGTTACGTAGGACATCGCCCGGCGCTGGACGTCGTGCTGAACGGTCTCCGGCGCCTGGAGTACCGCGGATACGACTCCGCCGGGGTGGCGCTGGCCGACGGCGCCGGCGGGCTGGCGGTGGAGCGGGCCGCCGGTGCGCTGGCGAACCTGGAGAAGCGCCTCGGTGAGGTCGACGGCGACCGCTTCGCGGGCACCAGCGGCATGGGGCACACCCGGTGGGCCACCCACGGGGCGCCGACCGACCGCAACGCCCACCCGCACCGGGACGCCGCCGGCGCGGTCGCGGTGGTGCACAACGGGATCATCGAGAACTTCGCCGCGCTGCGCGCCGAGCTCGAAGCCGCGGGCGTCGAGATGGCCAGCGACACCGACACCGAGACCGCGGCCCACCTGGTCGCCGCCGCCTACGCCGACGGCCCGACCGCCGGGGACCTGACCGCGAGCACGTGCGCGGTCGCCCGCCGCCTGGAGGGCGCGTTCACGCTGGTCGTGACGCACGCCGCCGAGCCGGACCGGATCGTCGCGGCGCGCCGGTCGTCGCCGCTGGTGGTCGGGGTCGGCGAGGGCGAGCACTTCGTGGCCTCCGACGTCGCCGCGTTCATCGAGCACACCCGCGAGGCCGTGGAGCTCGGGCAGGACCAGGTCGTCACGATCACCGGCGACGGCTACCGGGTGACCGACTTCACCGGCGCGGAGGTCGCCGCCAAGCCGTTCACGGTGAACTGGGACCTGTCGGCCGCCGAGAAGGGCGGTCACGACTACTTCATGCTCAAGGAGATCGAGGAGCAGCCGGAGGCGCTGCGGGACACCTTGAGCGGGCACTTCACCGGCGGCAGCGTGGTCCTCGACGAGCAGCGGCTCACCGAGCAGGACCTGCGCGACATCGACAAGGTCTTCGTCGTGGCCTGCGGCACCGCCTACCACTCCGGCCTGGTCGCCAAGTACGCCATCGAGCACTGGTGCCGGCTGCCCGTGGAGGTGGAGCTGGCCAGCGAGTTCCGCTACCGCGACCCGGTGCTCGGGCGGGACACCCTGGTGGTGGCGATCTCGCAGTCCGGGGAGACCGCCGACACCCTCGAAGCGGTCCGCCACGCCCGCACCCAGCGGGCCCGGGTGCTGGCGATCTGCAACACCAACGGCGCGCAGATCCCGCGCGAGTCCGACGCGGTGCTCTACACCCACGCCGGCCCGGAGATCGGGGTCGCGGCGACCAAGACCTTCCTGGCCCAGGTGGCGGCGAACTACCTGGTCGGGCTGGCCCTGGCGCAGGCGCGCGGCACCAAGTACTCCGACGAGGTGGCCCGCGAGTTCGAGGAGCTCTCGGAGATGCCGGACGCGGTGCGCCAGACCCTCGCCACCGTCGACCAGGTCCGGGACCTCAGCACCCGGCTGGCCACGTCCAAGGCGGTGCTGTTCCTCGGCCGCCACGTCGGCTACCCGGTGGCGCTGGAGGGCGCGCTCAAGCTCAAGGAGCTCGCCTACATGCACGCGGAGGGTTTCGCGGCGGGTGAGCTCAAGCACGGGCCGATCGCGCTGATCGAGGAGGACCTGCCGGTCGTGGTGGTGATGCCCTCGCCGAAGGGCCGGGCGCTGCTGCACGCCAAGATGGTGTCCAACATCCGCGAGATCCAGGCGCGGGGCGCCCGCACCGTGGTGATCGCGGAGGAGGGCGACGACGCGGTGCGGCCGTTCGCCGACGAGCTGATCACCATCCCGTCGGTGCCGACGCTGTTCCAGCCGCTGGTCTCCACGGTGCCGCTGCAGGTGCTCGCCGCCGAGATCGCCCGCGCCCGCGGCTACGACGTCGACAAGCCCCGCAACCTCGCCAAATCAGTCACCGTCGAGTGATCTTTCGCTGAGTGAGGGGCACCCTTGACCGAGTAACTCGGACAAGGGTGCCCCTCACTCATGACCCGAACGGGGGGTTCTCGTGATCGTGGGCGTGGGGACCGACCTGGTCGACGTGGCGCGCTTCGGGGCCTCGCTGCGCCGCACCCCGGGGCTGGCCGACCGGCTGTTCAGCCCGGCCGAGCGCACCACCTCGGCGGGCACGCCGCGAGCGGCGCGCTCGCTGGCCGCCCGGTTCGCCGCCAAGGAGGCCGCCGCCAAGGCCCTCGGCGCCCCGGCCGGCTACCGGCTCACCGACTGCGAGGTGCTCAGCGCCGCCGACGGCCGCCCGGACCTGCGGGTGACCGGTCGGCTCGCCGAGGCCGCCGTCGCGCTGGAGGTCACCACCTGGCACGTCTCGCTCAGCCACGACGGCGGGACGGCCTGCGCCTTCGTCGTCGCCGAGCACCGCTGAGCACGCGATCAGCTGTGGTGGACCGCGCCCCGGCGTGCAGACTGGGGCCCTACCGCTGGAGGCAGGGAGGCTCGATGCAGGGAGTGTGGACTCCGGACCAGATCCGCGCCGCCGAGCAGCGGCTGTTCACCAGGACACCGGAGCCCGCGGTGATGCGCCGGGCCGCGTTCGCGGTGGCGGTCCAGACGGCGCAGGTGCTCACCGAGCAGACCGGCGGCGTGGCCGGTCGGCGGGTGGTGCTGCTGGTCGGCGGCGGCAACAACGGCGGTGACGCGCTGTGGGCGGGGGCGTTCCTGCGCCGCCGGGGCGCCGCGGTGACCGCCGTGCTGCTCTCCCCGGACAAGGCGCACCCGGCCGGGCTCACCGCGCTGCGCCGCGCCCGGGGCCGGATCGTCGAGGCCACCGGGGCCAGCCCGGACACCGCCGGGATCGGAGCCGCCGCCGCGGACGCCGTGGAAGGCGCCGACGCGGTCGTCGACGGCATCGTCGGGCTCGCCGCGCGCGGCCCGCTGCGACCCGTCGCCGCCGAGCTGGTCCGCCGGGTCACCGCGCCGATCGTGGCCGTCGACCTGCCCAGCGGCGTCGACCCGGTCACCGGCGCGGTCGAGGGCGCGGCGGTCCAGGCCGAGGTCACGGTGACCTTCGGCGGGCGCAAGCCCTGCCACGTGCTCGGCCGGGCGGCGGTGCGCTCCGGTGACGTGCAGCTGGTGGACATCGGCCTCGACGACGACCTCGGCGAGCCGGAACTGCGGGTCCTCGAAGCGGCCGACGTCGGCGAGCGCTGGCCGGTCCCGCGCCCGGAGGACGACAAGTACAGCCAGGGCGTGATCGGGGTCGCCGCCGGATCGGCCACCTACCCCGGGGCCGCGGTGCTCGCCGCCGGGGCGGCGGTGCGCACCACCTCCGGGATGGTCCGCTACGCCGGGCCCGCCGCCGACGTCGTCCGCGCGCACTGGCCCGAGGTGATCGCGACCGGCTCGATCACCGACGCCGGGCGGGTGCAGGCGTGGGCCGTCGGCCCCGGGATCGGCACCGGGTCCAGCGGCCGGGACGTGATGCTGCACGTGCTGCGCTCCGGCCACCCGGTGTGCGCCGACGCCGACGCGATCACCCTGCTCGCCAAGGACCCCTCCCTCTGGGACGCGCGCGAACCCGACGCCCCGCTGGTGCTCACCCCGCACGCGGGCGAGTTCACCCGGCTCTCCGGCGACGAGCTCGGCATCGACCGGGTCGGCGCCGCCCGCGAGGTCGCCGCCCGCTACGACGCGGTGGTCCTGCTCAAGGGCAACACCACGGTGATCGCCGCACCGGACGGCCGGGTGCTGGTCAACGACTCGCACCACGCGTGGCCGTCCACGGCGGGCTCCGGCGACGTGCTCACCGGGATGATCGGCGCCCTGCTCGCCTCCGGCGTCGACGCCTGGGAGGCGTGCGGCTACGCCAGCCACGTCCACTCCCGCGCGGCGGCGCTGGCCGCCCGCGGCACCGGCGGCCACGGCGTCGGCGCCCCGATCGGCGCGTCCGCCCTGCTCGCCGGCGTCCCGGAGGCGATCCGCACCGTCCGCGCCGCCGCCCTGGCGTGACCGCAGGAGGGACGCTTTCTGCCACCGGTGGCAGCAGGGCCGCTTTCCGGTCACCGGTGACAGCAGGGGAACCTTCCTGTCACCGGTGGCAACAGGGGAACCTTCCTGTCACCGATCCCGGCGACGGCACGTGACGGGAGGTACACCCCGACGGCTGACCTGCGGGAGGAGGGCGCGGACCGACGACGTCGGGGGCGCGGGGTGTGGGACGATGGCGCTGTCATGAGCGACCAGCCCGCCCACCGCGCCGACCTGCGCATCGACGTCGCCGCGCTCCGCCGCAACGTCGGCATCCTCGCCGAGCGCGCCCGCCGGTCGGGCGCCCGCACGATGGTCGTGGTGAAGTCCGACGGCTACGGGCACGGGGCGGCGACCGTCGCCCGCGCCGCGCTGGCCGCCGGGGCCACCGACCTCGGCGTCGCCTCGATCGACGAGGGCAGGCAGTTGCGCGCCGCGGGCATCACCGCACCGATCCTGGCGTGGCTCTACGCGCACGACGAGGACTTCGCGCCCGCGGTGGCCGCCGACCTGGAGCTGTCCGCGTCGTCGGTGGCGCAGCTCCGGGCGATCGCGGCCGCGGCCGCGGCGCAGGGCCGGATGGTGCCGGTGCACCTCAAGATCGACACCGGGTTGTCCCGGAGCGGGTGCCCGGAGGAGCTGTGGCCGGAGCTGGTCGCGGCGGCGGCGAAGGCGCAGGCCGACGGGGACGTGGAGGTCGCGGCGGTGTGGTCGCACCTGGCCAGCGCCGACGAACCGGGCGATCCGTCGATCGACCGGCAGGCGGCCCGGTTGCGCCGCGCCCACGAGCAGGCCCGCGCGGTGGGGTTGACGCCGATCCGGCACCTGGCCAACTCGGCCGCCGCGCTCACCCGCCCCGACCTGCACTTCGAGCTGATCCGCCCGGGCATCGCCGCTTACGGCCTGGACCCGGTGCCGCAGCACGGCGACCACGGGCTGCGCCCGGCGATGACGTTCCGCTCCTCGGTGACGATGGTGAAGCGGATCGCCGCCGGGGAGAGCGTGTCCTACGGCCGGACCTGGACCGCCGACCGGCCGGTGACGCTGGCCCTGGTCCCGGTCGGCTACGCCGACGGCGTGCCCCGGCGGTTGTCCGGCGCGCTGGAGGTGTGGCTGGCGGGTCGGCGCCGCCCGGTGGTCGGCCGGGTGTGCATGGATCAGATCGTGGTGCGCTGCGACGACGACGAGGTCCGCGAGGGCGACGAGGTGGTGCTGTTCGGCCCGGGTGAGCGCGGCGAGCCGACGGCGGCGGAGTGGGCCGACGAGCTCGGCACCATCCACTACGAGGTCGTCAGCGGCATGTTCCGCCCTCGGGTGACGCGGACCGCGGTGGACGAGGACCCCCGATGAGGCCGGTGTGGCAGGCGCTGGCCTGGACCGGCGGCGTCGTCGGCGCGGCGGTCACCGGCGCCGTGGTGGGCGTCGCCGCGCACAGCACCCGCGCGCAGCGCCGGTCCGACGGTGCGCTGCTGGAGGAGAAGCCCGGCGGTCTGCTCCCGGACCGGCAGTCCACGGTGGCCGCCGACGACGGGGTGCCGCTGGCGGTGCAGGAGGTCGGGCCGCTGGACGGCGGTGCGGCGGAGCTGACCGTGGTGCTGGTCCACGGCTACGCGATGGACTCCCGGTGCTGGCACTTCCAGCGGCGCGACCTGCCGGAGCTGACCGGCCCCCGGGTCCGGCTGGTGCTCTACGACCAGCGCAGCCACGGCCGCTCCGGGCAGTCCTCGCGCAGCGGCAGCACCATAGACCAGCTCGGCCGGGACCTGGACGCGGTGCTGCGGGCGACCGCGGCGAGCGGGCCGGTGGTGCTGGTCGGGCACTCGATGGGCGGCATGACGATCATGGCGCTGGCCGAGCAGCGACCGGAGCTGTTCCGCGGCCGGGTGCGCGGGGTGGCGCTGATCGGCACCTCGGCGGGTGCGGTCGGCGCGGCGGGGCTGTCCCGCCCGTGGCTGTCCCGGTACAACCCGATCACCCGCGGCCTGTCGATGGTGGTCGGGGTGCAGCCCGCGCTGGTGGAGCGGATCCGCCGCACCGGTGATCCGCTGGCCCGGACCCTCATCCGGCGGTTGGGCTTCGCCGACCGCGACGTCTCGCCCGCCGTGGTGGACCTGGTCGCCGAGATGATCGGCGCGACGTCGGTCGAGGTGGTGACCGACTTCCTGGAGACCATCGGCACCCACGACCGCCGGGCTGCGCTGGCCGCGCTGGCGGAGTGCGAGGTGCTGGTGCTGGCCGGGGATTCCGATCGGATCACGCCGTTCTCGCACGCGGAGGTGATCGCCGGGGAGCTGCCGACCGCCGAGCTGGTGCAGGTCGAATCCGCCGGGCACCCGGTGATGCTGGAGCGGCACGAGGTGGTCACCGAGCAGCTCGTCGCGCTGATCCGGCGGGCGTACGCGGGGGAGGAGCGGTGATGGACACCGAGCACGTGCTGGAGCTGGCCGAGGAGTCGGACACGCTGGAGTTCGGCCGCCGGTTGGGCGGGCTGCTGCGGGCCGGCGACCTGGTCCTGCTGGACGGTCCGCTCGGCGCCGGCAAGACCGTGCTGACCAGGGGGATCGCCGCCGGGCTAGGGGTGGCGGGGCGGATCACCTCGCCGACGTTCGTGATCGCCCGGGTGCACCGGCCGGAGCGCGGCACCGGCCCGGCGCTGGTGCACGTGGACGCCTACCGGCTGGGCGGGCTGGACGAGATCGACGACCTCGACCTGGACACCGACCTCACCGAGGCGGCCGTGGTCGTGGAGTGGGGCGCCGGGATGGCCGAGCGGCTGGCCGACGAGCTCCTGCTGGTCCGGCTGCGCCGCCGCGCCGACGACGTCCGCGAGCTGGTCCTGGAGCCGCGCGGCGAATCCTGGCGGCGACGGGTCGACGAGCTCGGGTGACCGAATTCCTCGCCGGGTTCCCCGGCCCGCTGGCGCTGCTGCTCGCCGCCGCCGTGCTCGCCGCCGAATCGGGGCTGCTCATCGGGATCTTCCTGCCGGGCGCCGGGCTCGTGGTGGCGCTGGGCTGGCTGGCCGGGCACGGCGTGCTGGAGGTCTGGGCGGCGATCGGCACGGCCGCGGCGGCCAGCGCCGGTGGCGCGCAGCTCGGCTACCTGCTCGGCGGCACCGGTTCCGGGCGGTTGCGGGAGCTCGCGGTGCGCCGCTTCGGCGCCGACCGGATCGAGTCCGCAGTGGACGGACGTGCGGTGGCGGCGGCGCAGGCGCTCGCGGTGGCGCGGACCGTGGTGCCCCGGCTGGCCGCGCGCAGCGGCGTCGGGCACCTGAGGTTCACCGCGTGCACCGCGCCGGTCGCGCTGGCCTGGTCGACCGCCTGGGTGCTGCTCGGCGCCTGGTCCGGCGCCGCCTACGAGCAGGTGCGCACCGCGTCCGGCCTGTTCGGCGTGCCGCTCCTGCTGGTCATCGTGCTGGTCGCCCTGGTGGTCCGCTGGGCCCGCCGCAGAACGAGACCCCGCGGCTGACCTCCTCACTCACCACCCGTCCGAGTGATCACCACCCGTACGTGAGCTGAGTGAGGGGCACCCTTGCCCAAGTAACTGGGACAAGGGTGCCCCTCACTCACGTCACGTTCGGGTGATCGGGGTGAGGGCGCCCTCGCTCGGTTGAGCACCGGGGCGCCGTGGGGACCCGGGGCCGTGGGGATCAGGCCGTGGTGATCTCGGCTGCGAGTTCCTTGGCCAGGCGTTGCATCAGGGGGATGACGTCGTCGGTGGTGATCCGGGTCATCCGCCCCTCGGGGCCGCTGATCGAGATCGCCGCGCCCGCCGGAGCGCCCGGCACCGCCACCGCGTAGCAGCGCACGCCGACCTCCTGCTCGCCGTCGTCGACGGCGTAGCCCTGCTCGCGGATGCGGCCGAGCTCCTGCTGCATGCCCTCGACGGTGGTGATGGTGCGCTCGGTCTCGGGGCGCATCCCGGCGCGGGTGAGCAGTTGCGCCACCGAATCCGCCGGGAGGTTGGCCATCATCGCCTTGCCGACGGCGGTGGCGTGCGCGTCGACCCGCCTGCCGACCTCGGTGAACATCCGCATCTGGTGCCGCGAGGGCACCTGCGCGACGTAGACGATCTGCTCGCCGTCGAGCACCGCCATGTTCGACGTTTCGCCGGTGGCCTCGGTCAGCTCCGCCAGGTAGGGGCGGGCCCAGGACCCGAGGGCCTTGCTCGCGGTCTCGCCGAGCCGGATCAGCCGGGGTCCGAGCGCGTAGCGGCGGGACGGCTGCTGGCGGGCGTAGCCCGCGCTGACCAGGGTGCGCATGATCCGGTGGATCGTCGGCAGCGGCAGCCCGGACCTGTCGGCCAGTTCGGAGAGCGCGACCTCGCCGCCCGCGTCGGCCATCAGCTCCAGCAGGTCGAAGGTGCGTTCCACCGACTGGACTCCTCCGCTGGGCTGGGAGCGGCGCGGGCCGGTGGTCATCGGGAACTTCCTCTCGGCAGGACGGGGTGGCCGTGCCGCAGTCTAATCGCTGTCGAGTGCGACAGCTCATGTTGCTTTCGGCGCCATGCGGAAACTAACATCCACGATGCAGAATAACAGGACGGGCGTACCGCTTGGCGCGGACGCGGCGTCGCGCGGCCATCCGCGCGCGACCGCCCGGCGCGCCGCCAGGTGAGCCAACAAGCCACCGATCTGACGAACCCGGCAGCAGAAAGGGTGGAAGACCCATGTCCGCGACCCCACACGGCGTCCAGGTGCTCGGCGGTCCCGTCGAGCGCGGGGACGAGATCCTGACCCCGGAGGCCCTCGACTTCGTCGCCGGGCTCCAGCGCGCCTTCGGCGCCCGCCGCGACGAGCTGCTCGAGCGCCGCGCGCAGCGCCGCGCCGAGGCCGCCCGCACCGGACGGCTCGACTTCCTGCCCGAGACGCAGCACATCCGCGAGGGCGACTGGCAGGTCGCCGCGCCGCCCGCCGACATCGCCGACCGCCGCGTCGAGATCACCGGGCCCACCAGCCGCAAGATGGCCATCAACGCGCTGAACTCGGGCGCCCGCGTGTGGCTCGCCGACCTGGAGGACGCCAACACCCCGCACTGGGACAACGTCGTCTCCGGCCAGGTCAACCTGTACGACCTGGTGCGCAAGCAGATCGAGCTCACCACGCCGGAGGGCAAGCAGTACACCCTCCGCGACGACGTGCGGCACGCCGTCCCGCTGGTGCGCCCGCGCGGCTGGCACCTGCCGGAGAAGCACCTGCTGGTCGACGGCGAGCCCGCGGTCGGCGCGCTCGTCGACTTCGGCCTGCACTTCTTCCACAACGCCCAGGAACTGCTGAACCGGGGCAGCGGGCCGTACTTCTACCTCCCCAAGATGGAGAGCCACCTCGAAGCGCGGCTGTGGAACGACGTGTTCACCCACGCCCAGAGCGAGCTCGGCATCCCGCACGGCAGCGTCCGCGCCACCGTGCTCATCGAGACCTACCCGGCGGCGTTCGAGATGGAGGAGATCCTCTACGAGCTGCGGGACCACTCGGCCGGCCTCAACGCCGGGCGCTGGGACTACCTGTTCAGCGTCATCAAGACCTTCCGCGACTCCGGCGAGTACATCCTGCCGGACCGCAACTCGGTCACCATGACCGCGCCGTTCATGCGCGCCTACACCGAACTTCTGGTGCGCACCTGCCACAAGCGCGGCGCGTTCGCCATCGGCGGGATGGCCGCGTTCATCCCGACCAAGGACCCGGCGACCAACGACAAGGCGATGGGCAAGGTCCACGAGGACAAGAAGCGCGAGGCCGGCGACGGCTTCGACGGTTCCTGGGTCGCCCACCCCGGCCTGGTGCCGATCTGCTTCGAGGAGTTCGACGCCGTCCTCGGCGACAAGCCGAACCAGATCGACCGGACCCGCGAGGACGTCACCGTCACCGCCGACCAGCTCCTCGACGTCGCCGCCACCCCCGGTGAGCGGACCATCGAGGGCCTGCGCGCCGCGGTCGACGTGGGCGTGCGCTACATCGCCTCCTGGCTCGGCGGGAACGGCGCGGCGGCGATCCACAACCTGATGGAGGACGCCGCTACCGCCGAGATCTCCCGCTCGCAGATCTGGCAGTGGCTGCACAACGACGTCGTGCTGGCCGGTGGCGAGCGGGTGACGGTCGACCTCGTGCGGGAGGTGCTGGCCGACACCGAGAAGGAGCTGCGCGGCGAAGGTCTCGCGCAGGACCAGGTGGGTCGCGCGGTGGAGCTGTTCGAGCAGGTGGCGGTGGCCGACGAGTTCGTCGACTTCCTGACCCTGCCCGCCTACGACGACCTGCCCTGAACGGCTGATCTTCTTCCGAGTGAGGGGCACCTTCGTCCGACTATGCCGGATGAAGGTGCCCCTCACTCCGGGTGCGTGCGGAGGACGCTCGGGCGGGTGTCGCACGGTGGTGCGGTGGCCGTCCGGCGCCTGAGGTTTCCGGCCCGTCGCGGTGGCGGGTCCGGTGGTTGAGGAGGGAGAGCGCGATGGTGGGCACCTCGTTGGACGCGGCGGAGGTCGAGCGGCGGATGTCGCGGCTGTCCGCTGTGGACGAACACGTCGCGGCGGTGTACCCGGGGGCCGGTGCGGCCCGGCAACCCGTGCACACCTGCTACGTCCCGGCCGGTGACGTCCGCGCCGACACGCTGCGGGAATGGGCGCGGCAGGCCTCGGCGGTGTTCGCCGAGCACGTCGGCGACGCCGCGGCGCTGGCCGAGATCGTCGGCCTCGACCCCGCGATCGCGACCGCCGTGCACCCCCGGGTGGCGGCGAAGCTCGCCGACGCGCCCGTGGAGGACCTGCGCATCGACTTCGAGGACGGCTACGGGCGTTCCGGGGACGACGTCGAGGACGCCGACGCCGAGCGCACCGCCGGGGTGGTCGCCGACTGGGCCGCCGCGGGAACGCTGCCGCTGGGCGTCGGGCTGCGGGTGAAGTCGTTCGACGGTCCCGAATCGCGGACCCGGTCGGTGCGGACGCTGGACGCGTTCCTCACCGCGCTGCTGCGCCGCGGCCCGCTGCCCGACGGGTTCGTGGTGACCTTCCCGAAGGTCGTCGACGTCGCCCAGGTCGAGGTGTTCGTCGAAGTCCTCGGCCTGCTGGAGCAGCGGCTCGGACTGCCGGACGGCGCGCTGCGGTTCGAGATCCAGGTGGAAACCACGCAGTCCATCGTGGACTCCGACGGTCGGTTCGCGCTGCCCCGGTTCCTGCGCGCCGGGGCCGGACGGGTCAGCGGGCTGCACTTCGGCACCTACGACTACACGGCGGCCTGCGGCCTGACCGCCGCGCACCAGCACCTCGCCCACCCGGCCTGCGACTTCGCGCGGCACGCGATGCAGGTCGCCGCCGCGGGCACCGGGGTGTTCCTGTCCGACGGCTCGACGAACGTGCTGCCCGTCGGCGACCAGGTGCGGCACGGCCTCCGAACGCACTGGGAACTCGTCCGCCGCTCCCTGTCCAACGGCTACTACCAGGGCTGGGACCTGCACCCCGGACAGCTCATCACCCGCTACGCGGCGGTGTTCGCGGCGTTCCGGGAAACCGCCCCCGCCGAGGCCCGGCGCCTCGCCGACTACGTGTCCGCCTCCGGCGGCGCGGTCCTCGACGAACCCGCGACCGCCCGGGCGCTGGCCGCCTCCTTCGTCCGCGCCCTGGACAACGGGGGGATCGACGCGGCGGAGGTGCAGGAGCTGACAGGAACAACAGAACAAAAGATCCGGGAGTTGGGGAGGCTCTAGTTTCGTTGGGTCTTTTCGCGTGGCGGTGCGGGTGGCGGAACCTCAGCGGCCTTCTCGCTCCGGGCGCCCTTCTTGATGTATGCCAATACACGGCATCAGGGCGTCCTCGCGAGAAGACCGCTGAGAACCCGCGGCGGTGCAAGTGGCGAGGGTGGGGCAAGGCGGAAGCGGCTTTCGCCGCTTGCCTGACGGTGGTTGCTGGTGGCGGGGTCGGTGCGGAAGTGGCTGCTCCCTTGGTGTGGTTCTGGTGGTGGTGCGCGACTGCGGAAGCGGTTGCTGCTCCCTTGGTCGTTGAAAAGGTCCGTGGGGTCTGGACAAACGGTTGTCCGGCGTGAGCAGATGAGCTGACCCGGACGAAGGAGTTGCGCGGTATGCGGATCAGAGGAGCCGTTCTCCAGGAAAGCGGCAGGCAGGGGCCGTGGGAGCAGACCCGGCCGCTGGCGGTCACCGACCTCGACCTCGACGGGCCCGGACCCGGCGAACTCCGCGTGCAGCTCGAAGCGGCCGGGGTGTGCCACTCCGACCTCTCCGTGGTCGACGGGAACCGGCCGCGCCCGGTGCCGATGCTGCTCGGGCACGAGGCGTGCGGGCGGGTCGCCGAGGTCGGACCGGACGTCACCGACGTGGCGGTCGGGCAGCGCGTCGTGCTCTACTTCGTGCCCCGGTGCGACGAGTGCGACGCCTGCCGGGCCGGGGGCCGGATGCTCTGCACCCCGGGTTGGGCGGCCAACGGCGAGGGCACGCTGCTGTCCGGCGCGCGGCGGCTGCGCTGGGACGACCGGGACGTGCACCACCACTGCGGCGTCTCCGGCTTCGCCACCGACGCCGTGGTGTCCCGGCACTCGGTGGTCCCGGTCGACGACGACATCCCGCCGGAGGTCGGCGCGCTGCTCGGCTGCGCGGTGCTCACCGGGGGCGGGGCGGTGAAGAACGCCGCCCGGATCCAGCCCGGCGAGGACGTCACCGTCGTCGGCGTCGGCGGGGTCGGGATGGCGGCCGTGCTGGTCGCGATCGCCTGCGGTGCCGGGCGGGTCACGGTGATCGACCCGCTGCCCGCCAAGCGCGCTCGCGGCCTCGAACTCGGTGCGGCGCAAGCGCTCTCCCCGGACGAGGCCGCCGACGCCGGGCACCGCTGCGGGCTGGTCGTGGAGGCCACCGGCAACCCGAAGGCGTTCGAGCAGGCCGTCCAGGTCACCGCGCCCGGCGGCCGGACCGTCTCGGTCGGCCTGGCGCACCCGGCGGCCAGCAGCAGCATCTCGCCGCTGGCGCTGGTCAGCGAGACCCGCAGCATCATCGGGTCGTTCCTCGGCTCCGGGCTCCCGGCCACCGACATCCCGGAGTACGCCGACCTGTGGCGGGCCGGGAAGCTGCCGGTGGACCAGCTGGTCTCCTCGACGATCGACCTCGACGCGATCAATCACGCGATGGACGAGCTCGCCGCCGGGCGGGCGATGCGCCAGGTCATCCGGTTCTGACGGCTCGTTCGGTGAACTCAGCGGCCTTCTCGCTCCCGGCGCCCCATTCCGATGCGCAGCGGCGGGGCGTCCGCGTGAGAAGGCCGCTGAGAACCCGCGGCGGCGCTGATGTCGTGCGTGGGCCGAGCGGCTCCGGAAACTGCTCTGACAACGCCGGAACCCGCCGCGGGAGCCGAACGCCTGGTCCGGCCCGGGACCGGGAGGCTAGGGTCGGGGCGTGACCGAATCCGAGAAGCACGATGACCACCTGCTCGTCGAGCTGGCCGATCGCCTCGGCCGGAACCAGGTGTTCGGGGAACCGGTGCGGCAAGGGGACACGACGCTGGTGCCGGTCGCCTCGGTCCGCCTCGGCCGTGGCCGGGGAGACGAGCGCGGCGGCGAGGAGGGCGGCGGCACCGGCGTCCACGTCCGGCCGGTCGGCGCCTTCGAGGTCTGCGCGAAGGGCGTGGCGTGGCACCCGGCGGTCAGCGTGAACCGCATCGTCTGGGGCGGCCAGGTCGCCCTCGCCGTGGTCCTGGTCGCGTTCGCGATCGCCTTCCGCCGCCGCTGATCCGACGTCCCCGGCCGCCCAGGCAGGCCCACCCCGGTGCGACACCCGCCCGGCGGTCGCCCGAAAGAACCTGGAGTGAGGGGCACCCTTGCCCAAGTAACTTGGACAAGGGTGCCCCTCACCTCGGAAAAGTCACGGGTGTGCGACGCCTGGTGGGGTGGGCGCTCGGCGTGTTCGGCGCGGGTGCGGCGGTCGTGGTGCCGGTGTGGGGTCGGTCAGTCCCCGAAGGTCATCGGGTCGATCCCCGACCAGTTGACGAGCCTGCCCGAGACCTCCGCGACGGTCGGTCGCGCGGTGGGATCCGGCGCCAGGCAGGCGTCGACGGTCCGGGAGAGCGCGGCGGGCAGCCGCCGGTGGGTGCGCAGCGGGGCCGGTGCGCCGTCGCGCTGCGGGTAGTAGCGCCCGCCGTGGCTGGTGCGCTCCCGGTGCGACACGTGCGCCCACGGCGTCGTCCCGGCCAGCACCTCGTAGAGCGTGCTGCCCAGGCCCCAGGTGTCGGCGGCCGGGCTCATCGGCTCGCCGCGCGCCTGCTCCGGGGACAGGTAGTCGAACGTCCCGGCGGAGCTGCGCTCGCCGACCCGGCACGCCAGGCTCAGGTCCAGCAGCACCGCCCGGCCGCCGGTCTGCACCACGTTGGACGGTTTGACGTCGAGGTGCACCCAGCCGCGCCGGTGCAGGTAGCCGAGCACCGAGCAGAGCTGGATGCCCAGCACCGCGGCGTCCACCGGGCGCAGCCGGCCCACCTCGTCGAGCAGGTAGCCGAGGGTGAGGCCGGGCAGCGTCTCGGTGATCACCGCGGGCCGGTCCGGCGGCGCGGTCCGCACGATCTCGTAGCCGCGCACCAGGTGCGGGTGGGTGAGCTGGGTCAGCATCACGCCCTCGTTGCGCAGCCAGCCGATCGCCTGCTCGTCCTCGGCGCGTTCCGGGCGCAGCGTCTTGGCGACGCAGCGGCAGCCGCGCTCCTCGCTCCACACGTCGTAGACGTCGAGCCGGCTGCCGCGCCGCAGGTGGTCCACGACCCGGTACCCGGGAGCCAGTTCGGCCCCGGGTACCAGCACCGGTCCCGGCTCGCCCCAGTCCTGCTCGTCCTCGGAGTAGTAGGAGTCCGCCGACGCGGCGATCGCCTGCTCGTCCTCCGCCTGGGCGCGCACCGGGATCAGCTGTGGCTGCGGCGGCGCCGGTAGCGGCCGTCGCTGCTGGAACGGCGGCGGCGGTGGTCGCTGCTGGACCGCCGGCGCCGGTGGTCGCTGCTGGAGTGCCGACGGCGGCGGTGGTCGTCGCTGCTGCCGCGACCGCGGTGGTCGTGCTTGGCAGGGGAGACCATCTTGAACAGCTTGGACAGATCCATCCGGGTGCTCCGTTCCGTGCGTCGTCGGACGGGTTGGCGGCCCGCCTCCCGATCATTCTTCCTGGATTCCGGCGCGCGGTCGAGCAGTCCGGGCATTTCGCGGTCCGGAAGGCCCGTGCGCCCGTCCGATACCGGAGTGAGGGGCACCTGCATCCGGCTTGGTCGGATGGAGGCGCCCCTCACTCGGAACGGCTCGGGGGACGGCGGCCCGGTCAGTCGGTGGCGGGGGCCGCCGGGGCGTGCTCCGGGACGGGCTTGCGGGTGCTGCCGAACAGCAGGTTCAGCAGCAGGGCCGCGATGCAGCCGGTGCTGATGCCGGAGTCCAGGACGGTGCGCAGCGCCGCCGGGAAGTGCTCGTAGAACTCCGGCGCCACCACCGGGATCAGCCCGACGCCGAGCGCGCCCGCCACGATCAGCGTGGTGCGGGGGTCGCCGAGGTCGGCCTTGCCGAGGGTGCGGATGCCGCTGACGGCCACCGAGCCGAACAGCACCAGCGCGGCGCCGCCGAGCACCGGCTGCGGCACCAGCGAGACCACCGCGCCGACCATCGGGAACAGGCCGAGCAGCACCAGCACCACGCCGCCGGTGGCGACCACGTAGCGGCTCTTGACCCGGGTGAGGGCGACCAGCCCGATGTTCTGCGCGAAGGCGCTGCAGGTGAAGCCGCCGAACACGGCGCTGATCGCGCTGCCCGCGCCGTCGGCGCGCAGCCCGGCGGCGATGGTGCGCTGGTCGGCGGGCCGGTCCACGATCTCGCCGAGGGCGATCATGTCCGCGGTGCTCTCCATCATCGCCACCAGCATCACGATGCAGATCGACAGCGTGGCGGTGATGCTGAACGTGGGCGTGCCGAGCTCGAACGGCAGCGGCAGGTCGAACACCGGCGCCTGGCTGAAGGTGCTGGTGTCGACCAGCCCGGCGGGCCAGGCGACCAGGGTGCCGACCAGCAGCCCGATGAGCAGCGCGATGCGGTTCCAGAACCCGGTGAGGAAGCGGTTGAACAGCAGCACCAGCACGAACGTCATGGCGCCGAGCGCGATCTTGGCGGGCGAGGCGTAGTCGGGCGCGGAGCTGTCGTCGCCCGCGATCCAGCCGATGCCGACCGGCATCAGCGACAGGCCGATGAGCGTGATCACGGTCCCGTTGACCACCGGCGGGAAGAACCGGACCATCTTGGAGAAGTACGGTGCGACGAAGAAGGCGAGCACACCGGCGATGAGCACCGAGCCGTAGATCACCGACAGCGGGTTGGTGCCCTCGGCCTGCTGCCCGACGATGGCCAGGATCGGCGCGACGGAGCCGAAGGTGACGCCGTTGACGAACGGCAGCCGGGCGCCGATCTTCCAGACGCCGACGGCTTGGAGGATGGTGGCCAGGCCCGCGGTGAACAGGCTGGCGCCGATGAGGAGGGTCAGGTCCAGCGGGGAGAGGCCGATGGCCTCGCCGACGATCAGCGGGGGTGCGACCACCCCGGCGTACATCGCCGCGACGTGCTGGACGCCGTAGGCGGCCATCCGGCCGGGAGGCAGCACCTCGTCGACCGGATGGACGTCATGTCCGTTGCGGGTACCGCGGTTCCGTCGTGCCTTGAACAGGGCCATCGGATCTCCCTGGGTGCGGGTAGCACGAGACCACGGCGGAATGACCGTTTCCGCCGCGGAATCTACCGTCTTAATAGGACAGTCCGGGTGAATGAGCGCCCCGGATGTGACCGGGGGCCACCGGGACGTTCCCCGGTGGCCCCCGCAGGCCGGCTCAGAACTCCGGCAAGCTGTACCAGGCGCGTGGTTGCGGCTCGACGTCGTCCCTGGTGACGACCCCCTCGATGAGCCCGTAGGGGCGGTCGGCGGCGAAGAAGACCTCGTTGTCGTTGGTCAGCCCGCAGAATTCCAGGTCGACCAGGAAGTGGTGCTTGTTCGGCAGCGACAGCCGCACCTCGGCGACCTCCTCGTGCGCGGCCAGCACCGCCTTGCCCATCTCGTAGAGGCTCTGCTGCAGCGCGAGGCTGTGCGTGGTGGCGAAGGCCTCCAGCATCGTGGCGCGGATCGACTCGAAGCTCTTGCCCCAGTCGACGTCCTCGCCCAGGTAGCGCCAGCGGGCGGTGACGGCGGTGGCGAGGATGCGGTCGGTGGTCTCGGCCAGCGTGGTGTAGCGGTCCTTCGGGTAGCCCCAGAACTCCGAACCGGTGGACTTGAGCACCACCAGGTCCTTGAGCCCGGAGACGACGTGCGCCCGGCCGTCGTCGATGGTCACCGCGGTGGTCCGCTTCTCGTCGCCCGCGCGGCTGAAGGCGTGGTCGTGCTCGCCGCCGCCGACCGGGATGCGCTGCCAGGCGTGCTCCTCGACGAGCACCCGCGCCCCGGTGATGCCCTCGGCGGTGCGGGTGAAGTGCCTGCCCAGCCGCAGCGCGAAGTCCTCGATCTCCCCGACCGGGGCCTCCTTGGCGAAGGCGTAGACGGTGTTCTTCTGGGTGTCGGTGGGCAGCACGTTGCCGTTGTCGCCGGTCAGGTGCACCTCGTCGAGGTCACCGCGCAGCGAGGTGCTGACCGTGAGGTCCTTGATGCCGTGCCGCGCAGTGCTCCGGTCGATGGCGACGAGGCGCACCTCCGCCTTGCCGTACTGGTTGGGGCCCATGACGATGCCCATGATCAGCTCCCTCGGTAGGTGGAGTAGGCGAACGGGCTCAGCAGCAGCGGGACGTGGTGGTGCTGGTCCGGGTCGGCGATCCGGAAGGCGATCCGGACCTGCGGGTAGAAGGTGTCGACCCCGCGCTCGGCGAAGTAGTCACCGGTGGTGAAGGTCAGCGCGTAGTCCCCGGCGGGCAGCGCGTCGGGGCCGAGGTCGCGGATCCGGCCGTCGGCGTCGGTGCGCCCGGCGCCCAGCTCGCGGCCGTCGGCGTCCTCCAGCCGCACGGCGATGCCCGCGGCGGGGCGGCCCTGCGCGGCGTCGAGGACGTGGGTGGTCACGGCGCTCATCCGGCGATCACCTTCTCCAGTCGCAGTCGGGCGATCTCGCGGAGTTCCCGCTCGACGACCCGCCGCTCGGCGGCCGGGTCGTTGTCCAGCCGGGAGCGCAGGATCGACAGCAGTTCGGCGCCGCTGCGCCCGGCGGCGCGGACCAGGTAGACGTGGCCGAACCGGCGTTCGTACTCCTCGTTGCCCTCGCGCAGCGCGCGGGACAGCTCGGCGTCGTCGGGGTCCACTCCGGACTGCTCGCCGCGGGCGTGGTCCGCGGCGGTGCCGGTGCCCGCCGGGCGTTGGCCGATCCGGGGGTGGGCGGCCAGCGCGCCGTCCAGTTCCCCGGAAGTCAGGTCCGGGGCCGCGCCGTCGGCGGCTCCCAGGAGCTCGGCGAGGTCGGCGAACGGCCGCCGGTCGGCCACGTCGTCGGCCCAGCGCGGCACGTCCAGGCAGGCGAGCAGGCGTTCGACGAGTTCGGCGCGGGGCAGGTCGTTGAGCGCGGCGAGCCCGTCGCGTTCGGCAGACCTGTCGCGTTCGGAAGACCTGTCGCGTTCGGAAGACCTGTCGCGTTCGGAAGAGATGGGTGGTGACATGCGGTCCCCCCGTGGAGGCGGCGGATGCACTGGCGGGCAGCGGGGAGCGGTGGCTCCGGTCGTGCTGCGGCGGCGCTGTGGTGCTGCTCACGAGCGTCGATGGAGCTGAAAGCTACGGCTGCTCCGCGCCGGGTGTCAACAGTTTGTTGAAATCTCGGGTTCACGGGGGCTTCAGCGGGAATTCCCGCGACGACGCGGGGAGTTCGCCCCGGCGCCGGGTTCGGCGCCGGTCAGTCCCGGTTCAGGTAGTTGTAGACGGTGAAGCGGCTGACGCCGAGCGCCTGCGCCACGGCTTCCACGGACTTCCGCAGGGTGAAGGCGCCGCGCTCCTCCAGCAACCGGACGGCGCGCTGCTTGTCGGCGCGCGGCAGGTCCGGCAGCCGGCCGCCGAGCTCGGTCTCGACCTGGGCGATCATCCGGTCGAGCGCGCTGGTCAGCTCCTCCCCGGCCAGGCGCACGGCCACCGCCGGGGCGCCGTCCCAGTGCAGCACGACGTCACCGGGCCCGCGCTCCTCCACGGGAACCGCGGTGGCGCCGATCCGGTCCAGCAGCGGGGTGATCGCGGCGGTGAGCGGATGCACGCCCACCAGCTTAGGGCCGCTTTCGGGGTGATCTGCGCCGCGGTGCGGGTGGCGGAACCTCAGCGGCCTTCTCGCTCCGGGAGCCGCTCCTGATGTACCCACTTCGTACCCGGCGTCACGGCTGTCCTCGCGAGAAGACCGCTGAGCGGTAACTCCGAGTACGGGCAGCGGTGCCGGTTGACGGCCGCACCGCATGCGGCTCCGCCGCATTCTGAAAGGACCCCTTAGGGCCGCTTTCGGGGCGATCTGCGCCGCGGTGCGGCTCCGCCGCCGTCACTCCTCGGTGGTGGCCTCCTCGGCGGTGACCTGCAGCGTGATCCGGGCCGCTCCCGCGCCGAGCGCGACGTCGAGCACCTCGCCGAGGGCGGCGAGCACGGTCTGCCGGTCGCCCTGGATCGCGGTGCCCAGCGGGCCGAAGTCCGGTTCCAGCCCCGCGGTGCGCAGGGCGTCGCGGGCCGCCACCGCGTGCGCGGGCGGTTCGCCTTCGCCCTCGAAGGGTTCGGTGGTGAACTCTGCTCGCAGGATCATCGGCGCTCGCAATGTCGTCCGTCGGGAGTCTGTGTGGCCACGGTAATCCGCCGGGATGCCGGTCGTGTCGCCGTGCCGGGGCGCGGGGCGGCGCGGACGTGTTGACCGCCGGGGAGCGGCTCGCTAATCTACCGCTGTACGAAACAATTCTTTCACGATGAGGAAAACACGGTGATGCCGGTGGAACGCAGCCGTTTCGACGTCAACCTCTCGATCCTGTTCACCGAGCTGGACGTGCTGGACCGCCCGGCGGCGGCCAAGGCGGCCGGGTTCGACGCGGTCGAGTTCTGGTGGCCGTTCCCGGACGCGGTGCCCGGCGACCGCGAGGTGGACCGGTTCGTGCGCGCCGTCGACGACGCCGGGGTGGAACTCACCGGGCTGAACTTCTTCGCCGGGAACATGCCCGCCGGTGAGCGCGGCGTGCTGTCCGACCCGGACCGCGCGGGGCAGTTCACCGACAACGTCGACATCGCGATCGGCATCGGTGAACGGCTCGGCTGCACCGCCTTCAACGCCCTCTACGGCAACCGGATCGACGGCGTCCGCCCGGACGCCCAGGACGAGGTGGCCACCGCCAACCTCGCCCGCGCGGGCAAGGCCGCCGACCGCATCGGCGGCGTCGTGCTCGTCGAGCCGGTCAGCGGCACGCCCGCCTACCCGCTCAAGACCGCCGCCGACGCGATCGCGGTGATCGACCGGGTGCACGCCACCGGCGAGACCGAGGCCCTGCGGTTGCTGTTCGACCTCTACCACCTCGCCGCCAACGGCGACGACCCCGGCGCGGTGCTCGACCGGCACGCCGGGCGCATCGGCCACGTGCAGATCGCCGACGCCCCCGGGCGCAACGAGCCGGGCACCGGCGACCTGGACTTCGGACACTGGTTCCGCAGGCTCGACGAGGTGGGCTACCGGGGGCGCATCGGCCTGGAGTACAAGCCCAGCGGGGCCAGCGCGGACAGCTTCGGCTGGATCGGAGGAGTGCAATGAGCGAGGTCGGGTTCATCGGACTCGGGATCATGGGGGGTCCGATGGCGGCCAACCTGGTCGCGGCCGGCCACCGGGTCACCGGGTACAACCGCAGCCGGGGCAAGGTCGACCGGCTGGTGGAGCAGGGCGGCGTCGCCGCGGGCGACGTCGCCGAGGCGGTGCGCGGCGCCGAGGTGATCATCACCATGCTGCCGGACTCGCCGGACGTCGAGCAGATCGTGCTCGG
The DNA here is from genome assembly GCF_039542665.1 of Saccharopolyspora cebuensis. NCBI lineage: Bacteria > Bacillati > Actinomycetota > Actinomycetes > Pseudonocardiales > Pseudonocardiaceae > Saccharopolyspora > Saccharopolyspora cebuensis. Next base: position 460,768 of record NZ_BAABII010000003.1, read on the forward strand.
CGAGGACGGCGTGCTCGCGCACGCCCCCGAGGGCGCGCTGCTCATCGACTGCAGCACCATCCGGCCCGACGTCTCCCGGCGGGTCGCCGAGGAGGGCGCGGCGCGCGGCATCCGGGTGCTCGACGCCCCGGTCAGCGGCGGGGAGCCCAAGGCCATCGACGGCACCCTGTCGATCATGGTCGGCGGCGCGGAGGAGGACTTCGCGCGGGCCGGTGCGGTGCTCGACGCCGTCGGCGCCACCGTCGTGCACGTCGGTCCGGCCGGAGCCGGGCAGACCGTCAAGGCCGCCAACCAGCTCGTCGTCGCGGGCAACATCGGTCTGCTCGCCGAGGCGCTGGTGTTCCTCGAAGCGCACGGCGTGGACGCCGAGGCCGGGCTGCGGGTGCTCGGCGGCGGGCTCGCGGGCAGCGCGGTCCTCGGCGCCAAGGAGGCGAAGATGCGCGGGCGCGAGTTCGCCCCCGGCTTCCGCCTCGAACTGCACCACAAGGACATGGGCATCGTGCAGAGCGCGGCCCGCGACGCCGGGCTGAGCATCCCGCTGGGCTCGCTGGTCGCGCAGCTCGTGGCGGCCTCGGTGGCCCGGGGCGAGGGCGGCCTCGACCACTCCGCCCTCTACAACCGGATCGCGGAGCTCAACGGGAAGGGCTGAGGCCCGCCGATCCCGTGCGGTTCCGGAGCCGCTCTGAGAAGTTTTTCAGGATGCGGCGGAGCCGCATGCGGTGGGGCCGTCAACCGGCACCGCCGCCCGTGCTCGGACGTGACCGCTCAGCGGGCTTCTCGCGAGGACGCCCTGATGCCGTGTATGGGCATACATCAAGAAGGGCGCCCGGAGCGAGAAGGCCGCTGAGGTTCCGCTGCTTGCACCGCCAAGCAAGCCATTGTGAAAGCGGTGCTGAGCACCGGAACCGCCGTGCGGTGCGGCCTGCGGCCCGCACCGCTGCGGGGCTCAGGCGTCGCCTCGCGAGGACGCCCGGACGCTGCGGAGCTGAGGATGGGCGACCGGAGCGAGGCGACGCCTGAGATCGCGCCGCGAGGTGAACACAGGTGAAACGGGCGGGGTCCGATGCCGGCAAGCGTGGGGACCCCGACCCGTTCCGTCCGGTACCGGGCCGAGCCCGGTGCCCGAGAGGAAGTCATACACCATGGCGAAAGTCCCTGTCATGCAGGCGGTCGTCGACGTGCTCCGCTCGGAGGGCGTGGACGTCGCGTTCGGCTGCCCCGGTGCCGCGATCCTGCCGCTGTACGCCGCGCTGGAGGACAGCGGCATCAAGCACCTCGTGGTCCGCCACGAGGAGGGCGCGACCCACATGGCCGACGGCTGGGCGCGCACCAACGGCAAGGTCGGCGTCGCGATCGGCACCTCCGGTCCGGCGGGCACCAACATGATCACCGGCCTCTACACGGCGCAGGCCGACTCCATCCCGATGGTGTGCATCACCGGGCAGGCCGTCTCCTCGAAGCTGCACCAGGAGGCGTTCCAGGCGGTCGACATCGTGGAGATCGCCAAGCCGGTGACCAAGTGGTCGGTGCAGGCCAAGGAGGCCGCGCAGCTCCCGTGGATCTTCCGCGAGGCGTTCCGCACCGCCCGCTCCGGCCGCCCCGGGCCGGTCCTGGTGGACCTGCCGCTGGACGTGCAGCAGCAGGAGATCGAGTGGGACCCGTCCCTGGACGCCCCGCTGCCGGTGCCCGAGGTCCGGCCGCACCCGCCCCGGGTGCGCCGCGCCCTGGACATGCTGCTGTCCGCCGAGCGCCCGCTGCTGCTGGCCGGTGGCGGCGTCGTCCTCGGCGAGGCGCACGACCTGCTGCGCGAACTCGCCGAGCTGCTCGGCATCCCGGTGCAGGTCACGCTGATGGGCAAGGGCTCGTTCCCGGAGGACCACGAGCTCTACGCCGGGATGACCGGCATCCAGACCAGCCAGCGCTACGCCAACAAGGCGTTCCTGGAATCGGACCTGGTGCTCGCCCTGGGCTCCCGGTTCGGCGACCGGCACACCGGTGCGCTGGACGTCTACCGGGGCGACCGGAAGTTCATCCACGTCGACATCGAGCCGATGCAGCTCGGCCGGGTCTTCGAGCCCGACCTGGGCGTCGTGTCCGACACCCGGCTGTTCCTGGAGGCGCTGCTGGAGCAGGCCCGCGACGTGGTGGCCGACTTCCGGCCGTGGGTGTCCCGGGTGGCGTCCCTGCGCGAGACGCTGACCCGCCCCGACGACTACCGCGACGTGCCGATCAAGGCTCCCCGGGTCTACCGGGAGATCAACGAGATCTTCCCGCCGGAGACCTACTTCGTCACCGCGATCGGGCTCTACCAGATCTGGGGCGGCCAGTTCCAGACCGCGCACCTGCCCCGGCACTACCAGGTGTGCGGGCAGGCCGGGCCGCTCGGCTGGGAGATCCCCGCCGCGATCGGGGTGAAGTCGGCCGAACCGGACGCCGAGGTGGTCGCGGTGGTCGGCGACTACTCGTTCCAGTTCCTCGTCGAGGAGCTCGCGGTCGCCGCCCAGTACGACCTGCCGTTCGTGATCGTCATGCTCAACAACGAGTACCTGGGCCTGATCCGCCAGGCCGAGGCCGACGGCTACGACATGCGCACCGAGGTCGACATCCACTACGACGACCACGGCACCGACAACGTCACCATCATGCGCGGCTACGGCTGCTCGGGCCGCCGGGTCCTGCACCCGGACGAGATCGCCGAGGCGATCGAGTGGGCCCGCAAGGAGGCGGTGGCGACCAGCAGGCCGGTGCTGGTGGAGGTGATGATCGACCGCGAGGCGAACACCGCCCGGGGCACCCGGATCGACGCGCTGATCGAGCCGGAACCGGTTCCCGGCGGCTGAGCCCGCCCGGAAGGGGTGGCGCCCCTTCCCACTGACGGGGGTGTCGGGTGGAATACCCGATGACCCCTGCGTTCCCCGCCGGTGGCGTGCCGGGCGCCCCGGCGGGGAACGCACCCAGTCGAGCTCGGGAGTTGTTGTCGTGCCAGGTCCAGTCCTGATCGCGCCGGACAAGTTCAAAGGATCGCTGACCGCGCCGGGTGTCGCCGACGCGGTGGCGGACGGCCTGCGGCGGGCGGCTCCCGACGTGGAAGTGCGGTCGGTGCCGATCGCCGACGGCGGGGACGGGACCGTCGAGTCGGCGCTGGCCTCCGGCTACCGGTCGGTGCCGGTGCTGGTGGCCGGCCCGGTCGGCGACCCGGTGCCCACCGAGATCGCGCTGCACGAGGGCACCGCGGTCGTCGAGCTGGCCTCGGCCTCCGGGCTCGCGCTGCTCGACCCCGACGACCTGTCCCCGATGGGCGCCTCCAGCGAGGGCACCGGGGAGGCGATCGCCGCCGCCCTGGACGCCGGGGCGCGGACCGTCGTGCTCGGCGTCGGCGGCAGCGCCTGCACCGACGGCGGCGCCGGGCTGCTCACCGTGCTGGGCGCCCGGCTGCTCGACGCCGACGGGCACCAGCTCCCGCCCGGCGGCGGACCGCTGGCCCGGGTGGCCGAAGTGGACCTCTCCGGCCTCGATCGCCGCTTGGCGGACGTGGATTTCGTGCTCGCCTCCGATGTGGACAACCCGCTGCTCGGCGAGCGCGGCGCCGCGCACGTCTACGGCCCGCAGAAGGGCGCCGACCCCGAGCAGGTCGAGCTGCTGGACACCGCGCTGGCCCGGTTCGCCGACGCCGTGGTGCGCGCGGGCGGGCGCGACGTGGCCGGGCAGCCCGGCGCCGGCGCGGCGGGCGGCGTGGGATTCGGCGCGCTGTCGGTCCTCGGCGCCCGGATGCGGCCCGGCGTCGACGTGGTGCTGGAACTGGTCGGGTTCGCCGACCAGCTCGCCGGAGCCGGGCTGGTGATCACCGGCGAAGGCTCCATCGACGAGCAGACCCTGCACGGCAAGGGCCCGGCGGGCGTCGCCGAGCGCGCCCGCGACGCGGGCATCCCGGTGATCGCGGTGGCCGGGCGCTGCCCGCTGCCCGCCGACCGGCTGCGCGCGGCCGGCTTCGAGCGGGTCTACGCGCTCACCGACGTCGAACCGGACCTGGAGCGCTGCCAGCGCGAGGCCGGGGTGCTGCTGACCGGCGTCGGTGCGGCCTTGGCCCGCGACTGGCTCTGACCGCCCGGTTCCGGGGGTCCGCCGAGGAACCGGCGGCGGGCCCTTGACCGGCCACCCGATTCGGTTCAACATTTTGTTTAAGTTCTGGTGGAGGGAGATGCAGTGCCCGGCACAGCCGAATTCGATCTGGTGTTCCGCGCGCGTCGGGTCGTGGGCCCGCGCGGCACGGCACCGGCCGCCGTCGCCGTCCGGGACGAGCGGATCGCCGCGGTCGAGGCGTTCGACGCCCCGCTGCCCGCGGCCCGCACCGTCGAGCTCGCCGACGACGAGGTGCTGCTGCCCGGCCTGGTCGACACCCACGTGCACGTCAACGACCCCGGCCGCAGCGAGTGGGAGGGCTTCGGCACCGCCACCCGGGCCGCCGCCGCGGGCGGCATCACCACCCTGGTCGACATGCCGCTCAACAGCCTGCCGCCGACCACCGACACCCCGGCGCTCGCGGTCAAGCAGGACGCCGCGCGCGACCAGGTGCACATCGACGTCGGCTTCTGGGGCGGCGCGATCCGCGGCAACCTCGCCGAGCTGCGCGGGCTCCACGAGGCGGGGGTGTTCGGCTTCAAGTGCTTCCTGCTGCACTCCGGGGTCGACGAGTTCCCGCCGCTGGACGCCGCCGAGCTCGACGCCGCGCTGCGCGAGGTCGCCCGCTACGACGCGCTGATGATCGTGCACGCCGAGGACTCCGAGGCCATCGAGCACGCCCCCACCGCGCACGGCGAGGACTACCGCGACTTCCTCGGCTCCCGGCCGCGCGGGGCGGAGAACCTCGCCATCGCCCACGTCCTCGAAGCCGCCCGGCGCACCGGCGCCCGGGTGCACATCCTGCACCTGTCCTCGTCCGACGCGCTGCCGATGATCGCCTCCGCGCGCGCCGACGGGGTCCGCGTCACCGTCGAGACCTGCCCGCACTACCTCAGCTTCACCGCCGAGGAGATCCCGGACGGCGCCACCCAGTTCAAGTGCTGCCCGCCGATCCGCGAGGCGGCCAACCGCGAACTGCTCTGGCGCGGCCTGGCCGACGGCACCATCGACTGCGTGGTCAGCGACCACTCGCCCTGCACGCCCGAGCTCAAGCGGCTCGACATCGGTGACTTCGGCGTCGCCTGGGGCGGGGTGTCCAGCCTCCAGCTCGGCCTGCCCGCGGTGTGGACCCAGGCCCGGCTGCGCGGTTACGAGCTGGCCGACGTGGTGCGCTGGATGGCCGACCGCCCCGCCGCGCTCGCCGGGCTGCGGCACAAGGGCCGCATCGAGGTCGGCGCCGACGCCGACCTGTGCGTGTTCGCCCCCGACGAGGCCTTCGTGGTCGACGTCGCCGACCTGCACCACCGCAACCCGGTGTCGCCCTACCACGGGCGCGCGCTGTCCGGCGCGGTCCGGCAGACCTGGCTGCGCGGTGCCCCGATCGTCGGTCCGGAGGTGACCGACCCGGTGGCGCGCGGAGCGCTGCTCAGCCGCACCCAGACCCGGTAGTTCGATGCAGGAGGACCGATGAGCACGACCGCGACGCTGCCCGACCTGGCGTCCCGCGCGGTGGGCGGCAGCGTCGTCTGCGCCAACGACGAGCTGTTCGCCGAGCGGGAGAACCTGATCAAGCCCGCCGAGCCGGTGTTCCAGACCTACACCTTCGGGCACAAGGGCCAGGTCTACGACGGCTGGGAAACGCGGCGGCGGCGGGAACCGGGCACCGACTTCGCGATCGTCCGCCTCGGGCTGCCCGGGATCGTGCGGCGGCTCGTGGTGGACACCGCGCACTTCAAGGGCAACTACCCGCCGGAGGTCTCGGTCCAGGGCTGCGCCGTCGAGGGCTACCCGAGCCCCGACGAGCTGGCCGCCGCCGACTGGGAGGAGCTGCTGCCCCGGTCCCCGGTGCGCGGCGACGTCCGCAACCACTTCGAGGTTGGCGGCGACCGCCGCTACACCCACGTGCGGCTGTGCATGCACCCCGACGGCGGCATCGCCCGGCTGCGGGTGCACGGCGAGCCGGTCGCCGACCCGAGGTGGGTGCCCGCCGAGTTCGACCTCGCCGCCCTGGAGCACGGGAGCCAGGTCGTCGGGTGCAGCGACATGTTCTACTCCTCGCCGCACAACCTGCTCGCCCCCGGCCTGACCCGGGTGATGGGGGAGGGCTGGGAGACCGCCCGCCGCCGCGACGACGGCAACGACTGGGTGTCGCTGCGGCTCGCCGCCCCCGGCACCGTTCGCTGGGCCGAGCTCGACACCAGCTACTTCCTCGGCAACGCGCCCGGCTGGGCGTCGCTGTCCGGCTGCGACGCCCGCGCCGCCGACCTCGACGACCCGGGGAACTGGACGGAGCTGCTGCCGCGCACCCGCCTCCAGCCCGACACCCGGCACCACTTCCGGCTCCCGGTGCGCGCCGAGGTCAGCCACGTGCGGCTGGACATCTTCCCGGACGGGGGCATGGCCCGGCTCCGCCTGCACGGCACCGCCGCCCCCGACGCCCGCGCCGAACTGGCGCGCCGCTGGTTCAACGCGCTCCCCGAGTCCCACGCCCGGGCCGTGCTCGCCGGGGCGGGCCAGGACGACGCCCTCCTGGCCAGGCGCCCCCTGCCCCCGGGCACCGACCTCCCACCCGCCCTCGTCCAGTAGCGGCGGCCCCGGACGCCCAACGGGAGCGCTCACCCGTTCGGGTCCTGAGTGAGGGGCACCCTGTACCACGTCACGTGGTGCAGGGTGCCCCTCACCTGCTTCCGCCCCACCGTCGCCTCACCCGTTCGGGAAGTGAGTGAGGGGCCCCCTTGTCCGAGTTACTTGGGCAAGGGTGCCCCTCACCTGGGGTGTGGTCGGGTGACGCCCGGTGACGGGGCGGGTGGGGTGGTCCGGTGGCTGGTGCGGGTCGCGTCCTGGGGGTGACCTGGGCTGACGTACGCTGGTCCACCGTGCTCGTCATAGCGTTGGACACCTCGACGCCCGCCGTGACCGCCGGGCTCGTCGTCCTGGACGACGGCGGACCGCGGTCGGTGGCCGAGCGCGTCGCGGTCAACCCCCGGGCCCACGGCGAACTGCTGATGCCGCACCTGCTCGCGGCGCTCGACGAGGCGGGCAGGCGGCTCGCCGACGTCGACGCGATCGTGGTCGGCGACGGCCCCGGCCCCTTCACCGGACTGCGGGTGGGCATGGTGACCGCCGCCGCGCTGGGCCAGGCCCTCGACGTGCCGGTGCACCCGGTCTGCGGCCTGGACGCGATCGCGGTGGCCGCCGGGCACGACGGGCCGCTGCTGGTCGCCACCGACGCGCGCCGCAAGGAGGTCTACTGGGCCGCCTACGACGCCGCGCGCACCCGGACCGGCGGACCGGCGGTGCAGCGCCCGGCGGACGTCCCGGTCGACGGGTACGCCGTCGCGGCGGGGGAGTCCGCCGAGGCGCTGGGGCTGACCGCCGTCGAGCCGCGCCACCCCGCCCCGGCGGGACTGGTCGCGGTGGCCGCGGCGGAGCTGCGCGCGGGTGCGGAGCCGGCGCCGCTGGTGCCCCGGTACCTGCGCCGCCCGGACGCCGCCGAACCCGCGCCGCGCAAACCGGTCGGAGGTCTCCGGTGACCGCCGAGGTGCTCAAGCTGCGCCCCAAGGACCTGGCGCGGTGCGCCGAGCTGGAGCAGCAGCTCTTCCCCGGTGACGACCCGTGGTCGCAGGACGCGTTCGCCGCCGAGCTGGCGCAGGGCCACTACTACGTCGGGGCCTACGAGGACGAGCTGCTCGTCGGCTACGCCGGGCTGGCGGTGCTGGCCCGGCCGCCGCGCGCCGAGGTCGAGGTGCACACCATCGGCGTCGACCCGGCGCACCAGGGACGGGGGATCGGCACCGCGCTGCTGCGCGCGCTGCTGGTCCGCGCCGACGCCTACGCGGCGACGACGTTCCTCGAAGTGCGCACCGACAACGAGCCGGCCATCGCGCTGTACCGGGCGCACGGCTTCGACGTGGTCGGGGTGCGCAAGCGCTACTACCAGCCCTCCGGCGCGGACGCGTTCACCATGCGCCGCCCGGCCAGGATCGCGGAGGACGCGGGATGACCGCTGAGGTTCGCGAGCGCGACCGGATCGTGCTCGGCATCGAGAGCTCCTGCGACGAGACCGGGGTCGGCCTGGTCCGCCTCGGCGCGGACGGCGGCGTGGAGCTGCTGTCCGACGCGGTGGCCTCCAGCGTCGACCAGCACGCCCGGTTCGGCGGGGTGGTGCCGGAGATCGCCAGCCGGGCGCACCTGGAGGCGATGGCGCCGACGACGACCCGCGCGCTGGACGGCGCCGGCCTGCGGCTGTCCGATGTGGACGCCGTCGCGGTGACGGCCGGTCCCGGGCTGGCCGGTGCGCTGATGGTCGGGGTCGCGGCGGCCAAGGGCTACGCGGCGGCGCTCGGCGTGCCGCTCTACGGCGTGAACCACCTGGCCGGGCACGTCGCGGTGGACACCTTGGAGCACGGGCCGCTGCCGCGGCGCTGCCTGGCGCTGCTGGTCTCGGGCGGGCACACCCAGCTGCTGCTGGTCGAGGGCGTCGGGGAGCGGATCACCGAGATCGGCTCCACCATCGACGACGCGGCCGGTGAGGCCTACGACAAGGTCGCGCGCATCCTGGACCTGCCCTACCCGGGCGGACCGCCGATCGACCGGATGGCCAAGGAGGGCGACCCGGCGGCGATCGCGTTCCCGCGCGGCATGACCGGTCCGCGCGACGCGAAGTTCGACTTCTCCTTCTCCGGACTCAAGACCGCGGTCGCGCGCTGGGTCGAGGGCGAGCAGCGGGCGGGCCGGGAGATCCCGGTGGCCGACGTGTGCGCCTCGTTCCAGGAGGCGGTGGCCGACGTGCTGACCGCGAAGGCGGTGCGCGCGGCGCGCGAGCTGGAGGTCACCACGCTGGTGATCTCCGGTGGGGTGGCGGCGAACTCGCGGCTGTCCGGGCTGGCCCGCGAGCGCTGCGCCGCCGCCCGGATCGAGCTGCGGGTGCCGCGCCCCCGGCTGTGCACCGACAACGGCGCGATGATCGCCGCCCTCGGCGCCCACGTGCTCGCCGCGGGCGCACCGCCGTCGTCCCTGGACCTCTCCGCCGACCCCGGGCTCCCGGTCCACACCCTCGTCCGCTGACCCGCCCGACCGGGTGAGGCGGTCCCGAGTGAGGGGCACCTTGATCCGACTACGCCGGATGAAGGTGCCCCTCACCCAGGAGATGTTGCGAGACTCGGGGTCCTTTCGGAATGCGGCGGAGCCGCATGCGGTGCGGCCGTCAACCGGCACCGCCGCCCGTGCTCGGACGTGACCGCTCAGCGGGCTTCTCGCGAGGACAGCCGTGACGCCGTGTACGTCGTTGGTACATCGCCGAGCGGCTCCCGGAGCGAGAAGGCCGCTGAGGATCCGCCACCGGCACCGCCACGCAGGCCATTCGGAAAGGATCCCTCAGCGGCGCCACCAGAAGGCCTTGGTGGTGGCGAGGAATTCGCGGCGGGCGCCGCGGGCGGAGACGCGGCGCAGGCCGTCGGCCGCGGCGTCGTGGCCGACGCCGTGGGCGTCGATCCCGACGCGGCGGCACAGCGCGATGGCGCGGCGCAGGTGGAACCGGGTGGTGACCACGGTCAGCTCCGCGAGCCCGAAGTCCTGCGCCGCGCGGCGGCACGACTGCCAGGTGTCCACACCGGACTCGTCGAGCAGCACGGCATCGGGCGGAACCCCTCGGGACACCAGGAACTCCCGCATCACCTCGGGTTCGCTGTGGCCGCGGGACTCCGGGCTGCCGCTGACGATGATCCGGCGCACCTTGCCCGCCCGCAGCAGCGCGTGCGCCACGTCGAGGCGACCGCGCAGGATCCGGCTCGGCGTGCCGTCCCACCGCACCCCGGCACCGAGCACCAGCGCGTACTCGGTGCCGGGCACGTCGGCGACGGTCCGGACGCGGTGCGCGCTGCGCGCCCGCGCCCAGACCGCGGGCGCTCCCGCGACCGCGCCGAGTCCCGCCAGCACCGCCCACTTCGCCCGTCGTCCGCGCACCGGGTCAGTGTGCCGTGCCGGTGGGTGACCGGGTCAGGCCGGGTTCAGCGCCCGGACGCCGTCCTGCACCGCGAACGAGCGCGCGGTCTCGGCCGGCGCGCCGGGCTCGGTCACCTTCCGCAGCGTCCGGAAGTCCGCCCGCATGTCCTCGGCGGTGAACCGGGTGCGCACGTAGCCCCGCCGGTTGGACGAGAACTTCACGTGCGGGTTCTCCGCGATGACGTCCTCGTTGCCGTCGTCGCTGCCGTCGCCGCCGCTGGTGATGGAGGTGGTGACCAGCTCGGTGCCGACGGCCGGGGTGCTCGGGTCGTCGTGGGTCCGCTTGACCTCGGCGGCCCAGTGGCGGTGCACGTCACCGGTGAGCACCACGCCGTTGCGCACCCGGGAGAGCCCGTCGGCGATCCGGTCGCGGTTGGCGACGTAGCCGTCCCAGGCGTCCATGTTGTAGCCCTCCTCGGCCCCCGGCGTGAGGTCGATCTTGGAGAAGAACACCTGCTGGCCCAGCACGTCCCAGCGCGCGTCGGAGGAGCGCAGGTTCTTGAGCAGCCACCGCTCCTGCTCGGCGCCGGTGATGCTGCGGTCGGGAGACAGGCGGCCGTCGCACCCGGCCTGGACGCCGTCGCCGCAGAGCTGGTCGTCCCGGTACTGGCGGGTGTCGAGCATGTGGAAGTCGGCCAGCCCGCCCCACCGGATCCGCCGGTACAGCCGCATGTCGATGCCCTGCGGCCGGGCGCTGCGGCGCAGCGGCATGTTCTCGTAGTAGGCCTGGAACGCGGCGGCCCGCCGGTCCAGGAACCCGGCGTCGGGGTCCTCCGGCACCTCGTCGGCCCAGTTGTTCTCGGTCTCGTGGTCGTCCCAGACCACCAGCCAGGGCGCGGTGGCGTGCGCGAGCTGCAGGTCCGGGTCCGTCTTGTACTGGGCGTGCCGCTGCCGGTAGTTGGCCAGCGTGCGGGTCTCCGGTCCGCGCACCTCCCGCACGTCGTCGGAGTCGCCCGCGTACTCGTACTGGTAGTCGCCGAGGTGCAGGATCAGGTGCGGCTGGTCCTCGGCCATCCGGCGGTACGCGGTGAAGTGGCCCTGGCCGAAGTGCGAGCAGGACGCGAAGCACATCAGCAGCGCTTCCAGCGAGCCCGGGGCCGGGGCGGTGCGGGTGAAACCGGTCGGGGAGACGGCGTTCTCGGCGCGGAACCGGTAGTAGTACTCGGCACCGGGGCGCAGCCCCGACAGCTCGACGTGCACGCTGTGCCCCAGCTCGGGGGTGGCCTGGGCCTCGCCGCGCCGCACGATCCGGGTGAACCGCTCGTCTTCGGCGACCTCCCACCGCACCGGTACGACCCGGTCGGGCATCCCGCCGCGGCCGTCGTCGGCGGTGGGCTCCGGCGCCAGCCGCGTCCACAGCACCATCCCGTCCGGCAGCGGGTCGCCGGAGGCGACGCCGAGGGTGAACGGGTCGGCCAGCGGGCGGCCACCCGCCCCGGGCAGGGCGTGGGCCAGCGTCGAACCGGCGAACGTGGTGGCGCCGAGAGCGGCGGCGCCACCGAGCAGCACGGTGCGCCGGGACGGGTTGCCGGGCGATCGGGACATCGGGTCCTCCAGCGTTCGGGAACTACTGCGGCACGACCGTCGCGCGGTCGACCCGCGGAAGGTACCGATGTCGGGTGGTTTCCGGGTGAACTTCAGCGGAAGAGGTGGAATCGTCCCCGCGGTCCTGTTCGCCGGGCGGGAGGATCGGTGTCCTCAGTGGACGACGTCGGTCTCCCGCCGAGCGGGAGCCGGGATCGCCGCCCGCGCGGAGCGGGCGGCGACCTGCGCGGTGCGGGGTCGGCGGCTCACTTCGGACGCCACCCGGAGCGGGTGGGCGGGCCCGACGGGCCGGGCGGACGAGCGGGTCGGGGTCGGCGCTCCCACGGCCTGTTCGTGGGCCTCGACGGTGCGGGCATGGCAGGGAACCTAGGGCAACCGCGGCTCCGGGCGGAAACCGTTCATGGGCTTTGGTGAGATATCCCGCACGCCGATCTACCTGCGAAGATCACGCGCGGTCGAGCACCGGTGACGCTTTCCGCAGGTCCGGGGTTCAGCGCAGCCCGGGAACCCGGTCGGAGACCACGAACGACGCCTGCGTCTCGGCCGGGGCGTAGGGCCGGGAGACGTAGGGCAGCACCCGGAAGTCGGCCCGCAGCTCCTCCGGCGTGATCCGGGTGCGGAGGTAGCCGCGCATCCCGCTGCGGAACCGGAAGTGCGGGTTGTCCGGGTCGCCCTCGAACTCCCCGCCCGCGGCGTCGCCGCCGGAGGTGACCGAGGTGGTGACCAGCTCGGCGCCCACCGCGGGGGAGTCCGGGTCGTCGTAGTCCAGCTTGAGGTCGTTGGCGTAGTGCTCGTGGATGTCGCCGGTGAGCACCACCGGATTCCGCACGCCTGCGTTCATCCAGCCCCGGGTGATCCGGTCCCGGGAGGCGGTGTAGCCGTCCCAGGTGTCCATGCCGGTGATCTTCAGCGGTCCCTTCGCGCTGTCGTTCTGCGCCATCATGACCTGCTGGCCGATCAGGTCCCAGCGGGCGCGGGATTCGCGGAACCCCTCCAGCAGCCAGGACTCCTGCTCGTCGCCGGTGATCGAGCGGGTCGGGTCGGATTCCTGCCCGCAGGGCCCGATCAGCCCGCCGCACGCCTGGTCGCTGCGGTACTGCCGGGTGTCGAGCAGGTGCAGGTCGGCCAGCGCGCCCCAGCGGATCCGGCGGTAGAGCTGGAGGTCCACCCCGGCGGGCACCGAGGAGCGGCGCAGCGGCATGTTCTCGTAGTAGGCCTGGAAGGCGGCCCGGCGGCGGCGCCGGAACTCCTCGGTGGCGCCGAAGACCTCGTGGTGGTCGTCGGCCCAGTTGTTGTCGAGCTCGTGGTCGTCCCAGACGACGAGCCAGGGCGCGGTGGCGTGCGCGGTCTGGAGGTCCCGATCGGTCTTGTACTGGGCGTGCCGCCGCCGGTAGTCGGCCAGCTCGAAGGTCTCCCCGCCCTCGACCGGGCGGGCCACGCCGGAACCGACCGGGTAGCCGAGGTGCCCCTGCTCGTACAGGTAGTCGCCGAGGTGCAGCACCAGGTGCGGGTCGTCCTCGGCGATCCGCCGGTAGGCGGTGAAGTAGCCGTGCTCCCACTGCGCGCAGGAGGCGACGCACAGGGTCAGCGGGGAGCGCAGCGCGCCGGGGGCGGGGGCGGTGCGGGTCCGGCCGGTGCGGCTGAGGTGCCCGCCGCAGCGGAACCGGTAGAAGTACTCCCGGCCGGGCCGCAGCCCGGCCACCTCCACGTGCACCGAGTGCGCCAGCTCCGGCACGGCGGTGGCCACGCCCCGGCGCGCGGTGCGGGCGAAGCCCTCGTCCTCGGCGATCTCCCACTCCACCTCGACCGGCCGGGCGGGCATCCCGCCGAGCCCGTCGTCGGCCAGCGGGGACGGGGCGAGCCGGGTCCACAGCACGAACCCGTCCGGGGCCGGGTCGCCGGAGGCGATGCCGAGGGTGAACGGGTCGGCGGTGATCGCGGCACCCGCGCCCGGGGTGAGCGCGAGCAGGCCGAGCGCGGTGCCGCCGGCGAGCACGGTGCGGCGGTTCGGTCGGGGAGCGGGCACGTCGGTTCCTCCTCGGTGGTGGGGCCGGGGGCAGCGTGCACCAAAAACGTGAAACGAATTCGCGTACAGGGTGATCGCATGGTGAACGACGGGCGGCGGGACGTCTGTCCCGCAGTCGGGTGACGCGCCGACGGGCGGTGCCTGTTGAGCGTTGGCACTCCCGTGGGTAGAGTGCTAGACACACGGCGCCGGAGCGCCCCGGCACCCGCGACGGCGGGGAGCCACGGAGCCGCTAGACCCAGACAACGCTTCGAAGGCCCCAGAAAGTGGAGGTCACACCCGTGGCGAGCATCAAGCCGCTTGAGGACAAGATCGTTGTCCAGGCGAGCGAGGCCGAGACGACCACTGCGTCCGGCATCGTGATCCCGGACACCGCCAAGGAGAAGCCCCAGGAGGGCAAGGTCCTGGCCGTCGGCCCGGGCCGCATCGACGACAAGGGCAACCGCATCCCCGTGGATGTCCAGGAAGGCGACGTCGTCATCTACTCGAAGTACGGCGGCACCGAGGTCAAGTACAACGGCGAGGAGTACCTGATCCTCTCCGCCCGCGACGTGCTGGCCGTCGTCAACTGACGATCCGCAGTGCACTCAGCCGCCCCGGCGGTCCCGACCGCGGGACCCCGGGGCGGTCGCACGTCGGGGAAACCCCGACGCAACCGAGCACCCATCGCTGAAGGGCTGTTGAACAGATGGCTAAGCAGATCACCTTCGACGAGCAGGCGCGCCGGGCCCTGGAGCGCGGCGTCAACCAGCTCGCCGACGCGGTGAAGGTCACCCTCGGGCCCCGGGGCCGCCACGTCGTGCTGGACAAGCAGTTCGGCGGGCCGCAGGTGACCAACGACGGCGTCACCATCGCGCGCGAGATCGAACTGACCGACCCGTTCGAGAACCTCGGCGCCCAGCTCGTCAAGAGCGTCGCCACCAAGACCAACGACGTCGCCGGTGACGGCACCACCACGGCCACCGTGCTGGCCCAGGCGCTGGTCCGCGAGGGCCTGCGCAACCTGGCCGCCGGCGCCAACCCGGCCAGCCTGAACAAGGGCATCCAGGCCGCCACCGACGCCGTGGTCGAGGCCCTCAAGGCCAAGGCCACCCCGGTCAAGGGCAAGGACGGCATCGCCCAGATCGCCACCGTGTCCTCCCGGGACGAGACCATCGGCGCGCTGGTCGGCGAGGCCATGGAGCGGGTCGGCGAGGACGGCGTGGTGAGCATCGAGGAGTCCTCGACGCTGGCCACCGAGCTCGACGTGACCGAGGGCGTCGCCTTCGACAAGGGCTTCATCTCGCCGCACTTCGTCACCGACGCCGAGCGCCAGGAAGCCGTCCTGGAGAACGCGCAGATCCTGCTGCACAAGGAGAAGATCTCCAACCTGCAGGAGATGCTGCCGCTGCTGGAGCAGATCGCCCAGAACGGCCGTCCGCTGCTGATCGTCGCCGAGGACGTCGAGGGCGAGGCGCTGTCCACCCTGGTCGTCAACGCCGTGCGCAAGACCTTCAAGGTCGTCGCGGTGAAGGCGCCGTACTTCGGCGACCGCCGGAAGGCGTTCCTGGACGACCTCGCGGTCGTCACCGGTGCCCAGCTCATCACCAGCGACGTCGGGCTCAAGCTGTCCGAGGTCGGCCAGGAGGTGCTCGGCACCGCCCGGCGCGTCACCGTCACCAAGGACGAGACCGTCCTGGTCGACGGCGCGGGCTCGCAGGACGACGTCAAGGCGCGGGCCGAGCAGATCCGCAAGGAGATCGAGGCCAGCGACTCCGACTGGGACCGCGAGAAGCTGCAGGAGCGGCTGGCCAAGCTGGCCGGCGGCGTCGCGGTGATCAAGGTCGGTGCCGCCACCGAGACCGAGCTCAAGGAGCGCAAGTCGCGGATCGAGGACGCCGTGTCGGCGTCCAAGGCCGCGGCCGAGGAGGGCAGCGTCCCCGGTGGCGGGTCCAGCCTGATCCACGCCGCCAAGGCGCTGGACGGCAACCTCGGCCTCACCGGTGACGAGGCCACCGGCGTGCAGCTCGTCCGCTCCGCGCTGGCGGCGCCGCTGCACTGGATCGCCACCAACGCGGGCCAGGAGGGCGCCGTCGTGGTGTCCAAGGTCCGCGACCTGGACTGGGGCCACGGCTACAACGCCGCGACCCTGGAGTACGGCGACCTGGTTGGCCCGGGCGTCGTGGACCCGCTGAAGGTGACCCGCTCCGCGGTCGCCAACGCGGCCTCCATCGCCCGGATGGTGCTCACCACGGAGAGCGCCGTGGTGGACAAGCCCGAGGAGGAGGCCGACGAGGCCGGTCACGGTCACGGCCACGGCCACTGACCTCCTGTTCGAGCACGACCTGTTCGAGCGCGACCTGTTCGAGCGCGACCTGTTCGAGCACGACGAGGGGCGGGACCCGCGGGTCCCGCCCCTCGTCGCGTGCTGCCCGGCGGCGGATGACGCCCCTCGTGTCATCCGCCGCCGCGTCAGACCACCGCGGCCATCTGCTGGCGCTTGCGCGCCTTGATGATCACTTCGCGTTCCGACTCCGACAGGCCGCCCCAGATGCCGTACGGCTCCTGGACCGCGAGCGCGTGCGCGCGGCATTGGGCGATCACCGGGCAGTACTGGCACACCTCTTTCGCCTTCGCCTCCCGGCGGGCCCGGGCGGGCCCCCGTTCGCCGTCCGGGTGGAAGAAGTACGCGCTGTCCATGCCTCGGCACGAACCGCGGATCTGCCAGTCCCAGATGTCGGCGTTCGGTCCAGGAAGACGTCGAGTGTCCGCCATTGCGACAACCACCTCCTACACGGTGGGGTTCCCCTCCCCTGCTGCGACCCGGCCGTCGCAGCCTCGCATGATCCAACCGTAGAACCGAGTCAAAGCTTGTTCAACCCCTTTCGCGCCAAAAGCTGTTCATCATCCGAGTGATCTGCTGATCCGAGACGGATGGCTCAACTGGCTTGCTCTTGGCGGACGAGAACCGGAACATGACCGGCGTGACCATGAGGCCGGAATGCGTTCAGGGGCACGACCGCCCCAGCACCACCGATTCCGCGGACCTCGAACGCCCAGCGCAGGACGCGGTACCGGTCGACGACGACCAGCCCCGGCTCACCGTCGCGGCGGTGGCCCGGCGGCTCGGCGTCGCCCCGGCGACCCTGCGCACCTGGGACCGCCGCTACGGCCTCGGCCCCAGCGATCACACCAGCGGCAGGCACCGCCGCTACGGCCCGGACGACATCGCCCGGCTGGAGCAGATGCAACGCGCCCTGCTCCGGGGCGCTTCGCCCGCCGAAGCCGCCCGCTACGCACGAACGGTCGCAGCTCCGCTGCCGCAGCGCTACCCGGCGGCGGCCGAGGAACCGCCGCAGGAGGCGGGCCCGGAGCCGCTGATGCTCTCCGGCCTGCTCGAAGGCGAACCGGAGTTCAAGTTCGAGGGCGGCTCGAACACCGGTGGTCGCGGCCTCAAGCTCTCCGGCGCCGTGCCGCGCGCCCGCGGCCTCGGCCGCGCCGCGCTGGCGCTGGACTCCTGGTCGGCGCAGAAGCTGCTCATCGAGGGCCTGGACGCCGACGGCGTGGTCGAGACCTGGAACACCGTGCTGCGCCCGGTGCTGCGCGCCGTCGTCGAGCGCAGGCAGCGCTCCGGGGTCGGCGTGGAGGCGCAGCAGCTCCTCGTCGACTGCGCTTCCACCGCGCTGCGCTCGGTGATCGCCTCGGCATCGCCGCCGCTCAACCCGCGCCCGGTCGTGCTGGCCCCGGTGCCGGGCGAGGCGCAGGAGCTCGAACTCGTCGCGCTGGCCGCCGCGCTGGCCGCCAACCGGGTGGGGCACCGGCTGTTCGGCGCCGCGCTGCCCACCGAGGGCCTGGCCGCCGCGGTGCGCCGCTCGGCGCCCGCCGCGGTCGTGCTGTGGGCCGACCAGTCGCACTACGCCGCCCCCCGGGTGCTGGAGGACATCCCGATCACCCGGCAGCGGGCGCGCGCCTTCGTCGCGGGGGCGGGGTGGGCGCCCGCCTCGTTGCCGGGCCACGTCGAGCTGCTGGACTCGCTGGAGAGCGCCGTCGCCCGGGTCTCGGAGACCGTGCTGGGTTGAGGGCCGCTGACCCGCGAGCCTGTGTGACTCTCATCACACAAGACGGCCCGGGTGGCGGGCAGCCGTTCGGGCACTCGCCTCCGCTGCGTGTCCGGCGACCGGCAAACGGGTGAAACATCGCAGGGTACGGAGGGTGTCGCCCGGTCCGGGAGGCGATGCCGGACCGGGGTCGCGACCTTGCTCCGTTCCGGTGACGCGAGCCCGCCGGAACCCCCGCGGAAATTTCTTGACGGATTAAGCACCAGATCGTGTCAAGGTTTCCGCTGCGGCGTCCGATAGGGGTTGTGGAACGTCACTCGCCTGCAGGAAGGAGTTCCCGTGACGACGGTCTTGATCTGCGATGACCGGCGTAGCGTCCGGGAAGGGCTCACTCGTGTGATGTCTGCTGTCCCCGGAGTGAGCCGGATCGATTGCGTGGCGCACGGTGACGAGCTGCTGGCCCGCTTCTCGCGGCAAGCGGTCGACGTCGTGCTGGTCGGTACGCAGCGTGCCGTCCCCAACGGCGTCGAGGCCACCAGGCGGCTCGTCTCGGCGCATCCGCAAGCGAACGTGATCGTGTTCGGCGCCCCCGACGACGCGGCGAGCATCGCCGCGGCCATCGCCGGTGGTGCCCGCGGTTACCTCCGCTGGGACGCGTCCCGGCCGGAGCTCGTCGCCGCTCTCGCGCACACGCTGGCCAGCACCTCGGTGCCCGCGCCGCGCCAGCCGTCCGACCCCGGCGTCCAGCTCACCGAGCGCGAGCTCCAGGTCCTGCGCGGGATGAGCCAGGGCAAGAGCAACGGCCAGATCGGCCGCGAGCTCTACCTCTCGGAGGACACCGTCAAGACGCACGCCCGCCGTCTCTTCCGCAAGCTGGGGGTCCGGGACCGCGCTCAGGCCGTGGCGCACGGCTTCCGGCGCGGTCTCGTCGCCTGAACCCCGGAGCGCGGCACCGCCCGCGCCCACCGGGGTGAGGCGGCGTCCACCGGACGCCGAACCTGCGGGGTGACGTTACGGCACCATTCGTGGCCCGCGTCACTTCTCCGCGCCGCACCGGGTTCCGCCCGGGTGGCGCGGAGTCGTGGCGCGGGCCACGTCGTCGTGCGGGCCGGGTGCCGGCCCGCCGCCCTCCGCCCGCCGCGCCCGCGACCGCGCCGCGGCGGCTCCGGAGATCATCCGGGGGCCCGCTGGCCTCGGGAAATCCCGATCTGCCGCGGATTCTGGTAGACGTGAAAGTGTGACCACGACTCCTGCCCGGCCCCACTCCCTGTTCAGCGATCGGACCCCGCCCGGTACGGTGACTTCGGCGCGGCGTGCGGGGCACGCGGAACACGCCGGGCACATCCGAGTCGCTTGAGACGTAACACCAGGGCTGCTGTCTGCGATGACCAACGTGGGGGACGGGCTGGACGCTCTTGTAGGCGCCGCCGTCGACGGCGATCGTCAGTCGATCGAGCGCTTGCTGGCGGAAATCCGTCCTTTGGTGGTGCGGTACTGCCGCGCCAGAGTCGGACGAAACGAGCGGTCGTTCGCATCCGCGGACGACGTGGCCCAGGAGGTGTGCCTCGCGGTGCTGACCGCGCTTCCCACCTACCGGGACCAAGGCCGTCCGTTCCTGGCGTTCGTGTACGGCATCGCCGCGCACAAGGTGGCTGATGCTCATCGCGCGTTGGCGCGCAACCGCTCCGAGCCGGTCGCGGACCTCCCGGACACCCCGGAGTCCGAGGCGGGACCGGAGCAGCGGGCCATGCAAGGTGAGCTCTCGGGCAGGATGGCGCAACTGCTTCGTGTCCTCCCGGCCAAGCAGCGGGAAATCCTGCTGCTCCGGGTGGTCGTCGGGTTGTCCGCGGAGGAAACCGCCGAAGCGGTCGGTTCGACGCCAGGTGCGGTGCGGGTCGCTCAGCACCGCGCCCTGGCCCGGCTGCGCAAGACGCTGTCCGCGGAGGAGGTGGTCTGAATGGCTGAGCGGAGAGGGCCCGAGGGGGAGCATGACGGTATCGAACCTGTCGAGCCAGGCCAGCAGGAAGACCGTTCGCGCAACGATGGCGACGGCCCTGACCCCGTGACCGAGCACGGTGTTCCCGGTTCGCACGAGCCGGAAACCCCCGACTCGGAGGACACCGGCGAGTCCGCCGGTGCCGACGTGCTGGCGTTCCGCCGGCGCGAGGACGACGACGCTTCTGACGAGGGCGTCGGGATGCCGACCGAGGACGGGTTCGGCGCCGACGACGACCTCGACACCGATGACGAGCCGGTGGACCTGTCCGCGTTGCAGGCCGACGACGCGCTGCTCGACGCCCTGGGCGGCACCAATCCCGAGGTGCCGGCCGCCGACGACGAGCGCCCCGGTCTCGACGCGCTGCTGGTCGCCTGGCGGCAGGACGTGGACGCCGCCCCGATCGGCGACCTGGTCGACGTGGAGACCGCCGCCGCCGCGATCGAGGAGGGCAAGCCCTCCCGGCGCAAGCTGCGGCGCAGGCACCTGGTGCCGGTCGCCACGGCCGCGGCCGTCCTCATGATCACCTTCACCGGGGTGGGCGTGGCCGCCCGCGACGCGCTGCCCGGCGACATGCTGTGGGGCGTCGCGCAGGTGCTCTACTCCGACCACACCCAGGCCGTGCGGGCCGCCACCTCCGCGCGGGAGAACCTGCTCGCCGCGGAGGGCGCGCTGGAGCAGGGCCAGCGGGACGAGGCCCAGGCCGCGCTGAGCTCCGCCAAGGAGTACATGCGCGGGGTCGACGACGAGCACGGCCTCTCCGACCTGCAGGCGGCGCACGCCTCGCTGGCCGCCCGCTACGACAACCACGAGCACGACCAGGGGTCCGCGGTCCCGCCGACCGGGGAGTCGGAGCTGCCGCCGACCGGCACCACCGAGCCGACGCCGACCAGCCCGTCCGACCCGAACGTGCCGCCGACCGGCTCCACGACGCCGCCGTCGTCCTCGGACGACACCTCGGAGTCGACCACCTCGCCGAGCGAGACCAGCGGGAGCTCGGAGTGGCCGTCCAGCGGGTCGAGCTGGGGTTCGAGCCACGACCTGATCCCCGGTCCCACCGGCTGACCGCCCGCGGAGGGGTTCCGCCGGAGCCCCTCCGCCCGGGTGTTCGGCGCCCGGGTGCAGGCCCGGTCCAGCCCAGGACGTTCAGCCCAGGGGGTTCAGCGCAGGGTTTCGCTCTCCGTGACGCCGTCCGCGTAGCCGCGGCAGTACTCCCACGTCACGTACAGCCCCGGGTCCGGGTCGTAGGCGGGCTCGTGCGGGCGCATCCGGCCGTCGTTGAGCAGCTGCTCCAGGCTGGAGCGCAGCAGCTCCCAGTCGTGGTAGTGCGACTCACCGCAGTCCGCGCAGTCCACGACGATGCCGCGCAGGCCCCTCGGTTCCAGCAGCGCCTGGTAGACGGCCAGATCGGTGAGGTCGGCCAGCAGTTCGGCCCGCTCCTCGTCGCCGAGCGGCGGGCCGTCGTCGGCGTCGTGATCCCCGAGTGCCATGCTCGGATCGTCCGGATCACCCGCGAACGGGTCTGGAGGCATCGGATCGTGCGGCACGGCCCGCACGGTACCGGCCGCGTCCACCCGCACCATCCTGCGGGGGCGCCCGGCGGCGTCGGCTGAGCAGCGGTGGGCCGCCGACGTTGCTGCACTCGGCGGTAGACGGGCCGTCGGCGCCCCGCCGGGTGGTCTCTATCATGGGGGGAATCCCCGCGTCCGGTTCCGCGTTGCAACACGTACCGATGTCCGGGAGCCCCCCACCGCACCCTCCGGTTGTGGCCCACAGCGTGAAGGAAGGCGAACCCTCGCGATGACCAGCGAACTGACCGCCCCCGGCCTCCCCGCCAAGTTCGCGACGCTCGGTCTGACGTTCGACGACGTCCTGCTGCTGCCCGCCGAGTCGGACGTGATCCCCAGCGGCGTGGACACCTCCACTCAGCTCTCGCGCAACGTCCGGCTGCGCGTGCCGCTGCTGTCGGCGGCGATGGACACCGTCACCGAAGCCCGGATGGCGATCGCGATGGCCCGCCAGGGAGGTGTCGGCATCCTCCAGCGCAACCTCTCGGTCGAAGAGCAGGCCGCCCAGGCCGAGGTGGTCAAGCGCTCCGAGTCCGGCATGGTCACCGACCCGGTGACCTGCTCGCCGGAGGACACCATCGCCGAGGTCGACGCGCTCTGCGCCCGCTACCGGATCTCCGGCGTCCCGGTGACCGACCCCGACGGCACGCTGGTCGGCATCATCACCAACCGCGACATGCGCTTCGAGGTCGACCACACCCGCCGGGTGCGCGAGGTCATGACCGCCGCGCCGCTGGTGACCGCGCAGGTCGGCGTCACCGCCGACGCCGCGCTGGGGCTGCTGCGCCGGAACAAGATCGAGAAGCTGCCGATCGTCGACGGCGCGGGCAAGCTGCGCGGCCTGATCACCGTCAAGGACTTCGTCAAGACCGAGCAGTACCCGGACGCCACCAAGGACCCCGACGGGCGGCTGCTGTGCGGCGCCGCGGTCGGCGTCGGCGCCGACTCCCACGAGCGGGCGATGGCGCTGGTCGACGCGGGCGTCGACGTGCTCATCGTGGACACCGCGCACGGCCACTCCCGCTCCGTGCTGGAGACCGTCTCCACGCTGAAGAAGGAGCTCGGCCACTCCGTCGACGTCATCGGCGGCAACGTCGCCACCCGCGCGGGCGCCCAGGCGCTGGTCGACGCCGGTGCCGACGCGGTCAAGGTCGGCGTCGGGCCCGGCTCCATCTGCACCACCCGCGTCGTCGCGGGCGTCGGCGTGCCGCAGATCAGCGCCATCTACGAGGCCAGCCTCGCCTGCCGCCCGGCGGGCGTGCCGATCATCGGCGACGGCGGCATCCAGTACTCCGGCGACATCGGCAAGGCCATCGCGTCCGGGGCCAGCAGCGTGATGCTCGGCAGCCTGCTCGCCGGCACCGCCGAATCGCCCGGTGACCTGGTGTTCGTCAACGGCAAGCAGTTCAAGGTGTACCGGGGCATGGGTTCGCTCGGCGCCATGCAGACCCGCGGCCAGGGCAAGTCGTACTCCAAGGACCGCTACTTCCAGGACGACGTGCTCTCCGAGGACAAGCTGGTGCCCGAGGGCATCGAGGGCCGGGTGCCCTTCCGCGGCCCGCTCTCGCAGGTCGTGGCGCAGCTCGCGGGTGGCCTGCGCTCCGGCATGGGCTACGCCGGGGCGACCACCATCCCGGAGCTGCAGGACGCGCACCTGGTCCGCATCACGGCGGCCGGGCTCAAGGAGAGCCACCCGCACGACATCACCATGACCGTCGAGGCCCCCAACTACAACTCCCGCTGAGTGCCGAACTGAGTGAGGGGCACCCTTGCCCAAGTAACTGGGACAAGGGTGCCCCTCACTCATCTCCCGGACGGGTGACGCGCGGTGGCGGGGCGGTGGCGCGGGGCGTCGGTGGCGGGAAGGTTCCCCTGCTCGCGAGCGCGCGGCGACGCCCCGGGTGCGGGTCACCCGGTTGTCCCAGGGACAATGGTGCGCTGGACATCGGTGCCGCGAGGAAGGACTGACCGTGCGGGATCAGGTTGAGATCGGCATGGGCCGGACGGCCATGCGCGGCTACGACTTGGACGACGTGGAGATCGTGCCGTCCCGGCGCACCCGGTCGTCCCAGGACGTGTCGCTGGCCTGGCAGCTCGACGCCTACCGGTTCGACATCCCGCTGGTCACGCACCCGACCGACGCGACCGTCTCGCCCGCCACGGCGGTGCGGGTCGGCGAGCTCGGCGGCCTGGGCGTGCTCAACGCCGAGGGCCTGTGGGCGCGGCACGAGAACGTCGAGGAGCGGCTGTTCGAGGTCGTCCGCGCGGCCGAGGAGAACCCCGAGCCCGACGCGGCGATCCACCTGCTCCAGGAGCTGCACGCGGCCCCGATCCGGATCGACCTGCTCAGCGAGTCGATCAAGCAGATCAAGAACTCCGGCGTCACCGTCGCGGCGCGGGTCAGCCCGCAGCACGCCGAGGAGCTGACCCCGGACCTGCTCGCCGCCGGGGTGGAGGTGCTGGTCGTGCAGGGCACGATCGTCTCCGCCGAGCACGTGGCCCGCGACGGCGAGCCGCTGAACCTGAAGCGCTTCATCGCCGACCTCGACGTGCCGGTCGTGGCGGGCGGGGTCGGCGACTACCGCACCGCGATGCACCTGATGCGCACCGGCGCCGCCGGCGTGATCGTCGGGTTCGGCCAGTCCCGCGCCACCACGACCACGCAGGTGCTCGGCATCGGCGTGCCGATGGCCACCGCCATCGCCGACGCCGCCGCCGCGCGCCGCGACTACCTCGACGAGACCGGCGGCCGCTACGTGCACGTGATCGCCGACGGCGCGCTGGCGTACTCCGGCGAGATCGCGAAGGCCATCGCCTGCGGCGCGGACGCGGTCATGCTCGGCGAGGCCCTCGCCGAGGCCACCGAGGCCCCTGGCCAGGGCTACTACTGGACGCACGCGGCGGCGCACCCGAGCCTGCCGCGCAGCGAGATCGTCGGCTTCGCCGGTTCGGACGCGGACCTGGAGCGGTTGCTGTTCGGCCCGAGCACCGACCCGTACGGGACGACGAACCTCTTCGGCGGCCTGCGGCGAGCCATGGCCAAGACCGGCTACCGAGAGCTGAAGGAGTTCCAGAAGGTAGGACTCATGCTCCGCGGCTGACTTGTTGTCGGTGTGGTGGTCGTTGTGCGGAGCGGTGCGGGTGACCGCGATCGACGTTCGCGCCGGGTGCGCCGCCGTGGCCGTCGGGGACCATCGTCAGGCAAGCGGCGAAAGCCGCTTCCGCTTTGCCCCACCTGAGCAACTGGCACCGCCGCGGGTTCTCAGCGGTCTTCTCGCGAGGACGCCCTGACGCTGTGTACGTGGTTGGTACATGAGGAAGGGCGCCCGGAGCGAGAAGGCCGCTGAGGTTCCGCTACCCGCACCGCCACGCAAAAACCAGCCCTAGCTACTCGTGAGTAGTTCGGTTTAGCCTGTCCGTCATGGCTGGAGCGCGCGACTTCGACGTGGTGGTCATCGGTTCCGGGTTCGGCGGCAGCGTGGCCGCGTTGCGGTTGACGGAGAAGGGCTACCGCGTCGCGGTGCTGGAGGCGGGCCGCCGCTTCTCCGACGACGAACTGCCCAAGACGTCGTGGGACCTGCGCCGGTTCCTGTGGGCGCCGCACCTCGGCTGCTTCGGCATCCAGCGCATCCACCTGCTGCGGGACTGCCTGATCCTGGCCGGAGCGGGGGTCGGCGGCGGATCGCTGAACTACGCCAACACGCTCTACCGGCCGCTGAAGCCGTTCTACACCGACACCCAGTGGGCGCACATCACCGACTGGGAGTCCGAGCTGGCCCCGCACTACGACCAGGCCACCCGGATGCTGGGCGTGGTCGAGAACCCCACCGAGACCCCGTCGGACCGGGTGATCAAGCAGGTCGCCGGGGAGATGGGCGTGGGCGGGACCTTCCACCGCACCCCGGTGGGCGTGCACTTCGGCGAGCCCGGCCGCACCGCCGAGGACCCGTACTTCGGCGGCGCGGGCCCGGCGCGCACCGGGTGCACCGAGTGCGGCGCCTGCATGACGGGTTGCCGGGTCGGCGCGAAGAACACCCTGGTCAAGAACTACCTGCACCTCGCCGAGGCGGGCGGGGCGCGGATCTTCCCGATGACCACGGTGCACCGGATGGCGCGGGGCCGGGACGGCCGCTGGCGGGTCGGCACCCGGCGCACCGGGGCCGCGGCGGCGTTCGACCCGCAGGTGTTCACCGCCGACCAGGTGGTCGTGGCGGCGGGCACCTGGGGCACCCAGAACCTGCTGCACCGCTGCCGCGAGCGGGGCGACCTGCCCGGGCTGTCGTCGACGCTGGGGCGGCTCACCCGGACCAACTCCGAGGCCATCATCGGCGCCCAGACCCTGTCGGTGGACCCGGAGCGCGACTTCTCCACCGGTGTCGCGATCACCTCGTCGTTCCACCCGGACGAGGACACCCACATCGAACCGGTCCGCTACACCAAGGGCGCCAACGCGATGGGGCTGCTCCAGACGCTGCCCACCAAGGGCGGGCTGGACACCCCGCGCTGGAAGCAGTGGCTGGCGTTCCTCGTCGCGCACCCGCTGCGGTCGCTGCGGCTGCTGTGGGTGCGGCACTGGAGCCAGCGCACGGTGATCCTGCTGGTCATGCAGAGCCTGGACAACTCGCTGACCACCCGGCTCAAGCGGCGCTTCGGCCGCGCCCGGCTCACCTCGGAGCAGGGCCACGGGGCGCCGAACCCGACGTTCATCCCGGCCGGGGAGGAGGCCAACGAGCGGGTCGCGGCGGCGATCGGCGGCGTCGCGGGCGGGAGCTGGGGCGAGCTGTTCGACATGCCGATGACGGCGCACTTCATCGGCGGCTGCCCGATCGCCGAGGACCCCGGTCGCGGCGTGATCGACCCCTACCACCGGGCGCACGGCTACCCGACGCTGTCGATCGTGGACGGCTCGGCGATCAGCGCGAACCTGGGCGTGAACCCGTCGCTGACGATCACCGCCCAGGCCGAGCGGGCGTTCGCGCTGTGGCCGAACAAGGGCGAGGCCGATCCGCGACCCGAGCAGGGGGCGGACTACGTGCGGCTCGACCCGGTCGGACCGCGCCGCCCGGCGGTGCCCGAACACGCCCCGGCGGCGCTGCGGCCGCGGTGAGCCCGGAGGGCGGTGCGGGTCGGTCACCTGGGACAATGGGGGCCAGCGCACCGATCCCGCCAGGAGGTTTCGACGACGTGTCAGGTACCACGAGCAACGGCGACAAGGGGCCAGTCCTCGTCGTCGACTACGGCGCCCAGTACGCCCAGCTCATCGCGCGGCGGGTGCGGGAGGCGCAGGTCTACTCCGAGGTCGTCCCGCACGACACGCCGGTCGAGGAGCTGATGCGCCGCGACCCGGCCGCCATCGTGCTCTCCGGCGGGCCGTCCAGCGTGTACGCCGACGGGGCGCCCCGGGTCGACAGCGCGCTGTTCGACCAGGACGTGCCGGTGTTCGGCATCTGCTACGGCTTCCAGGTGATGACCCAGGCGCTCGGCGGCACCGTGGAGCACACCGGAACCCGCGAGTACGGCCGCACCGAGCTGGGCGTCACCGGCGAGGGCGGTGCGCTGCACGAGGAGCTGCCCGGCCACCACCCGGTGTGGATGAGCCACGGCGACTCGGTGAGCAAGGCGCCGGAGGGCTTCACCGTCACGGCGGGCACCGACGGCACCCCCGTCGCGGCGTTCGAGGACGTCCAGCGGCGGTTGGCGGGCGTGCAGTACCACCCCGAGGTGGCGCACTCGCCGCACGGCCAGGAGGTGCTGCGGCGCTTCCTGCACGACATCGCGGGCATCAAACCGCAGTGGACCACCGCGTCCATCGTCGACGAGTCGGTGGCGGCGATCCGGGAACGGGTCGGCAGCAGGCGGGCGATCTGCGCGCTGTCCGGCGGCGTCGACTCGGCGGTCGCGGGCGCCCTGGTGCAGCGCGCCATCGGCGACCAGCTGACCTGCGTGTTCGTCGACCACGGGCTGCTGCGCGCGGGGGAGCGGACCCAGGTGGAGCGGGACTTCGTGGCCGCCACCGGGGTCAACCTGGTGACCGTCGACGTGGCCGACCGGTTCCTCGACGCGCTGGCCGGGGTCACCGACCCCGAGGAGAAGCGCAAGATCATCGGCCGGGAGTTCATCCGGACCTTCGAGCAGACCGCCCGCGACCTCGTCGAGCAGGCGGGCGAGGCCGGTGAGCAGGTCGACTTCCTGGTGCAGGGCACGCTCTACCCGGACGTCGTGGAATCCGGCGGCGGCTCCGGCGCGGCCAACATCAAGAGCCACCACAACGTCGGCGGCTTGCCCGAGGACCTCCAGTTCGAGCTGGTGGAGCCGCTGCGCGCGCTGTTCAAGGACGAGGTCCGCCGGGTCGGCCTCGAACTGGGACTGCCGGAGACCATCGTGCACCGGCAGCCGTTCCCCGGCCCCGGCCTGGGCATCCGGATCATCGGCGAGGTCACCGCGGACCGGCTGCGCACGCTGCGCGCCGCCGACGCCATCGCCCGCGAGGAGCTCACCGCGGCGGGCCTGGACCGCGACATCTGGCAGTGCCCGGTGGTGCTGCTCGCCGAGGTCCGCTCGGTCGGCGTCCAGGGCGACGGCCGCACCTACGGTCACCCGATCGTGCTGCGCCCGGTCTCCAGCGAGGACGCCATGACCGCCGACTGGACCCGCCTGCCCTACGAGGTGCTGGAGCGGATCTCCACCCGCATCACCAACGAGGTCGCCGAGGTCAACCGGGTCACCCTGGACGTGACGTCGAAGCCCCCGGGAACCATCGAGTGGGAGTGACCCCCGACCCCCGGTGACCCCAAGGCAGCCCGCACCTCACCCGTTCGAGACCTGAGTGAGGGGCACCCTTGCCCAAGTATCTGGGGCAAGGGTGCCCCTCACGCGGTGTCCGGAGGGGTGACGGGCGCGCGGCTGCCGCCGTCGTCCCGGTGCCCCTGGCGGGAGGGCGCGGGCGTTCGCCGCCGCCCGAGCGACCGGCGTCGCCGCTCCGGCGCCCGTCGCACCCCTTCGATACTTGAGTGAGGGGCACCCTGCACCACGTCACGTGGTACAGGGTGCCCCTCACTCAATTCACGAACGGGTGCAGTGGGTCATTGGTGGCGGACCAGGGAGGCGATCAGGAAGGCCACGCCGAGCAGCACCGCTCCGGCTCCCAGCGCCCACCGCAGGTCCCAGGTGAGCCCGAGCAGCAGGTAGCCGGAGACCGCCAGCGTCAGCAGCCCCGCCACCAGGGCGATCGGGTCGGGTCCGCGCTCAGCCACGGTGCACCTCCACGTTTCCGGTTCCGACGGACAGGTCCAGGACCAGCCGTCCACCGCCTTCCCCGTCCGCGCCCCAGTCGGTGTGGGTCCGGTGCACGCCTTGGCCTTCGAAGCGGCGGTCCAGGCACTGCACCGAGCCGGTCCCGGCCGAGCAGGTCGTCACCACGTCCATGTCCGGCGGCAGCCACACCACGACGTCGCCGATCCCGACGTGGACCTCGGTGGGCAGCGTCCGGTCCGGCGGCAGCACCAGGTCTTCCAGGTCGAGCCGCACGGTGCCCATGCCCGTCTCGTAGCGCGGGTCCAGCGCCTCCGGCGTGGTCGGGCTCGCGCTGTGGTCGCCGATGCCCTCGAGCTGGTCGGGCAGCGTCGCCGAGCTGACCAGGAGCGCGAACGCCCCCACCGGGATCGCGACCGCGATCAGTCCCCGGCCGCCGCGCAGGAACGCCCCGAGCACCATGCCCAGCCCGAGCACGCCGAGCGCGGAGGCCAGCACGACGGGGGCCGCGATCCCCGACGCGTGGAGCAGCACCGCCACGCCCGCGGCGACCAGCAGCGTGCTCAGGGTGATCCAGCGGTGCTTCCGGCGGAGCGGCGGCGGGGATTCCTCGGGAGCGGGTTCGGGCAGGTCCCAGGCGAACGGCGCGGCCCCGAGCGGATCCCACGAGGGCGGTGCCTGCTGGGCCGCCGAGGGGTAGACCCAGACGTTGTCGGCGCTGGGCCGGACCGGCGCGGTCGGCGCGGTGGCCGGCGGGGCGGCCGGTGCGGCGGCGGGCGCGGTCACCGGCTGCACGCGGTCGCCGTGGCTGCGGTGCAGCAGGTACAGCCCCACCAGCCCGAGGGCGACGCCGAGGAACCCGGTCATGTGCTGGGCGAACGCGGTGGCGGGCAGCATCAGCAGCACCAGCACCGCGGCGACCGGCATCGAGGTGGGATGCCGCCTGCCCTGGTCGTCCTCCCTCGGGAACAGCAGCGCGCCCAGCAGGTACAGCAGGACGCCCGCCCCGCCGTAGCAGGCCGCGACCACGAAGGCCACGCGCACCAGCACCGGATCGATGCCGTAGCGCAGGCCGATCGCCGCGCTCACCCCGCCCAGCTTCCGGCCGACCTTCGGGCGCACCGGACGCGTCGCCCAGAAGTCGCGCATGGTGTCCTCGAAGCCGCTCGGCTTGGACCGCTCGCTCATGGCCCCCACTATTCGGGTCGGTGCTCGGTCGGTGCATCAGGGTCGTCCCTGAGCGCCCCCGGAACGGTGCGGGCGGTTCCCCGATGTGGTCGCCCGTGCGACCGTGTGAACATCGATGACGTGAAGGTCAAGGACAGGCACCGCCCGACGGCGTCCGCGGTGCGCCGCGCCGCGCAGCGGGCGATGGCCCCGGTCCCGGAGCAGCACTCGTTGCGCAGGCGGCGCGACGGCCGGTTGATCGCCGGGGTGGCGGGCGGCGTCGCCGAGCACCTCGGCATCCCGCTGCTGTGGGTGCGCGTCGCGTTCGTCCTGCTCGCGGCCTTCGGCGGCTCCGGCGTCCTCGCCTACGCGATGCTGTGGGTGTTCGTGCCGCAGCGCCCCGAGGGGGAGGAGGAGCGGCCGGCCAGCGCGCGGGAACGCCAGCAGGGCTACGGGCTGGTGCTGCTCGGCGCCGGCCTGATGGTCGCGGTCGGCTCGCTGATTTCGCTGCCGCAGTGGGTGACCCTGCCGATGGTGGTCGGGCTGGTCGGCGCGGCGGTGGTCTGGCGGGAGGCCGACGAGTCGCAGCGCCGCCGCTGGCGCGCGGGCGCCCGCTCGGGACTGCTCGAAAGCGGCTGGAAGTCGCCGGTGCGGCTGCTGGCGGGCGCCGCGCTGGTCGTGCTCGGGATCGTGCTCTTCCTGGTCACCGCGGCCTGGGAGAGCCAGGTGCAGTTCGTGCTGCTGGCGGTGCTGGCGACGCTGGTCGGGGCCGCGGTGCTCACCGTGCCGTGGTGGGTCCGGCTGGTGCGCGACCTCAACGTGGAGCGCGCCGACCGCATCCGGTCCGAGGAGCGCGCCGAGATCGCCGCGCACCTGCACGACTCGGTGCTGCAGACGCTCGCGCTGATCCAGAAGCAGGCCGAGTCGCCGCGCGAGGTGCAGCGGCTGGCCCGGGGGCAGGAGCGCGAGCTGCGCGGCTGGTTGTACGGCGCGGACGGCTACGGTGGTGGGCGGCAGCAGACCGTCGCGCCGAGCGTGCTGTCGGCCGAGCTGGCCCGGATCTGCGGCGAGGTGGAGGACGGCTTCGCCATCCAGGTCCAGCAGGTCGCGGTGGGCGACTGCGACCTCGACGAGCGGCTCGCGGCGCTGCTGGCGGCGGCCCGCGAGGCGATCGTCAACGCCGCCAAGCACGCCGGGGTCGGCGAGGTCAGCGTGTACGCCGAGGTGGAGGGCGAGGCGGTGTCGGTCTACGTGCGGGACCGGGGACGGGGCTTCGACCCCGAGCAGGTCCCGGACGACCGGCACGGGCTGGCCGATTCGGTGCGCGGCCGGGTCGAGCGCCACGGCGGCGAGGTGCGGCTGCGCACCGCGCCCGGGTCCGGTACCGAGGTGCAGATGCGGATGCCGCGCGCGGACGCGGCGTGAGGGGAGTGGATCGTGACGAATCCGGGGGATGACGACCAGCGGCCGGTGCGGGTGTTCCTGGTCGACGACCACGCGCTGTTCCGCGCCGGGGTCCGGGCCGAGCTCGCCGCGGCGGCCGACCGGGTGGAGGTCGTCGGCGAGGCGGGATCGGTCGCCGAGGCGGTCGCGGGCATCGGGCACTGGGCGCCGGAGGTCGTGCTGCTGGACGTGCACATGCCCGACGGCGGCGGCGCCGAGGTGCTGCGCCGGGTCAAGGCGGGGGAGTCGGAGGCGGTGTTCCTGGCGCTGTCGGTGTCCGACGCCGCCGAGGACGTCATCGCGGTGATCCGCGCCGGTGCCCGCGGCTACGTCACCAAGACGATCTCCGGTCGGGAGCTCGCCGACGCCGTGGTCCGGGTCCGGGGCGGTGACGCGGTGTTCTCGCCCCGGCTGGCCGGGTTCGTGCTCGACGCGTTCGCCGAGGGGCCGGGCTCGACGCCGGTGGGCGATCCGGAGCTCGACCTGCTCACCCCGCGGGAGCGCGACGTGCTGCGGCTGCTCGCGCGCGGCTACGCCTACAAGGAGATCGCCTCCGAGCTCTACATCTCGGTGAAGACGGTGGAGACCCACGTCTCCAGCGTCCTCCGCAAGACCCAGCTGTCCAACCGCTACGAGCTCTCCCGCTGGGCCACCGACCGCCGCCTGGTCTGACCAGCCCGCCCACCA
Organism: Saccharopolyspora cebuensis; assembly: GCF_039542665.1. NCBI lineage: Bacteria > Bacillati > Actinomycetota > Actinomycetes > Pseudonocardiales > Pseudonocardiaceae > Saccharopolyspora > Saccharopolyspora cebuensis. The sequence continues at coordinate 492,610 of NZ_BAABII010000003.1, forward strand.
CCCGATCGTGAGCTGAGTGAGGGGCACCCTTGTCCAAGTTACTTGGGCAAGGGTGCCCCTCACCTACTTCACGAAAGGGTGCGGGGCGCGGGTGCGGGGAGTGCGGGGTTCACCCGATCGGGAGCTGAGTGAGGGGCACCCTGTACCGAGTCATGTGGTGCAGGGTGCCCCTCACTCAGGTTCGAGTTCACTTCATCGGGTGGTTGCGGGCGAGGTCGGCGTAGACCCGGAGGCCGTGCCGGAGCCCGTGTTCCCGCTTCGCGGTGGTTGCCGTCGTGGTGGCGGTGGTGGGCTGCTGGATCGTGGCCGGAGCCGCCGTCGCCGTGGCCGTGGCCGTCGTCGTTGTGGTCGTTGGTGTGGTGGTGGGCTCTGCTGGCTTCGGTGCTGTTGGCGTCGGGGTGGTGGGGCGGTGGTTGCGGGTGAGGGCGACGCCGAGGAGGACGACGGCCATGCCCGCGAGGACGCGCCAGCCGAGGGGTTCGTCGAGGACCAGGCGGCCGAGCAGCACCGAGACGATCGGCATCAGGTAGGCGACGGTGGAGGCGGTGGTCGCGCCCTCGTCGGCGATGAGCTGGTAGTTCAGCGCGAAGGCGAGTCCGGTGCCGAGGACGCCGAGCACCGCGACGGCCAGCAGCGCCACCGGGTCCCACCCGATCGGCCGCAGCCCGTCGATCGGCAGCGCCAGCACCGCGAGCCCGGTCGCCGCCACCATCTGCATGGCCGCCAGCGCCAGCGGCGGCGGGATGTCCGGTCCGGTCAGCTTCCGCCCGATGTAGACGTAGCCGACGCCGTAGCTGGCCGCCGCGCCGAGGCAGGCGAGCACGCCCCAGCTCAGCTCCTCGCCGCCCCGCCACGGGGCGAGGATGAGCAGCACGCCGAGGAAGCCGAGCACCAGCCCGCCGATCCGGGTGCCGGTGAGCCTGGCCTCGCGGCCGACGAGCAGCCCGAACAGCAGGGTCCACAGCGGGGTCGTCGCGTTGAGCACCCCGGTGAGCCCGGAGCCGACGGTCTGCTCGCCGATGCCGAAGAGCACCCACGGCAGCGCGCTGGCGAACAGCGCCGCGACCGCGACCCGCCGCCACAGCGACGGCCCGCCGCGCGGTCGCAGCCCGCGCAGCGCGCAGAGCCCGAGCAGCACCAGCGCGCCCAGCGCGATGCGGGCCAGCGCGATCTGGGTGGGCGCCAGCGCGGCGAGTGCCAGCTTGATCAGCAGGAAGCTCGATCCCCACAGCAGGGCCAAGGTGCCGAGCCGCAGGTGGCTCATCGGGTTGTTCATCACCGCTCCGCGTGATCGCCGGGTCGTACCGCTTCACCATGCGCGGGAACAGTGGTAAGGACAAGTGAAAAGTTCTCCAACGACGTTTCAGCGATGCTGTAAGGTGGCGCCATGCTGGACGTACGCCGGATGCAGGTGCTGCGCGCGGTGGTCAGCAGCGGATCGGTGAGCGCGGCGGCGGCCAACCTCGGCTACACGCCGTCGGCCATCAGCCAGCAGCTCGCCACCCTGGAACGGGAAGCGGGCATCCCGCTGCTGGAGAAGGCCGGTCGCGGCCTGCGCCCCACCCCCGCCGGGGTGCTGCTGGCCGAGCGCGCCGAGGCGCTGGCCGGGCTGCTCGGCGAGACCGAGGCCGAACTCGCGGATCTGCGCGCCGGGCGGACCGGGCTGCTGCGGCTGCGGTTCTTCCAGACCGCCTCGGTGGGCCTGGTCCCCACCGCGGTCGCGAAGTTCCGCGCCGACCACCCCGAGGTGCAGCTCGACCTGGAGATGCAGGAGGAGCACCTGCTCGCCGACCTCGCCGCCGGGACCGCCGACGTCGCGGTGCTGGTGGTGTGGCGGGACGTCCCGCAGCGGCGCGGGATCCGCTTCGCGCACCTGGTGGACGACCCGTACCGGGTGGTGCTGCCGCTGGACCACCCGGCCGCCGGGCAGGACCGGGTGGACCTCGCCCGGCTCGCCGACCAGCCGTGGGTGAACAGCGCCCCCACCGGCACCGACGACGTCTGCTCCCGCGCGCTGGCCGACGCCTACGCCAGCGCCGGGTTCACGCCGCGGGTGGTGCTGGAAGCGCCGGACAGCTACTCGGCGCAGGGCTTCGTGGCCGCCGGGCTGGGGGTCGCGCTGGTGCCCCGGCTCGGCCTGGAGGTGGTGCACCCCGGGGTCGCGGTGCGCCCGGTGCGCCGACCGGAACCGGTGCGCAGCCTGCACGTGGCGGTGCGCGAGTCGATCGCGGACCTGCCCGCCACCCGGACGATGGTGCGCGCGCTGCGCGAGACGGCGGAGATCACGCCAGCCGGTCGGAGTTGATCAGGACGGTGCCGTCCTCGCGCATGGCCATGCCGAGCACGTGCCGCTCGGTGCTGTCCTCGCCGTCCTTGGTGAACCTCAGCGTCACCACGACGTTGTTGCCGGAGGCCTTCGGGCCGTCGACGATCTTGACGTCGTCGATGCCGTCCCAGAAGTTCTCGTAGGACTTCTTGCCCTGCTTCTTCAGACCCGGCCCGAGCAGCTCCCAGCCCTCGTCGGTGTCGTCGGGCATCAGCTTGTAGTACTCGCGGACCGTCTTCTCCAGGTCCTTGGCGGTGGGCTGCTCGCGCTCCTGCTCGCTGGTCGTGGTCGGCGTGGAGGTCGTCGTCGTGGTGGTGGCCGCCGCCGTGGTGGTGGGCGCCGCCTGGGTCGTGGTCGGCTGGGACGCGACCGGCGGCGGGGCCGGTTCGGACGGCGGCGGCGCGCTGGACTGCGCGTCCCCGCCCCGGCCGCCGAAGGCGTTCGCGGCGAGCACGCCGACCAGCACCGCCGCGATGACCGCGGCCACCCACACCGCGATGGTGCGCCAGTTGCGCTGCGACGAGGAGGATTCGGCGACCGCCGGGCCGTAGTGGGTCGCGGGGGCGGCACCGGCCGCGACCCGGGTCCGCGAGGGCGGCTGCTGCTGGCGGGTGGTGCCCGCCGCCGGGCGCTGCCAGCCCGCGTTCGGCGTCGCGTTCGGGATCGGGCGGCCGTCGACCACGGCCTGCAGCAGGTCCCGCGCCTGGGCCATCGTCGGGCGCTCCACCGGGTCCGGCCGCAGGAGCTGCATCAGCGCGGGACCCATCGGACCGGCCTGCCGCGGTTCGTCGACCTCACCGCGCGCCACCCGGTGCAGCAGGCTGATCGCGTTGTCGTCCACGCCGAACGGCGGGGTGCCCTCGATCGCGGCGTAGAGGGTGGAACCCAGGGAGAACACGTCGGAGGCGGGCGCCGGATCGCGGCCCAGCGCCACCTCCGGGGCCAGGTAGGCGGGCGTGCCCGCGAGGATGCCGCTCTTGGTCACCGCCACGTCGCCGATGGCGCGGGAGATGCCGAAGTCGGTGATCTTGGCTTCGCCGTTGTCGCCGAGCAGGATGTTGCCCGGCTTGAGGTCGCGGTGCACGATCCCGGCCATGTGGGCCGCGGCCAGCGCACCGGCGACCTGGAGGCCGATCTTGGCCACCTGCATCGGCGGGAGCACGCCGTGCTCGCTGATCACGGTGGCCAGGCTCTGCGACGGCAGGTATTCCATGACCAGCACGGGCTGGCCCTCGTCCTCCGCCGTGTCGAACACGACGATGGCGTTCTGGTGCTGCAACCGCGCGGCGATCCGGCCCTCGCGCATGGTGCGCTGGCGGGCTTCCTCGGTCTCCTCGGGGGTGTAGCCCGGCTGCACGATCAGCAGCTTGACCGCCACGGTCCGGTGCAGCCGCTCGTCGACGGCCCGCCACACCACGCCCATGGCGCCACTGCCGATGCGCTGTTCCAAGCGGTAGCGGCCCGCGATCAAACGACCTTCGGCGCTCACAGGTGTCTCCTGGTACTGGCTGTGCCTACTCGAACAGGACTGACCGGACCCCCGTGGCCAGCTTCACCCGACGGTGTCCCACGTTACTGGGCCGCACCCGGCCCGCTGCACGCCGGGTGCGCCAACCGCCCAAAACGGGAGGCCGGGGCGCCACGCCGCGGTGCGCACCCCGGCCTCGCCGGTGTTCGTCGTCGACCCGTCAGCCGGTCGACTCCGCGCCCCCGCTGCCGGTGGTCTCCGTCGCCGCGGAGGTCTCCTGGTCTTCGGAGCTCTGCGTCGGCGGCTCCGACGTCTCATCGGACGGCGTGGTCTCCTCGGTGGTCTGCTCCGAGGTGGTCTCCTGCTGCGTGGTCGTCCGCTGCTCCGTCGTGGTGACCGAGGTTTCCTCCTCGTAGGTCTGGGACTGCTCGGTCGACTCGGTGGTCGGTGCCGGCGGCGGCGGCAGCGCCGGCTGGGTGTTCTGCGGCTGCTGGTTGCCCGCGTTCTCCGGCTGCGACGGCGAGCGCAGCAGGGCCGTGGTCACCAGCACCGCGATCACCGCGACGGCGACCATCGCGATGCCCGAGACCACCATCGGGCGCTTGCTGCGGCGCTCCCGGACGTCGTCGGCCCGGGTGTCCTTGCCCATGTACGAGGTCGCGTCGTCGTACTCCTGCTCGGTGTACGGGTCGTCCTCGTAGTGCGCGACGGTGGTGCGGTCCTGCGGCGTGACCGAGGTCGGCGCCAGGTCCGGCCTGCTGCTCTCCGGCGCCAGCGCGGGCGGGATCGGGGCGGCCATCGTCGGGATCGAGGTCACTGCGGCGCCGTCGGAGACCTGTTGCAGCATCTCGCGGACCTGCGCCATGTCCGGCCGGTCCTCGACGCGCGCGGCCATCATCGCCATCAGCGGGTCGGTCATCGCACCGGCCTGCTGCGGCGGCTCGATCCGGCCCGCCGCGACCGCGTGCAGCAGCGCGAGGGTGTTCTCGTTGAGGCCGAACGGCGGGTGGCCCTCGATCGCGGCGTAGAGCGTGGCGCCGAGCGAGAACACGTCGGACGCGGGCGTGGGTTCCTGCCCCATCGCGACGTCCGGCGACAGGTAGGCGGGCGTGCCCGCGAGCATCCCGGTCTTGGTGACCTGGACGTCGCCCTGGGCGCGCGAGATCCCGAAGTCGGTGATCTTCACCATGCCGTTGTCGCCGAGCAGGATGTTGCCGGGCTTGATGTCCCGGTGCACCACCCCGGCCGAGTGCGCGGCGCCCAGCGCGGAGGCGACCTGAGCACCGATCCGGGCCACCTCGCGCGGCGGCAGCGGACCGTGCTCGGACATCATCGCCCCGAGGCTGGTCGACGGCAGGTACTCCATGACCAGAACCGGCTGGCCTTCGTCCTCCGCCACGTCGTAGACCGAGATGGCGTTCGGGTGCTGGAGCCGGGCCGCGATGCGGCCCTCCCGCATGGCCCGTTGCCGCGCTTCCTCGGCCTCACCCGGGTCCAACCCGGGCTGCAGCAGCAACTGCTTGACCGCGACCGTGCGGTGCAGGCGTTCGTCGACACACTCCCACACCACGCCCATCGCGCCACTGCCGATGCGTCGCTGCACTCGGTAGCGTCCGGCGACCAGGCGACCTTCGTCGCTCACCGACGTCTCCCCGTACTGCTATCGATGCCCGAAGCGGCCGTTGGCGGCGGTCGTCCCGGCCGCGCGACCCCGCCGGACATCGGCGGATACGGCGGGCCGTGATCGGCTCGCCGACATGTACACGTTGCGGCGCGGCCCGGCTGTCATCCCGACCGCGTTACGGCAGCCTAGCCCACGCCGGTTCGGCATAGGCCCGAAGTGCGGAAGTCGGCGCCTCCGATCCGACGGTACGCGGCCCGGTCGGTCCCGCGGTGCGGCGGGGGAGGACCGCGCCCCGCGGCGGTGTGGTGCAGGTCATGGGCGGTACGGGCTCGTCGGGATGCGGTGCCGGGCGCGCAGCAGCTCGGCGCCGACGATCCGCGGCGCGATGCCGACCTCCACGTCGAGCCGCTGGTGCAGCACCACCCGGTGCCCGTCCGGGTAGTCCACCTCGACCTCCACCCGCACGGCGCCACCGCGTTCGACCCACGCGGAGTGCCGGGTCGCCGACACCGCGTCCCAGGCCCGCACCAGGTCGGCGCGGTCGCCGATCAGCTCGGGGTCGATCAGCTCGGCGGCAGCGGCGGCATCGTCGGCCACCCGCGCGTAGAAGTCGGCGACCACCGCCAGCGCGGCTTCGGAGCTGCCCGCGATGGGATTGGCCACGACGTCGGGGCGGACCGGGTCGGGCACCGGCGGGGCGGGGAGCTCGGCGGACGGCCAGGTGGGCCCGGCGTACGGCCAGCTCGCCTGCCGCGCCACGTCCGGGCGCAGCGCCGCGGCACCGACGATCGCCTGGGTGCGGGTCACCGGGTTCGGGCGCGGGACGGGCAGCGCGATGATCGTGCTCGCGGCGGCGCCCGACCCCAGCACCAGTACCGCTCCGAGCGAGAGGAAGACGAGCCGGGTGCTGATGGTCGGCGTGCCCTCGTTGGCCTGCGGCGGGCGGAACAGCAGCTCGGAGAACCACCGGTGGTGCTCGGAGGCGGACCGCTGCCTGCTCCGCAGCTCCTCGACGGTGCGCGCACGGGTGTCTCGGCCGTTGCTGCCGCTGGCGGGCGAGTGGTCCACGTCGGGGTCCGTCTTCTGTCGGTTCCAGCCTCTGGTGCAACTCGTACCGCCTCTCGGCGGCGGGTTGGTCGGCTGGTCCGCTGGTTCACCCGGCGTTACCGGCAGTGATCACACGATCGGAGCAGTCGCCATGATCAGGATGCCGTCCCGGCGGGTCCGGGCGGCACCCCGGTCGCCTCCGGGCACCGGTCGGCGAACGGCCAGGAGTGCTGCCCCCGGCGCACCTGGTCGCAGAACCGGTGGAGCTCCTCGCGGGTGATCTCGTCGAGGTACTGCTGCGCGGCGGAGCCCGGGGGCTGCGGGGTCGTCGAGGTGGGTTCGGCCGGTTCCGCGGTCAGCGGGCTGGGCAGCGGCTCGATCAGCGGTTCCCGGTCCGGCGGCGCGGTGGTCGCCGACGGCGGGGCGGGCGCGGTCCCGGCCGGGGCCGGCGCGGGCGGGATCACCGCCGGGGGCGGCGGTGCGGTCGGGGTGCCCGCGGGCGCGGTGCCCGGCGGGCGCGAGGTGGCGGGCGGTGCGGGCACGGGCGCCCGGGACGGACCGGCGGATTCGTCGCGCACCGCGGCGGGCGCCCGGTCCGAGGAGTCCGGCGAGGCGGGCGGGGTGGGGGCGTCGGTGCGGCGCAGCAGCGGCGGGTACTCGCCGCCGCGCGGCATGCTCGGCAGTTGCAGCCCGTCGATGGTGTGGCCGCCGCCGACCAGCATGCTGGTGGCGACCAGCAGCCCGCCCAGCGACGCGGCGGAGGCGGTGATGGCGAACCAGGCGGCGTGCCGCCAGGTGCGCGGCGGGGTGACCGAGGCGGGCACCATGCCCAGGTTGAAGGCGTGCAGCCCGTCGGCGTCCGGATCCCGGTCGTCCGGGGCGGACGCGCGTGCGTGGTGCATGGGAACCCCCGATCCCGCGTAGTCCTCGGAGTTCACGACGTGTCGACCGCGTGGAAGACCTCGGCGAGGCGCCCGGCGGCGAGGCCGTGCCGCTGCGCGTTGCGTTCGAGGTGCTGCCGCATGGTGTCCCGGAGATCGTCCAGGTGCGCGGTCTGGGAGCGGTGCGCCGCGAGGGCGGCGAGCTTCGCTTCGAAGTGATCGGTGATGTCGACCGCGCGGTTGATCCGCTGTTCGGGTGAACCGGAGAGCCACAGCGCGGGCACCGTCCACGGCGCCAGGCCCTCGTCGAGCAGCTCCGGGTGGGCGTACTCGTTGCGCGCGTCGGGGTAGACCGCGGCCAGCGCCGCTTCCCCGACCGCGCGGTGGTCCGGGTGCGAGACCACGAGGTGCTCCCAGGCGATCTCCGGCGAGTGGCTGACGACGAGCTGCGGCCGGACCTGCCGGATCACCCGCGCGATGTCGCGGCGCAGCCCGAGGTCGGCGACCACCCGGCCGTCCCGGTGGTCGAGGAAGCGCACGTCGGAGACGCCGACGGCAGCCGCGGCGGCCCGCTGCTCGTCCTGGCGCAGCCGGGCGACCTCGCCGCGCGGGACGCCCTCGAAGGCCCCCGAATCACCCGCGGTGCAGACGCAGTAGGTGACCGCGATGCCCGCGCCGGTCCACGCCGAGACCGTCCCCGCCGTGCCGAAGTCGACGTCGTCGGGGTGCGCGGTGACCACGAGCGCCCGCTCGACGTCGACATCCGGCGGAGTGGTCATGGTCACATCGTAGTGCCCCGACCCCCCATGATCCTCCCGGACGCGCCCCCATCACCCGAGTTGATCAAAGGTTGTTCACGCCCACCCACACGCCAAACGGAATCCCAGTCAGGCAAACGGCAAAGCCGAAGCGCCCACGCACGAGCCAAACCCGACCACCGTCAGGCAAGCGGCGAAGCCGCTTCCGCTTTGCCCCACCCTCGCAACTGGCACCGCCGCGGGTTCTCAGCGGCCTTCTCGCGAGGACAGCCGCGACGCTGTGTACGCGCTTGTACATGAGGAGCGGCTCCCGGAGCGAGAAGGCCGCTGAGGTTCCGCCACCCGCACCGCTCCGCAAAAAGACCACCGCACAGATTAGAACTGGCCGTTGCGGAACTTTGCTTGCGTGCTCTGCAACTGCTTCAGCGAGTAGAACCCACCGCCACCGGCGAGCAGGATGGCCACGATGTCGGTGCCGCCCTCGCCGAGGGAGAACAGCAGCGCGAGCAGCCCGATGCCGAGGCCGATGCCCGCCGACGGCATCCGCTTCTTGGCGAAGTCGACCGCGGGCTGTCCGCCGGGCCGCTTCTTGGCCGCCGAGGACAGCATCCCGAGGTAACCCGCGTGCCCGGCGCCGATCAGCACCGCCACGAGGGTCACGAGGGTGGCGACAACTCCGATGATGAACATGCCCCCAGTCTGCCTTGTCCCGGGCCTGCCCGGTATGGGTGATATCCCGGAGAAGACCTGAGCACCGGGGGTGCGGGGTCGCCGGGGCGGCACCCCGTGCGGTCCGGACGCGGAAACGGTTGTGCTCCGGGGCTGGATTGAGACGCGCCTCACGCCTAGGTTGCGTGGGTATGAGCGCCCTTCACACGCCGGAGCACGTGCTGACCGGCAAACGCGCCGTGGTCACCGGCGGGGCCAGCGGGATCGGGGCCGCCGTGGCGCGCGGGCTCGTCGGGGCGGGCGCCGAGGTGGTGCTGGCCGACCGCGCGGCGGAGGCGGTGGAGGCGGTGGCCGCCGAGCTCGGCGCGGAGGCCCGGGTGGTGGACCTGAGCGATCCGGAGGTCGCCGGTGCGCTGGGCGAGCGGGCCGACGTGGTGGTCAACAACGCCGGTTTCCAGCACGTCGCGCCGGTGCACGAGTTCCCGCCGGAGACGTTCAGCGCGATGCTGCGGGTGATGGTGGAGTCCCCGTTCCGCATCGTGCGGACCGCGCTGCCCGGGATGTACCGGCGCGGCTGGGGCCGGGTCATCAACATCTCCTCGGTGCACGGCCTGCGCGCGTCCCGGTACAAGTCCGCCTACGTCACCGCCAAGCACGCGGTGGAGGGGCTGTCCAAGACGATCGCGCTGGAGGGCGCGCGCTACGGCGTGACCTCGAACTGCGTCAACCCCGGTTTCGTGCGGACGCCGCTGGTGGAGCGGCAGCTCACCGAGCAGGCCGAGCTGCACCGGGTCCCGGAGGCCGAGGTGCTGGAGGACGTGCTGCTGGCCCGCAGCGCGGTCAAGCGGCTGGTCGAGCCGGAGGAGGTCGCCGAGCTCGTGGTGTGGCTGTGCGGGCCCGGGACCAGCTCGATCACCGGGGCGTCGATGGCGATGGACGGCGGCTGGACCGCGCACTGAGGGCCGTCCCGCCGCGGCCGACGAGGACGTCGAAGAAGGCCCTGATCCCGAGGAGGCGCCCGCGATGCGCACCGAACCCGACAGCACGCCCGCGCGGACCGGCACCGGTCGCGTGGTGCTGGCGAGCCTGGTCGGCACCACCGTGGAGTGGTACGACTTCTTCCTCTACGGCTCGGCGGCGGCCCTGGTCTTCAACCGCCTGTTCTTCCCGACCGGTGATCCGCTGATCGGCACCCTGCTGGCCTTCGTCACCTACGCGGTCGGCTTCGTCGCGCGGCCCATCGGCGGTCTGGTGTTCGGCCACTTCGGCGACCGGCTCGGCCGCAAGAAGCTGCTGGTGCTGAGCCTGGTGATGATGGGCGGCGCGACGTTCCTGATCGGTCTGCTGCCCACCCACCAGGCGGTCGGGGTGGCGGCACCGCTGCTGCTGACCCTGCTGCGGCTGGTGCAGGGCTTCGCGATCGGCGGCGAGTGGGGCGGTGCGGTCCTCATCGTCACCGAGCACGGCTCGGCGAAGCACCGGGGCTTCTGGGCGTCCTGGCCGCAGGCCGGGGTGCCGCTGGGCAACCTGCTGGGCACCGCGGTGCTGGCGGTGCTGGCCGCGGTGCAGACCGAGGAGGCGTTCCTGGCCTGGGGCTGGCGGATCGCGTTCCTGCTGTCCGGCGTGCTGGTGCTGGTCGGCCTGTGGGTGCGGCTGGCGGTGGAGGAATCGCCGGTGTTCCTGGCCGCGCGGGCGGAAGCCGAGCGCACCGGCGCCGCGGACAAGCCGCCGGTCGTCGAGGTGCTGCGCCGCTACCGGCGCGAGGTGCTCACCGCGATGGGCGCCCGGTTCGCCGAGAACGTCGTCTACTACATGCTGACGTCGTTCGTGCTCACCTACGTGACCACGTTCCTCGGGCTGCCGCGCGGGATCGCGCTGAACGCCTCGCTGATCGCGGCGCTGGTGCACTTCGCGAGCATCCCGCTGTGGGGCGCGCTGTCGGACCGGGTCGGGCGGCGCCCGGTGTACCTGGTGGGCGCGGTCGGCACCGGGCTGTGGGCGTTCCCCTTCTTCACCATGCTGGACACCGAGTCCTTCGCGGTGATCACGGTGGCGACCACGATCGGGCTGGTGTTCCACGGCGCGATGTACGGCCCGCAGGCGGCGTTCTTCTCGGAGCTGTTCGGCACCCGGGTGCGCTACTCCGGCGCGTCCATCGGCTACCAGCTCGCGTCGATCGTGGCCGGCTCGCTGGCGCCGATCATCGCGACGGGGCTGCTGGCCGCGTTCGGCTCCTCGGTGCCGATCTCGATCTACGTGGCGCTGTGCGCGGTGGTCACGGTGGTGGCGGTGGTGTGGTCGCCGGAGACGCGCCACCGGGACCTGACCGCCGACCACGCGGTGTGAGCCGCGAGCGCGGCGGCGACAGGCCCACGGCATCCTGGCTCCCCCGGCGATAGGTTCCACCTGTTCGCCGCGGGAGGGGTCGGATGGATTCACGACAGTTGAGCTACTTCCTGGCGGTGGTCGACCACGAGGGCTTCGTGCGCGCCGCCGAACACCTGCACCTGGCGCAGCCGTCGCTGTCGCAGGCGATCAAGGCGCTGGAGCGCAAGCTGGACACGCCGCTGTTCCACCGCCACAGCCGGGGGGTCACGCTCACCGAGGCCGGTCGGGCCCTGGTCGGACCGGCCCGCCAGGTGCTGCGGGACCTCCAGGTGGCCGGGGAGACGATCAGCGCGGTCAAGGGGCTGCGCCACGGCCGGATCGACATCGCCAGCATGCCCTCGCCCGCCATCGACCCGCTCAGCGACCTGATCGCCGAATTCGGGCGCCGGGCCCCCGGTGTCACGGTGAACGTCGTCGCCGCGGCCACCGCCGAGCGCACCATCGAGATCGTCCGCTCCGGCTCCTGCGAGCTCGGCGTGCTCGGCACCCCGCACCCGCTGCACGACGCAGACCTGGTGACGCGGCGGTTGCGCAGCCAGCGGTTCGTGCTCATCACCAGCGGCGACGACGCGGCGCCCGAGGGTGCCCTCCGGCGCGAGGACCTCGCGGGCAGGCGGCTGATCGCCGGGCCGCGCGGCACCGGCATGCGGTCGCTGATCGAGGAGATGCGCAGCCGGGGGATCGACCTGGACGTGGTGGTCGAGACCGAACACCGCGAGCAGGTCCTGACGCTGGTCGCCGGCGGGGTGGGCAGCGCCGTCCTCACCGACGGCTGGGGGGCCGTCGCGCGCCGGATGGGCTTGCGGGTGCTCGACCTCGAACCGCCCGCGCACCTCGACCTGTGGCTGATCACCAGGCGGGCACCGATCACGCCCGCCGCCCGGGAGTTCTGGGACATGGTCGAGCACGGCGACCGGTAGGGGGATTCGCGCGCGGGGTCCGTCCCGGCCACCCCGCGCGCGGGTCGGTCAGCCGAGGCGGCCGCGGCCGAGGCGCAGCAGGATCATCGCGAGCTCGCGTCCCTCGGCGCCCAGCTCGCGGTAGCGGGCCAGCACGTCCATCTCGCGGTTGTAGACGATGCGCGGACCACCGGCGGCCATCCGCGCCCGGCCGACCTCCTGGGAGACCTCGGCGCGGCGCTTGACCAGACGCAGGATCTCCGCGTCCAGGTGGTCGATCTCCTGGCGGAAGCCGTCGATCGCGGCGGCGGCTTCCTCGGCGTCGGACTTCGGCTGGTCACCGTCCACGGTGGCGTTCATCGGGCGTTGTCCTCCGGCTCGTCGGCCCCGTCCCGGCCCGGATGCGCGAAACGCCCCGAGTCCGCGGACTCCGGGGCGTCGTAGTAATCGTGTGTGCTCACGCTGCCACGGGCGCCGGAGTCCGGGGCCCGTAGAAAAACTCGTACATCCGCGTCAGCACCCCACCAGTCTGCCACAGCACCGCGAGGCGGGGCCATCAGGTGAGGCGGCTCTCCCACCTGCTGGACGCGCCCCGCGCCGGTCAGCCGACCGGGGTGCGCCGGGCGGCGCGCTGCCTGCGCAGCGCGCGGACCAGGAGCACTCCCGCCGCGACCACCCCGGCACCGGTGACCACCGCGGCGGCCCAGCCGTAGCCGATCGCCTCGGCCGCCTGCCCGAGGAGCAGCGAGGCGGTGGTGTGCACCGAGGCCCACAGCAGCGAGCCGATCACCGCGGGAACCAGGAAGCGGGCGAACGGCATCCGCAGCGAGCCGATCACCGCGGGAACCAGGGAGTGCACCACGGCGACGAACCGGAGCGTGATCAGCGCGCGGCCGCCGGTGTCCCGGACCACCGCCTCGGCGGTCTCCCAGCGGGCGGCGCCGATCGCCCGGCCGACCCGGCTGCCGCGCAGTCCCGGCCCCAGCCCCCGGCCCAGCCAGTAGCCGCCGACCTGCCCGAGCAGGCTGCCCAGCGCCGCGGCCGCCACCACCAGCAGCGCCCAGCGGGGCCCGAGCGCGATCGCCCCGAGCAGCAGCACCGCCTCGCCGGGCACCACCAGCCCCACGAACAACGACGCCTCCAGGGCGATCACCGCGCACAGCGCCGCCGCGCACGCCCACGGGTCGAGCGCCGCCGCGCTCGCCACCAGGTCGGTCAGGAACGCGTCGAGGCGCCCGATCCACTCCACCACGCGCCCCACCGTCGTCGCCGCCGCGGACCGGGACATCCGGGGCGATCCCCGAGGCGTCCCGGAGGAACGCGCGGGCCCGTCGGGGGCGACCGGTAACGTGGAAGGACGATGAGCACCCTCTTCGACCTCCCGCAGGGTTCCGACGGCACTCCCGGCTCCGGGTCCGGTGGCTCCGACTCAGGTGAATCGCTGCTCACCGGGCTGAACCCGCAGCAGCGCGCGGCGGTCGTGCACACCGGCGGCCCGCTGCTGGTGGTGGCGGGCGCGGGCTCCGGCAAGACCCGGGTGCTCACGCACCGCATCGCCTACCAGCTCGAACGCGGCGCGCACCCCGGGCAGATCATGGCGATCACCTTCACCAACAAGGCCGCCGCCGAGATGAAGGAGCGGGTGGCCGCGCTCGTCGGCAGGCGGGCCGGGGCGATGTGGGTGTCGACCTTCCACTCGATGTGCGTGCGGATCATCCGCCGCGAGGCCAAGACCCTCGGGCTGTCGTCGAACTTCTCGATCTACGACGGCGACGACTCGCGCCGGTTGATCACGCTGGTGGCGCGGGAGCTGGAGCTGGACTCCAAGCGGTACCCGGCGCGGACCCTCGCGGTGCAGATCTCGAACCTCAAGAACGAGCTGATCGGGCCGGAGGAGGCCGCCGAGCAGGCGGGCAACGACGTCGAGCGCAAGGCCGCGCAGGTCTACGCGACCTACCAGCGGCGGCTGGCCGAGTCGCAGGCGATGGACTTCGACGACCTGATCATGCGCACCGTCGAGCTGCTGCGCGACCACCCGGCGGTGGCCGAGCACTACCGCAGGCGGTTCCGGCACGTGCTGGTCGACGAGTACCAGGACACCAACCACGCGCAGTACGTCCTGGTCCGCGAGCTGGTCGGCACCGCGACCACAGACAGCGGCGTGGAACCGGCGGAGCTGTGCGTGGTCGGCGACGCCGACCAGTCGATCTACGCCTTCCGCGGCGCCACCATCCGCAACATCGAGGAGTTCGAGCGGGACTTCCCGCAGGCCACCTCGATCCTGCTGGAGCAGAACTACCGCTCCACCCAGACCATCCTGTCCGCCGCCAACGCGGTGATCCAGCGCAACCCGAACCGGCGGGACAAGCGGCTGTGGAGCGACGCGGGCGACGGCGAGCGGATCGTCGGCTACGTCGCCGACAACGAGCACGACGAGGCCGCGTTCGTGGCGGGCGAGATCGACCGGCTGGTCGACGAGGGCGCCGCGACGTTCAACGACATCGCGGTGTTCTACCGGACCAACAACCAGTCCCGGGTGTTCGAGGAGGTGTTCATCCGGCTGGGCCTGCCGTACCGGGTCGTCGGCGGGGTGCGCTTCTACGAGCGGCGCGAGGTGCGCGACGCGCTGGCCTACCTGCGGGTGCTGGACAACCCGGAGGACACGGTGAGCCTGCGCCGCATCCTCAACGTGCCCAAGCGGGGCATCGGCGACCGGGCCGAGGCCGTGGTCGCCGCGCACGCCGAGCAGGAGCGGATCTCGTTCGCGGCGGCGCTGCGGGAGGCCGCCGAGGGCCGCGCCTCGCTGCTCGGCACCCGCGCGCGGCGGGCCGTCGCGGAGTTCACCGCGCTGCTCGACGAGCTGCACGCGGTGGCGGCGGAGTCCGACGTGGCCGAGGTGCTGGAAGCGATCCTGGAGCGCACCGGCTACCGGGGCGAGCTGGAGGCCAGCGACGACCCGCAGGACGCCACCCGGGTGGAGAACCTGACCGAGCTGGTCACGGTGGCCCGGGAGTTCGTCGAGGCCCGCGCCGGCGCGCCCGCGGGCGAGGCGTCCGAGGACGCCGAAGCCGCGCTCACCGAGCCGGAACCCGAGGGCCTGCCCGCCGACGACTCGCTGTCGGCGTTCCTGGAGCGGGTGTCGCTGGTGGCCGACGCGGACTCGC
Source organism: Saccharopolyspora cebuensis (assembly GCF_039542665.1). Lineage (NCBI taxonomy): Bacteria > Bacillati > Actinomycetota > Actinomycetes > Pseudonocardiales > Pseudonocardiaceae > Saccharopolyspora > Saccharopolyspora cebuensis. The sequence goes on from NZ_BAABII010000003.1 coordinate 507,834, forward strand.
TGCCCGAGTCCGGCGACGGCGTGGTGACGCTGATGACGCTGCACACCGCGAAGGGCCTGGAGTTCCCGGTGGTGTTCAGCAGCGGCTGGGAGGACGGCGTCTTCCCGCACAACCGCGCGCTGGGCGATCCGGCGGAGCTGGCCGAGGAGCGGCGGTTGGCCTACGTCGGCATCACCCGGGCCAGGCAGCGGCTCCACCTGTCGCGGGCGCTGATGCGCTCGGCTTGGGGGCAGCCGATGACCAACCCGGCGTCGCGGTTCCTCGCCGAGATCCCGGAGGAGCTGCTGGACTGGCGCCGCGTCGAGCCGGAACGCGCCGCCCCGCAGGTGCGCAGCACCTGGGGCAGCCGCGGCTTCGACCGCACCGGCGGGGATTCGGCCCAGGCCGGGGTCGCCGCGCGGGGGATGCGCAGCACCCCGGCGACCGGCTGGAAGGACTCGGTGGCCATCAAGCTCGCCGCGGGCGACCGCGTCACCCACGACAAGTACGGCCTGGGCACGGTGCTGGCCACCGAGGGCGAAGGCCCCCGCGCCACCGCCACCATCGACTTCGGCAGCTCCGGCACGGTCCGCCTGATGCTCATCGGCAGCGTCCCCCTCACCAAGCTCTAACCGGACCGCCGCCACACCAGCCATCACCCGACGGGGAACTGAGTGAGGGGCACCCTTGCCCCAGTAACTTGGGCAAGGGTGCCCCTCACTCAGTGCGCGAACGGGTGGCGTCGGCGTGTCGGGCGGCCGGTGCGGTGTGGTTCAGGTGGGGCGGACGTCCGGGTGCCAGTACCGGCACCACCGGGTCACGCACCCCGGTCGTCGACGCCGGAGCGCAGCTCGCCTCCGGAGCCGGGACGGCCCGGGCCCCCACGAGGACACGCCCCGCCGTCATCCGGCGTGGTGAGGCCAGCGGTCAGAACCGGTAGTGCAGCACGCGGCCCATCCGGCGCAGCGGGGTGATCCGCCCCCAGGCGCGCAGGAAGAGCCGGAACGGCGGGGAGAAGCGGGCGATCTCGGGCGCCTGGTCGAAGGACCACTCCTCGGCGAGTTCCACGCCCGGGACCGGCAGCTCCCGGGGGTCGTCGATGGCCCACCCCAGGCGCGCTCCGGCGGCCACCACGGCGGGGTTGAACCGGCGGGAGAACTCGACGCCCAGGGTGTTGAACGCGTCGAAGATCAGGTGTCCGGCGGGGAAGTGCGCGGTGATCCGGCGCAGCAGCTCGCGTCCGTCCTGTTCGGACAGGTACATGGTGAGCCCCTCGGCGACCACCAGCACCGGCCGGTCGCCGGGAATTCCCCGCAGCAGCGCGGGATCGGTGACCGACGAGCCGACGGCGCGGTACCCGGGCGCGTCCACCGGCAGCACCGCGCGGCGCAGCGCGATCACGTCGGGGTGGTCGACGTCGTACCACGCGACGTCGGCGGGCGGGTCGATCCGCTCGTACCGGGCGTCGAGGCCGCAGCCCAGGTGCAGCACGGTCATCCCCGGCCGCAGCGCCCGCCGCACCTCGCGGTCCAGGGCCTGCGCGCGGATCGCGACCGACGCGGGATTGCGGTCCAGCTTCCGGAACCGGTCGAAGTCGTAGTCCAGCCGCCGCACCGCGCGTTCGGCCCACCGGTCGCCGAGGATCGGGTCGGCGCCGCGGGCGTCCAGGGCGCGCAGCCGCAGGGTGGCGAGCATGGTCTCCGGGGCGCCGCGCAGCGACACCGGTCGCCGCTCGCGCTCGAAGGCCAGCCGCAGCACCCGGAACCCGTCGCGCGGACCGGGCAGCGCGCTGGCCACCCGCGCGGCGACCCGCGACCCGATCGGGAGCCGGTCCAGCTCCGGCCGGGTCGTCATCCGGACCTGGTGCAGCAGGCGCAGTCCCGGCACCCGCGCGGTCAGCTCGCGCGGATCGCCGAGGCCCCAGCGGAACGTCGTGCCGGTCTGGCGCAGCGCCGACACCCGGTGCGCCAGGGCCACCACCCAGGGGTGGATCACGTCGAGGACGATCTCACCGCGCGGGAAGCGGGTGCTGATCCGGCGCAGCAGCGCGAGCACGTCCGCCTCGTCCAGGTACGGCGCGAGCCCTTCGGCCAGCACCAGCACCGGGCGGTCGGCGGGCACCTCGGCGAACCAGTCCGGGTCGGTGACCGAGGCGGCGAGCAGGTGGTGGTCCGCGCCGCGCGGCGGCTCGCCGAACACCCGGCGCCGCAGCGCGATGACCTCGGGCTGGTCCACGTCGTACCAGCGCACCCCGGGCGGGACGGTGACCCGCCAGGCCCGCGCGTCCAGGCCGCAGCCCAGGTTGAGCACGACGGCGTCGGGGTGCGCGGCGAGGAACCGCTCGGTCCGCTCGTCGAACAGCTTCGCGCGCAGCGCGGTGAACACCGCGCCGGTGCCGCTCATCCCGGTGTCGCCGAGGTCCTCGCCGAGCCGGTCGGCCACCCGCGCGGCCTCGGCGTCGCCGAGCACCGGACGCGCCGAGCGGTGGTCCAGGGCCCGCGCGTGGAGGGTGCTGAGCAGGGTGCGCTGCACGGCGTCGAACTGCACGGCGCCTAGCTGCTCCGGGCCGAGCTGCTTCGGATCGGTCACCCGATCACGTTACTGCGCGGCGGGCGGATCAGGAGACGGAGACGCCCTTCTCCTCCATCCACGGCAGCGGGTTGATCTTCTTGCCGCTGGCGTTCCAGATCTCGAAGTGCAGGTGGGTGCCGGTGGAGAAGCCCCGGTTGCCCATGGTGGCGATCTGGTCGCCCGCCTGCACCCGGTCGCCGACGTCGGCGGTGATGGTGTTGATGTGGCCGTAGACGCTGATCGTGCCGTCGTCGTGCTGGACCCGGACCCACATGCCGAAGCCGCTCGCCGGCCCGGCTTCGATCACCACGCCGTCGGCGAAGGAGACGATCGGGGTGCCCTTGGAGTTGGCGATGTCGATGCCGTAGTGGGTGGTGCCCCAGCGGCCGCCGAACCCGGAGGTGAACCAGCCTTCCGCGGGGACCACGTACTTCGGCCGCGCCGCCTCCTTCTCGGCGGCGATGCGGGCGGCCTCGGCGGCGGCGCGCTCCTCGGCGAGGCGGGTGCTCTTGGCGAGCTTCTCGACCTCGGAGTTGCTGTCGGTGGCGTGCGCGACGGGCAGCACCTCGGGCGTGCTGCCGCCACCCATGCCTTCGTAGGTGACGTCGTCCGCGGCGCTGCCGAAGGAGGCCGACGCGCCCTGCGGGTCGAATTCGTCGTGATCGGTGGCCGCGTGCCCTTCACCCGCCGCGATGGACTGGCCCGCGGCGGCGAAGGCGCCCGCGGCCACGGCGGCCACGACCACGCGGCCGCGCCACACCGATGCGGTGGATGGTGCTTTCCGGCCGCGCTGCGCGTCGGGGGACGCTGCCAGGACCGGAGAAGGTCGTTCGCCGCTGGGGGAGCGGTGCTGAGACAAGGCCTGCCCTTCCGCCTCGGGGAGTCCGATCACGACGTCGGACGGGGGATCCGACTACCGGTCGGGGAACCGGCGTTGACTTTCGTGATCAGACCGTGACAACGGACCGGAGGACAGTAACCAAGCTGATCCCCTAGGGGCAAATCCCGGATCGTGGCCCCGCGGACACGGGGAGTGGTCGGCGGTGGTGGTGGTCCGCCGGTCGTCCGGCGCGCGGCGGGGCCGGGGCCGCGCGGCAGGGATGTGCACTGCCTGCGACTACGTGATCGGAGGTCGGGGGCCCGGTGGTACCAGGAGGCCCCGACAGGTGCCTCGATCCAGATACCCGCGAGTAAGGAGTTGTGGCGCAGATCACATACAAAGAGCCGCTTGATGGGCAACCTGACGTGCTCCGTTCGGGTGCGATCACCTCAGGGTGACCATCGAGTCCCTCTCCCGTGCGTGCGATTCCCCCGTCCGCGTGCCCCCTCGGGGTGTCCGTCCGCTCCGCGCGGGTTGCTAGCGTCGGCGCGGTGACTGCGCGGCCAAGCCCCACGTCCGGCGGTGCACCGGCGACAGCCGTGGCGCCGCGGTCCACTCCGTCCTCCCGGCTGACCGCGGCGCTGGTGATCGCCGCCGCCGGAGCCCTGCTGGTGGGCCTCGGGCCGCTGCTCGGCCTGGTCTCCGCCGAGTCCTCGGCGGCCTTCACGGCCTGGCCGGCGCTCCTCGTGCTGGCCCTGCTGCCGCCCGCGCTGGCCCTCGCGCTGCTGCGCACCGGCCGGTCCACCGCCGCGTCCGCGGTGCTGGTCGGCGCCGCCGCCCTCGCCCCCGGTCGCCTCGCCCTGGACGTCCAGTTCCTGGTCGACGCCGGGCTGGCGGCCCGGCCGGAACTGCTCCGGCTGGAGGTGCTCGACGCGGGAGCGCCCGGGGTCGGTCTGTGGCTGCTGCTGGCCGGGCACGTCGCGGCGCTGGTCGCCGGGGTGCTCGCGGCCGGCGAGCGCGGTGACGAGGAGACCGCGAGCGGGCCGCTCGCCCTCGGCCTGCTCGCCGGCGTGCTCGGGGCGGTCGGCGTGCTGCTGACCCCGTTCACCTCCGCCGATCCCTTCCTGCTGCCGCGCGCCGCGCTGGACTCCCCGGTCGCGGTGCTGGTCGGCGGCCTGCTGCTGGCCGTCGCGCTGCCCACCACCGCCGCCTACGCCGGGGGCTCGGGCGACCGGGAGTTCGCCCGGGGCGGCCTGCTCGGCCTCGCCGCCGCGCTGGCCGCGGTCGTGCTGCCCCCGCTGCTCGCGGTCGCGGCGCTGCCGACCGCCGGGATCACCACCGGTCCGCTGCTGGGCCTCGGCGCGGTGGTCGCCCTGGCGGTGCTGGCGTGGGCGCCGCGCCGCACCGCCGACGCCGGCGACGACCTCCGGCTGCCCGCGCTGACCCGGCTGCACCGCACGGCCGGTCTGCTGGCGCTGGTGGCGGGAGCGCTCGCGGTGGTCGGCGCGCTGACCCCGCTGCTGCGGATGCCCGCCGGGCTGAGCGACCCCACCGAGTACCCGGGCCGGATGCTGTGGCCCGCCGGGCTGGTGCTGGTCGCGGTCGGTGCGGCGCTGCAGCTGCGCTCCGCCGCGCGGGTGCGGCCGGTGCTGGCGGCGGTCTGGGCCGTGGTGCCGATGGCCGCGGCGGGCGCGCTCGGCTCGGTGTTCGCCGGGCTCCAGGTCGGTGCCCGGGCCGGGGCGGGCGCGTGGGCCGCCGGCCTCGCCGTGGTCCCGGCCGCCGCCGCCGTGGTGGTCGCCGCGGTGGCCGGGGCGGTGGAGCGCGACGACGTGGACCTCACCGAGATCGCGATGCGCCGCGCGGTGCTGGTGCCCGTCCTGGTGGCGCTGGTCCCGGCCGCCGGTGCGTTCGCGTTCCCGGTGCTCACCGCGCCCGGGTACGCCCCGCCGGGGATCTTCACCGACTTCGACACCGCGTCCTGGGGCCTGGTGGTCGGCCTGGTCGCCGTCGTCGGCGCCGCGGTGCTCGCCCCGATGTGCCGACCGCCGCGCGCGGCGGCGCTGCTGGCCGGTGCGGCGCTGGTCGTGGCGGTCCGGGTCGCCGAGCTGCCGATCACCGCCGGTCGCGTCGACGGATCGTCCCCGGGGATCGGGACGTGGTGCGGGCTCGCCGCGATCGTCGTGCTGCTGGTCGCCGCGGCGGTGGCCGGGCGGCGACCGGAATCGGGCGGAATCGGGGCGGACCGGACCTCGCGGCGGTGGTGAATTGCGCGCCGACCGAGGTCCGAAAAGGCGTGCGAAAACCACTGCCCGTGATAGGGAATTGCTGTTCTGTTCGTCACCAGGGACCCCGGAGGGCGAGGGCTCGACCCTGCTCCTGACGTGTCCACCTGCGGAAAAGCGCTGCTCACGTGAGGCAGTTCACCGGGTGCGGCGCCCCGCGCGTCATCGCAGGTCGATATCGTCACCGGGTCCGACACCGACGTCGCAGGAGACTCGAGTGGACCTGTACGAGTACCAGGCGAAGGAGCTCTTCGCCTCCCACGGAGTGCCGACGCTGCCCGGCTCCGTGGCCACCGACCCGCAAGGGGCCAAGGCAGTCGCCGAGGAATTGGGCGGGCCCGTAGTAGTCAAGGCCCAGGTCAAGACCGGGGGCCGTGGCAAGGCCGGCGGCGTGAAGCTGGCCGAGAACCCGGACGAGGCGCAGACCAAGGCCGAGGCCATCCTCGGGCTGGACATCAAGGGCCACGTCACCCGCAAGGTCCTGGTCACCGTCGCGTCCGACATCGCCGACGAGTACTACTTCTCCTTCCTGCTGGACCGCGCCAACCGGAACTTCCTGGCGATGGCGTCGGTCGAGGGCGGCATGGAGATCGAGGAAGTCGCCGCCACCAAGCCGGAGGCGCTGGCCAAGGTCGCCATCGACCCGATCCAGGGCGTCGACGCCACCAAGGCGCGCGAGATCGTCGAGGCCGCGAAGTTCCCGGCCGAGATCGCCGACCAGGTCGCCGACATCATCGTCCAGCTCTGGGACACCTTCGTCGCCGAGGACGCGACCCTCGTCGAGATCAACCCGCTGGTCAAGGACCCGCAGGGCAAGGTGCTCGCGCTCGACGGCAAGGTCACCCTCGACGAGAACGCCTCCTTCCGCCAGCCCGCGCACGCCGAGCTGGTCGACAAGGAAGCCGAGGACCCGCTGGAGGCCAAGGCCAAGGCGAAGGACCTCAACTACGTCAAGCTGGACGGCCAGGTCGGCATCATCGGCAACGGCGCCGGACTCGTCATGTCCACCTTGGACGTCGTCGCCTACGCCGGTGAGGCCCACCAGGGCGTCAAGCCGGCGAACTTCCTGGACATCGGCGGCGGCGCGTCCGCCGAGGTGATGGCCGCGGGCCTCGACGTGATCCTGGGCGACCCGGACGTCAAGTCGGTGTTCGTCAACGTCTTCGGCGGCATCACCGCCTGCGACGCGGTGGCCAACGGCATCGTCCAGGCGCTGGAGATCCTGGGCGACGAGGCCACCAAGCCGCTGGTCGTCCGCCTCGACGGCAACAACGTCGAGGAAGGCCGTCGCATCCTGGCCGAGGCGAACCACCCGGTCGTGACGATGGTCGACACCATGGACGGCGCGGCCGACAAGGCCGCCGAGCTGGCTGCGGGGGCGTGAGACCGATGGCTATCTTCCTCAACGAGAACAGCAAGGTCATCGTCCAGGGCATCACCGGCTCCGAGGGCACCAAGCACACCGCCCGGATGCTGCGCTCCGGCACCAACATCGTCGGCGGGGTGAACGCCCGCAAGGCCGGGCAGACCGTCGAGATCGAGGGCAAGGAGCTCACGGTCTTCGGCAGCGTCGGCGAGGCGATGAAGGAGACCGGCGCCGACGTGTCGGTCGTCTTCGTGCCGCCGAAGTTCGCCAAGGACGCCGTGATCGAGGCGATCGACGCCGAGATCGGCCTCGCCGTGGTCATCACCGAGGGCATCCCGGTGCACGACTCGGCGTACTTCTGGGCGCACGCCTGCGCCACCGGCAACAAGACCCGGATCATCGGGCCGAACTGCCCCGGCATCATCTCGCCCGGCAAGTCCAACGCGGGCATCATCCCGGCCGACATCACCGGCGAGGGCAAGATCGGCCTGGTGTCCAAGTCGGGCACGCTGACCTACCAGATGATGTACGAGCTGCGCGACATCGGCTTCTCCTCCTGCGTCGGCATCGGCGGTGACCCGATCATCGGCACCACCCACATCGACGCGCTCCAGGCGTTCCAGGACGACCCGGAGACCGAGGCCATCGTGATGATCGGTGAGATCGGCGGCGACGCCGAGGAGCGCGCGGCCGAGTACATCAAGGCCAACATCACCAAGCCGGTCGTCGGCTACGTCGCGGGCTTCACCGCGCCGGAGGGCAAGACGATGGGCCACGCGGGCGCGATCGTCTCCGGTTCGTCGGGCACCGCCCAGGCGAAGAAGGAGGCGCTGGAGGCCGCGGGCGTCAAGGTCGGCAAGACGCCGAGCGAGACCGCCGGGCTGATGCGTTCGATCATCAAGGGCTGAACGCCACCGTTCGAGCCGTTGTCGGGGGCCGGGCACCTGGATCAGGTGTCCGGCCCCCGCCTGCTGTCCGGGCCCCGGAGCGAGGCGCCCCCGACCTCGCTCCGCCGAGGTCCCGCTTCCGCGCAGCTCGTGCTGAGCAGTCCTTAAGCCCGCTGAAACGATCACTTCCGGACACGCCGGACGCGGTCCGATACCGTCGAAAACCGGCCCCCAATACCCCGAGGAGTCCGAGAACCATGTCCTACCCACCGCCCCCGTCCGGACCGAAACCGGCGGCCTCATCCGGATTCAGGAAGGACCTCGACGGGATCCTGCTGCTGGTGGCGGCCGGCGCCGGCGTGGTCGGCTACCTGATCGGCTTCTTCAGCGACACCGCGGGCGTGCTCGTCGGCGGGATGACGGGGTTCTCCTCGATCGTCGCCGCCGCGCTGGCGGGCATCCGGTTGCTGCCCAAGGCGCCGGACACGCTGTACTGGGCCGCCCCGCTGGCGGTCTACGGGATGTTCGCGCACCTCCAGGACCTCGTGCGCGGTGCCTCCGGCGGCATCGTGGTGGTGCTCCTGCTGCTCCAGATCGCCCAGGCCGGTGCGCTGGTGGCGCTGCTGCTGTTCGAGCAGGGCCTGGTCAAGCGCCCCGGTGCGCGCGGTGAACCGGGGACGACCCGGGTGCCCGCCTCGGCGACCGGACCGCACCCGTGGAACAGCGGCCCCGGCTCCGGCCAGTTCGCGCAGCAGCCCGGCGGCCCGCAGACCGGACCCCAGCAGACGGGGCCGCAGCAGACGGGACCCCAGCAGACGGGGCCGCAGCAGACGGGGCCGCAGCAGTCCGGGCCCCAGTCGGGCGGGCCCCAGCAGGGTGGTCCGCAGACCGGGCCGCAGCCGGGCGCCCCGCAGCAGGGCGGCCAGCAGGGTGGTCAGCCGCCGATCCCACCGCCGCCGTGGAACCAGCAGCCCGGCGGCTGGAACCCGGGCTCGAACCCGCCCGGCGCGCCGCAGCAGGGCCAACCGGCCCCGTTCCCGCCCGGCCAGCCGCCCCAGGGCCAGCCCGCGCAGGGCCAGCCCCCGCAGGGCCAGCCCCCGCAGGGTCAGCCCGCGCAAGGTCAGCAGGGCCAAGGCCAGCAGTCCCAGGGCGGGCAGTCCGGCGGTCCGTCCGGCACCCAGAAGATGCCGCACCCCGGCGGTTCCGGCTTCTGATCCACCTCCGCACGCGCGGTCGAGCCCGCTCGGCCGCGCGTGCGCGCGTTCGGGGCGGAGTCGCCCGATGGGCGGATGCGGCGGCGTGTTGCGGGCGGTCCGCTGCGAGCCCGGTGCGACATTCGCCGCGTGTCGCTGCTCGCCCAGATCCCGCACGCCATCGCCGAAATCCCAGGTCGACGGGCCCTCGGTCGCTGGCTGCTGCTCCCGGCCGCGGCGCTGGGCGTGCTGCTGACCGGCTACCTCGGAGTGGTCGGGCTGCTCGCCTTCGCGGTGGCCACCGCCCCCGGCGCGGACGTCGACCTGCCCGCGCTGCTGCTGGTGGCGCTGCCCGGCTGGCTGGCCGCCCACCAGGTGTCGCTGACCATCGACGGCGCCCCGCTGGGCGTCCTCCCGCTGCTGCCCACCTGCGGTCTCGCGCTGCTGGTCGCCGTCGCGGCGGGCGCGCTCGCCCGTCGGCTCCGGCTGCGCCGACCGGACCAGGCGTGGCCGGTGATCGCGGTGTTCGGCGCGGTGCACGCCCTCGCGGGCGTCGCGCTGGCGCTGCTGGTGCGCGGCCCGGTGCAGGCGCTGCCGGTCGACGCCTTGCTGAGCTGCGGGTTGCTCGGCACCGTCGCGGCCACCGCCGGGCTGGCCAACCGCTGCGGCCTGATCTACCTGGTGTGGGGGCGGGTCGAGGCGCACGTGTGGTCGGGCTTGCGGATCGGCGTGCTCGCGCTGGCCGGGGCCCTCGCGGTCGGCGGATCGGTGCTGCTGCTGGCCGTGCTCGTCGCGGCCGGGGAGATGGCCGCGGTGCTGCGCGGTCTCGGCGGACCCGGTGCGGCGATCGGCGCGACCCTGCTCTCGGTGCTCTACGTGCCCAACGCGGTCATCGGGAGCTGGGCGTTCGCCGCGGGCCCCGGCCTGTCGCTGGGCGCCCTGCACGTCCGGCCGGTGCTGTCCACGCCGGGCCCGGTGCCCGATCTGCCGCTGCTGGCGGTGCTGCCCGCCCAGGAGTCCTCGCCCTGGTGGCTGGTGGTCCTCGCCGCCCCGGTCGCGCTCGGCGCGCTGGTCGGCCTCGCGGCGCTGCGGGTGCACGACGACCTCGCTCCCCGGCTGCTGGCCGCGGGGCTGGCCGCCGTCGTGGTGTCGGTCGGAGCGCTGGTGGCCGCCGCGGTCGCGGGCGGGCGGCTGGGCGGCGGCGACTTCGGTCCGGTGTCGCTGCACCCGGGATCGGTGGGCGTGATGACGTTGTTCTGGCTCGCCGTTCCGGCGCTGCTCGTCGCGTGGTTCGGCGAGCCGGCGGCGACGGCGGAGGAACCGGACGTCCCGGAACAGCGCCCGGCCGAGCCCGACGACCCCGACGCCGAACCCCCGGACGCCCGGCCGGACTGAGGACCGCTTTCGCCCATGGCTTGCATGGCGGTGCGGGTAGCGGAATCCCAGGCTCTTCCCGCTGCGGGATCGATGTACCCACGACGTACCCGGCGTCGGCGCTGTCCTCGCGAGAAGACCGCTGAGCGGTCACGTCCGAGCACGGGCCGCGGTGCGAGCTGACGGCCCCACCACATGCGGCTCCGCCGCATTCTGGGAGAACCCCTAGGCGGTACCGCGGGAGCCGCTCGGCGCAGCGAGAAGACCGCCGAGGTTCCGCGCCGGGCAGGCCATCGGTGACAGCGGTCCGCAGCGGGTGCTGAGTGCTGCGCCACCGGCACCTCACCCTGGCGCCACCGCCCCGGCGGTCGACGCATACGCTGCGGGAAGAGATCGTGCCGCGCCCATGTCAGGAGCGAAACGCTGAACCCGAGTACGCCTGGCTCGGAGCCCGACCGGTTCACCACGTCCCGCCCGGCGCGGGTGGTGGTGCTGGTCTCGGGCTCCGGAACCCTCTTGCAGTCCCTGCTGGACGCCACCGCCGCCCCGGACCACCCGGTCCGGATCGTCGCCGTCGGAGCCGACCGCCCGGGCATCGAGGGCTTGGCCCGCGCCGAGCGCGCCGGCCTCCCGACCTTCGTCGAACGGGTCCGGGACCACGCGTCCCGCGAGGAGTGGGACCGCGCGCTGACCGAGGCGTGCGCCGAGCACGAACCCGACCTCGTGGTGTCCGCGGGCTTCATGAAGCTGGTCGGCGCGGATTTCCTCACCCGCTTCGCGGGCCGCTACCTCAACAGCCACCCGGCGCTGCTGCCCTCGTTCCCGGGGATGCACGGCGTGCGGGACGCCTTGGAGCACGGCGTCCGGATCACCGGGTGCACGCTGTTCGTCGTGGACGACGGGGTGGACACCGGGCCGATCCTGGCGCAGGAGGCGGTCGAGGTGCGTCCCGACGACGACGAAGCGAGCCTCCACGAGCGGGTCAAGGCGGTCGAGCGGCGACTGCTGGTGGACACCCTGGAAAAGCTGGCGCTGCACGGCTGGACCGTGCAGGGACGGAAGGTGAGTATCCCGTGACCGCGAATCCCCAGGAGCGCAAGCCGGTCCGCCGCGCCTTGATCGGCGTGTCGGACAAGTCGGGGCTGCTGGAGCTGGCCACCGGGCTGCACGCCGCCGGTGTCGAGATCGTCTCCACCGGTGGCACGGCCCGCACCCTCGCCGACGCGGGCGTGCCGGTGACCCCGGTCGAGGAGCTCACCGGGTTCCCGGAGGCGCTGGACGGCCGGGTCAAGACGCTGCACCCGAGGGTGCACGCCGGGCTGCTGGCCGACGTGCGGCGGCCGGAGCACGCGCAGCAGCTCCGGGACCTCGACATCGCGGCGTTCGAGCTGCTGGTCGTCAACCTCTACCCGTTCGTGCGGACGGTCGCCTCCGGTGCCGCGCAGGACGAGGTCATCGAGCAGATCGACATCGGCGGGCCGGCGATGGTCCGCGCGTCGGCGAAGAACCACGCCAACGTCGCGGTCGTGGTGGACCCGAGCCGCTACGAGTGGGTGCTGGAGCAGGTCCGCGGCGGTGGCTTCACCACGGCCGAGCGGGTGGACCTGGCCGCCGAGGCGTTCCGGCACACCGCGTCCTACGACGTGGCGGTGGCGACCTGGATGAGCAAGGTGCCGACCGGGGACGACTCGGTGTTCCCCGGCTGGATCGGGGAGACCTGGGAGCGCCGCTCCTCGCTGCGCTACGGCGAGAACCCGCACCAGCCCGCCGCGCTGTACGTCTCGGGCGGTGAGGCCACCGGCCTGGCCGCCGCCGCGCAGCTGCACGGCAAGGAGATGTCCTACAACAACTACGTGGACGCCGATGCGGCCTGGCGCGCCGCGCACGACCAGGCCGCCCCGTGCGTCGCGATCATCAAGCACGCCAACCCGTGCGGCATCGCGGTCGCCGACGACCTCGCCGCCGCGCACCGCAAGGCCCACGAGTGCGACCCGGTGAGCGCCTTCGGCGGCGTCATCGCCACCAACCGCGAGGTGTCGGTGGCGATGGCCGAGCAGGTCGCCGAGATCTTCACCGAGGTCGTCGTGGCGCCGGGCTTCGCCGAGGGCGCGGTGGAGGTGCTCAGCCGGAAGAAGAACATCCGCATCCTGACCGCCCAGCCGCCGAGCCCGGGCCGGGTCGAGATGCGCGCGGTGTCCGGCGGTGTCCTGGTGCAGGGCTCGGACGAGCTCGACGCCGAGGGCGATTCCCCGGCGAACTGGACGCTGGCCACCGGCGACCCGGCGGACGAGGCGACGCTGGCGGACCTGGAGTTCGCCTGGCGGTCCTGCCGCGCGGTGAAGTCCAACGCGATCCTGCTGGCCGACGCGGGCGCCACGGTCGGCGTCGGCATGGGCCAGGTCAACCGGGTCGACTCCGCGCGGCTCGCGGTCTCCCGCGCCGGGGACCGCGCCCAGGGCTCGGTGGCCGCGTCCGACGCCTTCTTCCCGTTCGCCGACGGCCTGCAGGTGCTGCTCGACGCGGGCGTGCGGGCGGTGGTGCAGCCGGGCGGTTCGGTCCGCGACGCCGAGGTCACCGCCGCCGCCGAGGCCGCCGGGATCACCCTCTACCTGACGGGCACCCGCCACTTCGCCCACTGACCGAGGTGAGGGGCACCCTGTACCAAGTGACGTGGTACAGGGTGCCCCTCACTCACGTCACGAACGGGTGGCGCGCCCGTCCCGCAGGGTTCTGAGTGAGGGGCACCTGCATCCGGCATAGTCGGATGCAGGTGCCCCTCACCTGCGTGTATGCCACCCGTTCGAGTGGATTCGAACTGACGTTCGCCCGCGCCTTGACGGCGAGGTAGGGCGCGGGGTTTAATCAAGGTGTTCGAACTGAGGTTCGAAGATCGAAGTGGCCGGGTCGGGGTGGTCGCTTCGATCAGGAGCGGCGCTGCGTTGGGTGCAGGCGCAGTGCTGCTCCGCCGCTGTCTTCCCCACGGCGGCGGATGGGTGCCCGGGCCGGGGTCGGGCACCCATGCGGTCGCGATGTGGGGAGGCAGCAGCGATGTCCGCGATGGCGTCTTTGGCGGCGCTGGACGGGGTGTCCACGGCTAACGGGGTGTCCGTGGGTTTTCCCGCCGCCGGGACCGAGGGCGGCTCCGATGCGGGTCGGATGCTGCCTGCGCGGGCGGAACTCGCCGCCGTGCTGCCGTGGCCGGGCCTGCGCCGCGGCAGCACGGTGGCGGTGGACGATTCGGTGTCCCTGCTCTTCGCGCTGCTGTCCGAGGCCACCGCCAGCGGCTCGTGGGCGGCGGTGGTCGGCCTGCCCGGGACCAACCTGGTGGCGGCGGCCGAATCGGGCGTGGCGGTGTCCCGGCTGGCCGTGGTCCCGGACCCCGGGGCGGAACCCGCCGCCGTGGTCGCGGCGCTGCTCGACGGCGTCGACCTGGTCGTGGTCGGGGGAACCCGGCGACTGGCCGACCAGGACGCCCGCAGGCTCTCCGCGCGCGCCCGCAACCGAGGTGCCGTGCTGGTCCCCTTCGGCCCGTGGCCCGGTGCCGACGTGCGGCTGGACTGCTCGGGCGCCCGGTGGCGCGGCCTCGGCCGGGGCCACGGCCACCTGCGGGAGCGCGCCGTCACGGTGCGGGCGAGCGGACGCGGGGCCGCGTCCCGCCCGCGTTCCTGCCGCCTCCTGCTGCCCGGTCGGGACGGCGCTCCCGCGCGCCTCGCCGAGGAGCAGCCGGAGCGGATCGCGCGACTGCGGCCGGTGGTCGGATGACCCCCGCGACCGACACCCCGGACCGGCCCCGGCGGCTCGTCCTGTGGTGCCCGGACTGGCCGGTGGTCGCCGCCGCCCAGGAGGGCGGCTTCGGCCCGCTGGTGCCCGCGGCGGTCTTCGCGGCGAACCGCGTGGTGGCCTGCTCGGCGACCGCCCGGGAGGCCGGGGTGCGCCGGGGGATGCGCCGCCGGGAGGCGCAGGGGCGCTGCCCGGAACTGCTGGTGCACGAGCACGACCCGGCGCGGGACGCGCGGTGCTTCGAGCGGGTGGTGCTCGCCGTCGAGGCCCTGGTCCCCGGGGTGGAGGTGGTGCGCCCGGGACTGCTGGCGATGCCGGTGAAAGGCCCGGCCCGCTACTTCGGCGGTGAGGAGTCCGCCGCCGAGCGGCTGGTGGACGAGGTGGAGGCCCGGATCGGGGTGGAGTGCCTGCCGGGCATCGCGGACGGGTTCTTCGCGGCGGTGCTGGCCGCCCGGCGCGGTGCGGTCGTCGAGCCGGGCGGCAGCGCGGAGTTCCTGGCACCGCTGGGGATCGAGGAGCTCGACCAGCTCCCGGCGCACGAGGTCGACGGCGGGCTGGTGGACCTGCTGCGGCGGCTGGGCATCGGCACCCTCGGCGGGTTCGCCGCGCTGCCGGCCGCGGACGTGCTGACCCGGTTCGGCGCCGTCGCGCTGGTGGCGCACCGGGCCGCGGCGGGGCTGGAGGAACGCCCGGCGCTGCGCCGCGAGCCGCCGCCGGACCTGGCGGTGACCGAGCAGCTCGACCCGCCGGTCGAGCGGGTGGACGCCGCGGCGTTCGCGGCCAAGGTCCTGGCCGACCGGCTGCACGCCGAGCTGGCCGAGCGCGGGCTGGCCTGCACCAGGCTGGCCATCTCGGCGCGCACCGAGAACGGCGAGGAGCTGCGCCGGGTGTGGCGGTGCGCCGATCCGCTGACCCCCGCGGCGACCGCCGACCGGGTGCGGTGGCAGCTGGACGGCTGGCTGAACTCCCGGCGCGGCGAGCCGCGTCCGACGGCCGGGATCAGCGTGCTGGGCCTGTTCCCGGACGAGGTGGTGGGCGCGGGTGCGCTGCAGCTCGACCTGCTCGACGCCGCCACCGGGGAGGCCGATGCCCGCGCCGGGCGGGCGTTCGCCCGGGTGCAGGGGATGCTCGGCCCGGACGCGGTCCTGACCCCGGTGCTCGGCGGCGGTCGGGACCAGCGCGACCGGGTGCGCTTCGTGCGGTGGGGCGACGAGCGGCGTCCCGCGCTGGAGCCGGAGCACCCCTGGCCGGGGCGGCTCCCGGCGCCGTCGCCCTCGGTGCTGCCGGAGTCGCCGTGGCCGGTGGACGTGCTCGACGCCGAGGGCGCTCCGGTCGGCTTCACCGAGCGGCACCGGTTGACCGCGGCACCGCACCGCGTGGTGGCGGGCGGCCGGTCCCGGGAGGTGACCGGGTGGGCCGGGCCGTGGCCGGTCGCCGAGCGCTGGTGGGTCGAGCTGCTGGCGGTGGGGGAGCTGACCCCCGCGTCGCAGGTCCCGCCGCGTTCGGTGGCGCGGGTGCAGGTCGTGCTGGCCCCGGACGCGGCGGGTCCGGAGGCGGACGAGGTCGCGCTGCTGCTGGTGCACGAGGGCGAGCGCTGGTGGGGGCACGGTGCCTACCGGTAGCCGAACACTCGTTCGAGTGGACATCGGCGCCGCTGCTGGCGATCGCGGTTCGAACAGGAGTTCACTGGTCCCATGAGTTGGTTCAACCCGCCCCGGACGTGGTCCGAACTGGAGCGCGCGCTGTCCGGCCGCCCGGCACCTGCCGGGGCGCCGCCGGAGGCGGGTGGTCCCGCGCCCGCGCCGCCCCCGCGCGAGGTGCCCGCGGTGCCCTACGCGGAGCTGCACGCGCACTCCAACTTCAGCTTCCTCGACGGCGCGAGCCACCCCGAGGAACTGGCGGCGGAGGCGGCGCGGCTGGGGCTGGAGGCCATCGCGCTCACCGACCACGACGGCATGTACGGGGTGGTGCGGTTCGCCGAGGCGGCGGCGGAGCACGGGGTGCGCACGGTGTTCGGCGCCGAGCTGAGCCTCGGGCTGCGGGGACCGCAGAACGGCGTGGCCGATCCGGAAGGCGGGCACCTGCTGGTGCTGGCGCGCGATCCGGAGGGCTACGCGCGGCTGTGCCGGGCGATCAGCACCGCCCAGCTCCGCGGTGCGGAGAAGGGCCGCCCGGTCTACGACCTGGCCGAGCTGGCGGCCGAGGCGGACGATCACTGGCTGGTGCTGACCGGCTGCCGCAAGGGCGCGGTGCGCGCCGCCCTGGCCGATTCCGGGCCGGAGGCGGCGGCCGGGGAGCTGGACCGGCTGGTGGCGCTGTTCGGCCGGGACAACGTGGCGGTCGAGCTCACCGACCACGGCCTGCCGCTGGATTCGGCGCGCAACGACGCCCTCGCCGAGCTCGCCGCGGCGGCCGGTCTCCCCGCGGTGGCGACGACGGGCGCGCACCTGGCCGCGCCACACCGGGCGCGGTTGGCCGCCGCGGTGGCGGCGATCCGGGCCCGGCGCAGCCTGGACGAGATGGACGGCTGGCTGCCCGCCTGGGCGGGGCACTACCTGCGGTCCGGCGACGAGATGGCCGAGCTGTTCGCCCGCCATCCCGACGCGGTGCGGCGGGCCGCCGAGCTGGGCCGGGAATGCGCCTTCGACCTGCGGCTGGTCGCTCCGGAGCTGCCGCCGTTCGACGTCCCGGCGGGGCACACCGAGGACAGCTGGCTGCGCGAGCTGGCCCACCGGGGCGCGCGGGAGCGCTACGGCCCGCCCGCGGCGAACCCCGAGGCGTACCGGCAGATCGAGCGCGAGCTGGCGATCATCGAGGAGCTGGGCTTTCCGGGCTACTTCCTGGTGGTGCACGACATCGTGGCGTTCTGCGGCCGGGCCGGGATCCTGTGCCAGGGCAGGGGTTCGGCGGCGAACTCGGCGGTGTGCTTCGCGCTCCGCATCACCAACGTCGACCCGGTGCGCTACCGGCTCCTCTTCGAGCGGTTCCTCGCCCCGGAACGCGACGGGCCGCCGGACATCGACCTGGACATCGAATCGGACCGCCGCGAGGAGGTGATCCAGCACGTCTACACCCGGTACGGCCGGACGCACGCCGCCCAGGTGGCGAACGTGATCAGCTACCGGCCCAAGTCGGCGGTCCGCGACGTGGCGCGGGCGCTCGGCCACTCGCCGGGGCAGCAGGACGCGTGGAGCAAGGAGATCGACCACTGGGGACCGCTGCCCGAGGACTCCGGGATCCCCGGGCCGGTGCGCGAGCTGGCCGACGAGCTGATCGGCTTCCCCCGGCACCTTGGCATCCACTCCGGCGGCATGGTGATCTGCGACCAGCCGGTCAGCGAGGTGTGCCCGGTGGAGTGGGCGCGGATGCCCGGGCGCACGGTCCTGCAGTGGGACAAGGACGACTGCGCGGCGGTGGGCCTCGTCAAGTTCGACCTGCTGGGCCTGGGCATGCTGTCCGCGCTGCACTACGCCATCGACCTGGTCGCCGAGCACCACGGCGTGCGGGTCGACCTCGGCGAGCTGGACCTGGCCGACGACGAGGTGTACGCGATGCTGCGCCGCGCCGACGCGGTCGGGGTCTTCCAGGTGGAGAGCCGCGCCCAGCTGGCCACCCTGCCCCGGCTCCGGCCGAGGGAGTTCTACGACCTGGTGGTGCAGGTGGCGCTGATCCGGCCCGGGCCGATCCAGGGCGGCTCGGTGCACCCGTACATCCGGCGCCGCAACGGGCAGGAGGACTGGGACTTCGAGCACCCGCTGATGGCCGGGGCGTTGCAGAAGACCTGCGGTGTCCCGCTGTTCCAGGAGCAGCTCATGCAGCTCGCCGTGGACGTCGCGGGGTTCTCCCCGGCGGAGGCGGACGAGCTGCGCCGGGCGATGGGCGCCAAGCGCTCCGCCGAGCGCATGGAGCGCATCCGGGGCCGGCTGTTCGAGGGGATGGCGGCCAACGGCATCTCGGCGGAACTGGCCGAGCGGATCTACCAGCGGATGCTGGCCTTCGCCAACTACGGCTTCCCGGAGAGCCACGCGCTGAGCTTCGCGCTGCTGGTGTTCGCCAGCTCCTGGTTCAAGCACTACTACCCGGCGGCGTTCTGCGCGGCGCTGCTCCGGGCACAACCGATGGGCTTCTACTCCCCGCAGTCGCTGGTGGCCGACGCCCGGCGGCACGGGGTGGTGGTGCGCGGGCCGGACGTCAACGCCAGCCGCGCCCGCGCCGACCTGGAACCGGAGGGGAGCAGCACCGGGGGCGAGGCGGTCCGGCTGGGGCTGGGCTCGGTGCGGCTGCTCGGTGACGATCTCGCCGAGCAGCTCGTCGCCGAGCGCGATGCGGGCGGCCCCTTCCAGGACATGGCCGACGTGGCGCGGCGCCAGGAGTTGTCCGCCGCGCAGATGGAGGCGCTGGCCACGGCGGGAGCCTTCGGCTGCTTCGGCCTCTCCCGCCGGGAGGCGTTGTGGAACGCCGCGGCGGCGGCAGCCGATCGCCGCGACCGGTTGCCCGGTACGACCGTCGCCGCCGAGGCCCCGGCGCTCCCCGGGATGGACGGCGTCGAGCTGGCCGCCGCCGACGTGTGGGCCACCGGGGTGTCCCCGGACAGCTACCCGGTGCAGTTCGTGCGGGCGCGCTTGGACGAACGCGGGGCGCTCAGCGCGGCCCGGCTGTCCGAAGTGGAGCACGGTACTCGGGTGCTGGTCGGCGGTGCCGTCACCCACCGCCAGCGGCCGGCGACGGCGGGCGGGATCACCTTCCTCAACCTGGAGGACGAGACGGGGATGATCAACGTGATGTGCTCGCCGGGGCTGTGGGCGCGCTACCGCAAGGTCGGCCGGACCAGCGCGGCGCTGCTCGTGCGCGGCATCGTGGAACGGGCCGAGGGGGTGATCAACCTGCGCGCCGACCACCTGCAGAAGCTGGACGTCCGGATTCCCACCACGTCCCGGGACTTCCACTGAAACGACGAGGGTTCCCGCCCGGCCGCGGCACGATCCGGGGCGCGGCGCGCACGATGTGCCGCATCGAGACCCGGTGCCGGTCCACCCGCGTCACACCGAAGCTGTCCATCCCCTCCCAGGACGGGCTCACCAGGTGACGCGCGGAACCAGTGGACCAGCACCTCGTGGCCCGGGTGCGGTCGGCCGGCATACCGGCCGCACCCGGGTCCTCTCCGGAATCCGCGCAACAGGCGAGGTCCACGCCCGTGGTCCCACGGCGTCGTCGCCGCACCGGCCCGGTGCCCGGCTCCGGGCTCAGCGCTGCGGAGCCGGGGCGGTCCTGCGGTGCGGAGCCGGGGCGGTCCTGCGGTGCGGCCCGGGCGGTCCTGCGGTGCGGCCCGGGCGGTCCTGCGGTGCGGCGCAGCGCACCGCGACGGGGGATCGGCGCACGGCGCGGCGACCTCGGCGGTGATCCTGGGCGGTGTGATCATCGTCCGTGCGCCTCCGGGACATCGGCGGTGATCAGGGGGCGTCCTGCGGAGCTTCTCGTCCGTCCCGGCGGCATCGTCGGGGGCTCCACTGTGGAACCTGGTTCACCGATTCCCACGGCGGCGAAGCCACGACCTGCTCAGCGCGCACCGCTGCGGGCCGCCCGCACCGCCATGCGACGTGGTTCCACGGCGGGCGGTCAGGCGACGCCGCAGCGTCGCAGGGCGAGCAGGACGTAGGCGCGGGTGGCCTGCTCCAGTTCAGCGATGGAGACGTGCTCGTCGTGGGCGTGCGCGTAGCGCACGTCACCGGGGCCGTACTGCAGCGTCGGCACGCCTGCCGCCGCGTACTGCCGCAGGTCGGTGCCGTAGGGCGCGCCGACCGGGGTCGGTCGGGGAGCGCCGGCCCGCTCCGCGGCGTCCTGGGTTTCGGCGAGCAGCGGATGCCCGGCGGGCAACCGTCCGCTGGCGAAGATGCCGCCGGGCCAGCTCACCCGCACCGGGTGCTCGGCCAGCCACGGGTCGGCCGCGCACGCGCGGGCGATGGCGTCGTGGAACTCCGCCTTGGCCGCGTCGACGGATTCGCCGATCCGGACGCCGTAGCGCCCTTCGGCGACGGCCAGGTCGGGGACGGTGCTCGCCCAGTCCCCGGCGCGCGCCACACCCACCGACAGCGGGTACGGGATCTCCAGGTGCGCGACCAGCGGGTCCGGATCGGCGTTGCGGCGCGCCTCCAGCTCGCGGAGCACCGGCAGCAGCCCGGCGAGCGCGTCCAGCGCGCTCACCCCTCGGTAGCGGGTCGAGCCGTGGGTGCCCTGGCCGGGGATCTCCAGCCGGAAGGTCAGCGACCCGCCGTTGGCGGCGACCACCGTCCCGGCGCTGGGCTCGGCCAGCACGCAGGCATCGGCCCGGTGCCCGCGCCGCAGGGTCGCGAAGGCGCCGAGCCCGCCGTCCTCCTCGCCGACCACCGCGTGCACCGCGAGCGGTCGCGCCAACGTGATCCCGGCGGCCCGCAGCGCCCGCACCGCACCGAGGATCGCGGCGACCCCGCCCTTCATGTCGCAGGTGCCGCGACCGGCGGCGATGCCGTCGTGGATGCGCAGCGCGTACGGGTCGCGGTCCGGCCACCGGTCCAGGTCACCGGGCGGCACGACGTCGGTGTGGCCGCACAGCGCCAGCGCCGGTTCGCCGGGGCCGGTGGTGGCCACGCAGCCGTAGGCCACGTCGCGCTCGGCCTCCTGGCCCGGGAAACCGTCCTGGGCCGCGAGTTCCGGCACGTCGATGCGCCAGTGATCGACGGCGCACCCGAGCTCGCCGAGCCGGTCGGCGCACCACCGCTGGGCCTCCTGCTCGCCGGGGGTGCCGCCGACGCTGGGGATCGCGACGAGTTCGCGCAGGTCGGCCAGCACTCCGTCGAGGTCGACGGCCTCCAGCGCGCGCCGCGCCAGGTCTTGAGAAGTGCTCACATCTCGAGTGTGTCGCATCCGTCCGACTCACCGGCACCGGCCCACTACCATTCCCGCGTGGCCGAAGGCGACAAGACCGAGCGGGAATTCGAGATCGGCAAGGACGGGCTGGGCGGCATCGTCGTCGGGATGGACGGCAGCCCCGCCAGCTTCCACGCCGCGGCGTGGGCGGCGGGACTGGCGCGCCGCGAGCGGGCGCGGCTGGTGCTCGTCTACGTCGAGGCGGTGGGCGGCGTGGCCTACTGGTCGCCGATGGGGGTCGCGGTGGCCAGCGAAGCGGCCGAGAGCCTGGTGGAGGAACTGAAGAAGGAGGTCGTCTCCCACCTCAAGTGGATCGACATCGACTGGGACTTCGTGCACCACCGGGGTGATCCGGCGGTGGGCCTGGAGCAGGTCGCCGAGCAGTACCGCGCCGACCTGATCGTGGTGGGCCGCTCGCGGCGGCGCGGCGGCTTGCTCGGCACGGTGCCCGCGACCCTGGTGGTGGAGGCGGTGCGACCGGTCGTCGTCGTGCCCTGATCACCTGCTGGCATGCTGGTGCGGTGCACGCCGTCGACGAGACCTTCGAGGATGCGGTGCTGGCCGGGCAGCAGTGGTCCGGCCGGAGTTTCGAGCGCTGCGACTTCAGCGACGCGGACCTGCGCGGGCTGCGCACCGAGAACTGCGTGTTCACCGACTGCACCTTCAGCGGCGCGGACCTCAAGGACTCCGCGCACCGGGCGACGGCGTTCCGCTCCTGTCGCTTCGAGCGCACCGTGTTCGGCCGTTCCGAGCTGACCGGCTGCAGCCTGCTGGGTTCGGCGTTCCTGGACTGCGGTCTGCGCGCGATCCGCCTCCGCGAGACCGACCTGACGTTGACCGGCATGGGCCGGGCCGACCTGCGCGGACTCGACCTGCGCGGCCTTCGGTTCCGCGAGGCCAACCTCGGCGACTGCGATCTGCGCCGCAGCGACCTGCGCGACGCCGACCTCACCGGTGCCCGCCTGCACCGCGCCCGGCTCCAGGAAGCCGACCTGCGCGGCGCCCGCCTCGACGCCGACGCCCTCGTCCAAGCCCAGCTCGTCGGCGCCCGCGTCGACACCCCCACCGCGCTCGCCTTCGCAGCGGCCCACGGCCTCCGCGTCGACGACTGACCCCGGAACACGCCTGCCCCGGCCCCGGGGCCGCCTACACCCCAGGGACAGCCCGGCAGGCGCAGCCGGAATCCGAGCGCGGCCGAGGACCTGCGCGGTCGGAACCCCAGCGCAGCCGGAAACCCAACGCAGCCACAACACCAGCGCGGCCCGAAACCCAGAGCGGCCAAGAACCCCAGCGCAGCCGGAACCCAGCGCAGCCCAGACCGCAGCGCAAACCGACACCAGAGCGGCCCGACACCCAGAGCGGCCCGAAACCCAGCGCAGCCCGAAACCCAGCGCAGCCCGAACCACAGGGTGGCCCGAAAACCCAGCGTCGGCCCACTCCTACGGCAGACCGAACCGCAGCGCAGCCGGAAGCACAGGGGCCGTCGGAGCCCGGGGCCGGTCGCCGGGGAAGCGCCGCCGGGGGCCCGATTCGCGCGAGCCGATGTCCGGCTCCTGCCAAGAAATACCCGAACGGGTGGTGAGTGAAGGTGCCCCTCACCTGGCCGAAGATCAGCCGGACGAGTGGGGTGCGGGTGTGTTGGTCACCACTGCGCGGACTGGGTGTCCACTGTGTCGTCACTTCGGCGGGCTGCTGGAGAAGCTGATCCGGCCGGGAGTTCGGGCGGCGCCGGCTGCGGGAGGCACGTCTCGCCGTGGTCCGGGAGCGCTACCAGCAGTTGCGGACCGCGTTGCCGGACGGGCGGATCCGCTACGCGGTGAAGGCCAATCCCACGCCCGAGGTGGTCGGCGAGCTGGTCGCGCTCGGTGCGTCCTTCGACGTCGTCAGCCCGGTGGGATCGACCTGTGCCTGGCGCTGGGCGCCGCGCCGGAGGACACCTCCTACGGCAACACCACCGAGAAGCGCCGCGACGTCGCCCGCGCCCAAGGCGTCCGGATGTTCGCCGGACGGCCGCGCAGGGCGGGAGGTGGGGCCGGCGCCCGTGTCCCCCGGCGGTGGGCCGGGGGACACGGGTGGCTCACTCCATGGGCGGGCGCTGGACCTCGTTGCCCGGGATCTCGACCAGCGCGCCGTCGGCGAGCAGGTCGTTGACCGCCGCGGGGAGGACGAACGCGGTGCCGCCGCCGGGCTGCTCGAACCACGGCACGGCGACGCCGCGCAGCGCCTGGAGGGGTCGCTGCACCCGGTACGCCACGTAGCTGCGCTGCGCCCACTGCGGCGGAAGCGACCGCTGGCTGTACGGCGTCCGCGCGGCGTAGGTGACGTTCCCGGCGGGTTCGCCGAAGCGGTCCAGCTCGGTGCCCGGCTGGAGCATGACCACGCGGCGATCCCGGAACAGCGTCAGCGGCGGTTCGCCGTTGAGCGGCTGGATCGGCTGACCGGCCGGGGGCTGCTGCGGCGGGCGCGGCGGCTGCTGCGGCGGGGCCTGGCCCTGCCAGGGCGGCCCGCCCATCCCGGGACCGCCCGGGCGCCGTTCCTGCCCGCCTTGCCCTGGCTGGCCACCCTGGCCCGGCTGGCCGCCCTGGCCCGGCTGGCCGCCTTGGGCCGGCGGGGCGCCCTGGGCGCCTGGGCCCGGCTGCGCCGGTCCGGCCGGGGGCGCCGGAGGTGCTCCGGCGTCGGGCTGCTGGGCCGACCGGGGCTGCCGCTTGGGCAGCGGCGGCGGACCGCCGGGGCCGGTGGGGCCGGTGGGCCGGGGGCCCTGCGCGGGCTGGCCCATCGGAGGCGACGCCGGTCCGGTGGGCGGCATCGGCCGCTCCGGTCGCGGCGGCGCCTGGAAGCGGGTGGCCTCCTCCGGCGGGGCCGCGGGTTCGGGCCGCGGGGGCGGGGGCTCGGGCAGGTCCTGGTTGGCGGTGAACAGCGGGTTCGAGCCGTTCGCCGCGGCCGGGCGCCGCTGCTCGGGTTCCGGTGTCGCGGGCTGCCTGCGCGGCAGGTCGTCGGGCTCGCCGTAGGACTCGGCCGGTGCTTCGGCGACCGGCTCGGGCTCGACGACCGGTTCCGGCGGTGCGACCGGTTCGGGGGCCGCGGCCTGCTCGGGTTCCGGCGCGGCGGGCTCCGCGACGGGCTCCGGAGCGGCGGTGCGCTCCAGCAGCAGCGCGCCGAGCAGGAACGCCGCGGCCTGCTCGGCGCGCTCGAAGCGCACGTCGCCGCCTTCCTCGGCGTTGCCGGTCACGACCCAGTCCGGGCCTTCCCGCAGCAGGCAGCGCGCGTCGACGCTGTGGCTGCCGACCCGGTAGCGGTCGCCGTCCACGCCCTGCTCGACGAGGCGATCGTGCAGCCGGGCGAGCACGGCGGGCTCGTCATCGTCCGCCGACTCGGGTTCGGACGACAGCTCCGGCTCCACCGCGAGCTCGGGCTCGGGCGCCAGGGTCGGCTCGGGAGACGGGGTCGGCTCGGCGGTCAGCGCCGGCTCGGGCTCCGGTTCGGGCGCGACCTCGTCGACCTCCGGTGCGCGCTCGGGTTCGTCCGCCGGCTGGTCGAGCAGCTCGCCGACCGCCGCGTCCCGGGTGGCGTCGTCGACCTGCGGCAGCGCGAAGTCGCGGGACCGGATGTGGTCGATCAGCGCGGGCTCCGGCGGCACGCCGTACTGGGCGAGGTAGTAGGCGACCGCGCCCTGCCAGAGCCAGGTGCCGTCGGTGTGCCAGGTGCCCGGCACCGCGGTGGTCCGGTCCGGGTCGAGCTGGTCCTCCTCGTCGTCGCGGGAGGCCAGCACGATCGGCGCGTTCTCCAGGTAGTGCCGCAGCGGCCCGGCCTCGTCCGGGCTGACCGGCTCGCGGCCGCCGACCAGCGGCCTGCCGTGCTCGTCGACGTCGGCGAAGACGCTCGCGATGTGGAAGCCCTCCGGCGGCACCGAGGCGACCGGCCCCGGTTCGACCGGCGCTGGCTCGACCGGCGCTGGCGTGACCGGCCCTGCTTCGACCGACCCGGGCTCGACCGGCGCCTCCGCGGACGGCCCGCCGTCGAGCCGTTCGCGCAGCCAGTCCGGGACGTTGGCGTCGGTGCGCGGGAAGCGGCGCAGCTCGTCGAGGTAGGCCGCGCGGGGCAGCGGCTGCTGCCAGCTCGGCTCGGAGTCGAAGTTGATGTCGATGCGGTAGCTCGACGGGCGCTCCACGACGTAGAGCGCGCTGAGCCAGGTCCCGACGTCCGGGCGGTACATCCCCTCGCGCAGGCCCTCGAAGATGTCCTGCAGCTCGGCCGGCGGCTCCCACGGCCGGCTCGAACCGTCCTGCAAGGTGAGCTCACCCAGCAGGTCGTGGTACTCGCCGGTGGCGCGGTACTCGACCGTGATCTCCTGCCAGTCCTCGGGAGCGGCTTGCAGCAGCAGCACACCGATCTTGCGGGCTGCCTGCTCCTGCTCCTCGGGACTGATCGCTGTCGGACGCGACATGGGTGACATCCTCCCCCTCTCGACCGGGCACACCGACCCCACCCCGGCCAGACGCTACGCGATGCGGTTCGCGGGCTGACGCGCCGAGGCAGGTTCACGGCAGGCACCGGTCGTCCGTCCGGGTTTCCGCCGATGCCGGACATGGTGCCGCGCCACGGCGTGCCGGTGGAAGCGATCGCCGAACATCACACCTCCAGGTGCGACGCGCCCGCGCGTCGCGCGGGCGCGAAAACGCAGTAGCGGTACGCGCGTGCCAGATGTCAGGATGGGTGATCGTGCTTCATCCGTACCGGTTGCTGCTCGGTGTGCCGCACGCCCCGGCGCTGATGGCGGCGAGCCTGCTCGGCAGGCTGCACACCCCCGCCGTCGCGCTGGTGCTCACCTTCCTGATCGTGGACTGGACCGGCTCCTACACCACCGGCGGGCTGGTGGCCGGGGTGCTCACGGTCGGCCAAGGCATCGCCGGGCCGCTGCGCGGGCGTGCCGCCGACCGCAGTTCCGCGCCCCGGTTGCTGCTGGTCACCGGGGTGCTGTGGGCGGTCGGGATGCTGGTCGTCGTGCTGCTGGCCACCCGGCTCGACCCGGCGCTGTGGTGGGTGGTGCTGCCGGTGGCGCTGCTGACCGGGCTGTCCCACCCGCCGGTGACGCAGGTGGGCCGCGCGATCTGGCCCCGGTTGTCCGGCGGTGCGGCGCGCGAAGCCGCGTTCGCGGTCGAGGCGACGTTGCAGGAGTTGCTGTTCATCATCGCGCCGATGGCCGCGGCGTTCCTCGTCGCGTTCTGGGGGTCGGCCCCGGCGGCGCTGGTCCTGGCGGGCTGCTCGGTGGTCGGCCCGGCGCTGTTCGCGGCGGCCCTGCTCCGCGCCGGGCTGCGCGCGCCGCTCGCCGGGGCCGGACCGGTGGCGGGCTCCGCGGCGCTGTTCCGGGTGCCGGGTTTCGCGCCGATGATGCTGTTCGCGGTGCTCGTGGTCGGCGGCCTGATCACCGTCGACCTGGTGCTGGTCGGCTGGGCCCGGGAGCGCGGCACGCCGGAGCTGGCCGGGCTGCTGGCCGGGGTGTGGGCGCTGGGTTCGCTGCTGGGCGGACTGCTGGTCGGCGGGCTGCGCGGACCGTCCCGGTTGGGGCGGCGCGCGGCGCTGGCGGCGGCCGGGCTGGTGGCGATCGCCCCGGTGCTGCCGCCGGTGGCCGACCCGGCGTCGCCGTGGCTGGTCGCGGCGGTGCTGCTGGTCGGCGGCACCGCCATCGCGCCGACGCTGGCCGCGGTCAACGGGCGGCTCGCCGGGCTCGTGCCGCAGGCCCGGCACAACGAGGCGTTCGGCTGGTACGCCAGCGCGACGATGCTCGGCGGTGCGGTGGCCAGCCCGCTGGCCGGGTGGGCGCTGGACGGCGCCGGTCCGGCGGCGGCCGCCGCGCTGGGCGGCGGGCTGGCCGTGCTCGGCGCGGTCTGCGTGCTGCACCGGGCGTTGCGCGGCGAACCCGACGCGACGCGGGAAGCGGTGCTGCCGTGAACGCGCGGGCGCTCGGCATGATCGGCGCGGCCGTGGTCGGCGTGCTGCTCGCGGCGCAGGCCCGGTTGAACGGGGCGCTGGGCGCCGAGCTCGGCGACGGCGTGATCGCGGCGCTGATCTCCTTCGGCGGCGGGCTCGCGGTGCTGCTGCCCGCGGCGGTGCTGCACCCGGCCGGTCGGCGCGGGGCGCGGCGGCTGGTCGCCGAGGTGCGCGGGTCCGGCGGGCTGCGCGCCTGGCACTGCCTCGGCGGGGTGTGCGGGGCGTACCTGGTGATCACCCAGGGCGTCGCGGCCGGTGGGCTCGGCGTCGCGCTGTTCACGGTGTCGGTGGTGGCCGGGCAGGTGACCAGCGGTCTGGTGGTGGACCGGTTCGGGCTCGGACCGGCGGGTCCGCAGCCGGTGACGGTGCTGCGCCTGGTCGGCGCGGCGCTGGCGGTGTTCGCGGTGCTCATCGCGGTCTCGGCGCAGCTCGGCGACGCGCAGGTGAGCTGGCTGGTGCTGCTCCCGGGGCTGGCCGGGCTCGGCCTCGGCTGGCAGGCGGCGGTCAACGGCCGGGTGCAGCAGGTCGCCTCCACGCTCACCGCGGCGACGCTGAACTTCGGGGTCGGCACGCTGGCGCTGGTGCTGGCCTCGGCCGCGGTGCTGGTGCTGCGCGGCGCGCCGGAGCGGTTCCCGACCGAGCCGTGGCTCTACGCGGGCGGGCTGATCGGCATCGTGGTGATCGTCGGCAACGTCGCCCTGGTGCGGTTCACCGGGGTCCTGGTGCTCAGCCTCGGGTTGATCGCCGGTCAGCTCCTCGGTGCGCTGCTGCTGGACGTGCTGGTGCCCGTGCCCGGATCGGTCGTGGTGCCCTCGACGGTGTTCGGCGTGCTGCTCACGCTCATCGCGGTCGGCGTGGCGGCAGTGCCGGACCGCCGGAGCCGCCCGGATCCGGGTCTGCCACGATGAGAAGCCGTGAGCGCGACGATTCTCGACGGCAGGGCGACCAAGGACGCGATCTTCGAGGAGCTGCGGCCGCGGGTGGCCCGGCTCGCCGAGCAGGGGCGCACGCCGGGGCTGGCGACGGTCCTCGTCGGCGACGACCCCGGGTCGCACTCCTACGTGCGCGCCAAGCACAACGACTGCGCGAAGGTCGGGATCACCTCGATCCGCCGCGACCTGCCCGCCGACGTCGGCCAGGCCGAGCTGGAGGCGGTGCTCGACGAGCTCAACGCCGATCCGGCCTGCACCGGCTACATCGTGCAGCTCCCGCTGCCGAAGCACCTCGACTCGGGCGCGCTGCTGGAGCGCATCGCCCCGGCGAAGGACGCCGACGGCCTGCACCCGATCAGCCTCGGCAAGCTGGTCCTCGGCGAGCAGGCGCCGCTGCCCTGCACCCCGCGCGGCATCATCGAGCTGCTGCGCCGCTACGACGTGCCGCTGGCCGGTGCCCGGGTGGCCGTGGTCGGCCGGGGGATCACGGTGGGCCGGCCGATCGGCCTGCTGCTCACCCGCCGCAGCGAGAACGCCACCGTGACGCTGTGCCACACCGGGACCCGCGACCTCGCCGAGGAGGTCCGCCGGGCCGACGTGGTGGTCGCCGGGGCGGGCGTGCCGCACCTGATCACCCCGGACATGGTCAAGCCGGGCGCGGCGGTGCTCGACGTCGGCGTCAGCCGCACCGAGGACGGGCTCACCGGTGACGTGCACCCGGACGTCGGCGAGGTCGCCGGGTTCCGCGCGCCGAACCCGGGCGGGGTGGGTCCGATGACCCGCGCGATGCTGCTCAGCAACGTCGTCGAGGCCGCCGAGCGCGGTTGACCCACCGCGCCCCCGCCGGGCGCGTCGAGCACGGGAGGACGCTTTGCACGATCGGTTCGGGGACAGGTCGCGGTTCTCGGAGCACGTGGCGTTCGGTCTCGTGGTGCTGGTCGCGCTGATCGCGTTCGTGCTCATCGCGCTCCAGCACTGGCGGCGCGGCGCGACGCTGCTCGGCGGCGCGCTGGTGCTCGCGGCCGTGTTCCGGGCCGTGCTGTCGCCGGAGCGCGCCGGGCTGCTGGCGATCCGCAGCCGCCCGGTCGACCTGCTGCTCTACGGCGGGCTCGGGACGCTGATCATCATCGACGCGGTCACCATCGTCGGCGGCCCGTTCTCGTGAGGACCGCTGCCGCCGCGGGTGCGCGTGGCGGAACCTGATCGGTAGCGTCCGAGCGCGGGCGGCGGTCCTGGTCGCATGCGGCTCCGCCGGGCACCGAGGTCCCGCCGCGACTTCGGCGGGCGTTCACCTTCCCGGCCGCCGCGCCCACCGGCGGTGACGCTGCGCGTTCCGGCCCGCACGGTGCGTCGGCGGAACCCGCGCCCGGGCACAACCCGCTCGGCCTGTCGCGGGCCGTTCACCGCCGGTTCGCCCGGCTTCCACAGCACGTTGGTCCCCGGCCGGGAGCGTGGTGGCGTGCGAGAGCGGAATGCCGCGCCACGCGGCCGTGCGACGACCGGAGGTGCCCGATGAGCGCCATCAGCTTCGACCGGGTGACCACCGAGTTCGGTGCTGTCCGAGCCCTCGACGAGGTGTCCCTGGAGGTGCCCCGCGGCGAGGTCGCGGTGCTGCTCGGCCTGTCCGGCTCGGGCAAGTCGACGCTGCTGCGGCACGTCGACGGGTTGCAGCGGCCGGGCAGCGGTTCGGTGCGGGTCCTGGGGTCCGACGTCGGTGCGCTCAAGGGCGCGGAGCTGCGCGCGTTGCGCCGCAAGGTCGGCTTCGTCTTCCAGCAGTTTCACCTGATCGGGTCGCTGACCGTCCTGGAGAACGTGTGCACCGGGGCGCTCGGGGCGCTGCGCGGGCCGCGCCTGAGCCTGCTCGGCTACCCGAAGCGGGTCCGGCACGCGGCGCTGGACCAGTTGGCCCGGGTCGGGCTCGCCGACCAGGCGTTGCAGCGCGCCGACACCCTCTCCGGCGGTCAGCAGCAGCGGGTCGCGGTGGCCCGCGCGCTGCTGCAGAAGCCGGAGGTGCTGCTGGCCGACGAGCCGGTGGCGTCGCTGGACCCGGACTCCGCCGCGCAGGTGATGGACCTGATCGCCGAGATCGGCCGCGAGGACGGGCTCACCGTGCTGTGCAGCCTGCACCAGGTGGACTTCGCGCTGAACTGGGGCCACCGGATCATCGGGTTGCGCACCGGGCAGGTCGTGCTGGACACCCCGGCCGAGCGGCTGACCCGCGACGCGGCGATGGCGATCTACTCCCGCACCAGCACGCCGCTGGCCGCGGTCGGGTGACCCGATGACCACGCTCGAAGCGCCCCCCGAGCGGGGGCGGACCCTGGCGCGCCCG
This sequence comes from Saccharopolyspora cebuensis, assembly GCF_039542665.1. Lineage (NCBI taxonomy): Bacteria > Bacillati > Actinomycetota > Actinomycetes > Pseudonocardiales > Pseudonocardiaceae > Saccharopolyspora > Saccharopolyspora cebuensis. Next base: position 538,241 of record NZ_BAABII010000003.1, read on the forward strand.
CGGCCGGGCGGCACCGCCGCGACGCTGGTCGCGCTGGCCCTGCTCGGCGCCGCCGTGTGGTCCCTGATCGACCTGCGGATCAACGTGGCGACCCTGGTCGACGGCACCGCCAACGCCGTCGACTTCGTCTCCCGCGCGCTGCCGCTGGACTTCCCGCCGATCGGTGAGCTGCTCGCGCTGTCCGGGCAGACGCTGGCCATCGTGGTCTGCGCGACGCTGCTGGCCTCGCTGCTCAGCGTGCCGGTCGCGGTGTTCGCCGCGCGCAACACCAGCCCCGCCGCCCCGGCCCGCTCCGGCGCCCGCGCGCTGATCGTGCTGGCCCGCGCGGTGCCGGACGTGGTGCTGGCGATCCTGTTCTTCCGGATGTTCGGCTTCGGCGGGCTGACCGGGGTGCTGGCCATGGGCCTGCACTCGGTCGGCATGATCGGCAAGCTCTACGCCGACGCCATCGAGCAGATCGACGAGGGCCCGCGCACCGCGATCCGCGCCGCCGGGGGCGGACGGTTGCAGCAGCTGGTCAGCGGGGTGCTGCCGCAGGTGCTGCCGTCGTTCGTGGCGACCTCGCTGCACCGGCTGGACATCAACCTGCGGGTGTCGGTGGTGCTCGGCTTCGTCGGCGTCGCCGGGCTCGGCCAGGCCATCGCCGATTCCCTGCGCACCCTCGACTACCAGCGCGGGATCGCGCTGGCCGCCGTGGTGTTCGTGCTCTGCGTGCTGGTCGAGATCCTGTCCGGGACGATCCGCCGGACCCTGCTGGGCGTGCGGACCCGGCGGCGGGCGCGCCCGACCGGGGCGCGGATCAGCCCGCCGTGGACGCTGGACCGGGTGCTGCACACCGGTGGCCTGGTGGTCGCGGCGCTCGTGGTGGTGGCGTCGATCGGCGGCGCCGGGCTGTCCTGGGAGCAGTGGTGGCGCGGCATGGCCGACCTCGGCGGGGTGCTGGCCCAGTTCTGGCCGCCGGAGACCGGCGGACTGCTGCCGACCCTGCTGGAGGAGCTGGTCGTCACCGTGCAGATCGCGCTGGCCGCGACCCTGCTCGGCGGACTGCTGTCGCTGCCGATCGGGGCGCTGGCCGCCGACAACGTGGCGCCCAGCCCGGCGGTGGCGAAGTTCTTCCGCGGCGTGGTGCTGGCCGTGCGCGGGGTGCCGGAGCTGGTGCTGGCCATCGTGTTCGTGGTGATCACCGGGCTCGGCGGGGTGGCGGGCGCGCTGGCGCTCGGCGTCGGTTCGGTCGGCCTGCTCGGCAAGCTCGTCGCCGACTCGCTCGAAGAGGTCGACCGCGGCAAGGAGCAGGCGCTGCGGGCCACCGGGGCGAGCCGGGTGCAGGTGTTCTTCGCCGCGACGGTGCCGCAGGCCGCGCCCGCGTTCGCCGCGCACCTGCTCTACCAGCTCGACACCAACCTGCGCTCGGCCACGCTGCTGGGGCTGGTCGGCGCGGGCGGCATCGGCTACTACCTGCTCAACGCCTCGCGGGTGCTGGAGTTCGGCGTGGTGACGACCGTGGTGCTGCTGACCTTCGCCGTCGTGCTGCTGGTCGAGCTGCTCGCCGTCTGGATCCGCAAGGTCCTCGCCTGACCCACCCGTTCGTGAACTGAGTGAGGGGCACCTGCATCCGACCATGCCGGATGCAGGTGCCCCGCACTCAGGACCTCGCTCGGGCCTGGGACGGCCGGGCGTTCACTCCCACCAGAACGACCAGCTCCGCCGCCCCCTGATCTCCTGCGCGTAGGCGGTCAGGCTGCCGGTGTCCTGCATGATCCGGTCCGGGCAGAACGTCCAGTGCTCGGCGGCGACCTCCGCCGCGTGCCGGACGTCCTGCGGCGGGGCGGCCACGCTGAGGTCGAGCCGGTCCGGGCCCAACCGCAGGACGCGGGCGCCGAAGCGCTCCTCCCAGCTGCGCACCATCGCCGAGAGCCCCGCCGTCCGGGACACGTGGTTGGCCGCTCCCGACCAGCCCAGGGCCGTCAGCACGTCCGCCCCCCGGAGCACCGGCACCAGCGCCAACCGGGTCTCGGCGTCGATGAACCGGGGGAGCTGCTGGTTGGCCAGGATGTCCGGATCGGCCAGCAGGTTCCCGGCGCGCGCCGGCCCCGGGCAGGTGTAGTCGAACGGCGCGATGGCCTCCAGGTCGTAGGCCGGTCCGAGCTCCTCGTCGGCCTGCACCAGCCCTTCCCAGATCCGGTCCATCACATCGGCCACCCGCCACCGGTCGATGTGCTCCCTCGGCTCCGGCGGCACCACGCCCACCGTGCAGCGCTCGCCGAACACCTCGTCGCCGTCGCACAGCAGCAGCGGCCACAGCCCGGTGCGGTGGTGCTCCCCGCGCAGCGCGGCCACCAGCTGCGGCGCCGGCTTCTCGGCGCTGATCCAGCACAGCGGCGCCGGGTGCGAGGCGAGCACCGTCTGCTCGGTCAGCACCTCCCCCGGCGGCAGCGGCGTGGCCGGGTCGGCGTTGGTGCCGAAGATCGTCGCCAGGTCTCCGGGGGTTCCTGTTCGCTGTTCCTCCAGCACTGCGTCACCGCCCTTTCGCGACAGCGCCCCTCATCGAGATCAGCTTAATTGGGAGCGATGATCGTTCCGGACGGGCACGGGCGGACGGCCGCTCCGGCCGCGCACCCGCGGCGCCTCCCGGAGCCGGGACCGCCCGGAGCAGAACCACCCGTTCGTGTGGACCTGGCATGAGTGAGGGGCACCCTGTACCACGTGACTTGGTACAGGGTGCCCCTCACCTGGAGCACCGACGGGTGAACGGTCGGTCAGGTGCCGCGGCGGGGTGCCACGACCTCGCAGTCGGCGCCCGGGTACATCAGGCGTTCGTGGCCGTCGTCGAACCGGACCAGGTACGGCGGGGCGCCGCCCTCGCCGCGGACCTCCAGGATCTCCCCGCCCCGGTCGGTCTCCTCGACGGTCCGGCTGTGCACGAGCAGGTGGTCTCCTGCGGTAGCTCGCATCGCCCATCACCTCCCGACCCCAGGGTAGGTGACGCGCGCCACCCGCTCAGCCGCCGATGGTCGAACAGGTGGACGTGACCTGCTGGTACTTCTCCAGCTGGGCCTCGGCCCAGTCGGCGCTGCCGTCGATGGTGATCTGCCCCTCGGCCACCTGCTGCACGGACTGCTGGACCTCCAAGAGGTTCTGCTTGAGGGTCTGGTCAGCGGTCTGCGCGGCGAGTGCGCCGAGCTCATCGACCTTGGCCTGGGCGTCGGCCTGGGCCTGCGCGGGATCGGCGAAGTTCGGCATGAAGCTCGCCGCGTTCAACGCCTCCATGCAGGCCTGCGCGGTGTCGAGGCCCGCTTGGGCCTGGTCGAGCTGCTCCTGCGCGTCCTGCATGCCTTGCTGCGCTTCCTGGAGCTCGCCGCACGCGGCGAGTCCGGCCAGCACCGGCAGCGCCAGGACTGCCGCGACGAACTGCTTACGGGCTCGCATCATTCCTCCGGGGACTTCAGCGCGGCACCGCAGCGGTGCCGCGCGTGCACCCTATCTACCCGGGCGGCATCGGATGGGCGGTTTGTCGCATCGATCGCCCCGAAGTCGCAGCGGAGCCGGGTCCAGGGGCGCGGCGCACGCTCTCAGGTGGCGGCGATCCAGCCCATCAGCTCGGGTGGCAGGTCGAGCTGCGCGAGCCACGGGGCGGCGCCCACCCGGAACAGCACGACGGCGCTGAGCAGCACCGCGACCACGGTCAGGCCGGGACCGATGAGGGCCATCTCGACCTTGCCGCCGGTCCGCATCCGCATCGGCTTCGGCGGGGCGACCGGGTACCAGGTCTTCCCGCCCAGGGGGATCGGCCACAGCATCGGGCAGCCCTGCTCGGTGATCGCGTCGCCGATGAAGTGCGCGACGCAGCCGACCATCACGGCGACCCCGAAGGCGGCGGCGTCGGTGGGCTGGTCGCCCGCCCACGCCCAGCAGGCGGCGGTGAGCCCGAGCGAGGTGGCGGTGATCAAGATGGCGTCCCGGCGCGGGCACCAGGTGTGCATGATGCCGCGCACCGCGAGCCCGGCGAAGACGAACATCAGCACGCCCAGCGCGGCGCCCTGGCTGGTCTGCACGATGGCGGTGGTGATCAGCCCGGCGAGCACGGCGAACACGACGGTGTGGGTGAAGCCGCGGTGGGTGCCCTCCCGGTTGCTGTCCCGCTTGGTGCGGGTGAGCCGGTAGGTGAACCCGCTGAACCCGCTGATGGCGGCGGAGGCGCCGCGCGAGACCGCGCCGAAGGTGCTGGCCACGGTCGACTTCGGGTGGTCGATGTCGGGCAGCAGCGCGGCACCGGCGGCGAGCGTCGCGCCGACGACCCAGGTCTTGGGGGACAATTGCCCGATCGCGTGCGTTCCCGCGAAGGCGGTGACCGCCGCCCACGCGGCGAGCCCGCTCATCGCATGCGTGGGTCCGGTCGCCACGGTCGCCTCCAAGATCGCTCGTCCGGGGGTCGAGCGTAGAAGAAGATCCTTCACCTCCGGGCCGGTACCGCCTCGGAGGTGAACGGGTGGCGACGAACACGCGGGCGAGCCACACAACGCGGCCGGTTAGCAGTACGCTTGTACCGCTTGCATTCTCGCGAGAGGAGCACCCCGCCACATGAGCAAGATCAAGGTCCAGGGCACCGTCGCCGAACTGGACGGCGACGAGATGACGCGGATCATCTGGTCCTTCATCAAGGACAAGCTGATCCACCCCTATCTGGACATCAACCTCGACTACTACGACCTCGGCATCGAGCACCGCGACGCCACCGATGACCAGGTCACCGTGGACGCGGCCAACGCCATCGCCAAGTACGGCGTGGGCGTGAAGTGCGCCACCATCACCCCGGACGAGGCCCGCGTGGACGAGTTCGGCCTGAAGCGGATGTACCGGAGCCCGAACGGGACGATCCGGAACATCCTCGGTGGCGTCATCTTCCGCGAGCCGATCGTCATCTCGAACATCCCGCGGTACGTGCCGACCTGGACCCAGCCGATCGTCATCGGCCGCCACGCGCACGGCGACCAGTACAAGGCCAGCGACTTCAAGGTCCCCGGCCCGGGCACCGTCACCGTCACCTACACCCCGGAGGACGGCAGCGAGCCGATGGAGCTCGAGGTCGCGAAGTTCCCGGAGCAGGGCGGCGTGGCGATGGCCATGTACAACTACCGCCGCTCCATCGAGGAGTTCGCGCGGGCGTCGTTCCGGTACGGCCTGGACCGCGGCTTCCCGGTGTACATGTCGACCAAGAACACGATCCTCAAGGCCTACGACGGCATGTTCAAGGACGTGTTCCAGGAGGTCTTCGACGCCGAGTTCAAGGCCGACTTCGAGGCCAAGGGCATCGACTACGAGCACCGGCTGATCGACGACATGGTCGCCAGCGCCCTGAAGTGGGAGGGCGGCTACGTCTGGGCCTGCAAGAACTACGACGGTGACGTGCAGTCCGACACCGTCGCGCAGGGCTTCGGCTCGCTCGGCCTGATGACCTCGGTGCTGATGACCGAGAACGGCACCGTCGAGGCCGAGGCCGCGCACGGCACCGTGACCCGGCACTTCCGGCAGCACCAGCAGGGCAAGCCCACCTCGACCAACCCGATCGCGTCGATCTTCGCCTGGACCCGCGGGCTGCAGCACCGCGGCCGGCTGGACTCGACCCCGGAGGTCGTCGGCTTCGCCGAGGCGCTGGAGAAGGTCGTCGTCGAGACCGTCGAGAGCGGCAAGATGACCAAGGACCTGGCGCTGCTGGTCGGCGGTGAGCAGGGGTACCAGACGACCGAGGAGTTCCTCGCGTCGCTGGACGAGAACCTGCAGAAGCGGATGGCCGATCGCTGATCCGCCAGCTCGTGCGAACGCCGCTTCCGCTGCTGCGGAGGCGGCGTTTCCGCATCCGGGGGAACCTCGGGTGCGCGCGGTTCGTTGACCGCGCGGCACGACCACCGACCGAGGAGCGCGGATGCCGTACCAGTACAAGGTCGTCGAACTCAGGGAGAAGTGGCTCGGCGGCAAGATGTCCGGCGACAAGCTGGAGAAGGTGCTCAACGACCACGCGGCCGAGGGCTGGCAGCTCAAGGCCATCACCGGCGCCGACGTCAAGGGCAAGCTCGGCCCGGGCGGCGTGGAGGGCCTGCTGGTCACCTTCGAACGCCAGGTCTGATCCCCGTGTCGGGCCGCGAACGGGCTTCGGATATAGTCGTCCCCGCACGCGGCACCGCCGCGACGCGCGATTAGCTCAGTGGGAGAGCGCTACCTTGACACGGTAGAGGTCACTGGTTCAATCCCAGTATCGCGCACCACTTCAGGAGCCCCAGCCGACGATCGTGGTCGGCTGGGGCTCCTGCTTTTCCGGGAGCGGTCGGCCGCGATGTGCGTGACGTCGGGCGGCTCGGCGAACGTCGGCACGGAGCGGCACCGACTACGACGCGTCCTCCGCCGGTTCCTCGTCGTGGTCCGGGTCGAGTCGCGTCCAGACCTCGGCGAGGTTGCGCAGGTGCTCGTCGTCGAGCCGGTCGAAGAAGAGCGTGCGCAGATCGCCGTGCTGCTGGCGCCAGGCCTTGCGCAGCAGCGCCCGCCCGTCGCGGGTGAGGACCGCGTGGAAGCCTCGGCCGTCGTTGGGGGACCGCTGCCGCTCGATCAGCCCTCGGCCTTCGAGCCGGTCGGCGAGCCGGGTGAAGCCGCCGCTGGACATCAGGCTCCGCTGGGAAAGGTCGGACATCCGCATCCCGGTGCGGCCGGCCTCGCCCAGGAGGGCCAGCACGCCGTACTCGGCCATGCTCACGTTCAGCGGAGCGATCCCGGCCTCGATCGCCCGCCAGATCCGGTCGTGGGTGACCAGGAATCCTTGCCACGCCGCGTATTCGAGCTCGCCGAGCTCGTCCTTCGCCATGAGCGGCATGGTATCGGCGGAGAGCTGCGGAGCCAACCTTGGTAACTGCTTGCGCACGCACCTACCCGGCTCCGGTCGGACCGGGCGCAGTGCACCCGTACGGCCCTGTTGTATTTAGCTGCACAGGCAGATACTTGAGCCGTTCGCGGCGGACGGCCGGGAAGGCGGGTCGGTCCCGGCGGACGTCCCGTGCGGGCACCACCCGATGCCCTTCGCCGACGTGATCTACGACCACGTCCCGCGTGGAAGCAGCAGGGGGTCCTGACCACGGCCGTCCGCGCGAACGCGGCCGAGCAGGTCCGCCACAGGCGTTCTGGCCGGATCGACACCCACGAGGAAGGCAGTCCGATGGCAACGACACCTCTCACCCGCGAGAACAGCGCGATCGTGCTGATCGACCACGAGGTCGGCTTCTCCAACCTGGTCAAGTCCCGCACCATCGAGGAGACGGTCAACAACACCGTCGCCCTCGCCAAGGTCGCCCAGGTCTTCGACCTGCCGCTCGTGGTCACCGCGGCGCGCGAGACCGACCCCGCCGGGCCGCTGTACCCGGAGCTCAAGAGGGTGTTGGGGGACCATCCCGTCATCCACCGGGCCCCGGTGTTCGACTCCTTCGACAACGACGAATTCGCCGCCGCCATCGAGGCGACCGGGCGCACGAAGCTGGTCATGGCGGGCATCCAGACCGACGTGTGCCTCGCCCTCACGGTCCTGACCGCGCTCAACCGCGGCTACGAGGTCTACGTCGTGGTCGACGCCTCGGGCGCCACCACCGAGGAAACCCACGACACCGCCGTCATGCGGCTGGTCCAAGCCGGCGCCGTCCCGGTGAACTGGCTCGCCGTCGCTTCGGAACTCCTGCGCGGCTGGGTCGACGAGCCGCTCGCACCCGCCATCGGCGAGATCATCTACGAGCACCTGCCCTCGTGGGGCCACCAGCACGTCCTCACGGCATCGGTGGCGGAGCACTCCTCAATCCAGTAGATCCGCCGGAAGTCGGGCCACCGCCACGCACGGGGCGGTGGCCCGACTTCCGTGGTACCCACCGCGAATCCCGTTGGTGCTCGCCACCCCGCATCACCGAGGCGCGTGCGGTCCAGCGACCGAACCGTAGCGGCTTTCCGCTTTCAGGATCTCGCCGGGAGTTGCGACGTCCACGCCCCACAGCTGGATGAGGTATCGCTCCACCGGTTCGTCCACCGCGAGGTCGACTGCGGAGTCGCGTCCGGTCGCATGGATTCGGCACCGGCAATCGCCGGACCCGATCGAGATGGTCGGGCGGAGCGCCGGATCCGGGTCGTCCATGAGGGCTCCGACGCGGAGCTTCCCGAGCGGCGCGGTGAACGGGACCTCGACCGCGTCTTCCCACGCGGAGAGGTCTGGTGGTGGGGGACCGTCGAGGTGTTCCACGACCAGGTGGGCGGGGCCGGTGTGGATCCCGGTCTGAACAGCGATCACGCCGAGCGCGGTTGCCGTGAGCCCGTTCTCCCGGAACGACAGGACAGCGCTGTCCTCGGGGTGCCCGTCCGCACCGAGGAGGAAGAACTGGTGATGGCTGACCGGCACCACTCCGGAGATCCGCTGCACCGCGCGAGGCACGCCGGGCAGGTTACCGGACCCGGCCACCGGCCCGAGGGCGCTGCTGTGGCCGGTGCGGGGTGAGCGGACCTACGCCTGGCGCCGGGGTGAGGTGCCGGGTCCGCTGTCGTAGCCTGGCGGGAGTTGCGCGGGAACTGCGATCGGTGGAGTGCGGTGGTGGACGAGGAAGTTCGCGCTTCGGACGCGGAGCGGGAGCAGGTGGTCGAGCGGCTCCAGCGGGCGTTGTCCCAGGGGCGCTTGGCGGTGGCCGAGTGCGATGAGCGCATCGCCGCGGCCTACGCGAGCACGACCCGGGGCGAGCTGGCGGAGCTGACGCGGGACCTCCCGGGCAACCTCTGGTAGCGCCGGTCAGGTCGGCCCGCTCCGGTCGATCTGGTCGCGGTCGTCGCGTCGCTGCGGCGATGCGGTGCCCGCCTCGGTGGTCTGACCGGTGGCGTGTTCGAAGAAGCGCAGCAGCTCCACCGGGAACGGCATCACCAGGGTGCTGTTCTTCTCGGCCGCCACGTCGACGACCGTCTGGAGCAGGCGCAGCTGCAACGAGCCCGGCGCGGCTTCCATCGCGTCGGCGGCCTCGGCCAGCTTCTGCGAGGCCTGCAGCTCGCCGTCGGCGTTGATCACCCGCGCCCGCCGGTCGCGCTCGGCCTCGGCCTGCCGCGACATCGAGCGTTGCATCCCCTCGGGCAGCGACACCTCCTTGGTCTCGACCCGGTCGATGCTGATGCCCCACTCGTCGGTCGGGGTTTCGATGACGCCGCGCAGCTCGCCGTTGACCTGGTCCCGGTCGGTCAGCAGCGTGTCCAGGTCGACCCGGCCGATCACCGAGCGCAGGGACGTCTGCGCGACCTGGGACGTGGCGTGCAGGTAGTCCGACACGTTGATCACGGCCTTCACCGGGTCCGCCACGCGGAAGTACACCACCGCGTCCACCCCGATCGAGACGTTGTCCCGGGTGATGGCGCCCTGCGCGGGGACGTCGAGCACGAGGGTCTGGACCGGCACCTTCTCCATCCGGTCCACGAACGGCACGATCACCCGCAGCCCCGGCTGGCGCACCGGGGAGAGCAACCGGCCGAAGCGCAGCACCACACCGCGCTGGTACTGCTGCACGGCGCGCAATCCCGTGCCCACGATCAAGAGCACGAGCAGGACGATGATGACGATCGCCGTCCACACCACGGTCATCGGCGCACACCTCCTTCGGCTGGCGCAACCTCCCCGCATCGTCCGCCCGAGCGCCGGAATGCGCCTCGTGGCGTGGGTACCCGAGGGCTCCCCGCGACCCACCTGTCCCACGGGTCCGATTTCCCACCCAAACTATTACACCTGTGCTAGTTTGGGCGGTGTGGTGCGAACGATCGATTCCGAGGCCAGGCGCCGGGTGCTGGCCGATGCCGTCTGGCGCCTCATCCGGCAGGGCGGGCTGGAGGCGGCCTCGGTGCGCGCGGTCGCCGCCGAGACCGGCCTGTCGGCCGGCTCGGTGCGGCACTTCTTCGCCACGCAGGACGAGCTGCACGTGTTCGCCATGGAGGAGCTGCTGCGCCGGATGACCGCGCGGGTCGAGGACACCCTGAGCGCCGACGCGGCGGCGGGCCCGGCGAGCCCGGCGCGCGCCCGCGCCCGCGTGCGGGCGGCGCTGCTCGACCTGCTGCCCACGACCGCCGAGAGCGCGGCGGACTTCCACGCGCACCTCCAGTTCATCGTCAAGGCCGTCATCCACCGGCCGCTGGAGCCCACCGCGCGCCGGGTCCACGAGGAGTTGCAGCGGTTCTACGAGCGGTGCCTCGACTACCTGGTGCTGACCGGAGCCGCCCGGGCCGACCTCGACCCGACGGCCGCGGCCGGGGAACTGGCCGTGGTCATGGACGGCTTGGTGCTGCGCCGGCTGACCGCACCGGAGCTGCTGGGCGTCGAGCGGATGTTCGACGTCCTCGACGGGCACCTGCGCGGCCTCGCACCCGCTCAGGAGGCGTCGTGATCGTCGCGATCCTCGCCGCGGAAGCCGCGTTCTGGGTGTTCCTGCTCGGCGGGCTGGTCCTGCGGTACCTCGCCGGGGCCCGGCGTGCGAGCTCCGCCGTGCTGGCCGCGGTCCCGCTCGCGGACCTCGCGCTGGTCGCCCTGGTGGGCGTCGACGTCGCGCGCGGGGCGGAGCCGACCCGCGCGCACGCGTTCGCGGTGGTGTACCTGGGCGTCACGGTCGCCTTCGGGCGCCCGCTCGTCCGCGGGGTGGACGCGTGGTTCCGGCACCGCTTCGCCGGCGGCCCGCGGCCGTCCAAGCCCGCCAAGGGCTCGACCGCCGAGGTCCGGGCGCTCTGGCACGAGTGGTTCCGCTTGGTGGCCGCCGCCCTCATCGCGGCCGCCTGCCTGCTGGTGATGATCGCGCTGGAGGGCCGGCCCCTGCCGCCCACCGTCGAGGCCGCCGCCACGCACCCGTGCTGGGCCGTGCTCCTGCTGCTGGCGCTCGTCACCGCGGTGTGGTTCCTCGCCGGTCCCGCGTTCGCCGGGCGGGGTGATCCCGACCTCGACGAGCCCCGCGACGAGCGGAGCACCTCCCGGGGGCGGGCTGCCGCGTCCGCTGATCCGCCGGTCGGTCCCGGTCGCTGATCAGCCGAGGGATACCCCGGGGGCCTTCGTCGGATTCGTTCCACTCCCGCCCGGTCGCCGCAGACTCGTGGGGCAAGCACGCGACTCCGCGGGCGGGCGGTCGGGCCGCCACCGCGGCCGACGGCGTTCGGAGGAAGCGGATGGCAGCGAAGGTCGAGCCGGGGACGACTCCGCCCGAGCAGCGGACCGACCGGGTGCGCGTGTCGGTGTGGGCGGCCGATCCCATCACCCTCGTCGGCGTGACCGAGACGCTGGTGGGCAGCCTCGACGTGTTCGTCACCCCCGATGAGCAGCCGTCCGGTGTGGACGTCCTGGTGTTCGCGACCGACCGGGTCACGCCCGCCGTGGTGGCCAGCATGCGGCGCGCGGCCGCCGCGACCACCGCCCCTGCCGTCCTGGTCACGCGGGAACTCGACCACGAGCACCTGATGAGCGTGGTCGAGTGCCGGGTGGTCGCGGTGCTCCACCGGGGCGCGGCGACCGAGGAGCGGTTGGTCGGCGCGGTCCGCTCGGCGGCCTCCGGTGGGGCCACCCTGCCGCCGAACCTGCTCGGGGCGTTGCTGCGGCAGGTGCAGGCCCTCCAGCAGGAGGTGCTCGCCCCGCGCGGCCTCAACCCGGCCGGGCTCAGCACGCGCGAGATCGACGTGGTCCGGCTGATGGCCGAGGGGTGGGACACCGAGGAGATCGCGAGCCGGCTCTGCTACTCGGAACGCACCGTGAAGAACATCATCCACACCATGACCAACCGCCTGGAGGTGCGCAACCGCCCCCAGCTGGTCGCCTACGCGGTGCGCGCCGGGCTCGTCTGAAGCCGTGCGACCCGGTGCGGTATCCGCGAGGCGCCCGATGCTCGCCCGGACCTCAGCAGCGGGTGGTCGCCCGGGGCGCGATCTCGTGGCTGAGGGTGGCGGTGGTCAGCTCCGCGCGGGAGCGGTAGCCGGTGCGGTGGAAGAAGCGGGTCAGCCTCGCCTCCACGCCCTTCTCGCTGCTTCCCACCACGGTGGCGACCTGGGAGTTGGTGAGCCCGTTGGCGATGAGCACGGCGAGCAGCCGCTCGTTCTCGGCCACGGTGGCGCCCCGCCCGGGCACGGTCACCTCCCGCTCCCGCATCAGCAGCCGCAGCCGGGCCCGGGGGATGAGGGCATCGAGCTCGCCGTACAGGCCGTAGGCCTCCAGGAGCAGCTTCGGCTCGCCCAGCCCGCTCCAGGCGACGGTGACCAGGGCCTGCGCCAGCTCCCAGGGGTGGTCCGCGCGCCTGCTGAGCTCGACCAGCTCGTGCGCCGCCGCCCGGTCGCGATGCATCCCGACGTGGGCGAGCAGCTGGTGGCGGCGGGGCTCGGCGGAGTGCTCGACGAGCCGGTCGATCCGGTCCACGCAGCGCCGCGCGGCCTCCGGCGCCCCGGCGGTGCGGTCCGCTTCGGCCAACCACAGCCACAGCTCGGCGGTGCCGGTCACGACGCCGCGCTCGTCGGCCGCGGCGATGCCCTCCTCGATGAGCTGCCGCGCCCGGCGGTGCGCGCCCATCGCGCGCTCCAGCTCCGCCTCGGGCAGGGCCAGCAGGTGCGGCAGCACCAGGTGCCGCGAACGCGCCTCGGCCAGGACGGCCCGGGCCCGGTTGAGCTGCCCGCGCGCGACGAGGATCACCGCCATCTCGCGGACGGCGGCGGTCCGGCCGGGCGCGCTGCCGTGCACGGTGGCGGTGGCGAGGCCGCGCCGGGCGTGGTCGAGCGCGCGGTCCCACCGCCCGGTGCCCGCGGCGCCGATGGTGGCCGCGGCGGCGGTCTTGGGCCGGGAGTCGTCCTGGCCGGGCGAGAGCGCGCGGAGCAGCACGCGGCGCACGTCGGCGGCGGTGCCGCCGGTCGGCTCCGGGTCGCCCGCGGGTTCCTCGATGCCCAGCGGCGCGCCGGCCAGCCGGAGCACGAGCCGGCCGAACGGGTCCGCGGGGCGGGCGGCGGTGAGCTCGGCGTGCGCCTCCGGCCACCGGTCGAGCAGGCACAGCGCGACCGCGCGGGCCACCGGGTTCGGCTCGGGCGCCGCGAGGAACTCGCGCAGCGCGTCGGGACCGGAGCTCGCCAGCGCCACCACGTGCACGAGCAGCGACTCCTGCCGGATCTCGGGCGGAAGCCGGTCCAGGTGGTCGCGCAGCACCAGCCCGGTGCTGCCGGCGGCGGAGGTGAAGCGCTGGAGCAGCGCGCAGGTGGTGGCGTGCCGGTGCAGCGCGGCGGCCCGCCGGTCGGGGTCGGTGGTCAGCTCGGCTGCCGTCCGCAGCCACCGATCGGCGAGGTCGGGGCGCCGGGTGGCGACCTCGGTGCCGCGCGCCAGCAGCTCGGCCGCCGCGCGGTCGCGGTCCACCAGGCCGCCCGCGTCGGCCAGCCGTTCCCCGAGCTGGTCGCCGTCCGGGTAGGACGCGGCGCCGGACCACACCGCGCGCACGGCGAGCTGCGCGGTGCGGGACCGCTCGTACGGGCCCAGGCAGGCGGTGAGCAGGGTCGCCAGCATCGGCACCCGGAAGCGGTTCGACCCGGGCAGCAGCACGCCGCTCGCCCGCAGCTCCGCCAGCGCCTCGCGCACCCGGGCCGGGGCGAGGTCCGCGGACTCGGCGATCAACCCGACGACGTCGCCGCGCAGCGGACCCAGCAGCGCCAGGGCCTTGACCACCGACCAGCTCGGCGAGTCCGGACCGCCGAACGCCGCGAACAGCGGATGGGTCAGCGGCATCCGGGGCATCCGCTGCTCGACGAGGTGGGCGTGGTGGTCGACGATGCGCAGGCAACCGGTCCGCGCGTACCCGTCGACGGCGGCGCGCACCACGGCGGGCAGCCCCCGGCTGCGGTCGCGCAGCGCGGCGGCCAGCCCCGGTGCGGGGACCGCCCGCAGCAGGTCGGTGACCATCCGCTCGACGTCGCCCGCGCCCAGCGGGCGCAGCCGCTCCTCGTGCACCAGCCCGCGCGCCCGCAGGGCAGCGGCGGCGGGGCGGTGCCCGTCGACCGGTGTCCGGAAGGCGCCGACGAAGGTGACCCGGGACCCGGCCAGCGCCCGGACCGGACCGGCCAGCGCGGCGAGCACGTCCGGCGCGATGCGGTGCGCGTCGTCCAGCAGGACCACCACCGGGTCGCGACGCGCGGCGAGCGCGGTGAGCAGCCGGTGCAGCGCGGGCCCGGCGGGTTCGCGGACGGCGGGCAGGCCGAGCTCGTCGCTGATCCAGGAGACCAGGTGGCCGACGTCGTGCTCCGCCCGGACCAGCGGGACGTCCACGGTGGTCACCTGCCGCTCGGCGAGCCGGGCGCGCACCCGCGACAGCACGAGGCTGCGGCCGATGCCGGCGGGACCGGTGATCGCGACGACCGGGGTGGTCGAGTCGCAGGCGTCGAGCACCCGGGTGATGACCTCCGCGCGTCCACGCGGGTGCGGTGCGACCCCGCGTTCGGGGAACTGCGCGGGCGATGGCGGGCGGGGGACGGGGTGCTTCGAGCTGATCACGAACGCGAGTATTCCCGTCCGCCGCGGCGCCTTCAGCGGCTGTGACATGAGGAATTCCTTACGCAATTCTGAACCGCTGACCTGCGGGTTCGGAATTGTTGCGCAGTTCTTAAATGGTTCGGACGGGCCGCTTTCCGCACGCGACCGCCCGGCCGTCCCGGCGCTACCGTGCCTTCCGGCGGACGAGGACCGGAGGCACCGCGCGGTGCCGGGGGAGGGGAGCATGGGACGCGAACAGGTGGCGGTCGAAGGCCGGGACGGGGTGCTGGCGGCGCTGCGCGACGCCCCGCGCGCCGGTGCCGGACGCGGTCGGCTGGTCGTCCTGCGCGGTCCCGCCGGAATCGGCAAGACGCGGCTGATGGAGGCCGTGGCCAGGCGCTGGCGCGGTGACGGCACGCGGGTGATCGACGTGCGGCTCGGCGGTTCCGCCGCGGGCCGGTCCGGGTTCGGCGCCGTCCTCGACGCGCTGCGCCGCGACTTCACCCTGCTCGGCGAGCCCGCCCTGGTCGACCGCATCGGCGCGCTGAGCAGGGTGTGCGCGCGCGAAGGCGGCCCCGGCTGGTCGTCGGCCGTCGTGGCCGGGTGCAGCGAGGTGTTCGACCGGATCGGTGCGCTCGGGCCGACCGCCGTGCTCGTCGACGACGCGACGGCCGTCGCCGATCCGCTCCTGCCGCTGCTGGCCGCCCGTCGCCCCGGCTGCCTGGTGCTGACCTCGGTCCGGGAGGAGGCCGCCCCGACGGCGGCCGGGACCGAGCTGTTCGCCCTGGCCGACGACGTGCTCGACCTGGAACCGCTGACCGGCGAGGACATCGCCGCGGTGACCGGGGACGAGCTGGACGGCGGCGTCCACCGCGCGCTGCGCGCGGCCCTGGGCCCGCTCTACGGCAACCCGGGCGCGGTGCTGGCGACGGTGGCCCGGCTGCGGGAGCGCGGTCGGCTGATCGGCGCGGGGGACCGGCTGGTGCTGGCCGACCCGGCCGAGGCCATCGCGTTGCCCGGCGAGCACCACCTGCCGCGCCGGGTCCGCGAGCTCGGCGACCTCGGCGCGCGGATGCTCGCGACCACCGCCGCCCTCGGCGGGCTCGGCGTCGAAGAGCTGCCGCTGGTGGCCGAGGCGCTCGGGGAGGACCTCTTCGCCTGCGGTCGCACCGTGGACCGGCTCGTCGAGCTCGGCGCGCTGACCGGGGAGACCTGGGACCGCGTGGTGTGCCTGTGCCCGGCGCTGGCCGCCTGGGCCGCGGCCGAGGACCCCGCCGCGGTGCGCCGGTTGCGCGCCGAGCGGGTGACCGGTGCCCGGGCGTTCGCCCCCGGAACCGCGCGCCCGGTGGCCCGCGACGACGCGGCGTCGGCCCCGGCCCTGACGCGCACCGAGTCCCGGATCGTCGAGCTGGTCAGCGACGGGCTGACCAACCGGCGGATCGGCTCGGAGCTCAACCTGAGCGAGAAGACCGTGGAGGGCTACCTGACCAGGCTGTTCGCCCGGACCGGCTGCCGGTCGCGGGTGGAGCTGGTGGCGGCGAACCTGCGCGGGAGCCTCGACCCCGGTGCCGCCCACGGGCTCGCCGCGTGACCACGGCAGTGCCCGCGCCGCACCACCCCGGATCGCCGGACCCCGGACCGCAGGACCGCGAATCGCAAGACCTCGGCCCAGCTCCCGCGCAGCGCCTCGTGCTGGTCGTGCAGGACGAACCGACCGTGGCCGAGGTGATCAGCGCTTACCTGAGGGCGGCCGGGTACCTGGTGGTCGTCGCCGCCGACGGTGCCACCGGGCTGGAGCTGGTCCGCAGGCTCAAGCCGGACCTGGTGGTGCTCGACACCGCGCTCCCCGGGCTCGTCCTCGACCGCTTCCACGCCGAGCTCTGCGCGGATGCCGGTCCGCTGCTGCTCACCCTGACCGGCCCGGCCCCGGGCGACGCGCCCCGGCGGTTCAGCCCGCGCGAGCTGGTGGTGCGGGTGCGGCGGGCGCTGCTGGACGACGGCGTCGCGGCCGAACCCGGCAATCCCGTGCTGGTCGACGGTGATCTGGTGGCCAACCGGGACACCCGGCTGGTCAGCAAGTGCGGCCGGGAGCTGGTGCTCACCGACCGGGAGTTCGAGCTGCTGTGCTTCCTGATGCAGCACCCGGGCCGCACCTGGCGCCGGGACGAACTCGCGCGCGGCGCGTGGGAGCGGGAGGACACCGCCGCCGTGCTGAGCACCGTGCGCGCCCTCCGGGAACGGATCGAGCGGGACCCGGCCCGGCCGAGCAGGTTGGTGACGGTGTGGGGCGTGGGCTACCGCTTCGACCCGGACGGCCGGGCATGACCGGAGGACCGAGGTCCTCAATACCCGAAGTTCTGGGTCCACCAGGGCAACCCGCGATCGACGTGCAGGCCGACGCCGATCTTCTGGAACTCGCCGTTGAGGATGTTGGCGCGGTGCGGGATGCTCTGCATCCAGGCGCGCACCACGCTCGCCGGGCTTTCCTGCCCGACGGCGATGTTCTCGCCACCGGGGTCCGCGAAACCCTCGGCCAGCATCCGCTCGAACGGGTCCGGTCCGCGGAGTCCCTGGTGCTGGAAGAAGTTCCGCCGCGCCATGTCGACGCTGTGCCGCCGGGCCGCCCGGCGCAGCCGTTCGTCGACGTCGAGGCGGCCGAGCCCGCGCCGGGTGCGCTCGACGTTGACGAGCGAGACGACTTTGTCTTCGGTCCGGGACCGCACCGAGTCCCGGTTCGCGCCGAGCGCCATCGGACGCCCACTCCTTCCATTGTGAACGGCGGGCATTGTGAACGGCGGGTTTCACTTATATCCCGGATGTGCTGCCGCGCCGCCGCCGACGGGTGCGGAAGTGTCCGTTCGGGCAGCGCTGCCCGGCGATCGGGCACGGCTGCCACCGCGCGGGTGCGGGTGGCGAGATCGCGCGACGAGACTGGCGGGTGCCCGCGCACGCGCGCCGGTGCGCCGGTGACCCGGTGCGCCGATGACCCGGTGCGCGGCGAGCAGATTGGGAGGGATTCCAGATGACAGGGCAGCAGCCAGTCCAGACAGCCAGCGCGGGAATGCAGCAGGCCGCGCAGCGCTTCGACAGCACCGCGGCCGAGTTCAGCCGGGACCTGCAGAACATCAATTCCACGATCTCGACCCTGCGGTCGACGTGGACCGGCGACGCCAGCATGCAGTTCAACCGGGCGATGGACCGCTGGGGCGCGGCCTTCAGCACCATCATCACGTCGTTGAACACGCTGAGCACGAACATGGTGGGCAACCAGCGGAACTACGTCTCCACCGAGGGCGACGCGACCGGTGTCGCGAGTTCCGCCGGGAACGCGATTCCGCCGCTGCCCGGCGTGTGAGCGGTGTGAGCGGTCCCCTTCCCCACCGACGTACGGATTGACGAGGAGTGCACATGTCCGACTACGGGGTCAATTTCAGCGCCGCCATGACGGCCAGCGCGGACCTGAACTCGGTCAACAGCAAGGTGCGCGCGACGATCGACAGCCTGATCGCGGACGTCGACAAGAGCACCGCCGACTGGACCGGTGACGCGAAGATGCAGTACAGCGACGCCAAGGTGCTGTGGAACCAGCAGGCCGCGGAGATGAACCGCGCCCTGGGGACCGCGCAGCAGGCCCTCAACCAGATCATCGAGCTCTACCAGCAGACCGAGAAGACCAACGGAGCGGTCTGGCGGGCCTGAGGCCGGAGCCCGTCCTCGGTGATGACCGGCCGTCGGGGCGGCGCCCCGAGCCCTCCCGGCGGCCCTCGCCGCGGCCCGGACCAGACCCCGCGTCGAGCGGTTTCGGACAGTGCGATGCGGTTCGGCCGTCGGGGAGTGACCCCGGCTTTCCCGACCGCTCCCACCGCGGCCGTCGGGGCCGCTTCCGCGAAACGAGCGTGTGGAGGATGTCATGAGCGACAAGACGGGGATCGACTACTGGCTCGAAAGCGACATGTGGGAGGACACCCAGTACGCCGATTGGAACAAGATCGACTCCTTCGTCGAAGAAGGACTCCTGACGGAGGAGGAGCGGGACCTCATCCAAGCGCGGGGCAGCGCTGCCGCCGCGGGGCATGCCGACAGTCCGGATGAGACGGACGACAGCTGGTCGAAGTACCTCGACCTCAAGGAAGAGTACAAGGACGACCCGAGGTTCGGGGACAACGGTACCGCCGAGGACCTGCCGAAGCCGGAGGGCGAGGGCGAAGGCCCGAACGAGGACACCGATTACGTCGACCAGTCCGGTCTGGACTACCCCGGGGAGAAGCCACCGCAGGTGGGGGACGGCCCGAAGCCGCCGAACTACGGCGGTGAGGAGGGCGACGGCCAGCAGGTCGTGGTGAGCACCGAGGCGATCCGGCGCTTCATCGCCACCGTGGGGGAACTGCGCGGGATGCTGGACCCGGCCAAGGGCTACGTCGGCGACATCGACGTCAAGCCGGGCGCTTTCGGCGCGGCGTACGCCTTGCGGGACCGGGTCATGGGGCAGGGCAAGGATTCGGTCGGGCTCCAGCCGACCATCCTGAGCTTCCTGGAGGACATCACGGTCGGGATGGACCACCTGGAGGACGACCTCGCCAAGGTGCTCAAGAACTACGAGGACGCCGAGGAGCTCAACAAGGCCAATGCGGCCGATGTCGAAGGTCTCATGGTGAATTCCACCGCCCGGCTCGGCGGTTCGCCGGGCGCCTGAGCTCGGCGGTGGAGGCGCTCGCGAGGTGCGCAGGCGGACCGGCGCCCGTGCACCGAGCGGCGCCGTGGCGCGGCCGCTCGCCTGCCGCCGGGGCGGCGCGTTCCGGCGTCGCGGCGGAGCTGTTTCGAAGTGGTGCGCCGGGGCCTCCCGATGGCGGGGCTGACCCGGTGCGACGAGGTGACCAGGGGCGGTAGGAGCGGGACGTGGCCGACGAGAAGAGCGAGCACGAGCAGACGTACGGCTCGGAGGACGGCAACACCAAGACCATCGAGGGCGACGACCTCACCGTCGTCGGCAACGCCGAGGGGCAGGCCCCCGAGGGCGGGACGAACGACTTCTCCACGTGGGACTGGAAGCAGATCAAGGCCGCGCTGTTCGGTGCCGCGGCCATCTCCGGGAGCGCGGACGTCGACCCGCTCGACATCGTCGACCCGATGACCCTGGCGCAGGCCGCAAACAACTTCGACCACGCCCAGCAGACCCTGTCGGTCGTCGCGCAGAGCCTCCGCGCCCACGCCCAGGCCACCGCGGGACCGGAGGGCGCGTGGAAGGGCGAAGCCGCGAAGGCGTTCCTGGCCAAGATGGAGACGCTCGCCAACACCGTCGAGGCGCACGCCCTGATGCTCAGCGAGGGCGCCGGCGGCTCGGACAGCCCCTCGATCGGCGCCACGCTCCGGCACAACGCGAACTTCCTCGCCTGGGGCCGGGAAACGGTCGACTACTACGACGGGTACTACGCCGATCTCGCGCTGGACCGGGGCATCGCCGACACGTTCATGAGCGACGGCAAGGAACTGGTCATGGTCAGCAAGGACCCCGAAGTGGTCGAGGCCATGACGAAGTCGATGCGCCAGGTCATCGAGAAGGTGCAGGAGAACTACACCTGGAACGTGACCAACGACGGCCGGCCCTACATCCCCGACCCCGTCAAGGCGACCCCGGAGCCGCCACCGGGGCCGGGCGGGCCGCCGGGCGGGCCTCCGGAGGGCCCGCCGGAAGGGCCGCCCGAAGGACCGCCGGAGGTCAAGGGTCCACCGGAAGGACCGCCGGAGGGGCCGCCGGAGGTCAAAGGCCCGCCGGAAGGACCGCCGGAGGTCAAGGGGCCGCCGGAAGGGCCGCCCGTGGGTGAGGGACCGCCGGTCGGTGAGGGACCGCCCGTGGGTGAGGGACCGCCCGTGGGTGAAGGGCCGCCCGTGGGTGAAGGGCCGCCGGTTGGTGAGGGACCGCCCGTGGGTGAAGGGCCGCCGGTTGGTGAGGGACCGCCGGTTGGTGAGGGACCGCCGGTCGGTGAGGGACCGCCCGTGGGTGAGGGACCGCCCGCTGGCGGTCCGGAGCTGACCAAGAGCGCCGTCGACACGCCTCCGCCCGTGGGCAGCCCGCCCCCGGTGGATCCGCCCGCGTCCGCCGGTGGACCCGGCGGGACCGGGACGCCGCCGCCGGTCGGGGCACCTCCACCGGTCGGGGCGCCGCCGCCGGTCGGTGGCGGTGCGCGCACGCCGCCGCCGACCGGCGACCGGAACCGGCCGCCGGGCAACGTCCCACCGGTGACCACGCCGCCGACCCCGGACACCCCCGATCTCGGCGCCCCGCCGTCCGTCCCGGAGGTTCCGGCGCCGAACGGCGGCGGGTTGGGCGACCTGCCCCCGGTGGGCAGCGCACCGCCGGTGGGCTCGCCCCCGCCGGTGGGTGACGCGCCGCCGGTCGGCAGCGCGCCGCCGGTCGGTGAGACGCCGCCGGTCGGAAACCCGCCCGCGGTGTCCCCGCCGGGGGAGTGGTCCCCCGGTGCGGATGGGCCGCAGGCGCCCGGCGGCGGCAACCGCGGTGGCATGCCGATGATGCCGCCGCCGATGATGCCGCCGGGTGCCGGTGGGCAGGGCGGTGGCGCGGAGCGCTCGGATTCGTCGGGTCTGCTCGACGCCGGGAACCGGCCGTGGGAATCCCTCGGCTCCGGTCCCGCCGTGGGCGATCCGGAGGCGCCGGGCGGTGCGCTGCCGGGCGCTCCCTCCGTGGACTCGCCGCCCGTGGGCGACGCGCCGCCGGTCGGCGAGACGCCGCCGGTGGCGACCCCGCCCGGGGTGTCCCCGCCGGGGGAGTGGTCGCCCGGTGCGGACGCGCCGCAGGGCTCCGAGCAGGGCGGTCGCATGCCGATGATGCCGCCGCCGATGATGCCGCCGGGTGCCGGTGGGCAGGGCGGTGGCGCGGAGCGCTCGGATTCGTCGGGCTTGCTCGACGCCGGGAACGAGCCGTGGACCGGCTCCGGTCCGGTCGTGGGTGATCCGGCGGCCCCGGCGGGTGCGCTGCCCGGTGGCCCGGGTCTGGACGCGCCGCCGGTCGCCCCGGTGGAGACGCCCCCGGTGGAGGCACCGGTGGAGTCCCCGGTCGCCGAGGAGCCTCCGGCCGAGACGCCGGTGGCCGCCGGGCCGCAGCCGACGGAACAGGCCGGGCCCGGTGGCATGCCGATGATGCCGCCGCCGATGGTGCCGCCGGGTGCCGGTGGCCAGGGCGGCGGTGCCGAGCGCTCGGATTCGTCGGGTCTGCTCGACGCCGGGAACGAGCCGTGGACCGGCTCCGGTCCGGTCGTGGGTGATCCGGAGGCCCCGGCGGGTGCGCTGCCCGGTGGCCCGGGCCTGGACGCGCCACCGGTCGCCCCGGTGGAGACGCCCCCGGTGGAGACACCGGCCGCCGAGTTGCCCGGTGCGGGCGGGAGCTGGGTCCAGCTGGCACCACCGCCGGTGGTGCCGCCGGTGGCCGGTGCGCCCGAGCGCTCGGCCTCCTCGGGCCTGCTCGACGCGGGTGCCGAGCCGTGGACCGGCTCCGGTCCGGTCGCGGGTGATCCGGTGGCGCCGGGCACCGAGGTCCCGCCGGAGCGTTCCGGGGTGGCGGACGCCCCCGCACCGATGCCCGGTGTCGTGCCGGTCGTGCCCCCGGTGCTGCCCCCGGTCGGCGGTCCCGGCACGCCCGGCGGACCGCGACCGGAGGCCCCGGCCGCGGGTCCGCCGCCGGAAGCCGCAGCACCGGAAAGCGCAGCACCGGAAGCCGCGCCGGAAGCCGCAGCGCACGAGCCTGGGGCGCCCGAGCCGGAGTGGCCGCCGGACCAGGTCCCGGTGGTCCGGGAGGACGAGTCCACCAAGGACACCAGCGCCTGGGACGCCCCCGGTGTGCTGCCGTGGCTGGTGCCGCCCCCGGTGGGCGGGTCCGCCGAGCGCGAGCGGGACGAGCCGGCCGCGGACCACGTGCTGCGGGACAGCACCCCGTGGGAGCCGGACGACTCCGGTTTCGCGACGTGGCGGCGCGCGAACCTCGCCGAGGGGGAGCAGATCGAGCCGGAGGCGCCGGGCCTGCGGTGCGCCGGTCCGAACTACACCCGCGAGCAGCTGGCCGCGATGCGCGCCGAGGAGGAAGCCGAGGCCGAGGCCGAGGAGGAGGAAGAGGAGGAGAAGGAGCGCACCAGTTCGGACCTGCTCGTGAGGGATACCTCTGCGTGGGGCGGACGGACCTCCGCACCGCCTCCGGGCGTGCTGGGATGAGGCCGTTTCCCGGGTCGAGCGACACGAGCGAGGCGCAACCATGAGCACCATCACGGTGAAGCGGCCCCCCAGGGCCGCCGGGCCGGAGATGCCGGAGGGCGTGGTCGAGCTGCAGGAACCTCCGGTGATGGAGGAACCGGCGGCGCTCGACTTCCGCTCCATGGCGATGATCCTGCCGATGGGCATGGGCTCCATGGCGATGATCATGATGGTCTCGTCGCGGGGCGGCTCGTCGATGATGTACCTCATGGGCGGGGCCATGGCCTGCGCGATGGTGATCATGATCATCATCCAGATGACCCGTCCCGCTGCCGACCGCAAGCAGAAGATGGCCTCGGAGCGCCGGGACTTCCTGCGCTACATCGGCCAGTTGCGGGAGCAGGCCCGGGAATCCGCCGACCAGCAGCGGCAGGCCGTGGTGTGGAACAACCCGGCGCCGTCCTGGTTGTGGTCGATCGCCGCCGGCCCGCGGCTGTGGGAGCGGCGGGCCAACCACGACGACTTCGGCCGGGCCCGGATCGGCCTGGGCACCCAGGCCGCGGCGGTGGAGTACACCGCGCCGTCGACCAAGCCGATCGAGGACCTGGAACCGCTCGCGGCGGTCTCGCTGCGGCGGTTCCAGGAGGCCTACGGCACGGTGTCGGGCACCCCGATGTCGGTGGGGCTGCGCAGCTTCACCAGCGTGGAGTTCGCCGGGGCGCAGGAGCCCGCGGTCGACCTGGTCCGCTCGATCCTCGGTCAGCTCGTCACCTTCCACTCGCCGGACGAGCTGCGGGTGGCGGTGCTGACCGGCGAGCCGAGCCTGCCCGAGTGGGACTGGGTCAAGTGGCTGCCGCACAACGCCCACCCCGACGCGCACGACCCGGCGGGGCCGCTGCGGCTGCTGGCCAGCGACCACGACGAGCTGATGGACGTGCTCGGCGCGGACATCACCGACCGGCCCGACCACGACCCGAGCAGCCGCCCGGGCACCGTCGAGCCGTTCGTGGTGGTGGTCGCGCACTCCACCGAGATCCCGGAGTCCTCGCGGCTGCTCGACACCGGGCTGCGCAACGTGGTGCTGCTGGACCTGACCGGGCGGATGCCGGGCGGGGCCAAGGTGCTCCGGCTGACCGTCGAGGACGGCGAGGTGAGCTTCCCGGTGGGCGAGTCCACCGGGACCGCCCGGTGCGACGGGCTCAGCCGGGTGCAGGCCGAGGTGCTGGCCCGGTCGATGGCGCCCAAGCGCACCAGCGGCTCGGTGGACGTGGTGGACCAGCCGCTGGAGAGCGACTTCGAGCTCACCACGCTGCTGGGCATCCGCGATGCGCGCACCTTCGACGTGCCCGCGCAGTGGCGGCCCCGGGCCGCGCAGCGCGCCCGGTTGCAGGTGCCGATCGGGGTGACCACCGACGGCGAGGTCGTCGAGCTGGACCTGAAGGAACCCGCCCAGGGCGGGATGGGCCCGCACGGCATGCTGATCGGCGCCACCGGTTCGGGGAAGAGCGAGCTGCTGCGGACCCTGGTCGCCGGGCTCGCGGCCACCCACTCCTCGGAGATCCTCAACCTGGTGCTGGTCGACTTCAAGGGCGGCGCGACGTTCCTCGGCATGGACGAGCTGCCGCACACCTCGGCGGTGATCACCAACCTGGCCGACGAGCTGCCGCTGGTCGACCGGATGCAGGACGCGCTCAACGGTGAGCTGGTGCGCCGCCAGGAGCTGCTGCGGGCCAGCGGCTACTCCTCCTCGTTCGAGTACGAGAAGGCCCGCGCCGGGGGCGCGCAGCTCGTGCCGTTCCCGGACCTGCTGCTGGTGGTCGACGAGTTCAGCGAGCTGCTGGCCAGCAAGTCCGAGTTCATGGACCTGTTCGTCTCCATCGGGCGGCTCGGCCGCAGCCTCGGCGTGCACCTGCTGCTGGCCTCCCAGCGGCTGGACGAGGGCCGCATCCACCGCGTCGAGGGCCACCTGTCGTACCGGATCGCGCTGCGCACGTTCTCCTCGATGGAGTCCCGCGCGGTCATCGGCCAGACCAAGGCCTACGAGCTCCCGTCGGAACCCGGCAACGGCTACCTCAAGATCGACACCAGCACGCTGGTGCGGTTCAAGGGCGCCTACGTCTCGGGGCCGTGCCCGGAGCGCGAGGGCTCGGCGCCGGTCACGGCCGAGGCGCGGGCGTTCTCCGAGGTCGTCGCGTTCCGCGCCCAGCCGTACCCGAGCCTGCACCAGGTCCGGCAGGCCGCGGTGGAGCAGGACCGGGAGGAGCCCGAGCCGAGCGCGGAGCCGGAGCCCGGTGAGGACGCGCCGTCCTTGGTCGAGGTCCTCATCGACCGGCTCCGGGGCGCCGGACCGCCCGCCCGGCAGATCTGGCTGCCGCCGCTGTCCGAGGCGCCGAGCTTGGACGGCCTGCTGCCGAGCGTGGTGCCCGACCCGGAGCGCGGGATGTCGGCGAACCCGGGGCGCGACCAGCACCCGCTGCGCATCCCGGTCGGCGTCATCGACCGGCCCTACGAACAGCTCCGGGAGCTGATGGTCGCGGACCTGTCCGGTTCGGAGGGGCACGTGGGCATCGCGGGCGCGCCGCAGACCGGCAAGTCCACGCTGCTGCGCACCCTGCTGCTCGGCCTGGCGCTGCACAACACCCCGGAGGAGGTGCAGTTCTACTGCCTGGACTTCGGCGGTGGCGGGCTGATGTCGATCTCCGGGCTGCCGCACGTGGGCACGGTGGCGACCCGGATGGAGCGCGACCGGGTGGTGCGCACCATCGCCGAGCTGATGCAGCTGCTGGAACGCCGGGAGGCGCTGTTCGCCGAGCGCGGCTTCGAGTCGATCGGGGCGTACCTGGAGGCCCGCGAGCGCGGCGAGGTCGACGACCCCTACGGGCACGTGTTCCTCGTGGTGGACGGCTGGTTCACGGTCAAGCAGGACTTCGCCGACCTGGAGGAGCGGTTGGGCGAGCTCGCCTCCCGCGGCCTGTCGTTCGGCATTCACCTGGTGGTCGCGGCGACCCGGTGGTCGGAGATCCGCACCTGGCTGCGCGACCTGCTGGGCACCAAGTTCGAGCTGCGCCTCGGTGACTCGATGGAGTCCGAGATCGGCCACCGCAAGGCCGCGACGGTGCCGAACCAGGTCGGGCGCGGGATGACCGCGGACGGCTACCACTTCCTCACCGCGCTGCCCCGCCTGGACGGCAGCTCCGAGGCGGGCGACGTCTCGGAGGCGACCAAGACGGTCGCCGAGGAGATGCGCGCGTTCTGGCCGGGGCGCACCGCGCCACCGGTGCGGATGCTGCCGACCAGGCTGCTCGCCGCGGACCTGCCCGCGCCGCAGCAGCAGTTCCGGATGGCCCTGGGCCACGACGAGCAGCGGTTGCAGCCGGTGTGGCACGACTTCTTCACCCACCCGCACCTGATGGTGCTCGGCGACAGCGCGACCGGCAAGACCAACCTGCTGCGCCTGGCGCTGCGCTCGATCCGGCAGCGCTACGGCCCGGACGAGGCCAAGATCGTGCTCGGCGACGCCCAGCGCGACCTCGACCGGGAGGTCCCCGCCGAGTACAACGTCGGCTTCGGCTTCACCCCCGACGGCATGCACGAGCTGGCCGGGCAAACGGTGTCCTCGCTGACCAAGCGGTTGCCCGGCCAGGACATCTCCTCGGAGCGGATGCGCAAGCGGGACTGGTGGACGGGCCCGGAGCTGTTCCTGGTCGTCGACGACTACGAACTGCTCAACGGCTCGATGGGTTCGGTGCTGGACCCGCTGCTGCCGATGCTCCCGCAAGGCGTCCACATCGGACTGCACCTGGTGATCGCGCGGAGCACCTCCGGTGCGATGCGGGCGATGGCGGACCCGGTGCTGCGCCGGCTCTGGGAGCTCGGCACCCCGGCGCTGCTGCTGTCCTACCCCAAGGAGGAGGGCAAGTTCCTCGGGGAAGCGGCCCCGCGGACGCTGCCCCCCGGCCGCGCCCAGCTCGTCACCCGGCGCGGCATCCAGCTCGTCCAGACCGGCCTGGTCGAGGGAGATCCCGCGCTGGTCCCCCAGGCGGCGAACGCGAACGCGAAGGAGAACCGATGACCAGCGCCAGGGTCGCGGAGCTGTGCCGCGTCACCGTGCACGGCCCGGACGGCAGGGCCGACCTGGCGGTGCCGGTGTCCACCCCGGTGGCCGACCTGATGCCGGTGCTGCTCAGCCACACCAAGCGCCAGCCCGCCGACGACGACCCGGGTTCCTGGGTGTTGCAGCGGCTCGGCGAGCAGCCGCTGGACCCGGACGGCACCCCGGAGACGCTGGACTGGCTGGAGGGCGAGCAGCTGCACCTCCGCCCGGCCGCCGACCCGCTGCCGCAGCTGGACTTCGACGACGTCGCCGACGGGATCGCCACCCACGTCGAGGAGCGCCCGGACCGGTGGAAGCCGGAGTACGCCGCGCCGCTGTTCCGGGCGTTGTCGGGCGCGGTCGCCGCGGTGGTCGCGCTGGTGCTGCTCGGCGAGGGACCGACCGGCCTGCACGCCGGGTTCGCCGCCGGGCTCGGGGTCCTGCTGGCCGCCGCCACGGCCCCCTTGGCGAAGAAGGTCAAGGACGTCGCGATGATCCGGCTCACCGGGCTGGGCGGGGTCGCCTTCGCCGGGATCGCCGGGCTGATCGCCGCCGACGGGGCTGCCGGGATCGCGGTCCCCACCGTGCCCGGCCTGCTGGTGG
This sequence comes from Saccharopolyspora cebuensis, assembly GCF_039542665.1. NCBI lineage: Bacteria > Bacillati > Actinomycetota > Actinomycetes > Pseudonocardiales > Pseudonocardiaceae > Saccharopolyspora > Saccharopolyspora cebuensis. Next base: position 565,645 of record NZ_BAABII010000003.1, read on the forward strand.
GCACCGGCAGCGCGGCGTTCGCCGCCGCGGTGGTGCTGGTGCTGCACCGCTTCGCCGACCGGCGGATCCCGTTCACGCCGTTCCTCGCCGCGCTGCTGCTGGCCGTCGCGGTGCACGGCGCGGTGTGGACGGCGGTGGGCTTCGGGCTGACCCCGGGCCAGACCGCCGGGATCGCCGCCACGTTCGTGTTCGGCATCGTGGTGTTCGCGCCCAAGGTGACCATCCGGGCGGCCTTCCTGCGCGGACCGCAGCTCCCGCGCAACGCCAAGGACCTCCAGGAGGACATCGACCCCGCCGGGGCCGAGGACGTGGCCACCCGGACCACCAACGCCGACCGCTACCTCAGCGCCGCCCTGGTCTGCGCCGCCGCCGTGCTCGTCGGGGCCTTCCCGCTGATCATGACCGAGACCGGCTGGGTCACCTGGACGCTGACCGGCGTGCTGGCGAGCGCGGTGCTGCTGCGCACCCGCGCGCTGCTCGGGATGTGGCAGCGGGTGTCGCTGGCGGTGGCCGGGACGGTCGGGCTGGGCCTGGTGGTGCTGCACTTCGCGCGGACGTTCACCCCGGGGTGGCGCGCGGTGCTGGTCCTCGGCGTGCTGCTGGTGCTGGTGGGCCTGGTGCTGGCCGCGCTGCGCCCGCTGAACCGGCGGATGCTGCCGATCTGGGGCCACCTGGCCAACGTCTTCGACACCGTCACCGCCATCGCGGTGCTGCCGCTGCTGTTCCAGCTCCTCGGGCTCTACGCCTGGGCGCGCGGATTGGCCGGGTGAGCCGTGCAGACCCAGCGGGACCACGTCCACGCCTACCAGTTCCTGATGAACCGGATGAGCTCGGCGCTGGTGCTCGGCGACCCGGCCAGCGCGGAGGTCCCCGCCAGGCGGGCGAAGACCGGGCTGATCATCGGGCTGGTGCTCACGATCCTGATCGGCGTCGGGTTCGGCGTCTACGGGATCTTCGTGCCCGGCGGCAACGAGAAGTGGAAGGCGCAGGGCGCGATCGTGGTGGAGGAGGAGACCGGCACCCGGTTCGCCAACGTCGGCGGGGTGCTGCACCCGACGCTGAACTACGCCTCGGCGAAGCTGCTGCAAGGTCCGGGCTCCACCGTGGAATCGATCTCGCGGGCGTCCCTGGAGGGCGCCCCGCGCGGGGCGCCGATCGGCATCCCCGGCGCTCCGCAGACGCTGCCCCCGGCGGCGGGGATGGTCGGTTCGCGCTGGCTGGTCTGCCTGCCGAGCGCCGGTCAGGACGGCAGCGTCAACCTCGACTTCGACCCGGCCGCCGCCTCGGCCGCGCCGCCCGCCGACACCTACCTGCCGGTGCGGTCGGTGGACGGCACCGAGTACCTGCTGTGGCAGGGGCGCAAGCACCGGATGGCGGACCCGTCGGTGGCGGTCGCGCTGGGCATCGCCAACACCCGCCCGGCGACCGCACCGCCGTGGTGGCTCGACGCGGTGCCGGCCGGGCCGGTGCTCCAGGCGGCGCCGGTCGAGGGCGCGGGCAGCACCGCGGTCGGCGGTACCGCGCACCCGGTGGGGCAGCTCTTCGAGCAGCCGGTCCCCGGTGCCGAGCCGCAGCGGTTCGTGCTGCTGCCGGACGGCCTCGCGCCGGTCGGCCGTACCGAGTTCGCGCTCCAGGCCGCCCGCCCCGGGGCCGCGGACCCGGTGGTGCTCGACGCCGCCGCGGTCGCCGCGGCACCCCGCTCGGCCGACCGTTCGCTGCTCGACCGGCTGCCCGACCTCGGTGGCGCCCGCCCGCACGGCAGCGGCGACGCGCTGTGCCTGCGGCAGTCCCCGGCGGGCGACCAGGTGCGCAGCGAGGTCGTGCTCGCCCCGGCCCGGCAGGCGAGCGCCCCGGGCGGCTCGATCCACGTGCCGCCGGGCTCCGGGCTGGTGGTCGGCGCGGTGCCGGTCCCGCCCGGCCAGCGGGTGCCCGACCGCTACCTCATCACCGACCAGGGAACCAAGCACCTGATGCCGGACGACGAGTCGATCCGGTCCCTCGGCCTCGGCGCCGCGGCGGTGCGCCCGATCTCGAACGAGCTGCTCGCCACCCTGCCGACCGGCCCGGTGCTCAGCCGGGCGGCGGTGGGCGCGGGCGGGAAGGTGAGCTGATGCCCGCGCTGACCAGGCGCCGCCGCGACGAGCCCGACGTCCCGCTGATGAAGCAGACCGTGGGCAACGCCCTCGTGGTGTCCCCCGAGCGCCGGATGACCCCCGAGGCGCAGGAGATGGCGCTGTCGGTGGCCCCGGACACCGAGCACGACATGGTGGTCGTCGACCTGCCCGGTGACCTGCCGATCTCGGCGTGGGACTCGGTCGCCGCGCTGCTGCCCCGGCACCGGCGCGGCGTCCGGCTGGTGCTGGGCGGGCGCTCCCGGGAGGCCACCGCGCTGGCCGGGCAGTGGCTCTCCGAGCGCCTCGGCCGCACCGTGGTGGCCCCGGACGGGGTGATCTTCCGGGGGACCGGCGGGACGCTGTTCGTGCACTCCGGCAAGGGCAGCGGCTGGGTCCGGTTCCGGCCCGGCAAGGCGCCGGAGTGGGAGGCCAAGCGGTTCCCCCGGCCGATGTGGGACGCCGGCGTGGTCGAGCCGTGGCCGACCAGCTCCGTCGGCGTCGCCGAACCGATCCCCGGCGGGGTGTGGATCCACCCGGCGGTCCGGGATGCGCGCACCGGCGGGCACTGGGACCGGCTGACGCGCGGGATGCCGTGCCAGCCGGAGGTGCTCACCATCGTGCTGGGCTGCCCCGGCGCGCCCGCGCTCTCGCTCGACGACGTGGCGCGGTTCTGGCGCCGGCTGGACCCCGCGCTGCGGGACCGGGTGCGCTTCGTCCAGTACGGACCGGTGCACCTGCCCGAGGGCGACGCGCTCGGGCAGGCCCTCGCGGACCTGCTGCACACCAAGGTCGTCTGCTACAGCGGGATGCCGGTCGGTTCGCGCTTCGCACCGGACGTCTACACCATGCTCCCGGACGGCGAGCTGGGCTGGCACGCCTTCGCCCGCGAGCTCGGCTACGCGCCCCGCGGGCACGCCGCGCACCAGGACGCCCCGGTGCTGCTGAGCCACCGCGCCCCGTTCGCCGGCCTGGAGCAGGTCGCCCCGGCGGTGTACTGGTACACCCCGGACGCGGTCCTGGAGGTCGTGCAGTCGGGGCTGTGGGTGCGTCCGCCGGAGGGAGCGCAGAACGCCGACGCGGTGCGCGCCGAGCCGGGCAGCGCGGAGGTCAACGTGCTGTCCTACGACGCCGTCGACGAGCGCCGCGCCGCCCGGATGCGCCGGCTCGCCGAGGACGTGCTGGCCCGGTTGGACCCGGCCACCCGGGTCCGCTGCCGGATCGCGCCCGCCTCGGAGGCGGGCCGGGGCGCGGTGCGCGTCACCGGCCCGGCCGGGGGCGCCCTGGGCGCGGCACCTGCCCCCGACGCCCCGGCGGCGGGGTCCGCCGCCGCGCCGCCGGAGGCCATCACCGACGTCTTCGCCCCGGCCGTCGACGCGCCCCCGCCGGTCGAGGCGCCCTCGGCCGGGCCGACCGCGAGCCCGGTGTCCGCGAGCCCGGGGCCCGCGCCCGGAACTCCGGCCCTCGACGTCCCACCGCCCGCCGGAACCACCGCGCCGCCGGAGGCAGCCGCACCGCCGCAACCCGCCGCCCCGCCGGAGGCAGCCGCACCGCCGGAGACCACCGCACCGCCGGAACGCACCGCGCCGCCCGCGACCGGCGACGAACCCGCGTCGGCCATGCCACTCCGGTTGGAGAGCTCCCCGGTCCCCGACATCGGCGCCCCGGCGGAGCCGCCCGGCGCCCCCGCCGAGCCGCCGTCCCGGCCGGAGCCGGAAGCCGTGCCCGAGCCGGAACCCCGATCCGAACCGGAACCCCGGGCCGAACCGGAAGCGCGGGCCGAACCGGGAGCGCGGGCTGCCGAGGAGCGGCCCGCGCCGACCCCGGCGCCGCGCGCGCAGCCCGTGCCGCAGCCCGGGGCCTCGGCATTGCTGCCCGGCACCGGCATCGCCGAGGAACGCGCCTGGCTGCGCAAGTCGCTCAGCCGCGAGTTCGACGCCACCGCGCACTCGGTGTCCCGGATCATCAGCGAGCACCCGGGTTTCCAGAACGACGCCCGCTCCTCGTCCGACGTGCTGACCGACACCGTGGCCGTGCGGCTGTACCTCCAGGCGCACGGCGCGGCGGTCGACACCGCGCTGCGGACCGGCGCGAACGGCCCGCACGTGCCCTTCGCCCGCTGCGTGGTCTCCGGGTTGAGCACCCTGCCCTCGCACCGGGGGGCCACGGTGTTCCCGGCCTCGCCGTCCACGGAGCACTGGGAGCTCTACCGGAAGCGGCAGCTCGTCACCGAGTGGGGCTTCACGCACGCCCTGACCGAGCCCGGCGCGGAGCAGGGGGGCGAGGTCGACGTGCTGGTCTGGTCGATGACGGCCCGGCGCACCAAGCTGCTCGAACTCGACGGCGCCGACCGGGTGGACCACCGCGTGGTGTTCGCGCCGGGCACCAACTTCAAGGTCCTGGAGCTCGTCGAGCCGGGTGCCGAGGGGGAGCGGGGGCGGATCCTGCTCCGCGAGCTGGCGCACTCCGAGGTGGACGAGGAGGGCCGGGTGACCGCGCGCGCCGCGCTGGACGAGCTGGCCGGGACCTCGCTGCGGCGCTGCGTGGAGCGGTGGGCCGCGGGCCGCTCCAGCGGCGTCGTCGGCGAGGCGGCGCGCGCCCGGTTCGGCGCGCTGCCGGGGCTGGTGTAGCCGGACGTGCCGGTGCGGAGGACGAGGACAGCGCGACGAGGGGACGGTCGATGAACGGCGAAATGCTGGTGGTGGGGCAGGGCGGCGCCTTCGGGTCGATCGGGGCCGCGCTCGCGGCGGCCGAGGACGGCGCCACGATCAGCATCCGGCCCGGCCGGTACGAGGAGAACCTGGTCGTCGACCGCACGGTCAACCTGGTCGCCGAGGGCGGTGCGGGCACCGTCGAGGTGCGCGCCGCCGAGGGCAGCGCGCTGGTGGCCGACGGGGAGGGCGCCCAGCTCCGCGGGCTGGTGCTGATCGGCGACGATTCCCGCTACCCGGCGGTGGACGTGCGGCGCGGCGAGGTCGCCCTCGACGGCTGCCGCATCGAGGGTGCTTCGTGGGCGGCCCTGCTGACCCGGGGCCGGGGTTCGCTGGCCGCGCGGGGCTGCCGGGTGACCAGCAGCAGCGGCGCGGGCATCGTGATCACCTCCGCCGCGCCGAGCACGGTGGAGGACACCGAGGTCGTCGACGTCACCTCCTCGGCGGCGGTGATCGGCGAGGACGGTGCGCTGACCCTGCGCCGGATCGCGGTGCGCGCCCCCGGCGGCAACGGGATCTGCGTCAACGGCCGGGGCCGGTGCGTGCTCGAAGGCGGGACCATCACCGAGGCCGCCAAGCCCGCGATCGTCGTGGAGCAGCAGGGCGGCTTCCGGGCCACCGAGCTGGAGGTGCGCGACGGCGCGAACGTCGACCTGTACCTGACCGGCGGGACGTCGGTGGAGATCGTCGACTCCCGGTTCTCCGGGGCGGCGGGCCAGGCCGCGCACATCGCCGAAGGCGCGCAGCCGGTGCTGCGGGGCTGCACGTTCGCCGCCGCGCGCTGCGGGGTCCAGGTGACCGGGCGGGCCGCGCCCCGGCTGGTCGGGTGCACCGTCGAGGATTCCGCGCTGGGGATCGTGGTGGACGCCGAGGCGGCCCCGGTGTTCGAGGGGACGTCGGTGCGCGGGTCGACCGAGGCGATCGCGCGGCTGTCCTCCGCCGCGACCACCCGGCTGACAGGGTTCCGGGCCACCGCGGAGTCGGGGTCCGGCGTGCTGCTCGCGGGCACCGGCGAGACCGTGTTCGACGACGTGTCGATCGAGACCGGCTCGACCGCCGCGCTGGAGTCGGCCGAGTCCGCCCGGGCCGTGCTCACCGATGCCCGGATCACCACCGGCGCCGAGGCCGCGGTGCTGCTCGGCGGCGGCCGGGCGGAGCTGACCTCGGCGCTGCTGCGCGGCGGCGGGCTGCGCGCGGACGGCGAGGTCGCGCTGACCGACAGCGAGGTCGTCGACGCGGTCGCCGACGGCCTGCTGGTGGCCGGCGGCGGGTCGCTGGCGGCGGTCCGGTGCCGGATCCGCGCGGCGGGCGGGCACGGCGTGCACGTGACCGCCGGGGGCAGCGCCGAACTGGACGCGTGCGAGGTGGTCGACAGCGCCCGCGACGGTGCGCACCTGGACACCGCCGAGCCGGTGTCGGTGCGCGACTGCGTGGTCAAGGGCAGCGGTGGCGTCGCGGTCCACCGGCCGGAGAACGACGCGCGGATCACCGTGCGGGACCTGATCACCGACCCGGGCAGCGGCGGTGCGCCGGAGCTGGAGGTCCCGCGCACCGAGGCCCAGCCGGAGCAGGACGACTCGCTGCGCGGCTACAGCGGCGCGGACCTGAGCGGGCCGCTGGCCGACCTCGACGAGCTCATCGGCCTGACCGGGGTCAAGCAGGAGGTCCGGAACCTGATCAACCTGATCCGGATGTCCCAGGTGCGGCAGGAGAAGGGCCTGCCGATGCCGCCGATCAGCAGGCACCTGGTCTTCGCCGGCCCGCCCGGCACCGGCAAGACCACCGTGGCCCGGCTCTACGGCGCGGTCCTCGGCGAGCTCGGCATCCTGTCCCGGGGCCACATGATCGAGGCGTCCCGGGCCGACCTGGTGGGCCAGTACATCGGCTCCACCGCGATCAAGACCACCGAGCTGGTGAACCAGGCCATCGGTGGGGTGCTGTTCATCGACGAGGCCTACACCCTCACCGCGCAGACCGGCGGCGTCGGCCCGGACTTCGGCCAGGAGGCCGTGGACACGCTGATGAAGATGATGGAGGACCACCGCGACGAGCTGGTGGTCATCGTGGCGGGCTACTCCGAGCTGATGCAGCGGTTCCTGGAGTCCAACCCCGGGATGGCCTCCCGCTTCACCCGGACCATCGAATTCCCGAACTACAGCGTCGAGGAGCTGGTCACCATCACCAGCAACCTCTGCCGCAAGCACTACTACGAGCTCACCGACGACGCGGTCGAGGAGCTGATCAACTACTTCACCCGGGTGCCGAAGGGCGAGACCTTCGGCAACGGCCGCGTGGCGCGCAAGCTGTTCGAGGAGATGATCAGCCTCCAGGCCTCCCGGCTGGCGCAGCAGCCGCCGGCGCGGGATTCGGACCTGAGCAGGCTGACCGCCCAGGACATCACCCCGCAGACCGCGCAGCTCGAACAGCTCCCGGCGGTCTCGGACGAGCCCGACGCGGCGGCGGATCCGCGCTCGGCGCTGCACGCCACCCGCACCTGGCGGCGGCTCGCCGAGCTCAGCGGGCTGGACGGGCCCCGCAACGCGATCGGCACGGCGCTGGTGGGGTTGTGCGAGCGGCGCAACCAGCGCCGCGCCGTCGGCGGGCACGGCAACGCGGTGCTGCTCGGCGCGCGCGGCAGCGGGCGCACCGAGCTGGCCCGGCTCTACGCCCAAGGGCTCGCCGAGCTCGGCCTGGTCGCCGTCGGCCAGCTGGTGCGGGTCGCGCTGGGCGAGGACCTGAGCCCGCAGTGGCCGGGCCAGGCCGAGAGCCTGGTGCGCAAGGCCGTCGAGGACGCCCGGGGCGGGGTGCTGGTGGTCGACGCCGACGCTGCCGAGGCCGCCCAGCAGGAGGAGGCCGAGGCGCTGCTGGCCGCGCTGCGCGGCGACGCGGACGACCTGGTGGTGGTCCTCACCGGCACGCGGTCCGCCCTCGACGCGGTGTTCGCGCGGGTGCCGAAGCTGCGGGAGTGCTTCGCGCTGCGCTGGGAGGTCGGCACCTACTCCGCCGCCGACCTGGCGGCGATCGCCGTGCGGTACCTGCGGGAGCGCGGCCACGAGGTGCCCGACGAGGTGTGCGCGGCGGTGCGCGACCACCTCGCGCGATCGGCCGAGCCGACCGCGCACGCCGCCCACCGGTTCTCCCGGCACCTCGCCCGGACCGCGGCGTCCCGCACGCTCACCGTCGCCGACCTGTCCGGGATCGCGCCCCGCGACGAGCCGGTGCGCGCCGGGCTGACCTCGGTGGGCTGACCGGGCGGACCGGTTGCCCGAACGTCCCCGATCGCCCCACCGCCGGGCCCGGTCGGGTTTCAGTGGAAGACGACCCGCGCGTCGAGGAGGTTCCATGTCCGAAGTGGATCGGTCCCGCATCGAAATGCTGCGCGAGGAGGCGGAGCGCCACCGCGCGAACCTCGCCGAGATGCAGCAGCGCCTGAGCGAGCTCTCGGCGACCGCGGTCTCCCCCCGCAAGGAGGTGTCGGTGACCGTGGGCAACCAGGGCGTGATCAAGGACCTGCACTTCCCCACCAGCGCCTACCGCAAGCTCCCCAAGAAGGAGCTGGCGGAGCTGATCACGAACACGATCGCCGAAGCCCGGGAGAAGGCGACCGCCGAGATCGCCGGGATGGTGGCGCCGAACCTGCCCGCGGGCATCGACGCCAAGGCCATGGTCAACGGCGACATCTCCGCCGAGGCCCTCGTCCCGGGCGAGTCGCGGATGCCGCAGGTGTTCGAGGAGCTGCGCAGGCGCCGCGCCGAGATCATCGAGAGGGGCCCGGCGCGATGAACGACTCGCTGTGGGTGGACCCCGAGCGGCTGGGCCGCAGCGGTGCGGGCTACTTCGACGCCCAGCAGGAGCTGGAGGGCGTCTCGCAGGACGCGCACGCGATCATGCTGCGCTACTACAACAGCATCGGCAGAGACGAGGAAGGCCAGAAGTTCCGAGCCGTCCTGGAACAGGGCATCCAGCAGTACCACAACGGCATCGACCAGCTCAGCGCCGCCATGAACTACGTCGGCGAGGGCCTGCGGAGCAACGGCCAGCTGTTCGGCAGCGCCCGGGACAACGCCGACGAGACCACCCACGGAATCCTGACCGGGATGGAGCAGGGCGCGGCGGCGCTCGGGAAGGGCGTCCCCGCGTCGCCGCCTCCCGGCGAGGTACCGCTGGTGCGGGCGCAGCGCGCGGAGATGGCGCCGCTGGCGCACGAGAAGGGCGAACCCCAGCAGCGGTGGCACCTCGAACCTTCCGAACCGGCGGAGGAGCCGCTGCCCACCGAGCCCGGGGTCGGGGCGGTCGAGGGCGAGCCCGCCGGGGCGTTCATGCCGGCGCACTCGCTGGGCGCGCCGGGCGAGGACGGCCAGATGAAGTACCGGCTGCTGGGGATGGACGAGGTCCGGACCGTCCCGAGCAACACCATGACCTCGCAGCTGTCCATGCAGGCGTTGCGTTCCTCGGAGCAGGTGCTGGCCGGGGGCGAACCGCTCCCGGAGGGCTACCACATCCTGATGGCTTCCGAGCTGCCCGGTGGCGAGGTCCGGTTCGGCGTCGAGGACTACGCCGACGTGGTGCCGTTGTCCGGCGACGTGCGGGTCGAGAACTCCGACGACCCCTCGCTGAGCCGGGACCTCACCGAGGACGGCATGCGCGCCTTCGCGGTCAAGGACCGCACCGAGCAGGACCCGCCGCAGCAGCCGGGGCTGCACATGGCCTTCGGCGAGGACGGCCGGTCCGCGTACTTCCGGTACGAGGACGAGTGACCGGAGCTTCGTGATGGGTTTCCCGGCGGGGCACCGGGGTCGGGTCCACCGCCGCCCCCGCCGGGGGAGGGTGCTGCCCGGACGGGTCCGCGCGGGAGGGAGGTGAGCGGTGGCCGACATCATCGTCGAGCTGCTCACCGGCATCAACCCGCCGGACTCCGACGCGGCGGGCATGTACGCGATGGCCTCGGAGTACCGGGGCAACGGCGACGACCTGCTGAACAAGGGCGCGCACCTCGACTCGCTGTCCGGCGCGGCGCTGAACAGCGTCGACGGCTCGACCGCGGAGGCCATCGCGCACTACACCAGGAACCTCTCGCTCCCGGTGCAGCAGTACGTGACGGCGCTGAACAACACCGCCTCGCTCATCGACGACTTCGCGCTCAACGCCGAAGAGACCATGTACGAGCTCTACACCATGGCCTCGTTCTGGGCGTGGGAGATCTACTCGGCGATGTTCTCGCCGTGGGGCTCGCTGGCGCTGCCCGCCCTGTACGCGTCCGCGCGCCTGTGGTTGAACGACATCGCGCAGGCGAGCAAGGCGGCGGCGAACAACCTCACCGACTGGCTGGACCACGCCTGGGACATGATCGAGGCGGTCGCCCAAGGTGCGGCCGAGGCGCTCGTCCCGCAGTTCGCCACCATGAACAACGGCAACCGGGACGGCGTGGACGGCGAGAAGGTCGGGCAGAACATCTACGGCGAGGTCGTCGGCGAGGCCATCGCCGGGGCCGCGGCCGCGGCGGCCAAGAAGCACGACGTCACCAAGGACCTGCCCAAGACGGCGACCGGCGCGGGCGGCATCGAGGTGCTCGCCGAACTGGGCGCCGGTGGCTCGGCGGCGGCCATCTGGGGCGGCGACTTCAACCCGCTGACCTCCGCCACCTCGGGTTTCATCTCGGGCGCGAGCACCCAGGGCGCGGCGAACATCTCGCAGGACGCCCGGCACGAGTACGACGAGCGCCACCGCGACTCCGACAACCCGCCGACGGACATCAGCTCGAAATCCCCGGACTTCGAGTTCACCCCGCCCCCCGGGGGCCGGGACCAGTCCGCCGGGGCGGGGGACGACCCGGACGGGCCACCGCCGAACGGCGGCGACGAGCCCGCGAAGCAGCCGCCACCGCAGGAGAAGCCGCCGCTGGAGCAGCCGGGCGAGAAGCCGCCGGTGTCCTCCGGCGGCGAGCCCGACGCCAAGGCCCCGCCCGCGCAACACGGCGACGAGAAGGCGCCGCCCGGCCACACCGGCGCGGTCCCGCCGCCGACGTCCCGCCCCGGTGGGCAGGCGCCGCCGCCCGGTGCCCCGCCCCGTTCCGGCCAGGCCCCGCCCCCCGGCACCGGACCCGTCGCGGGCGGGGACACCCCGTCCGGCGACGGGCGGACCCCGCCGCCCGCGTACTCGCCCACCGCGCCGCCGGGGCACGCCCCGCCCACCTACGCCGACGCGACCGGAGCGCCCCCGCCCGGTTCGCCGCCGCCCGGCTCGCCGGTGGCGGGCGAGAACGCGCCGCCCGGCGGTCCGCAGGGGCCGCCGCCCGCGTACGAGCCCGCTCCTCCCGGGGTGGCGCCGCCCAGCTACACCGACGCCGTCGGGCCACCCCCGGCCTACGCGCCGCCGGACGCCGCCACACCGCACGACGTCTTCGCACCGCCGGACGACCTGAAGCCGCCCGTCGAGGGTGCCGACCAGCCCGGCGGGCGGCAGCCGGAGGACGGTCCCGGCGCCGCGCCCGCGACGGGACCGACGCCCGAGAAGCCCGGTGCGGTGCCGGTCGAATCCCGCCCGGACGGCGGTGGCGCGCGCCCCGGCACCGAAGCGCCACCCACCGGTGACCAGGGCGGTACCGCCCGGCCCGCCGACACCGCCCGGCCCGCCGACACCTCGGGCGCCGTGCCACCGCCCGGCGAGCGCCCCGGCACCCCGACCGCGGTCCCGCCCACCTCCGGGCAGAACCCGCCGCCGGGCGCGACGACCCCGCCCCCGGCGGGGACCGACGCGACGCAGCCGCCGATCGCCGGGAACCCGGTCGCGCCACCGGGTTCCGCGCCACCGCCGACGGCGACCCCCGGTGCCGAGAACGGACTCCCGGGTTTCGACACCGACCTGACGCGGCCGGAGGAGGGCCCCGGCGCCCAGCGGCCCTCGGCCGAGCAGGCGACCGGGCAGCCGACCCCGGGACGCGCGGAGACCCCGCCGCCGGGTGCGGACCACCGGCAGACCCCGGGCGAGCAGAACCCGGGCGAGCAGAACCCGGGCGAGCAGAACCCGGGGCAGCAGTCCCCAGGGCAGCAGGGCCCCGGGCGTTCCGAAGTCGACCGCCAGGGCCAGCAGTCCCCGGGCGAGCGGGATTCCGACACCGGTCCGGCGAGCCAGGACTCGACCCAGCAGCCACCGACGCAGCTCCCCGGCCAGCGGCCCGCGGGCGAGACCGGTCGGCAGGAGACCGGCCCGCAGACCTCCGCGCACCAGGAGAGCCCCGGTCAGCGGGACACCACCGGCGAGCGCGACGACCGTGGTCAGCGGGACACCACCGGCGAGCGAGACACGACTGGTCAGCGGGAGCAGGACGCCCCGTCGCGCGGGCAGACCTCGCCGAGCTCCGAGCAGCCCGGTGCCGACCGCACGACCCAGGACTCCGGCCAGCCGACGACCACCGGTCCGGCGGTCGTCACCGGACCGGCCGGTCGAGCCGACAGCACGTCGCCCCCGGCGACGACGTCCCCCGGCCAGCGGGACTCCACCGCGCCGCCCCCGGCGACCGCGCGGGGCGGCGACCCGACCACGTCGAGTCGCAGGCGTCCCGGCACCTCGCACGAGCAGGCCCCGACCGAGGTGCCGACCACCGGACCGGAGCTGTCCCTCGAACGCGAGGCTCCCACCGACGGCCCGGCCACCGGACTCACGCTCTCGACGCCCGCGCCCGAGACGTCCACCGAGGGCGGCGATCGGCACGCCACCGAACCACAGCTCCAGCAGCACCCCGCCGGACCGCCCCGGACCGAGGCCGCTCCGCTGGTCAAGGACGCACCGCCGGTCAAGGACGCTCCGGCGGTCAGGGACACCCCGTCGGCGAAGGACGCTCCGCCGACCAAGAATGCTCCGCTGGCGAAGGACGCTCCGCCGTCGAAGGACGCTCCGCGGACCAAGGACGCTCCGTCGGCCAAGCGCGCCACGGCGACCGAGGACAGCCCGGGGTCCCGGGAGCGGGGCCCCACGCGCGACGACGACGGTGCGCGGGAGGTCCCGCCGGAGGAGCCGGTCACCGGTCCGCGGCGTCCGGTGCGGGTGGTGTCGGCGGCGAACCCGGAGGCGGCGTCGAAGTCCGCCCAGGAGGTGCTGGCGCGGGCCAAGCAGGTCAACGGCGACGCGTACGCCCGCGGTGTGCCGGGCAAGCAGCGCAACTGCGGTCCGGCGTCGGTGTCCTTGGCGGACTCGTTGCGGCGCCAGGGTGCTGAGGTCACCGCGCCGGAGAGCGGGGCGGTGCACCGCGACGACGTCGAGCGGGGGCTGGGCGGGGCGAAGTTCGAGCGCCACCCCGGCGGGATCGACGCGGTGACCGAGCGCTTGTCGCAGGACCCGGAGCACGACCTGCACGTGGTGTACCGGGACCACGGCGACGGCACCGGGCACTTCTTCATCGGGGTGCGCACCGAGGACGACGCCGGCGGTGTCGAGGTCGCCTACGTGGACCCGGTGACCGGGGAGCTCGAAGAACTCGACACCCCCGCCGTCGAGACCTGGTCGGTCCCGTTGAGCCTCGCGGACCGGTCCGAGCTGACCCCGGCGGTGTCGCCGGTCGGTACCACGGGCATCCCGGACGGGCACCAGCCGGGCACGCCGCTGGGCATGGGCGGAATGCCGGCGCGCGACAACGTGATCCGGCGCTGGGACAACGAGACCGGTCCCGGCCCGGTCGTCGAGGGCTACATCGGGGGTGTCCGGCGCGTCACCTTCAACGCGCGGGACGTCCGCTCGTGGGGGCTGACCAACGCCTACGGCCAGTCGATCGGCCCGGCGTTCGTGTCCGCCGCCGAGAGCCGGACGGCGCTGGAGATGTGGGCGACCCCGCCCGATCGCGGCTCCTACACCCACCGGGCGGCCCCCGGCGAGGGGCGGGCGGAGGCCACGGACGTGCGGCGCGCGACCGAGCGGGAGCGTGCGGGCCTGCCCGTGCGGGTCCCCGCTCCCGGGGCGCGGGACCACGCCCGCTACCCGGGCCTCGGGCCGATCGACGTGCCCGCGCACGCGACGACGTCGGGGCGGACCGAGGTGCACCTGCCCGCCGGTACGCCGATCAACGGCAGGCCGCTGCCGATGGACATCACGCTCTTCGTCCCGCCGGTGTCCTTCGCGGTCATCGTCGACCAGGACCCGCACTTCCGGGCGGCGTACCGGAGCAGGCCGGATGCCGACCTGCGCTTCTTCAACTGCTACTCGGGCAACACCATCGCGGGGTACGAGATCGCGCGGACCCTGTACTCGATGGGTTACCGCAACCTCGTGCACAACCCGGTGGGGGTCAACACCACCGTCGGCGACGTCCGCAGCCACAGCACCGAGATGCTCGGCGACTTCTTCGTCGCGGACGGCTGGCGGACGTGGCGGCCGTCGAACGGCGTTCCGCAGCCGGTCCCCGAGACGACGGCGAGAACCCGGTTCTCGGTGGCGGAGGTGCAGGCCCTCGGCATGTTCGAGGGCAACCGGGCCTGGGCCCACTACACCGCCGAGCAGCGGGCCGCGGCGGACGCCTTCGACGAGCAGCAGCAGACCTACGTGTCGCCGCAGGACCTCCGCCGCGACCCGTCGACCTTCGGCGCGTCCGAAGTCGTGTCGGCGGAGACGTTCGAGGAGGACCCCGAGGCGGGGGACCGGTTCGTGCGGGACCGGTTCGCGCCCGTGCTGGGGGTGAACGAGGGCGACCACCACGCGGACCCCACCGGGGAGCGGACCAACGCCGTCGACCGGGCGGTGCGGGACCTCACCGCCGTGGACGACCCCGGTCCGGCCCAGCGCGGGAGCCCGGACGACCGCGCCGGCACCGAGGTGGGCGGGGCCCGTCCGGACGCGCCGTCCGAGCGGGGGACGCGCCCGTCCCGGCTGCGGCTCACGCCGCAGGGCTGGATGCCCGCCACGTCGTCGCGCAGTGGACCGGTCACCGGGCAGGACGGGACCAGTTCCAGCGCGGACGCGCGGTCCGACTTCCGCTCCGCCGAGGACCGGGCGCTCTCCGAGCCCGCGCCCCCGTACGACCCGACGAGCCCGCCGCCGCCGTCGTACGAGTCGATCCAGCAGCGGCCCCAGGACGCACCCCCGTCGTACGAGTCGGCGACCGAGGAAGGGTCGCGGCAGCGGGACGACGGCGATCGCACCGGGGAGCAGGAGCCGTCGACCGGACCCGAGCGGACCTCGCGGCCGAGGGTGGTCGCCAGTGGCAGCTTCGCGACTCCCGAGGAGGAAGCGCGCTACCTGGAGCGCTACCGGGACGTGCTGTCGGTCAACAGCGCCGAGCACGACGACCCGGGTGACCAGCAGGTCGCGCGGGGGCGGGAAACCAACTGCCTCAACGCGGCGGTGCAGGGGTTCAACGCCCTCACCCAGGGCAGGCCGTTCCGAGCGGAGCCGAGCGGTCCGGTGAGCCGGGCCCGTGCCGCGGACGAGCTGGGGGTGGGCTTCCAGCGCGCCGGCAGTTGGGCCGAGTTCGAGCAGCGGCTGCTCGCCGACGACGTGCCGAACGGGACCGCCGGTGTGGTGATCGACGGCACCCAGGCGCTGCTGTTCCACCGGGATTCCGACGGCGTGCTCAACCTGCTGAACCCGCAGAACCCGCCGGACGGGAATCGGGGCGGTTCGCTCGCCGACACCCCACCCGGTCCCCGCGACATCCACTGGGCGCCGCTGTCGCCGGAGGCGGTGCTGCCCCAGATCACCGCACCGCTGGACGCCTCGACCGATGGCCCCGACCTGGTCCACGGCGGGGAACACCGGAACCTCGCGGTGCGCACCGCGGGCCAGAAGCGAGCGCTGTCGGCGAGCCGGGAGAACAGCGCCGAGCCCCCGAAGCGGGCGCGCGGGGACGACGGCCCGTCCGGTGAGCAGACCATGGACACCGACGACGCCGAGCCCCCGGATCGGCCGCGCGGGGACTACACCTGGCCCGATGTCGCGACCACGGCCGTCAACTCCGCTTTCCGCGACCTGGTGCGGCCGGTCGACACCCGCCGGAGCGAGGAGTTCGGGAAGAACTACCTCGGCGCGCTCCAGAAGAGCATCGACCAGGACCGCGAGCTGGGCTTCGTGGTGAACGCGATCGTGCCGGCCCGCGACCTCGACCAGATCGAGGACGTCGTCGGGGCGATGACCGCGGGCATGCGGGAGATGGACGGGCGGGTCGCGATCGTCCTCGGCGTGAACGGAACCAACGCGGGGGGCGACACCAAGGACGAAGCGGACCAGGCGGTGCGGGCCGCGGTGCTGGCGGCGCAGGAGTCCATCGAACGGCTGGGCGTTCCGGTCGCCCTGGTCGCCGTGGACACCTTCAACCCCTCGACGAGCAGCGGCGGGACGAAGATCCCGTACGGGGACTTGCGCAACCGGACGCTGCGGAGCGCGGCGAACAAGGACGTCATCGCGGCCCTGACCGACAAGGGCACGCACCCGTACCTGTCGTTCCAGGACTACGACACCGGGCGGCGGACCGCGCCGACCGGCGGGCACGTGTTCAACCACTTCGAGGCCCAGGTGCGGACGTCCGACTCGGACCTGCCGCCGAGCCGACCGCTGATGATGTCCGGCGGCTACCGGGTCGGCCCCGACAACGTGTTCGATGGCGTGATCGAGTCGTTGGAGCGCGAGCGGAACCGCCTCCAGGCGCAGCTCGACGACGCGGACGCCGCCGAGCGCGATGAGCTGTCCGGCGAGGTGGACGCCCTCGACGCGGAGATCGAGGCCATCCGCGACGACCGGGAGGCGCTGCACGAGGAGTTCAGCGACCAGGTCGGCACCGACATGGTGACCCGGGACCGGCAGGCGGCCCTGCACCCGCTGCTGCCGTACTCGCCGGAACCGAACCTCTACGTGGACGCCACCCTGCTCCTGCGGCCGGGCCTGGCCATCGGCAGCGAACGGGAGGAGTTCGGCTTCGGCGACGGCGGTGCGGAGTTCGACAAGCTGGCCCGCAAGCTCAACCGGCAGAACGCCGAGGAGTTCGCGGAGCACTACGACGACCTCTACGACCAGGCCTACGACACCGAGGTGCAGGCCGTGACCCGCGACGTGGTGGAGAACGCGGGGAAGGCCGAGAAGGCGGCGGAGCTGGACGCGGGCCTCGACCCGGCGGCTCCGTCGAAGGCTCCCCCGGAGACCAGGAACGAGACGAAGGACGATCTCGTCCAGCGGGTGAAGTCCGACGCGGCCGGTGGCCACCCGATCCGCGAGCGGCCGTTCCTCACCGGCTTCGTGAACAACGCCATCGAGACGGACATGACCCGCATCGCCCGCGACTGGTACCGGGGCGGGCGGACCACGCGGGTGCTGCCGCAGACGCACATCGACATCAACTCCCTGCGGAACCGGTTCTTCCAGGCCAGCGAGGACACCGATGGAAAACCGGGCAACCCCATGGGGGCGGTCAAGGGCACGAAGCTCGGGACGTACCAGGGGGAGTACCCGGGTCGCACGAATCGGGAGCCCGACCCGCTGGGCGTCGCGCTGAACAAGTTGGACTTCACCCACCTCGGCGGCAACAAGAAGAACGTGCTGCACGGGGCGCTGTCGATGAGGATGCGCAGCCGTCACGCGGCATTGCGGGACGTCCGCATCGGGCTCCCGACCGATCCGGCGGGCGCGGTCGGCCGGCACGGCAGCCGCTTCGCCCCGGAGGAGCGGAAGACGTTCAACCCCAAGACGATGACGGCCCACAACACGGCGCTGACCCCGCAGGCGCCGACCATGGTGCGCAACCTCCAGATGTTCACCGAGACCTACCTCGACTCGGGGGCGTCGGGGCCGGTGATCGGCGAGGGCTCGTTCTACCGGAGGGTCGCCACCGCCCTCGGCGGTGAGATCGACCCCGCCCAGGTCCGCGAGGACGTGGTCGGCACCGCGACCGCGCTGTTCGCCTCGGAGTCGGGCAAGGAGACGGGGCCGGGCGGGGCGTCGCTCGCCGACCAGCCCGCCACCCGGTTCACCGTCCAGCACCGGATCGACGACAAGGTGGGGCCCTTGGTGCTGGCCCTGTCGCAGGGCCCGACCCGGTCCGGCAGCCGGGTCGACGAGCTGGTCGGCCGCCTGGTGGCGACCGACCTCAACCGGGCGGTGCACGCCGAACGGCCCGACGGCACCGTGGACGTCTTCGAGCCGTTCCCGCGCGAGGGCGCCGACGAGCGCGGTCCGGACCTGCACGTGCCCGCGCCCAGCACGGAGCCCGACGAGTCGCAGCACGCCCCGATCCCCGGCTCCTCGCTGGACGCGCTCGTGGTCGTCTCGCGGCAGACCTTCGCCGGGGACCCGGAGGGCGAGACCCGCTTCGTGCGGAACCACTTCGCCCCCGTGCTGCTGGTGAACAAGGACGCCCACGACGCCGACCTGCCCGGGCACCGGACGAACTGCCTCGATTCCGCCGTGCAGGGCCTCAACGCGGTGGCGGACCCGGAGGGCGCGGAGGCCGGGGAGTACCGGGCCGGGCCGAGCGGACCGGTGCACCACGCAGCAGCCGCCGAGAAGCTGGGGGTGCGCTTCGAGCGGCAGCCCCGCGGTTACCACGACATCACCCCGCAGATGCTGGACCGGCCCGACGGCTCCCGGGGCCTGGTGTTCACCACGGACGGGAAGAACGGGCACTTCTTCACGGTCCACAAGGCCGACGGCATG
Source organism: Saccharopolyspora cebuensis (assembly GCF_039542665.1). NCBI lineage: Bacteria > Bacillati > Actinomycetota > Actinomycetes > Pseudonocardiales > Pseudonocardiaceae > Saccharopolyspora > Saccharopolyspora cebuensis. The sequence goes on from NZ_BAABII010000003.1 coordinate 584,093, forward strand.
GTCGTCTTCCTCGACCCGCAGACCGGTCGCCTCGCCGACCTGTCGAAGAGTCCCAGCAAGGTCCTGTTCGCCCCCGTCCCGAGCGGCCAGGTGCTCGGCTCCGCCCGGACGCCGGTGGACCACGCCATCCCGGAATCCGAACGGGGCGAGTACGGCGGTTCGAGCGAGCGCGATGGCGGGGCGGAGAACGGGAGCAGCCGCCGGAACCCGCGGCGGACCGGGAACCGGGTGGTGCCGACGTTGGCTCGGTCGGGGCCTGCGCCGGATGGTCTTGGCGGTGGGCCCGTTGAGTCGGGTGGGGATCCGGTGGTTCCGGCGGAGGAGCGTCGGCATCCGCGGCGGTCGGGGAACCGGGTGGTGCCGTCGTTGGCTCGGTCGGGGCCTGCGCCGGATGGTCGTGATGGTGGGCCCGTTGAGTCGGGTGGGGATCCGGTGGTTCCGGCGGAGGAGCGTCGGCATCCGCGGCGGACCGGGAACCGCCCGGTTCCGTCGTTGGGTCGGTCCGGGCCTGCGGAGGGTGGTCCGGATGGCAGTTCGGCCGCTCGTGGTGGAGTTGAGGAAGGCCCGGTTGCTGGCCGGTCGGGTCCTGGTGGAGCGGGTCGTGCGGTGCCGCACGATGACCGGCAGCTGGATGAACTGGACATCCCGGGGACCTCTTCGGATGGCGTGCCGGTGGATCCGGCGGTGCGGCGGCAGCAGCTGGAGCAGCGGCGCGAGATGCGGCGGGCGCAGGAGGAGCGGGAGCGGCGGCGCCGGGAGCATCAGCGGTTGAATCCGACCGGTGACGAGCGGGAGATCCTGGATCCGGTGCCGCCGTACGAGATGCCGCGTGATCACCAGTCCCTCGACGAGCACGGACTGCCCGCGCCGCCGTACGAGACGTTCGTGGGTTCGCGGACGAGGCGGGAGGACCCACCGCCGCCCGAGTCGGGCAACGCGGACCGGCCCCTGCGCGGCGGGCGGGACAGCGGTGGTCGGCGTCCGTCGGGCCGCGGTGCCGGGGCGGGATCGGACCGTGGCCGGGAGCTGTTGTTGGAGCAGCAGCGGATGGTCGAGGCGACCAACGAGCTGGCGCGGCGGATCGTCGAGAAGTACCCGCCGGATCGGTTCTCCTACGTGGGGGTGGGGCGCAGTCCGGCGCCGGTGATCGCGGCGTTGCAGGCGCGCGGTGAGCAGGCGGTGTCCTTCCCGCTGTCGGGTTTCCGCGTGGCGCCTGATCCGGATTCGACGGCGTACGGCGCGTTTACGGGATCGGGTACTCGGTTGTTGTCCGAATCCGAGCGGGTTCTGCTCGGGCAGCACTTCGACGAGTTCCTGGGCGACCTCCCGACCGACCGGGACGTGCTGCTGGTCGACTACACCGTTTCCGGCCTGTCGTTGGTGGCGGCGCAGCATTTCCTCCAGGAGCACCTGGGTGAGCGGTCGGTGCACGCGCTGGCGATGTACAGCGGGCAGACGTCGGGGGTGTTGCGGGGAACGCGTGCGAAGATCCTGGACAACGGGACCGCCGCCGAGGGGCGGTTGTGGGATTCGCGGTTCGATTCGGTGGCGCTGGATTCCGGCGAACCTCTCGTTGCCGAGGGCCCGTTGGCGTCGTCCGGTCGGTTGGAGTCGACCGGTCCGCTCGGTGCGGGCGGACCGCTGCTGGGTGCGGCGTTGGGGAGCCAGACCTTCGACGAGATGTCGGAGCACGGTGAGTTCCCGTTCCTGCGGCGGGCCGTGGACTCGGCGGGTATGCCGGAGTTGTTCGACGTGTTCCGGCCGCGTCCGGATGACCGGGTCGGGTACATGGACCGGGCGGGCAGCGGTTATCAGGCGTTGGAGTCGGCGCTGCGGTACGGCCCGGGTGGGCCGGAGTCGGTGGCGGCGCTGACCGATTCGGGGTCGCCTGGGGGGCGTGCGGTCGCCGGTGGTGGGCGGTCGTTGCCGGGGGTGCTGTCGGCGGGGACCTTCGCCGACGATCCGGTGGCCGGTGCGGACTTCCTGCGGGAGAACGTGCCGCATTTCGGGTTGGCGAACGCGGACAACTACCGGCGGGGGGTGCCCGGGCACGACACGAACTGTGCGGTGGCCGCGGTCCAGGGAGCCAATGCCGACAACCATCCGGAGCGCGCTGCGGAGTTCGAGGCCGCGCCGAGCGGTCCGATGTACCGGCAGGAGGTGGAGCGGCAGACCGGGCTGGAGTTCTCGCATCGGCCGGATGGTTATGCCGGGATCGCGGAGCACGTGGCGAACCAGCGGGACGGGTTCCAGGCGGTGGTGTACCGGGACCAGCGCAGCGGTGACGGGCACTTCTTCCGGGTGAAGAACGTCGGTGGCCGGGCGGTGTTCCTGGACGACCAGACCGGGTGGTTCGCGGACCTGGACACCGATCCGTCGGAGGTCTGGCTCGCCCCGGTGCGCTCGGACGCCGAGCTGTCCTTGCAGCCGAAACCGCTGGAGGGTGAGGAGGAGCCCGTCGGCGACGGCCCCACCGGCCGCGGCGGCTCGAGCCGGAGGACCGGCACGGCACCGCAACCAGCCGCGGTGCCCGAGGACATCGAGCTGGACACCCTCCGGCCGGTACCGCAGCCGGTCGCGAGCGGGAGCGAGCGCCCCGAAGCCGAGCGCACCGAAGGCACCGAGGACGCCACCCAGCGGACCGAGCCGAGCAGCGCCCCGAACAGCGCGCCGGCGATCACCCTCACCGAGCCGGACAGCGAGCACTCGATGCTGCTGGACCTGAGCTCGGCTCCCGACTACGTGCAGGACGGGAAGTCGCTCGGCCGAATCCTGCTGACCGGTCTGGAGACCGACGCGCTGGTCGAGCGGGTGCGCGCTCGGGTGCCGAACCCGGAGAACCTCGAAACCGAGGGTTTCGACGCGATCGGGCGGGTGGCCAAGCGGGAGTTCGAGAACCTCCAGGGCCGGGCCGGACGCAAGTTCCCGGTGCGCGTGGGCAAGGACTGGTACGAGGTCGCGGTGCGCGCCACCCCGCGGCTGCCGCAGGACTTGCACACCGTGGCCGCCGAACCCACCCAGGGTGACACCCAGATCGACATGACCACGCAGACCGGCGGTGGCAGCTCGCGCACCGCCACCGTCGCGACGTCGAGCGAGGTCGGGGTCACCGTCACCGGGGGCCAGCTCGTCGGCGCCTACGGCACGCTCGGGGCCCACGCCCCGCTCGCCTCCCCCGCCGTCTCCCGGCCGGGCGAGTCCTCCTACCAGGCGGCGTCCAACTTCCGCTCCGCGAAGGGCTCCACCCACGCCCAGGTACCGGTCGACTTCGTCATCGAGGTGCGCGACGCCGCCGGACGGCCCGTTCCGGCGCCGGAGGGCCGGTCGGGCGCGGTCACCGAGTCGGCCGACGTGCGCATCCCGAACGACCTCGGCATGACGCGCTATCCGGAGGTGGCGTCGACGACTCCCCCCGAGGGGTGGGCATCGCGCCTGGAGAACTTCGGTGTCGAGGCGGTGGTCGACATCGACGACCGGTTCGCCGAGGTCGCCGCGCAGATGCATCCCTCGATCACCAAGCTGGGCGCGCCGGGGCGCAGCACGCTGCAGGACTTCCTGAGCCCCGGCAACGTGCGCAACACCATGGCGCAGCTGGTGCGCGGCTGGACCACGTCCCAGGACCTGGTCAGCCCGCACGCCAGTCACGGCACGGCGGTCCAGATGCGGGCTTCCCACGGCGAGGTCGAGCTGCTGGGCGTCTCCGATTCGACGTCCATGCGGCTCACCGAGGCCGCCACTTCGAGCGGCAGCACCGCCGCGGCCAGCAAATCCGGGCTCGACGTCAACGCCGCCATCGGTGGCGGCGCCAGCGTCCCGGGAGCCGTCGGCGCGCGGGGCGGGCCCACCGGCAGCTACAACACCAGTCGATCCGCGACCTCGACCACCGGCGTGGAAACGACCACCAAGTCCGCGATGCAGGTCAAGGGGGACACCGGGCTCTACAAGGTGCGCACCACCATCGAGGTGCGCACGGCCAACGGGCGGACGATCACGGTTCCGGCCACGACCTACCTGCGGACCGGTCTGCGCGAGGCCGCCGCGCAGGGCCTGCCGGTGCCGCCCGGCACCCCCAGCTCGATCACCACCGCCCCCACCGAGCGGCTGTTCCCGCCCCCGTTCCTGGGCGCGAAGGCCGCTGCGGGGGACATCAAGGTCGGCGCCTCGCCCGCGTTCGACCAGGTGCAGGGGGAAGTCGAGCGGGCGCTGCGGCAGCTCAAGGGGTTCGGCGACTTCCTGCCCAACTGGCGGGACACCAAGCTCAAGGCGCGCAACAACGGCAAGCACTACTCCGACGCCCAGGAGCAGTTCGCCAACCTGCGCAAGATCGACGCCGAGCTGTCCCCCGCGGCGTTGCGCACCAAGCTGGGGAGCCTGCTGGGCCGCGGGGTGTCGGTGAACCTCAAGCGGCGCGGGTTCTTCACCAGCGATTACGTCAACGTCAACGTCAAGGTCCGGCTCGGCGAACCCGAGCACCTCGGCAAGGCCGACGAGCGCACCGTGCGCTCGATCGCCGCCAGCTCGCCGAAGTGGGAGAACAGCACCACCCAGGAGCACGGCTGGTCCGCCGGTGCCGAGGTGATGGTGCGGGGGCCCGTGGACGCCGACCCGGCCCGGACGACCTTCATCCCGTCGGCCGGGCTGAAGTACAGCGACTCCACGGCGTACAAGTCGTCCGCCAACCCCACGACCAGCCACCAATCGGTGCTGGTCGCCGGCCCGAACTCGCAGTTGTTCCGGTACCCGGTGGAGTTCGACGTCGAGATCACCCGCTACAGCCGCAGCCGGTCCTGGGTCAAGCGGCTCACCCCCGGATCGCCGTTCCGGGTGGTGCCGGCACCGGCGGTCGTCGCCCGCACCGCCACCGCGGAGCGACCGGCCGAACCCGGCGTCGTCGGCATCCCGGAGATCACGGGCCCGGCGTCGACGTGGGTCCCGGACGGGGCGACCGCGAAGAACGACCTCTCCGCATTCACCCCGGGAACACCGTCGACGCGTGAGCTCGACGACTCCGACCCGAGGACGATCCGGGACCTGCTCGGCCGCAAGGACCGCCCGAAGGCGCCGAACTTCCTGCACGTCGAGGCGGTCGCGAACACCGATGTGCTGCACCGGGAGGCCACCCGGCTGCTCGCCGAAGCCGCGGACGGCGACGGGGTGCTCGGCCTGCCGGGCAGCGACTCGGGCGGCATCCAGGACCGGTTCTTCAGCCCGGAGTTCATCGAGTCCGAGTTCCGCCAGCTCGTCGACCACGGGATGCAGGAGGATGCCCTCGCCCACAGCCGCCGGGTGTACGACCGCACGGGCGCCCTCGGCATGGACTTCACGCTGACGAACCCGAGGCTGGTCTCCGTCGCCGAGGACTTCAGCACCGACAACAACGGCGCGGGCGGGTACAAGGCCGCCGAAAGCAAGACGCGCAAGCGCGGCTGGGACCTCAACGTCGGCCTGAACGTCTCCGCCAAGCCGCTGACCGATCCCGCCGACGGGCCGAGCGGGAGGGGCGTCGGCGGGCTCGGGGGCAAGCCGTGGAGCCGGTCGAAGTCCAAGACCCAGGGCAGCGAGGTCTCGGGGAGCCTGGAGCGCAACCGCGGCACGCCGCCGGATGCGCGCACGGTGCTGGTGCAGCTGGACGCCGACGTGACGCTGCTGGCCGAGAGCCGCAAGCGGAACCTGGTGCACAACACCAAGCCGCAGGCCAAGGGTTCGGTCGTGACGCTGCCCGGCGGGGTGTTCCTGCGCGTCACCGAGCAGGAGGCGCGCGACCTCGGTGTGCTCGGCGAGCAGACCGCGGTCCCGCAGGCCAGGACCGAGCGGATGGCCCCGCCGGCCACGATCCACCCGCACGGGCCCAGCTCGCTGGGCATGAGCGGGGTCGAGGACGTCCCCGACCTGACCCCGCTGATCGAGGAGATGCGCGAGCGGCTCGGCCCGGAGGGCAAGAAGCTGCTGCCGGATTCGGTGCTCGACGACTCGATGCGCAACCTGCGGCAGTTGGGCAACCTCACCTCGCGGCGCAACGTGGCCGCGCTGGTCGACAGCGTGGTGGACGACAGCATCCCGCTGCTGGTGCACCGGCCCAAGGTGTTCGGCCGGGACAGCTACCAGGTGCTGCTCGGCGCCAAGCTCGGTGAGCCGGAGTACCTCGACGTCGTCAACGACGGGGTCAAGCTCGACCACAACCTCACCCGGGGCACCAAGGCCACGGATTCCGAAGCCAAGGCCCGGAAGTGGGACGTGGGGTTGCGCACGTCCGGCGGCGTCGCCCCGCAGACCAACAACCCGAACCTCTCGACCACGGCGGGCACCGGGCTGGCCGCCGAGGCATCGGTGGGCCGGAACCGCACCACGACCCGGTCGCACTCGGAGACCGACCAGCAGACCTACGCGCGCAACGGCGGCGGTCCGGCGGCCCGCTACCGCGTGCCCATCCGGTTCGAGTTGACCGTGCTGCGCGACGGCGAGCCGCCGATGACGGTCACCCTGGACGACTACCTGCGGACGCGGCTGCTCGCCGACAACCTGACGGTCGCCTCGGACAACGCTCCGGCCCGCACCGGCGACCACCGGCCGCGGCAGACCGTGCGCGGACCGGACGACGCCACCCCGGAAGCGCTCCGGGAGTGGCAACGGGAGAACCCGGTCCTGCCGTCCAACGCTGCCCCGGAGGGGCTGCACGGTGCGGGGGCGCTGCGCAGGGCCGGGCTGGAAGCGCTGCGGCGGGCCGGGGCGAAGAAGGGCCTGCTCATCGACGGCGCCGCCGCCGCGCACACGATGCGCACCACGGCGAGCACCGAACTGGTGCAGGCGCACCTGCCCGGGATGCTCTCCGGGCCGCTGTCGGTGCCGAAGCTGCACGAGGCCGTGCTGGGCAAGAAGCAGCACGCCGACGTCGAGATCTACGCCCGGTTGCGCAACCCCCGGCTGGTCGGCCTCAGCGACGAGGTGACGATCGGCGGCTCCCGCAACGACTCCGAGTCCGACACCGTCGACGTCAAGACCGAGGACGTCGGGAGCGCCACGGTGGCTCCGGGCGCCGGGCGGGCGCGGTGGACCGAACCGGGTGGCCTGCTGCGCCCCGGCGGTGTGGAGTTCAAGCGCTCGGCCGAGGACAGCGAGGCCATCGCCGAACGCCCCGGCGGTGGGCAGAAGAGCAACGTCAAGCAGCAGGGTCGCAGCGGGCTGGTCGCGTACGACGTGGAGTACCGGGCGGTGGCCCGGATCGGTGATTCCGTCGGCGTGGTCGACCTCTCCGTCCCGGCGTCGACGAACCTGCGGGTCCGCGGGTCCGACCTGGCCGGGTTGCTCGGGCGGGACCTGCCCCGGGAGCTCTCCGCCGCCCAGGACGAGGTCAAGGCCAAGGCGAAGGCGTGGCGCACCGCCGAGGTCGCGGTCGACGGGGCCCGGCACGACTCCGTCGACAAGCTGAACGAGATCGCCCCCCGCCGGGCCGGCGCCGAGCAGGCGCTGGCGGGCCACCGCGACGCCCTCGCCGCCGCCGAGCAGCGGGTCCGGGACGCCGAGCGGGGCATCGAGCGGAGCGACGCCCGCGCCGCCGAGCTGCGCGAGGAGCTCGCCGCCCGCTCGGAGCGGCTCGACGCGGCCGTGGGCCGCCGCTGGCGGGCGGACGTCGAGCGCACCGCGGCCGGGACCGCGCTGGCGGCGGCCCGGGCAGCGCACGAGGCGCTGGACGCCGAGCAGGCGGCCGAACGCCGGGAGGCCGCTGCGCGGCTGGAGGCGGCCCAGCAGCGGATGCAGGAGGCGAGCGCCGAGTACGAGCGGGCCGAGGTCGCGCACCGGCAGGCGGCCGAGGAAGCCGAGCGCGGCGGCGACCGGTTGGCGGCGGCGACCGAGGCATCGCGCGTCGCTCGCCAGGAGCGGGACGCGGCCGGGACCGCCCGCGAGCTGGCCGGTGCCGAGGTCCGCACCGCCGAGCGGACCGCGCGCGAGGTGGGCGAGGAGGTCGCCACCGTGGAGCGCGCCCTGGAGCAGGCGCGCGCCAAGGCCCACGACGCCCAGACCGGGTGGTGGCACGCGAAGGCCGAGGTGGACCGGCAGCTGGCCGCGTTCCGCGCCGCGCGGCGTCCGTCGGGTCGCGGTGGCGCGGCCGGGCCGGGCCGGGGCCAGCAGCTGCTGCTGGAGCAGCAGCGGGTGGTCGAGGCGACGAACGCGGTGGCGAGCCGGGTGCTGGAGGCGTACCCGCCGGACCGGTTCCGGCACGTGGGGCTGGGGCGGAGCCCCGCTCCGGTGGTCGCCGCCCTGCAGGCCCGGGGCGTCGATGCGGTGTCGGTCCCGTTGTCGGACTTCCGCCCGGCTCCGGCCCCGGAATCCATCGCGGCCTTGGAGTTCTACGAGGACGGGGCGAATCCGCCGACCGCCGAGCAGCAGGAGATGGTTCTCCGGCACTTCCAGGAGTTCGTGGGCGACCCGCCTCGCGGGCGCGACATCGTCCTGGTCGACTACTCGCAGTCGGGGATGTCGTTGCTGGCCGGGCAGCACTACCTGCAGCGGTACGTCGACGCCCGGGGTGGTCGGGCCGCGGTGCACGCGCTGGCCGTGCACGAGGACGCCGATGCCGACGACCTCCGGAGGTTGCGCGCCGACATCGCCCACAACGCCTACACCGACGAGGAGCGGGAGCAGTGGCTGTCCCGCTTCGAGCTGATGTCGCTCGGGCCGAACGGGCCGTTCGGGGAGAACGGGGCGGTCTTCGGCCGGGCGTTGCGGGACCAGGTCTTCGACGGCCTGTCGGAGTTCGGCTCGTACGAGCTCCTGTCGGCGTCGCCCGCGTCCTTCGACGTGCTCCGGCCGCGCCGGGCCGACCGCGTCGGATTCATGGGCCGGGTGGGCAGCGGCTACCAGGCGTTGGAGTCGGCGGTCCGGTTCGGTCCGGGCGGGCCGGAGTCGGTGGCGGCGCTGACCGATGTGGCGGCGCTGGCCGATTCCGGGGCTGCCGGTGGCCGGGCGAGCCGCGGTGGTGGGCGGGCGTTGCCGGGGGTGCTGTCGGCGGAGACCGTCGCGGACGATCCGGTGGCCGGTGCGAAGTTCTTGCGGGAGGAGCTGCCGCACTTCGGGTTGGCGAACGCCGACAACTACCGCCGCGGTGTTCCCGGGCACGACACGAATTGCGCGGTGGCGGCGGTGCAGGGCGCCAACGCCGACAACCACCCGGAGCGGGCCGGGGAGTTCGTGGCCGCCCCGAGCGAGCCGATGTACGTGTCGGAGGTCGAGCGGCAGACCGGGTTGTCGTTCTCGACGGTGCCGGACGGGTACGCCGGGATCGCCGAGCGCATGGCGGACCTGCCCGCGGGGTCGCAGGCCATCGTGTTCCGGGACCAGGGCCTGCCGGTCGGGGCGGGGGAGCGCGACGGCGACGCGGACGGCCCCGGTGGTGACGGGCACTTCTTCCGGGTGAAGAACGTCGGTGGCCGGGTGGTGTTCCTGGACGACCAGACGGGGTGGTTCGCGGACCTGGACACCGCTCCGTCGGAGGTGAAGTTCGCCCTGGTCCCGCCGGGTGCCGAGCTGACCTCGCAGCCGACCTCGGCCGGGGAGCAGCGGGTCGGGCCACCGCCGCCCGGGTCGTCCGGCGGGGACCGCGCGGGTGCGGGGCGGCGCCCGTCGGGTCGTGGTGGCGCGTCCCGGTCCGGGCGGGGCCAGCGGCTGCTGCGGGAGCAGCAGCAGATCGTCGAGGCGACGAACGCGGTGGCGAGCAAGCTCGTGGAGCTGTACCCGCCGGACCGGTTCCTGCTCGTGGGGTTGGGGCGGAGCCCCGCTTCGGTGGTCGCCGCGTTGCAGGCCCGCGGTGTCGATGCGGTGTCGGTCCCGTTGTCGAGCTTCCGCCCGGCTCCGGCGCGCGGGTCCATCGCGCACCGGGTGTTCGCCGGGGAGGGGCTGGCGCCGCCGACCGCCGAGCAGCGCGAGATGATCATCCTGCACTTCCACGAGTTCGTGGGTGATCTGCCGGGCGAACGCGACGTCGTCCTCCTCGACTACTCGCAGAGCGCGCTGTCGCTGCTCTCCGGGCAGCACTACCTGCAGCAGTACCTCGACCTGCGGGGCAGTGACTCGGCGGTGCACGCGTTGGCGATGCACGAGGACTGGGACCTCGACGAGCTCCGGAACCGGCTCGGGGCGATCCGCCGGAACGCCCGCACCCGCGAGGAGCGGGAGCAGTGGGATTCCCGGTTCAGGCTGATGTCGCTCGGGTCGGACGGGCCGTTGGGGGAGAACGGCGGGATCTTCGGCCAGGCGTTGCGGACCGAGGCTTTCGACGGCCTGTCCGAGTTCGGGTCGTACAAGCTCCTGTCCACCTCGAAGCCGTCCTTCGAGATGTTCCGCCCGCGCCGGGAGAGCCGCGTCGAGTACCTGGGCCGGATGGGCAGCGGCTACCAGGCGCTGGAGTCGGCGGTCCGGTTCGGCCGTGGTGGGCCGGAATCGGTGGCGGCGCTGCGGGAGCCGGGCACGCCCGACGGTCTCGTGGTGGCCGGTGGCGGTCGCTCGTTCCCGCGGGTGCTGTCGGCGGCGACCTTCGCGGACGATCCGGCGGCGGGTGCGGAGTTCCTGCGGGACAACGTCCCCGACCTCGGCGCGGTGAACGCGGACGCGTACCGCCGGGGTGTTCCCGGGCACGACACCAACAGCGCGCTGGCCGCGGTGCAGGGCGCGAACGCCCACAACCACCCGGAGCGGGCCGGCGAGTTCACGGCCGCGCCGAGCGACCCGGTGCCGGTGGCCGAGGTGCAGCGGCAGACCGGGTTGTCGTTCTCGTCGGTGCCGGGCGGGTACGCCGGGATCGCGGAGCGGATGGCGGCGCTGCCCAGCGGGTCGCAGGCGATCGTGCACCAGGACCAAGGCGGCGGTGCGGGCCGCTTCGTCCGGGTGCTGAACGTCGGTGGCCGGGTGTCGTTCGTCGATGACCAGACCGGGTGGTTCGCGGATCTGGGCACCGACCCGGTGGCGGTGGGGTTCGCCCCCGTCCCGCCCGGTCCCGAGCTGACCTTGCAGCCGGAACCGCTGGGCGGCGCGAGGGATCGCGGCGGGTCCGGTCGCACCGGCCGTTCCCGCGGGTTCCGGGGCGAGGACGAGAACGGCGACCCGGTCGAGTTCCGGGGGAGCGACGTGCGGCTCGGGAAGTTGCGCGCCGCCGACGGCCGCGAGATCGGGCTGTCCCTCGACACCGAAGAGGAGCTGGGGCGGCGGTCCGAGGACTGGGCCAAGACCATCGGGGACCGCATCCGCGTGGTGCGGACGGCCCCCGGGCAGACCCCGCGCGAGGCGGCGGCCCGGCCGGGGAGCGAGGTGGAAGCGCCCTTCACCGACCCCTTCGTGGTGTCGATCAGCACCGGCGACGGCGAGTTCGTGCTCCCGGTCGCGCGGGCGGGCGAGACCACCGACGTGTGGACGAGCGGTGCCACCTTCGCGGAGCGCCTCGCGACGGGCGGGAGCTTCCGGCGGTACCTGGCCGAGGCGAAGGCGGCGGGGCGCCGGCCCGCGCTGTTCCTGGTGGCCCCGGCCCAGGAAGGTGATCAGCCGGTCGCCGAGCTCACGTTGCGCCTGGCCCAGCTCGGCCACGCCGTCGACGTGTTCCTCGGCTACCACCCGTCGGTGCCGCTGCCCGGAGGGCGCTTCGCGGTGGCCAACAACCAGGGCCTCGTGCGCTTCCGGGCGACCAAGCGGGCCACCACGGCCGGGGGACCGTCCACCACGCGCGACCGCGAGGTCCGGTACGTGGTGGACAAGACGACGCTCGGCTCGACCCGGTACACCGCGGAGGAACTGGCGGAGATCGACCGCGAGCGGGCCGCCTCCGCGCCGACCGGTACCCGCCCGGCCGCCGCGCGGGCGCCGCAGCGCGAGTCGAGCGGGCCGGAGGACGTCGCGGTCGGCGCGGAATCCGACGGGCGCTCGGAGTCCGATCCGGAGTCCGAGGCGGAACCGGAGCCCGGCGCGCGGGGGTCGGCCGCGCGGTCCGGTGCGCGGGCGTCGGACGAGCTCTACGCCGCGTTGGGCGTGGCGGTCGGCGCTCCGCTGCGGACCCTGGACCAGGCGTTGAACGCCCTCCAGCGCAGGTACGGAGGCTTCCGGCCGGGATCGGCGGAATTCGCGCGGCTGCGCGCGGCGCGGGACGCCTACGCCGTGTTGTCGGACCCGGAGGCGCGGGCGGAGTACGACAGGCCCGTCGAGGGCCCGGCCGAGCCCCGGCGGCGGCCGAAGTTCGAGTACCCCTCGACCTCGCGCGGTGAGCGGTTCGACCCGCGTGCCGGGGCGGACTCGGGTTCGCAGCAGGAGAACGCGAAGCCGCAGGCCCCGTCGGAGGGCGCGGAGCCTGGGCGGCGGCCGAAGTTCGAGTACCCGTCGGTGTCGCGTGGTGAGCGGTTCGATCCGCGTGCTGGGGCGGGTTCGGGTTCGCGGCCGAAGGAGGGAGCCCCGTCGGAGGGTGCGGAGCCTGGGCGGCGGCCGAAGTTCGAGTACCCGTCGGTGTCACGTGGTGAGCGGTTCGATCCGCGTGCTGGGGCCGGTTCGGGTTCGCGGCCGAAGCCGGAAGCCCCGTCGGAGGGCGCGGAGCCTGGGCGGCGGCCGAAGTTCGAGTACCCGTCGGTGTCGCGCGGTGAGAAGTTCGACCCCCGGTCGGACGGCGCGGGAGCGGCGCAGCGCCCCGAACCCGGCCCGTCGACCCCGGGGACGAAGCCCGGCGGTGCCGAGCCCGCCGCGACGCCCGAGCCGCTGGCGCCGCTCGCGGACGGCAAGCAGCATCCCCACGAGGTGCTGGGCGTCGGGCCGACCGAGGAAGAGATCAACAAGCAGTTCCGCAAGCTGTCGTTGAAGAACCACCCGGACAAGAGGCCGGAGTCCGACCGGGCCGTGGCCCAGGGCAACATGGCGAGCCTCCAGGAGGCCCGCGATCTGCTGCTGGACCCGAAGAAGCTCGCGATGTTCTACCGGGAGCGGGCGCGGGCGGGCGGGTCCTTGCCGTGGCGCACCGCCGACCCGAGGCCGAACGTCCCCGGCGAGCCCCTGAAGGCGCTCGCGGACGGCAAGCAGCATCCCTACGAGGTGCTGGAGGTCGGGCCGACCGAGAAGGAGATCAACAAGCAGTTCCGCGAGCTGTCGCTGAAGAACCACCCGGACAAGAGGCCGGAGTCCGACCGGGCCGTGGCCCAGGGCAACATGACGAGCCTCCAGGAGGCCCGGGACCTGCTGCTGGACCCGAAGAAGCTCGCGGCCTTCCACTGGGAGCGGGCCTTCGGGAACGAGCCCGGGATCACCGCGAACCGGCAGCAGGACGGCACCGGCCGGTGGTACGAAACCCGGACTCCGCGAGGGGAGGCCGACCCGGCCGCCGAGCCTGCGCCCGGCCGGGGGCGCAGGGGGCAGCGCAGGCCCACCGGCCGGTCCGGACCGTCCGGTGCGCCACCGCGTCGGCGCGGCACCAGCGGCACCAGCGGTGCGCCGGGTTCCTCCAGCAGGTACCCGGATTGGCGCGACACCAGGTCCGGTGCGCAGCCGGGCACCAGCGCCCCGCCGCGGCAACCGCGGTTCTCCCCGGAGCAGGCCGGGTGGGTGCGGGGCCGGCGGGCGGTCGCGTTCGACGGCGTGACCTACTGGGAGCCGCTGTGGTTCAACCCGGCGGCGCCCCGGCAGCGGCCGGTCTACAGCCAGGCCCGCTTCGACCCGCGCGGCAGGACGGTGATCGGCGCCAGCTTCGTGCTGGGCAGCCGGCTGGCGGACGTCTACACGAGCACGGGCATGCCGCTGATGGACCGCCTGATCCGGACGACCCCGGTGGAGCGGCTGGCGGACGCGCTGAGGTGGAACCGCCCCGGCGGCGCCGTGCGGCCCTCCTGGGCGGGTTATCCCGTCGTCGCCGACATGATGGGCACCCCGGACGGCCCGCGCTTCCAGCTCCCCGCCGACGGGGTCTTCATCCCGGGGCGGGCCCTCGTGCCCTTCCAGCCGGACGAGCAGGTCTTCGCGGACGGCGCCGAGGCGGGCGTCGTGCTCGCGCACTCCCGGCACTTCCGGGAGGCGTACGCGCGCCGGAGCTCGGACTCGATGTTCGTGATGGCCTGCGACCTGACCCTCGACCAGCACGACCTCCGGATGGTGCAGGCGCTGCGCGCCGCCCGGTACGGCCTCGCCGCCGACGTCCCGGACGGCCGCCTGGACCTGCGCATCACCGCGGACGGGCGGCACGTCGAGTTCGGCGTCGCGCACAACCGCGGCCTCCTCACCTACCCGGTGGCCCCGGCCGCCGACCCGACGAGCGCGCAGGCGTTCGTGCGGCCGGAGACCCGGTACTACGCCAACCAGCTCGACGACATCACCTTCACCGAGCACGGGTTCATCCCGCCGTACTACGCACCGGCGACCGAGCACCGCGGTCCGGACGACGAGCCCGCCGAGGACGAGCGGGTCCGGTTCCAGGCCCGGACCGCCCTGCTGGAGTTCGACCCGAGCGGTGCGCCCCGCGACGGCGGGTCCGAGCGGGCGGGCGACCTCGCCGCCGAGCCCGGGCCCGAACGCGCGGCCGGGCCGGTGCGGGGTCGGCCGGTGTCGGCCTCCCGCCCGTCGGACGGCCTGAACGCCGACGCCGACAGCGCCCGCCGGGCGGCGCAGGACGACGCCCAGGCGTTGCGGGCGGAGCTCGTCGGCGAGGAGCGGGCCGCGGCGGAGCGCAAGGCGGCCGAAGACCTGCGCAGGGAGCAGCGGAAGGCGGCGCGCAAGGCCGCCCGGGGTGCCGCGTCGGGTGCGCAGGACCCGGTCGTCCGCACCGGCCGGGGTGAACCGGCCCCGGTGGCGGCGCGCAACGCGGACCGGATGGCGCACCTGCCGGGCCCGGTGATCGCGGGGGCGCACCCGATCCGCACCGCCGGACCCCGGGTGCGCGGCGGACAGGGTCCGCGCGGGCTGACGAATTCCTCGACCGAGCTCGCGACGGCCCTGGCGACCTGGCAGGACGCGTCCGCCGACCGGCGCGGCCGGCCGATCACACCGGGCATGGCCGGCGCGCTGCTGGTCGGCGACGTGGTGGTGCCGCGCTCCAGCATGCGGCAGCGACCCGGCGGCCCCGCCCGGCCCGACCTGCACCCGGCCGTGGAGCAGGCCTTGGCGTCCATGCCGAACCGGGCGATGGCCTCCCGGGGGCACGGCAAGTGCGCCGAGGTGGCGGCGGTCTCGGACTACCTGGACCAGGCCGACCCGGGCCGGACCTGGTCGGTCGAGCAGGCCAGGGGCCACCTGGAACGCGCCGGGGCGGCCATGACCGCGCACAACCTCAGCGGCACCCAGCGCTCGGCGTGCACGAGCTGCCGCCACCTGGCGGGCGAACTCGGCATCGCCGAGCTGTCCCTGCAGCGCCGGTCCGCTCCGGTGGTGGTGTCGGCGGAGACCTTCGCCGGGAACCCGGAGGCGGAGCGGAACTTCCTGGACGACGGCGGCTACGGCCCCGCCATGGCGGTGAACGCGCCCGCGTACCAGGAGGGCCGACCCGGCCACCGCACCAACTGCCCCGCCAGCACGGTGCAGGCGTTCAACGCCCTGCGGTTCCCCGACCGGGCGCGCCGGGGCGAGTTCCGGGCCCCGGCGAGCGGTCCGCTGCCCCTGGAACGGGTCGAGGAGTGGACGGGCGTGCCGTTCAGCCCGCTGCCGCACGGCGAAGGCGCGCTCCAGCGGTACCTGGCGGACGCCCCCGGCGGGACGGCCGGGCTGCTGTACCGGGAGTTCGCCGACCAGCCCGGGCACCTCTACCTCGTGCACAAGCCCCTCGACGAGCGCATCGTGCTCCTCGACCCGACGGCCCGCCGGTTGGCCCCGCACCACGAGCCGAACGGCCAGGAGTGGTTCGCGCCGCTCGACCACCACGACGTGATCGCGATCAACGGCCTCACCGAGGTCGGGAGCTCCGGCGTCCCCGAAGGCCACCAGCCGGGGGCTCCGCTGCGCATGGCCGGGATGCCGAGGCAGGAGCCGGGGGACCGGCCGTCGGACGCGCTGTTCGCCGCGCTGGGCGCGGACGTCGGTGCTTCGCGCCGGGAGCTGGACCGGGCCTTGGCGGCATTGCAGCTGAAGCACGGGACGGCGCCGGAGGGGTCGGCGAGCGCCGCGCGGCTGCGGGCGGCAGGGGACGCCTACGACGTGCTGACGGATCCCGCCGCGCGGGCGGACTACGACGCCGAGCACGCCGACCGGGGCGCGGCGGGGACCGCGCGACCGGAGTCCGGGCAGCCCAGCGCCGGGGAGCGCAGCGCCGGGGAGCCCGCGTCGGACGCGCCCGGGCTGGAGCGGCTCGGGGGGTCGGACGACTACGCCGTCCTCGGGGTCGAGCGGGACGCCACCCAGGAGGAGATCAAGAAGCAGTACCGGAAGCTGGCCCTGCGCAACCACCCGGACAAGAACCGCGGCGGCGCGCGCGAGGACATCGCGCTGGCGAACACGCAGCTGCTCAACGCCGCCTGGGAGAACCTGGGGGACCCGGACGCGCGGCAGGCGTACGACGCGGAGCTCGCGCGGGCGCGGCGTGGTGCGGCGGCTGACCCGGAGCCCGAGCCGTACCGGGAGCACACCCGTCCGGGGCGGAAGGCCGGACCGGAGCGCGGGTCCTCGGGGGCACGTCCCCGTCGGCGCGCCACCCGGCCGGACCCGGGCGCTCCGTCCGGGCAGGCCCGCCCGGGTGCCCGCCGCCGGGGCGGGGGCTTCCCGGAGTTCCCCACCGGGCGGGACGCCGGGCCGACGACGGGTTCGGCCCGCCCGGGCGCCGGGCCGCGGTTCACCCCGGAGCAGCTCGGCATGATCTCCGGGCGCGTCGACCTGGGCGGTGCCTCGCGGAAGGTGTGGTTCCGGCCGCAGGACGTGTTCGCCGGCCCGGTCTACGACGGGGCCGCCGCGGGCCCGGGCGGGAAGCTGGGCGTCAGCTTCGCGCACCGCAGCGCCAGGCTCTCCCAGCACTTCATCAGCCCGGGGATGCCGCGCCTGGACCGGCAGGTGCGCACCCTCTCCGACGAGGACCTCGCCGATGCGCTGAGCTGGATGCGCGGGGACGGCATCGTGCGCCCCCAGTGGTACCTGGACCGCCCGAGCAAGCAACCCCTGGTCCTGGACGTGGACACCGACGGGCACCGGGCGTCGATCGCCCTCCGGCCCGGGGCGCGGGCGATCGACGACGACGGCCGCGTGCTCGACCGCGTGCCCGAGATCGGGGTCGGCGGAACGGAGCTGGCCGTCGTCACCGACGCCTCCCAGCACTTCCGCGCCGCCTACGAGCGCAAGCGCAAGGCCACGCTCGTCGGCTTGGCCTGCTCGATGGGCCGCTACGAGCTGGCCCACCGGTACATGCGCGAGATGCGCCGCCGCGACTACTCCTTCGGCGCGGTGTTCGCCAAGGACGCCCTCGACATGCGCATCACCCCGGACGGCAGGCACCTGGAGCTCGGGGTCGCGAACAACGCCGGCTTCCTCGCCTTCGATCCGGCACCGGAGGACCGGCCGATGCGCCTGGCGGTCGGTCCGCCCCCCACCGGCACCTACTCGGCCGCCGAGGAGGCCGCGCACCGGCGGAACCGGGTCGGCAGGCCGCCGTACCGGAGGCCCGCGACGGAGCGGCGCGGCCCGCTGCCGACCGGTCGGGACCTGCTGTCCCGGGCCCGGACCGCGCTGCTGGAGTTCCACCCGGTCTCCGCGCGCCGCCCGGTCGAGGAGCACGAGCTCCGGACCGTCCCCGCGGAACCCGCCGAGCCGGCGGTCGCCGAGGCGGAGCTGCCGGTCGAGCCGGCGTCGGTGCTGGACCGCGCCCGGGAGGAGCGGCCGGGGCTCGACGGCGGGATCGACGGCGCGGCGATCCGGGCGAAGGTCAAGGCGCTGGTGGCCGACCCGGAACTGGACGAGCGGGTGGACGTCGCCTTCTCGGACGAGAACCTGGCGGAGGAGTTCCGGAACGGCCTGGAGGGCCTGCACGTCGTGGACCTCGGGGACGGGGCGGGGCGGGGCCCGCGGGTGGTGCTGGACCTGGTGGAGCTGTCCGAGCCGGACGCCGCGCTGCCCGGCACCGGCGACGTGTCCACCTCCCGGGACCGGTCGCGGGTGCTGCACCAGACCGCCGGCAGCCGGGCCAAGGTGATCACCGACTCGCTCGCGGTCCGGGTGCCGACGCCGTTCGTCGTGGTCGGCGGCAGCCTCGCGGGCACCACCCACCAGCGCGGTTCGGGTCTGAGCTCGAAGGCCGACCGCACCGGCAAGGTCGAGATCACCGAGACCGGCGTGCCGTCCACCCGCGCCCGCCACCAGGGCCGCTACCGGATCAGCGTGCACCGGCCGGGGCGGCTGCGCTCCCGGACCGGCACCGACGACGTGCTGGTCGACCTGGGGCTGAAGTGGCCGGACCGCCGCGAGCTGAACCCGGCGGGCGGTCACCGGATGGGGAGCCCGGAGGCGATCGAGCACGTCGAGTTCTCCGGGACCGGCGGCATCTACCGCGCGGTGCGGGACAAGCTCGGCGGGGAGTTCCGCCCGAACGACGAGGCCGAGCGCGACTTCCGCGCGGTGCTCACCGAGCTCGGCGACGAGGGCGAGGAGCTGCTCAGCGGCCGGACGCTGCGCAAGACCTTCCACTTCGCCGGGAAGTGGAAGCCGGTCGACGTCCTGATCACCGCGGTCGGCGTCCGGCCGCGCCGGGCCACCACCTCGGCCGCCACGCTCACCCGCACCGAGGCGGTGCGGGGCGAGGTCGCCGCGGACGAGTCGGTCACCTACCGGCGCGGTGGGGGCGCCGAGGTGCTGGGCGGGGACATCACGGGCGTGACCGGCCTGGCGATGGGCCCGAAGGTCGAGCACGGCCGGTCCACCCAGCACAGCGGGGCCACCGCCGCGAGCCACGAGCACGAGACCGCCGAGACCTACGCGGGACCGCTCGACCGGCACCTGGCGGACCTGGTGTTCCTGGTCGACGTCCTGCCCAGCGACGCCGACCGGTCGTCGGGGGAGCCGACCCCGGTCCCGGGGACGGTGACCAGCCACGTCGAACCGCGCACCGCCGCCCGGCACGGGTGGAGCTCCAGCGCCGACGAGGCCGGGCCCGCCGGCCGGGGGGTCGACGCGGCGACGGCCCGCCGCGCCCCGGACCGGGTGGACGCGTCGTTCCACCTGCCGGAGGCCACCGTCGAAGCGCTCGTCGGTCCGGTGGTGCACGAACTGGCGGTGCGGGGGCACGTGGTGATGCGGGAGGTGCCGCGCCTCGCGCAGCGGATGCGGCGCTTCGTCCGGGCGGAGTCGCGGACCATCGCGCGCGGCGACGGGGCCCGGTTCCCGCTGGGCGCGCTGTACCGGGGTGCGCCGGACGTGTTCTTCCACGGGACCATGCACCGGGACCAGGCGGCGGAGTCCGGCGACCGGCGCGGCGGCACGATCGGCGGCAAGCTCGGCTCCGCGCACCGGCGGACCACGGGCAAGGACGAGGGGCGGAGCTGGTTCGGCGGGGTCAGCGCCCTGGGCTACGACGGCATCCTCTGGCCCAGCTCCAAGGGCACGGGCGGGAACCGCAGC
Source organism: Saccharopolyspora cebuensis (assembly GCF_039542665.1). NCBI lineage: Bacteria > Bacillati > Actinomycetota > Actinomycetes > Pseudonocardiales > Pseudonocardiaceae > Saccharopolyspora > Saccharopolyspora cebuensis. The sequence goes on from NZ_BAABII010000003.1 coordinate 603,626, forward strand.
ACGAAGCTCGGCGACAGCGTGGTGCGCACCGTCCGCCGCGACCAGCCCTTCGCGGGTGAGGCGCCGGTCCAGCGGTACGACTACCCGACCGACTTCGCGGTGCACCTCGGCGGTACCTGGTCGGAGCCGGGCCGGGCCCTCGCCCCCGTCTCCGGTGACGTCACCGTGGCGGTGCCGGAGCCCTCGGGCACCTCGCTCGACGAGGCGCCCCCCACGTCGGGGCCCGACCCCACCTGGCAGGACGGCGAGCCGCAGCCCTTCCAGCGCCGGGGTGAGCTGCCGCCGGGCGAACTGGAGTCGATGGCGCCGCCGCCGGGGATGCGCCGGACCGCGGCGGGGATGCTGGGGACGACCCCGGTGCACCGCTGGCGGGAACGGCTGAAGATGCCCTTCGTCGGGCGAACCCCGCCGCGGTTCGACGAGCACCAGGGGCACTGGCTGCCGTCGACCGCGGACCTGGCGAAGGAGCCCGGCGAGCACCCGCTGAACGAGGCGAACCCCGGGCTGGGGGCGCTGGAGGTCTTCACCTCGCCCGCGGCGCGGATGGCCGGCTTCGACCGGGCGGTGCTGCACGAGGACCGCGCCGAGCTGAAGTCACACAACCGAGGTGGCCTCATCGGCACCCGCGAGCTGCACGGCGAACTGGGCGTGCGGACCCGCCTGGGCAACCCGACCGTCGTCCGGGTCGACGACCAGCACCGGTTCGCCGACAAGAGCAGCTCGGAGACCGAGCGGGCGCTCGCCGAGGAGAAGTCGTGGAGCGCCCGGATCCGGGCCGCGCTGGTGTTCTTCCTGCCGGTGAACCCCGAGCTGACCAGCGGCGCGTCGCTGGCCGCGGAGGTCGCCTACACCAGCGGGTCCGGGAAGGGCACCGCGGACAACGCCAAGAGCGGCGACGGGACGGGCCACCACGAGCGCGGCTACCTGGTCCGCTACGACGCCGCGCACACCGTGCGGACCTCGGTGCGGCGGCGCTGGGACGACGTCCTCCACCGGGTGCACGGCGGCACGCCGAGGACGGCGACGAAGTCGCTGCGCCAGGACGGTGCGGTCGAGGTGTGGGTCCCGGCCGGCTCGATCGACCAGGTCGGCGAGCTCACCGAAGCCGATCTCGCGAAGCTGCGGCCGGAGGACGCCGACCGCTACCGGGAGGCTCGGGGGGAACCCGCGGCGACGCGCGAGGTCCCGGCCGTGCGGGCGCCGGAGGACGTCGGACGCGGTCGGGGCGACATCACCGCGCACCGGGCGGACGCGCCGCGCGAGCTGGCCGGGGTGATCTCCGGTGCGGTGACCGCGTGGGCGAACGCCCACGGGCAGGTGGTGGACGCGCCGTCGCGGATGCGCGCCGCGGTGCGGCGGGCGATGCGCCGCTCGGGTCCGGCCGACCTGTTCCCGCTCCAGCGCCGGTTCGAGGAGCTCCACGACAGCCTGATGCGGGGGTCGGTGTGGCCGGTGCTCGGTTCCCGGCTCGCGGACCCGGTGCTGCGCGAGATCATCACCGGCGGGTGGCCGCTGCTGGTGGTCAGCGACCACCCCTACGGTCGTGTCGAGCAGCTCGTGGTGGTGAGCGGTCGTCCGGGCGAGGGCCGCTACCACGACACGATCGGGAAGCCGACGGACCCGGCGCAGCCCGAGCGGTCCGCCGATCACGAGCTGGTCCGCAAGACCGGCCGGTACGACACGCGCGGCTTCATGGGGATGTTCTCCGGCGGCGGCGTCCTCTACCCGGCGGGGAAGGGCACCCCGGCGAGCCTGATCGTCCCGGGCGCCGCGATCACCGGCAACGCGGTCGCGAAACCGGAGCGCGGGACCGAGGACACCACCGGCGTGGCCGCGACCAGGAAGGGACCGTCCCACCGGTTCGTCCACGACCTCGTCGACGTCGAGGTGCGGGTCTTCCCGCAGGCGGCCCCGGGCACCTACCGCAAGTTGCTGCCGAACCGGGTCTCCGCGCTCAACGCTCCGGAGCTGAGCCGACCGTGGGCCCCCGGCACCACCTCCACCGTGCCCGCCGCGCTGCGCTCGACGGTGCCGGTGGCGGAGACCCTCCCGCTGGAGGCGCCGGCACCGCCACCGCTCGCTGCGCTCGACGGGGGGTCCCCGGCGTTCTCGCCGGAGGCGGTGGTGCACGTCGGGCGGTTCACCGCGCCGAACCTGCACGCCGCGACGCGAGGGCTGATCGTCGGCGGCGGACCCGAGGACCGTCCGGGGCTGAGCCCGTCCGACGCCTACTCGCTGCTGACCGAGCTGCACGTCGACAAGCTGCGCAACCACCTGCCGACGATGCTGACCGAGGGGGGACGCGCGGTCGAGTTCCGGACCGGACCGCTCGCCCAGGTGACCGTCGGCGCCACCCCGGGGCACCGCGAGCTGCACCAGGTCCTCGACGGCTCGCTCACGCCGAAGGAGCTCCACCAGCGGATCACCAAGTGGGCCGCCGACCGCGGCCTGGCCTGGGGCCCCACCTTCACCTTCGACTTCCGCGACCCCAACGTCCACGACGCGAACTTCCGCCCCGCGCAGCAGATCGGCGACATCGAGACCGACATCGGCAAGGCGCAGCGCGGGCGCTCCAACGAGGTGTCGTCGAAGCGGAAGGGCAGCAGGCCCGAGCAGCGGCGGATGTACCTGGTCTCGGTCGTTCCGGAGCGGTGGACCCTGACGCCCCGCTACCGCGGCGAGGGCCACCCGGCGGGGTGGTCGGAGACGATCACCACCGGTGCGGACCAGCCGATCCCGCTCCTGGTCGACCGGCGGGGCCTGCTCGACCTCGGCTTCCAGGTGCCCGCGGAGACCGGCGCCGCCCTCCCGCGGATCGAGGAGTTGCCGGAGGACGACGGCTTCTACTCGGCGGCGGAGGAGTTCTCCGACGACGAGGAGTTCTTCTCGGCGGACGAGGGGGAGGCCCCGGAGGACGGCGCGTCGGACCAGGACGTCTCCTCCGAAGCCGAGCGCCCGCAGGCCCCGCCGGTGCGGGAGTCCGCCCCGGCGGCCCCCGGTGCGCGGCCCGCGCCGCAGGACCCGGCGTGGCGGTCGGCCCGGGTGCACCCGGTCTCGGCCGACGGCTACGCGCCGCTGTTCGAGGTGCGCCGGATCTCCACGGGTGGCGCGGAGTTCCTGGCGGCGTCGCTGCGGTTGGGGTTGCGGCCCGGCCCCGGCGTGCGGCCGGAGCGGGTGGACGCGGCGCACCGGGCGTTGCGGGCGGCCGTCGAGCGGCGGCTCGGTGCTGCGGTGCTGCCCTCGGGCGACTTCGCCGGGCGCGGCCTCGTGCTGGACGTCGAGCGCGACGACGACGCGCCGCACGCCGGGTTCACCGTGGTCGACGGCCCGGCCCGGGACGGCGAGTGGTCGCTGGACAGCGGCGGGGACGAGCTGCTGGACCGGGTGCTCCAGCAGCTGGGCGCACCTCCGGCGGACGGCGACCTCGCCGGGCCGCGGCAGCTCGCCGGGATCGCCGCCGCGATCGAGGCGAACGTGCCGATCCACCCCGACCCGCGCCTGCGGGAGGAGCACCCCGCGCCCATCGCCGGGTACGACGTCGCGGAGTACGACGCGGCGCGGGCGGCGGCGCAGGTGGTCACCGTGGACGCCGACCTCACCCCGCCGTTCTCGGCGGCCGGGCACGGTCCCCGCGCTCTCTTCGACGTGCGCCGGTTCGAGGTCGGCGGGGAGCGCGTCGTGGAGGCGACCCTGCGGCTCGACCTCGACCCGGTGGGGGCGAGCCCCGAGCAGGCCGACGCGATCTGGCGCTCGGCGGTGCACGGGCTGAACCTGGTCGTCAACGGCGAGGGGCTGCTGTTCCCGGACGGTGCGCTGGCCGGGGAACGGCTGCTGGTCCGGGCCGAGCGCACCGGGCAGGACCCGCACCGCCGGGTCGAGCTCACCGAACCCGGCACCGGGGCCCAGGACGACCGCTGGCCGGCCGGCAGGTCGCCGCTGATCTACGCGCACGAGGTGCTGCACCAGCTCGGCTTGCGGGATGACTACGCGGGGAAGCGGAAGCTGCCCGCGAACCTGCTCCAGCACCTCAAGGACCGGAAGTACCCGGTCGCCAGGCACCTGGCGTCCTGGGGCGGTGCCGTCCGGGGCGTGCGCACCGCGGGTGGCACCGTGATGGGCGGGATCGGCACCCAGGACCTCACCGTGGCGCCCCGGGTCGGCTCGCACCACCTGTCCCAGCTCGGCCGGACCATCGAGGGCGCGCTGGCCTCGCCCGCGCCGCACCGCAGCACCGCCGTCCGCACCACCGGCCAGCACGCCCCGGGCCCGGAGAAGACCGTCGACGTGCGGGCCCGGGAGTTCATCGCCGCCCGCGCCCCCGAGAGCGCGGCCATCTGGCGCGGCGCCGACGGCCGGGAGCGGCGGGGGACCGAGCAGGAGTGGGCGGCCTGGATCGAGCACGGCGAGCAACTCGCCGAGGAACTGGACCGCGTGGTGGGCGGACGGCGTGCCACCGACCCGTTCCCCCTCCAGGTCAGGCTGGACGATCGGCTCGCGACCTTGAGGCGCGACCACGCGATCGCGAGCGGGGAGCGGACCCGCACGGACGGCTTCACGTTCGGACCCGATCCGACCGCTCCCGAGCTGGGGGACATCGCGGGGCTGGCCACGGAGGTGCGCTACGCCTCGACGCGGGTGGAGGGCTTCGTCGACGTGCTGGGCGACACCCTCGGCGACCTCGGCACCAACACCGAGGTCGCGGGGGCGTACCTGCGCGTCCAGCGCGGCTTCCGGGAGCTGCTCGCCGACGTGAACACCTGGTACCGGGAGTCGGCACCGGGACGGGTCGACCCCGTCGAGTTCGCCGTGCTGCGGTCCCGGCTCAGGCGGTTGGCGAACGCGCTCGCGGAGCAGTACGGCGACTTCGGGCGGACGACCTCCGCGGCGCAGGAGGAGATCGCGGACAAGCTGGTGCCCGAGACCGACGGGCGGTTCGGGAACCTGGTGGCCGCCAACGACGTCCCGGGGCGCCGCGTGTCACCGGTCCGGCCGGCGAACGCCTTCGACGCGGCGGTGCGGGCCGTCGACCCGAGCTCGCTGCGGTTGTTCGACCGGATGGCCGGTCCGGGCGGGATCCTGTGGCGCACCGACGAGCAGCCGGCCTTCCGCACCGACGACCGGGACCACGAGCTGATCTTCCGGATCGGGTTCGTCCCGTGGAACCGGGTGCTGCCGGAGACGCTGGACGACTACCAGCGGGAGATGCAGCGGACCAACCTGGTCTCGGCCTCCCGGAGCCGGAAGTTCGCGCACGAGTTCGGCCGGAAGCAGACCTTTTCGAGCACCACGCAGGTGTTCGAGATCCACGCTCCCGGCGGGATCGACCTGGTGGCGACGTTGAACCGCCAGGCGATGCCCTACCAGCAGGAGATCGTCCACCCGGGCGGCGTCCGCCCCGAGTTCATCAAGGGCGTCTGGGTGCGGCAGCGCGGTGGGAGCGAGCGGTTCATCCCCAACCCGGGTTTCCGGCCGCACCCCCCGTCCGCGCTCCCGCCCGCGCCGCTCGCCGAGGTGAAGCCGAAGGACGACGCCGCGGACCGCGCGGTGGCGGTCCGCGGGGTCTCCTACCCGGGTCCGAACCGGCCCGACCTGCTGTCGGAGCGGACGCCGCGCAGCGGGCCGCTGCCGCCGGTGGTGCACCGCGGTGAGTTCGAGGTCGAGGACTTCGACGGGACGCCGCACGTGCGGCTCTACACCGTCGTGTCGATGGCGCAGCACCCGCAGTACGACGCCACCACCGGCAAGCCCACGGCGGCCTGGGCGGGCGATGTGCAGCAGAACTCGGTGACCGGCGAGATCACGGTCCTGACCTCCCAGCTCGGCCGCCCGCTGTCGGTGATCGCCGGGCGTCCGCTCTCGGCGGTGCAGCTCCTCTCGGCGGCGGAGGACGTGCTGGGCCGTTCGCAGTCGTGGCGGCTGTCGGGGAACCCGCCGCTGATCCGGTCCTACCTGGCGCCGCTGGCGGTGGTGCGGGAGATGAGCCGCAGCGCGGCGGCCCGCGAGCAGTTCCCGCGCCAGGCGGGGGACCGGGTGGTCAACGTGTGGCCGGGTTCGGGTCCGAACCTGTTCACCGTGCCGCAGAAGTTCCTGCCCGAGCTGGTGCGAACGCTGGCGCCCGGCTCGCTGATCACCTACACCTCGGGGGTGGGCCAGGAGGCCCTGCCGCGCGGGAGATGGGCGGGGTCGGTCGAGCACGTGGACGGGTTGCGCGACCGGCTGGGCGTGCCGCGCACCGACCAGGAGCTCACGCCGCGGTGGCGGCCGTGGCCGACGATGGAGGAGCTGGAAGGCGGGTCGACCTGGCGGGCCCGGCGCGTCGGGCGCGCGCTGCGCCAGCACTACGCGACCTGGGAGGAGCTGGTGGCCCCGGGGCAGGTCGGTGCGGCGCACCCGCTGCTCGACGGCGACCCGGCCGTCCACCAGCACGAGCGGACCGAGGCGCTGCGGGAGTTCCTGGCCGAGCACGGGTTCGACGGCGACCGGCTGCTGGACTGCGCCGAGCACCACATGGACGGGATGCCGGACTCCTGCGACCTCGACCGGTTCATGGCGGGCGTGGTGCGGCCGTGGGCCGACCAGGCCGCCATCGTCGAGGCCCTCGCCGAGGACCACGGCCGGATGGAATCCGACCTCGGCATCACCGGCAAGGGCGCGGAGAACGCGTACTCGACCTGGCAGCAGGAGCAGCCGTCGCGGCAGGCGCACCAGCGCGCCGCGGGCGAGCGGATCACCGGGCTGTGGCGCGGCGGCGCGAGCCCGGAGGAGATCGTCGCGCAGGTGGAGGACGCGTTCGAGGAGCTCGCCGAGCAGTACGACGAGGTCGTGGGCGGCGGTGACGACCGGACCCACCGCGAGCGGGTGCGCAGCGCGCTCGGCCAGTTCCTGGCGCTGGCCGGGAACGAGTCCGACGCGCAGCGGGTCGTCCCGGTGGACCTCGCGGTCAAGGTGCTGCTGTTCCGCCGCCTGGCGCGGGAGAACGCGAACCGCCAGCACACCGGCCGGTACGCCCAGTACCGCGAGGACCACCCGGACCTCGAACACCGGGGTCCCGGAGGCCTGGCGGACTACGACGACGAGCAGCGGCTCATCCGGGACGCGTCGCGGGAGTACCGGCCCGACACGTCCGCGGAGGACGCGCTCGCCCTCGAACTCGCCCAGCGCCACGGCGCGCTGTTCCCCGAGGGGCAACTGGCCGCCGCCCGCGCGCTGATCGGTGGCGACGTGTTCGGCTCCTACCTGACGGGCGCGGTGGACGCGGCGGGGGCTTTCACCTCCATCGTCACCACGGCGCTGCGGCTGACCGGGCGGGCCGACCTCGTCCACGGTCCGCTCCCGGACGACGTGGTCCGCGACGTGCGGCGGGTCTACGACGAGCTGCACCAGCTCCACCAGGCGGAGTTCTCCGGGCGGACCAGCGCCGGGCTGCGGTGGAACCCGGGCGGAGGGTCCGAGCCCGGGTACGACCGGTACTTCGAGCACCGGGACGGGGAGCTCGTCCGGACGCCCGGCGGCAGGCACTGGCGGTACGCCGAGCGCGTGCGGCCCCTGCTCGTCGCGCTGGACGAGCTGTTCGAGTCCCCGGAGGCGGTGCGGCAGGCGTTCGCCCGGCTGTTCCAGGGCCGGTGAGCGGCGCCGGTGGGGGGTTTCCCGCACCTCGCGCCGCCGCCGCGCACCGGTGCGGTCCGCGCGGTCCACGATGGGGCCGCCCCGGCGACGGGGCCCACGAGCGACCGAGGTGATGATGAGCGAGGAACCTGCCCGCCGGGCCGCGGAGTGGCTGGACCGCACGTACGGCGGGCTGGTCGTCCTCACCGGCGAGGAACCGCTGTTCGAGGGCGAGCGCAACCTGCTGTTCGGGTGCGACTACGCCTCCCCGGCACCCGAACCGCTGCTGGCCGCCACCGTCGCGGTGCCCAAGGACGGCGGCGACCCGTTCCCGGTGGCCAACGCCGAACCGCTGGACGAGGGGATCAACGCGGCGGGGGCCGGTTCCTGGCGCTCGCGGGTCAACGCGCGGGGCTGCGTGATCGCGACGGACGCGGCGGTGGACCGCCACCCGGCCTCGGCGCTGCCCTGGGAGCCGCTGGACGAGGCCCCGGGCTGGTGGGACCGGATGCTGGCCGCGCACTTCCCGGGAGCGGAGGTGTTCACCTGCTCGACGTGGCAGGACGCGACCTCGATGATCCTGGAGGGCGGTCCGGGCACCCGCGGGGTGGTGTGGCTGCGCAGGCAGCGCGGCGGCGTCGAGATCACCGGCCACCTGCTCTACGCCTTCCACGACGAGGACCAGGTCGTCGTCCTCGACGGCCAGCGGGGGGCGCTGGCCCGGCTCGACGACGACGAGGTCGCCCAGATCGCCGTGGCCCGCTTCCACCGGCCGCTGCCCGGGGCGGTCGAAGCCCTCGCGCTGCCGTGGGAGGGCGCGGCGGCCGACCTGGACGCCGCCGTGGACAAGGCGCAGCGCTGGCTGCGGCACACCTACGGCGACGAGGTCGTGCCGGTGGCGCCGGACCCGGCGGACGAGACCGAACGGGGCTGGCTGTTCGCGTGCACCACCCGGCGGTTCCTGGAGACCGGCGACTGGCGCGAGCAGATGCTGGACGCGGCGCTGGTGGTGCCCAAGGCCGAGGGCGAGGCGCCGTTCGGCCTGCCCAACAACGACCCGTGGGCCTACCTGGCCGCCTGGGACGCGGGTTCCGACGAGCTGCCCGAGCCGCCCATGCCCGCCTACGCGGCGTGGTTCGAGCCCACCATGCGCGAGCTCGGCGAGCCGCTGAGCCTGTCCGAGCACCAGAACTGGGGCGGGGTGCTGTCCGAGCTGGCGGAGGCGGCCGAGGGCGCCAAGGCGCTGGTGTGGATCCGCCGCCAGGACGCCCGCGAGCGCGAGACGGTGGGCAACCTGCTGGTCGCGGTGCAGCAGGGCGGTGAGGTCCGGCTGGTCGACTCGATGGCCGAGCAGGGCACGCCCGCGTTCGACCAGCAGCCGCTGGGGCTGCACGTCGTTCGCTTCGAGTAGGGGTCCGCTTCGAATAGGGGTCCGCTTCGGGAGACGGCGCGGGTCGGCGTCAGGAGGAGGTCGGATGGACGAGCGGGCCGAGGTGCTGGCCGACGCCCGGGAGCGCGCCGGGTTCGGGCCGGACGACCGGTGGTACTTCCTGCTCGACCCGGCTTGGGAGGGCGAGGACGAGGGGACCGAGCCGCCGGCGGCCGCCGTGGTCGGCGGCTGGTTCGTGGAGGAGGGCGCGGAGCCCCTGTTCCGCCCCAACCCGGACTACGAACCGTCCCGGCCGGGCCTGCCGACCGATCCGGTCGACGCCGCCCTGCAGCTGGTGGTGGAGGGCGCGATCGACGGCGGCGAGGTGCTGGACGCGCTGCCCCGGGTGGTGCTGGGCCTGGCGGTCGACGAGGCGGGCACCACGGTGGTGACCCGCTCCCCGGACGACCTGCTGTGCGTGCTGGTGGCCACCGCCCCCGCGCACCGGCGGCGGGTGCCCGAGGCGCGGTGGGTGGAGGTGACCATCGACGAGATCGCCGACGGCCTGCCCGAATCCGGCCTGGACGTGCTGCTCAACCCGGGTGCCCCGGCGTCGATGCGGATCGGCGCCGCCGCGCTGAAGGACGCCTTCGCGGCCGACGACCCGGCGGAGGAACCGGAGGCTTCGGAGGAACCGGCCCCGGCGGGCTGAGGCGCGCTCAGCTCGGGGACAGGTTCCCCTGGAGGTTCGTCGACCACTCGTGCCACGGCCCTTCCGCCGGGCCGCTCTGCCGGGTGCGGGTCAGCGAGCCGTCCGCACCGATGCCGTACACGCAGAGCCTGCCCTCGAAGTCCTTCACCGCGGCGGTCAGGTCGACGAGGTCGCCGCCGCGGTCCTGCCACTCCTTCCACCCGGTGCGCCCCGGGCCGGACTGGAAGCTCTCGTGGACGGTGCCCTCGGTGTCCCGCGCGAAGACCACCAGCGAGCCCTTGGCGTCCATGACCACCTCGGGCCGCTCGGCGAACACCTGCGGGCCGCTGCGCCAGTTCTCCCAGCTCCGCCAGTCGGTCCACCGGTTGGCGCCGGGGCCGAGTTCGCTGCTCTGCAGGACGTCCCCCGCCGGGTCCACCGCGAAGAGCTGCAACCGGTTCTGGTGGTCCAGCGCCACGGCCGGGGTGCTGGCCACGGTGCCGGTGATGCCGCGCGCCGGGGTCCACTCGTCCCCGCCGGGGCGGACCTGCGAGTGGGTCCACACGACACCGCCCGCGCCCAGGGCGAAGAGCTTCAGCTCGTGCTGCGCGTTGATCTGCACCGCCGGGTCGTCCTCGACCGGCGGAGTGGACATCGCCCGCAGCCCGGTCCACCGACCGGTGCCCGCCTGCGCTTCGTGGGTCTCCCACAGGGTTCCGCCTGCCGAGCGGGCGAACACGAACAGCCTGCCCAGCGAGTCCTGCGCCGCGGCCGGCGTGCCGACCAGGTCCTGCCCGCCGAGGCCCCGCCACTCGCCGGGCCGCTCGGCGCCCGGGTCGACCTGCGGGTTGTAGCTCAGGCCGCCGTCGGTGCCGACCGCGAACGCCGCCATCCTGCCCTGCACGTCGGTGAGCACCACCGGATCGCCCGCGACGCTGCCGCCGAGGTCGGTCCACCCGGCGCCGGCGTCCGCGGCGGGATCGCTCTGGTGGGTCCGGACCACGGTGCCCAGCTCGCTCCTGGCCACGTGGGTGATCCGCCACGCGTTGTCCGGCATCGCGGCGGCCGCGTGCTGCTCGGAGTAGCCGTTCATCACCCCGCCGCCCGGGACGGAGGGCGTGGGCGCCGATTCGGCCGCGGGCGGGGACGCGGACCCGGGCGCGGCCGCGTCGGTGCCGCGGAAGAAGCCGACCAGCGCGATCGGTGCGGTGATCAGCAGCGCACCGACCAGGCAGACGACCAGCAAGCTCCGGCGTTCGACGCTGCGGGAGCGGACCTTGGGGATCGGGGCCGTCGGGAAGTCGTCGGGTTCGGGGGATCGCTGGGCGTGGGGAGGGCGGGACCCACCGGAGGAACCGCCGGACTGATCGTTGACCGAGTACAGAGGCACTCGCAACCTCCACCTTGCGTCACAAGATCATTGAACGTGAAACTACCACCGCCGCGCGGGGCGCGGTCCTGGACATCGCGTCCTCCCGGGCCCGGACGCTACTCGGACCTCCCGCCCACTCCGGCCAGCGGCAGCCGCACCTCGAAGCAGCACCCGCCGGGCACGTTGCGCACCGACACGTGGCCCCGGTGGGCCCGCACCACGCCCTGCGCGATGGACAACCCGAGCCCGCCGCCCCGCTCCGCGCCGGGCGTGCGGGGCGCACCCCGCCAGCCCACGTCGAACACCGAGCCGAGGTTCTCCCGGGGAATCCCGCCGCACCGGTCGGAGATCGCGATCACCGCCCAGCCGCGTTCGGCCCGCACGTCGAGCGTCACCGCCGTGCCCGTCGGGCTGTACTGGAGCGCGTTCGACAGCAGGTTGGTGAGCACCCGGGTCATCATCCGGTCGTCCACGGCGGCGGTGACCGGCTCGACGCGGTTCGGCCGGAGCTCGATGCCGCGCTTGCCCGCGAGGTCGTCGAAGTCCGCCACCGCGTCGCTGACCAGGTCGTCGAGGGCCACCTCGCGCAGCGTCAGGCGCAGCGTGCCGGACTGGAGCTGGGAGAGCTCGAAGAGGTCGTCGACCATGCCGGTCAGCCGGTCGGCGTCGCCGCGGATCTTGCGGCAGTAGTGCGGGAGGTCCTCGGCGACGCCGTCCTCCAGGGACTCGGTCATCGCCCGCAGACGGGCCAGCGGGCTGCGCAGGTCGTGCGAGATCCAGGCGACGAGCTGCCGCCGGGACGCCTCGATGGCCTGCTCCCGGGCCCGCGACTCCGCGAGCTTGTCGCTGGTGCGGCGCAGTTCCTCGGCGAGCTCGGCGAGCTCGGCGGTCGGCGGGTCCTCGGCCAGCCGGAACCGCTGGTTCCGGGCGAAGGCGCGGGTGGCGTCGGCGAGCTGCCTGCTGCCGCGCACCACCGAGCGGCCGAGCAGCAGGCCGATCCCGATGGAGACCAGCCCGGCCGCGGAGTTCACCGCCAGGATCGTCGACACCGGGAGCTGGACCGACGGTCCGACCAGCACGAGGGTGATCGTGCTGGCGTTCAGCGCGCACACGGTGATCACCACGACGGCGACCAGCGACACGTCCACCGAGTACCGCCGGAGGGCGCGCAGCACGACCGCGCCGATCAGCCCCACGCCGGCCGATTCGCACACCGCGATGAGCGCGACCAGCGCGGGGTTCACCGCGGGTCCCCCGGCGGGTCGAACCGGTACCCCACGCCCCACACGGTCACCAGCATCGCCGGCCGCGACGGGTCGTCCTCGATCTTCGACCGCAACCGGCGCACGTGGACGGTCACCGTGGAGGCGTCGCCGAAGTCGTAGGACCACACCTCGCGCAGCAGCTCGTCGCGCCGGACCACCCGGCCGGGGTGGTCCAGCAGGAAGACCAGGAGGTCGAACTCCTTGTTCGTCATGGTCAGCGCGCGCCCGGCCTTGGTGACCACCCGCGCGGCCTGGTCCACCACCAGGTCGCCGACCCGCCGGACCTCGTCGACGGGGGTGGGCGGCATCGCGGTGGTCCGGCGCAGCACCGCCTGCACCCGCATGACCAGCTCGCGCGGGCTGAACGGCTTGGTCACGTAGTCGTCGGCGCCGACCTCCAAGCCGCGCAGCCGGTCGTCCTCACCGCTCTTGGAGGTCAGCATGATGACCGGGGTCCGGCTGCTCGCGCGGAGCTGCCGGAGGACCTGGATGCCGTTCAACCCGGGCAGCACCACGTCGAGGATGACCAGGTCGGGGCTGGTCTGCCGGGCCAGCTCCAGCCCGACGGCACCGTCGGAGACCACCACCGCGCCGTACCCCGCGCGGTGCAGGTAGTCGGAGATCACCTGGGCCACCGAGTGATCGTCCTCCACGACGAGGATCCGCTCGGCGCGCGAACTGCCGTCCGCCGACCGGCCCGGCTGCGTCATCGTCATGTTCTGGACCTGTTCCCGCTCTTCGATCTCGCCGCGCACCGCTCGTCGCGGAGTGGTGACGCAGCGCAGCGACGATTCGCCATACGGGGCCGATCTTCCTCCTGCCGGGTAACGGGCAGCCGACCGGGTAGCAGCCGTTTCGTCACGGTGGTGGCATCCGCGCAGGTCGCCTCGAACACGACGGAGCCCCCACCGGTGGTCCGGTGGGGGCTCTCGTCGCGCGTCGCCGCGCTCAGCGGGTGGCGGGGATCACCAGGGGCTCACGCCGCCGTAGAAGGTGTCGGCGGAGAGGTCGCGCTGCTTGCGGTAGACCCCGTCGCCGTCGTTGCTGCCTTCGCCGTTGGTGTTGCCCTCGATGGTGGTCACGGTGCCGTCACCGTTGACCTTCTCGACGATGGCGATGTGGGTGCTGCTGCTGGCGGAGTTCGGGCTGGTGCCGAACAGCAGCACGTCGCCGGGCTGGGCCTGGGCGAGCTGGTCGCTGCCGTAGGCGGTGCCCTTCTGCTCGCCGGTCTTGTAGACGTTGCCGGTGAACGCGAACTCCTCGTTGTCGACGTCCACGCCCGCCTGCTGCCACATCTCCATCGCGAACAGCGAGCACCAGACGACGCACTGCTCGGAGTACTTGGAGCAGTTGTCGCCGGTCTCCTTGGTGCCGATCTCGGCACGCGCGACCTGCAGGATGCGCTCGCGCTGGGCCTGCTTGGCCGCGGCGGCCTGCTCGGCCGGGTCCGGGGCCTGCTGGGCCTCGGCCGGGGCGGGGGCGGCGGCCTGGGCCGGCGCCTCGGGCTTCTTCTCGTCCTGGCCGCCGAACAGGTCCCACAGCCAGGAGCCGAAGGACACGCCGGCCGCGGCGCCGGCCGCGTGCGTGCCGGTCTCGGGGGTCTGCGCCTCGGCGGCACCGGCGGTCAGGGGCTGGCCGACCGCGGCGAACGCACCGGCGGCGGCGAGGACCGTGACGGCCTTGCGCACGGGCTTGCGGTTGCGGGTCGGGGAGGTCCGCAGCGCGGAGGTGCGCTCCTCGTTGAAGTCAGTCATGAGCCACTTTCGTCTCGGGGGGCGTCCGGGCACGTGCTCCGCCGGGGGATGCGGAGGTGCCTCCGATGGGGTCCGGAGGCCCGGCCGTGACCGAACCGTGACATGGACAAAGGTAGCGGTGGGTAATCGCTGCATCAAGCAACCACCTGATCAGGTCGACATGTTGCCGAGATCAACCCCGAGATCAACACGCTGCGTGTTGGGATCTGGCTGCTGCCTCCCCCCGCCCTTCCGGGAAGCGGAACGACCCGAAGATCGGCTCGATGCCCATGGGGAATCGGGTTCCCGCTGGTCAGCAGTGCGCGGCGGCGTCGGCGGACGGGCGCGGCACCCGGCCCCGCGGGAGCCGCCCGGGATCGGACCCGCCCGCGCCGGAGCGGACGAGCGGGTCCCGCGGTGACCTCGCGCACAGCCCGGCGCGGGGCGGCCCCGCCGGTGCTCGTGGGCAGGGCCGCCGCGCGGTCCGTCAGCAGCGCCCGGCGAGCTCCAGGGGGACGGAGCGGAAGGTCAGCTCGTCGAAGCTGCCGCTCGTCCCGTTCTCGGCGAAGACGCCGACCCGGCCGTCGGGCAGCATCGTCAGCGCCGAGTACCCGGCGGGCCCGTCGTGGAGCACCTCGCCGTCGCTCCAGGTCTCGCCGTTGTCGCAGCTCAGCCGCAACGTCAGGGTGCGCCGTTCGGCGGGGTCGGCGGGGTTGCTGAACAGCAGCCAGTCGCTGCGCGCACCACCCGGCGAGGGGTCGACCCGGATCTCGTCGGCGTTGACGCCCGGATCGGGCAGGGCGGGGATCGGCGTCGCCTCGCCGAAGGTCGCACCGCCGTCCTGCGAAACCGAGCGCATCCGGGTGCCGCCGCCGACGGCCCTGCTGTTGTGCACGACGCGGCCGTCGGAGAGCTCGGTCACCTTGGTCTCGTCGGTGCCCGGGGACAGCAGTTCGCCGGTGCGCCAGGTGCGGCCGTGGTCGTCGCTGATGATGTTGCCGCTGCGGTGCCTGCCCTGGGCGTCGCGGACGACGATGGGCTGGAGCAGCCGGCCGTCGGCGGTCTGCACGCCGTGCCCGGAGGAGGCGAACACCCCGGCCCAGGCCACGTCCTTGATCTGCGAGGTGATGTCGACCGGGTCGCTCCAGGTCCGGCCGTCGTCCTCGCTGGTGCTGACCCGCACGTGCAGCGTGCGCGGATCGCTGTCGTCGGCGCTGCCGGGTTCGGAGCTGCCGAAGCCCACCTCGCCGTGGCTGAACGTGCAGAACAGCAGGAGCCGGTCGGCCACGCGGTCGGCGAGCAGGCTCGGGTCGCCGCAGCCCTGCGGCGCCGGGTAGTCGACGACGGTCCGCGGCTCGCTCCAGGTGGCGCCGCTGTCGGTGCTGCGGCGCACCACCGTGTCGATGTTGCCGGGCAGGTCACCCGCACCGTCGTTGCGCTGGTCGTAGGCGACGACGACGGTCCCGCCGGAGGTCGTCGTGATGGCCGGGATCCGGTAGGTCGTCGAGGAGTCGCTGACGGCGAGGTCGACCGCCCGGGGCGCGGCCTGGGCGGTGGTCGGGGTCAGCACCAGCGCGCTCAGCGCCAGCAGGACGATCGGCGTGCGGCGTGGTCTTCGGGCCATGACGCTCCTCCTTCTCCGGTGGTCCCGCCCGGGTGGCGGGACCGGGCAGGTGTTCAGCGCCCCACGTGCTCACCACCGGCGGTGGTGACCGCTTCCGCGAAGGAGCGGGTGATCCAGGTGGGGTCGGTGATGGCGGTGCCGACGACGACGGAGGCGGCCCCGGCGCGGATCGCCTCGGCCGCCTGCTCCGGCGCGTGGTACCGGCCTTCGGCCACGATCGGGACCTCGGGGAGCGCGGCGGCGAGCTCGCCGACCAGCGCGAGGTCCGGGCCTTCGGTCCGCCGGGAATTCGGGGTGTACCCGGACAGGGTCGTGGCGACGAGGTCGGCCCCGGCGTCGGCGGCGGCGATCCCTTCGGCCGCCGTGGACACGTCGGCCATCGCGAGCTTGCCGAGCTCGTGCACCGCCGCGATCCCGTCCCGCAGGGCGGAGCCGTCCGGGCGGGGGCGTGCGGTGCCGTCGAGCGCGACGACGGCGGCGGGCGTGGCGGCCACGGACCGGGCGGCCTCGACGGTCGGCGTGATGAACACCCCTTCGCGGCCGGACTTGGTCAACCCGATCACCGGCACGTCCACGGCCTCGGCCACGGCGGTCACGTCCGCCACCCCGCCGACCCCGCCGCACCGGATGGCGGCGGCGCGCCCGTCCGCGGCGGCCCGCGCGACCCGGGCGAGGGTGCCGGTGTGCCGGAGCGCGTGGCCCTCCGAGGCCTGGCACGAGACGATCAGCCGACCGGTGATGGCGCTGAGCAGGGCGCTGAGCTTCATCGGTGTTCCCCTTCGATCGCGGTGGTGAGCAGGGCCGCGCCGAGGACCGGACCGTCGCGCTGGAGCAGCGCGGGCAGGACCGGGGTGCGGCGCTGCGGCGGGCGGGTCTCGGCGTCCAGGGCGCGGGCCACCGGGTCCAGCAGCGCCGCGCCGAGCCGGGCGGCGCCGCCGCCCACGACGACGGCGTCCAGGTCCAGGGCGGTGACGAGGCCGGAGAGCACCCGCCCCAGGAGCGCTCCGGCCGCGGTGACGGCCTGCCGGGCCCGGTCGTCGCCCGCCCGCATCCGCCGCTCCACCTCGGGCAGCTCGACCGGCTCGCCCCCGGCGAGCGCGGTGTAGGCGGCGGCGATGGCGGGACCGGAGGCGACCGCTTCGAGGTGGTCGTCGCGTCCGCACCCGCAGGGCTTGGCCCCGCGCGTCGGCACCAGCAGGTGCGCGATCTCGCCCGCGGTCGCGCGCTCGCCGCGCACCGGAACGCCGCCGCGGCTGAACGCGCCGCCCACCCCGGTGCCCACCGAGACGTGCAGCACGAGGTCGTGCCCGCGGGCGGCGCCGAGCCGGCATTCGGCCAGCGCCATCGCGCGCACGTCGTTGTCCACCGCCACCGGCAGCCCGGTCCGGCGCGCCAGCTCGGCGCGGACCTCGGCGCCGTGCCACCCGGGGACGGTGTCGGTGGCCGAGCGGACCGTCCCGGTGACCGGGTCGACGATGCCGGGTGCCCCGATGCCCAGTGCCGTGACGGGCGGGCCGTCCGCGCGCAGCTCGGCGACGGCCCCGGCCACGGCGTCGAAGATCGCCGCGCTGCCCAGCCGCGGTGTCGCCCGCCGGGTGCGCCGGACGATCGCGCCGTCCACCACCAGCCCGGCGGCGATCTTGGTGCCGCCGATGTCCACCCCGATCGCGGTCACAGCAGCCCCGCCGAGATCAGCCGTTCCTTCACCAGCAGCACCTCGTCGGCGGTGAGCGGGAGCTGCGGGGGAGCGGTGACCGGGCAGTCGATCACCCCGCGCAGGTGCAGGGCCGCCTTGAAGGCGCCGAGCGCGGCCGAACTCGCCCCGATCCGCGCGGGGTCGCCCGCCTCCACCAGGCCGAACAGGTCGAACAGCCGCTCCTGCTCGGTGCCGGCCGCGTCCCACCGCCCGTCCGCGCAGTGCCGGAACAGGCGCGCGTAGCCGTCCGGGTCCACGTTGGCCAGTCCGGGGACGACGCCGTGCGCGCCGGTGCGCAGCGCGCTGTCCACGGTCAGCTCCGAACCGGTGAGCACGCTGCACGAGGTGATGCCGCGGTGGCGCAGGGCCAGCAGCAGCCGCCGCATCCCCGCGTCGTCCCCGCTGGAGTCCTTGACCCCGGCGAGCACGCCGTCCCCGGCCAGCCGGACCAGCAGGTCGGCGTCGAGCTTGGTGTGGACCGACACCGGCAGGTCGTAGGCGTACAGCGGCAGCTCGGTGCGCTCGGCCAGCAGGCGGAAGTGGTGCTCGACCTCCGCGGGGTGCGTCCGGGTGTAGAACGGCGCGGTGGCCACGATCCCGTCGCACCCCGCCTCCTCGGCGGCGCGCACGTGGTCGAGCACCCGCAGCGTGGTCATGTCGATCGCCCCGGCCAGCACCGGCACCTGACCGGCGACCGCGGCGGTGGTCGTGCGGAGCACTTCCGCGCGGTGCCGGTCCGGCAGGTACGCGGTCTCGCTGGTGGAGCCGAGCACGAACAGCCCGTCGACGCCGCCGTCGAGCAGGTGCGCCACGAGCCGTTCCAGGGACCGGTGGTCGACCTCCAGGTCCGGGGTCAACGGCGTGCACACCGGCGGGACGACGCCGCGGATCGGTCGGGAGTGCATGGTGCTTCCTCGTCTTTCTCGGTCGGGTCAGGTCTTGGCGCGGGACAGCGCGGCCCCGTCGAGGGCGTCGGCGGAGCGCACCGCGTCCGGGCGCAGCAGGCGCTGCAACCGGGTCGGGGCGTCGATGCCGATGAGCAGCAGGACGACGAAGGTCAGCCCGAACGACAGGACCGCCAGCGAGGTGCCCAGGCTCATCGAGGCGCCGAGCGTGGCCCCGAGCGCGGGCGCCACCGCGCCGCCGAGGGCGCCGACGTTGTAGCTGAAGCCCAGGGCCGCGGCGCGCTGGTGCACGTCGAAGTACCCGCCGATCCACTTCGGCAGCAGCCCCGAGATGCCCTGGCCGAAGACCTGCTGCACGAACAGCAGCACCCCGAGCAGCAGCAGGCTGTCGCCGCCCACCGCGAACACCGGCAGCACGACGACCTGGGAGATCAGCAGGCTGATCCAGTACGCGCGGCGGGTGCCCAGCCAGTCACCGGTGAACCCGGCGACCCAGCAGCCCACGGCGGCGCCGAAGCCGGAGAAGAACAGCACGTTGGCGACCTCGGCGGGGTCGTAGCCCAGGTCGATCTTGAGGTAGGTCGGCAGCAGCGACTGGATGGGCCAGGAGTACAGGAACGCGGCGAACACGATCAGCATCACCATGATCCCGGTCGGCCAGCGCGGTCCGGCGAACTGGACGACGTA
This sequence comes from Saccharopolyspora cebuensis, assembly GCF_039542665.1. NCBI lineage: Bacteria > Bacillati > Actinomycetota > Actinomycetes > Pseudonocardiales > Pseudonocardiaceae > Saccharopolyspora > Saccharopolyspora cebuensis. The sequence continues at coordinate 622,573 of NZ_BAABII010000003.1, forward strand.
GGAGGTGAACACCGCAGCGCACACCAGCGCCAGCGCCGCGATCAGCCAGGTCCGGTCGACGATCGGGGTGAAGATGAGCACCAGCGCGAGGAAGGTGATCGCCGCGGTGGTGAAGTTCAGCGGCGCGCGCTTGCCGGTGAACAGGGTGCCGAGCACCGAGGGCGCGGCGTCGTCGGCCCCGGCTCGGTTCGCCTGCTCCCAGTCGTCGGATTCGGGCAGCGCGCGCCGCAGCCACAGCGCGACGGCGATCGGCAGGATGCCCAGCAGGAACAGCGCGCGCCAGCCGAACGCGGGGACCACGACGCTGTAGGTCATGGCCGCCACCACGGTGCCGATCGAGTACCCGGAGATCAGGAAGCCGCTGGCCTTGTTGCGCAGGTGGCGCGGCCAGCTCTCGATGACGTAGGTGGAGCTGGCGGTGTACTCGCCGGCCATGCCGAGGCCGATCAGCAGCCGCGCCACGAACAGCACGCCGTAGGACGGGGCCAGGCCGCAGGCCAGCGTGCCGACGGAGAACAGGACGATGCTGAGCACCATCGCCGACCGGCGCCCGTAGCGGTCGCCGAAGCCCCCGAGGGCCAGCCCGCCGGCCCACCGCGAGATGAACGCCGCCGAGACCAGCGTCGCGGCCTGCACGGTGGTCAGCCCGAACTCGGCGCTGATCTCGGTGAGCACGAGGGTGATGAGGATGAAGTCGAAGCCGTCGAGCAGGTAGCCGACCCACGCGGCGACGAACGCCTTCCACTGCTGCCTGCTGATCTGGCGGTACCAGGGGCCCGGTGGTCTCCCGCCCGCCTCCGGCCGCGCCGACGCCGATCTCATGGGCCGCACCTCCGCTCCGGGCTGCGCTGCCCGAGTCGCGTGTCCAAGACGTTGGACGTCCAACGTCCATTGGCGGATGAACATAAAGTAGGATCGGATCGCTGTAAAGACCGCAGGGGCACGACCGCCGTGGTCGGAGTCGCCGGGCGGAAGAGAGGCGGGAACACGTGCGGGCGGCGGAAACCGGTGCTTCGGAGCCCTACCCTTCGACGCCCTACTCCTCGACGCTGGGGCCGCTGTCGCGGCGGATCCTCGACCTCATCCGCGAACGCGGGCTGCGCTCGGGCGATCCGATGCCCACGGAGGTGGAGCTGATCGACGTGCTCGCGGTGTCCCGCAACAGCGTCCGCGAGGCCCTCCGGTCACTGCGCACCCTGGGCATCATCGAGGTCCGGCACGGGTACGGCACGGTCGTCGGCGAGCCGTCGCTGCACGTGCTCTCCCCGTCGCTGGTCTTCCGCACCGTCACCACCACCTCGGGCGTGCTCGACGAGCTGCGCAACCTGGTCGAGATCCGCGAACTCATCGAGACCGGCGTCGTCGAGCGGTTGGCGGGGACCGTGCCGGAGTCCACGTTGGACGCCCTCGACGAGCTCTGCGACACGATGGCCCGCTCGCCGCTGGACCCCGAGACCGACCGCGCGTTCCACCGCCGCCTCTACGCCGAGGTGGACAACCCGCTGGTCGGCCAGCTCATCGACGTCTTCTGGGACGCCTACCACGCGGGCGGGGCCGCCCTGGACGCGCCGAAGGGCAGCGAGACCGCGCAGACCCTCCGCAGGCACCGGGCGATCGTCGCGGCGCTGCGCTCCGGCGACGGCACCGCGGCGCGCTCGGCGATGACCGACCACTTCGCCGAGATCAAACGCCGCCTCGACGCCGCCTGCTCCGCCGCACCGTGACGCGGCGCCCCGTCACGCCCGGCGGCGGACGGGGGCGAGGATGAGGCCGGTCAGGGCGTCGGAGAGGAAGGTGCCGACGCCGTCCCAGGCGGGGGTGCGGTCGCGGACGTGGATGTCGGCCTCGTGGTCGGCGCAGACATGGGCGACGGTGAGGCCGGCGAGCTGGGCGCGCTTGCGGACCAGGGACGGGTCGAGGTGCCGGGTGGTCTCCATCAGCCGCCGGGACGCCTCCAGGATGTGCGGGGACCGGGACAGCTCCTCGGCGACCAGGTCGCGCCACGGCGGGTCGACCATGACCTGCAGCGTGAACCGCGCGTACCAGGTGGGGGCGCCCAGTTCGTCGAGCAGCGCGACGATCGGCAGGTTGAGCGAGTCGATGTGGTCCTGCGGGTCGGTCGAGCCTGCGGTGCGCTCCAGCATCCGCACCCGGTGCGGCTCGGTCTGCTCGTTGCGGTGGCGCACGATGGCGAGCACCAGGTCGGTCTTGCCGCCGAAGTGGTAGCCGACCGCGGAGTTGTTCGCGGTGCCCGCCTCGGCCGCCACGGTCCGGTTGGACACGGTGGTGATGCCCTGCTCGGCGTAGAGGCGTTCGGCGGTGCGCAGCAGCGCCTCGCGCGTCGTCCTCGCGGTCTCGTCGCTCACCGGTACATCCTCTCGCAGGTCGTGGCGTCGCCGTCGCCCGGTTCGCCGGGAATCGGGCGGGATCGCTATCCTCGGGTTTTAAGTCAGGTGACTTCGGCGTCGTCGCGGTCGGCGGCCGGTGTCCGAGCACCCCCGTCGAAAGGATCCGCATGTCCGACGAGTCCGCACTCCTGGAGCAGCTCGAATTCGACCCGGACGAGCTCCGCGCCCGCTACCGGGCCGAGCGCGACCGGCGGATCCGGCCCGACGGCAGCAAGCAGTACCACCGCGCCACCGGTGAGTTCGGCTACTACGTCGAGGACCCGCACGCCGATCCCGCCTTCACCCGCGAGCCGCTGCACGACACCGTCGAGGCGCTGGTCATCGGCGGCGGCTTCGGCGGTCTGCTCGCCGCCGCGCGGCTGCGCCAGGCCGGGCTCCGCGACATCCGCGTGGTGGAGAAGGCGAGCGACTTCGGCGGCACCTGGTACTGGAACCGCTACCCGGGCATCCACTGCGACATCGAGTCCTACGTCTACCTGCCGCTGCTGGAGGAGGTCGGCTTCGTGCCGTCCTGGAAGTACTCCCCCGGCGAGGAGATCCGGCAGCACGCGCGGGCCATCGGGCGCACCTTCGACCTCTACGGCCAGGCCTGCTTCCAGACCGAGGTCACCGGCCTCACCTGGGACGACGACGCCTGCGAGTGGGAGGTGGCCACCGACCGCGGCGATCTGGTGCGCGCCCGCTACGTGGTCATCTCCAGCGGGCCGTTCAGCCGGCCGAAGCTCCCCGGCATCCCCGGCATCGAGGACTTCCGGGGCCACACCTTCCACACCAGCCGCTGGGACTACGACTACACCGGCGGCGGCCCCGACGGCGGGCTGCACCGGCTCGCCGACAAGCGGGTCGCGCTGATCGGCACCGGGGCGACCGCGATCCAGGTGGTGCCGCACCTCGGCCGCGACGCCGGGCACCTCTCGGTGTTCCAGCGCACCCCGTCGCTGGTCGACGTGCGGGACAACCGCCCCACCGATCCGGAGTGGGCGGCCTCGCTGCCCCCGGGCTGGCACCGCCGCCGCCGGGACAACTTCCTCACCCTGGTCACCGGCGGGCAGGCCGAGGAGGACCTGGTCGCCGACCGCTGGACCAGCAGCGCGCGGTTCCTGCAGGACCTGATCCCCAACGGTGCCGGCCGGGAGCAGGGCCTGGCCGCCGAGATCGCCGACTTCCGCAAGATGAACGAGATCCGCGCGCGGGTGGACGAGATCGTCGCGGACCCGGCGACCGCCGAGGCGCTCAAGCCCTGGTACCGCTACATGTGCAAGCGGCCCACCTTCAGCGACACCTACCTGCAGACCTTCAACCGGCCCACCGTGTCGCTGGTCGACACCGGGGGCCGGGGCGTCGAGCGGATCACCGCGAACGCCCTGGTGGTCGACGGCGTGGAGCACGAGGTGGACTGCATCGTCTTCGCGACCGGCTTCGAGGTCGGCTCCTCGCTGTTCGACCGCACCGCCATGCGGATCGCCGGTCGCGGCGGCACCACCCTGCTGGAGCACTGGCAGCGGGGTCCGCGGACGCTGCACGGCTTCTACAGCCACGGCTTCCCGAACCTGTTCCACCTCGGCGCGATGCAGAACGCCTCGTCGGTGAACTTCGTGCACGTGCTCGACGAGCAGGCCGTCCACGTCGGGGAGGTCGTCGCCGAGGCCGAGAAGCGGCAGGCCGCGCGGGTCGAGCCCAGCGCCGAGGCCGAGCAGCGGTGGGTCGCGCGGATCGACGCCCAGGACACCAGCGCCCAGCACGCCTTCCACGCCGAGTGCACCCCGAGCTACTACAACAACGAGGGCGCCCCGACCGGCCGCTCCTTCCAGTATGCGGGCGGACCGGTCGAGTTCTACGACCTGGTGGCCCGCTGGCGCGCCGAGGGCGGCATGGACGAGGTGCTCGCGTGACCGCCGCGGCGAGCCGGTTCGGACGTCCCGTCCAGGCCGGGGTCACCCGGGTGACGCCGCCGAGCCGGCTGTGGGGTTCCAACGGCGTGGCGTTCGGCCCGGACGGGCGGCTGCACGTCGCCCAGTTCCTCGGCGGCCGGATCAGCGCCGTCGACCTGGCCTCCGGGGATGTCGAGGTCGTGGTGCCGGTGGACGGCCCGGTCCGGGCACCGGACGACCTCGCCTTCGGCGCGGACGGTTCGATGTACATCGCCGACCTCGTCCCGGGGAAGGTGTGGCGGCGGACCCCCGCGGGCGAGTTCTCGCTGGTCTCCGACGAGCTGATCGCGCCGAACGGCATCACCTGCGTCGGCGACCGGCTGTTCGTCAACGAGATGCGCCCCGGCGGTCGGCTGCTGGAGCTGACCGCGGCCGGTCCCGCGCTGCTGGCCGAGGAGCTGGCCTGGGGCAACGCGATGCAGCTCGGGCCGGACGGCCACCTGTACTACCCGCACATGATGACCGGGCAGGTGTGGCGGGTGCCGGTCGACGGCGGGGCGGCCGAGCTGGTCGCCGAGGACCTCCCGCAGCCGGTGGCGGTGCGGTTCGACCGGGCCGGGACGCTGGTCGTGCTGTCCTCCGGCGCCGCGGGCGCGGTGACCCGCATCGACCTGGACACCGGGGGCCGCTCGACGTTCGTCACCGGCATCACCGGGCTGGACAACGCGGCGTTCGACGCCGGGAACCGGATGTTCGCCTCCAGCTTCGCCAGCGGCGGCATCGCGGAGGTGCGCGTGGACGGGCGGTTCCAGGAGGTGGTGCCGCGCGGGTTCAACGGCCCGTTCGGCGTGGCGGTGGACCGGGGCGGCGCGGTGCACGTCGCCGACCACTTCAGCCTCGCGCGGCTCGGCGAGGAGGTGACCCGCGAGCTGCTGGTCTTCTCCCGCGGGGTGGCGACCGAGGCGGAGCTGCTGCACGTGACCACCGGGCGCGGGGAGGTCCGCAGCCACGACCCGGCCACCGGGACGAACCGGGTCCGGGCCACCGACCTGCGGGAACCCACCGGCATCGCGGTCGCCCCGGACGGCGCGCTGGTGGTCGCCGAGACGGGGGCGGGCCGGGTGCTGCGGATCGACTCCGCGGACGCGGTGTCGGTGCTCGCGGAGGGCCTCGGCGGGCCCGTCGACGTGGCCCTCGACGCCGACGGCCGCTGCTACGCCGCCGACGAGGCCACCGGTGCGGTGCTGCGGCTCGACGCCGAACCCGTGGTGGTCGCCGACGGGCTCGACGCGCCGCACGGCCTGGTGGTGCGCGGCGGCGAGCTGGTCGTGGTGGAGACCGGGCGGCGCAGGCTGCGCGCGATCCCGCTCGACGGCGGCCCGGCGCGGACGGTGGTCGAGGACCTGCCGGTCGGACCGCCGCCCGGCACCTCGCCCCCCGAGCCGGACCCGTCGTCGGGCGTGACGATGCAGCCGCGCGCGTTCGCCGGTCTGGCGCTGGACCCGTCGGGCGACCTGCTCGTCGCCGCCGACGGGGAGGGCAGCGTGCTGCGCGTGCCGCGCTGACCGCCCGGGGAGCGCGGGTTCCGCCGCGCTCCCCCGGTCACGGCAGCCGCAGCGGCTCCCGGGCCGGCCGGGAGAGGCCCTGGTCGGTGGCGGCGGGGTCGAACGGCTCCCCGCCGAGCCGGTCGAGGTAGTCGTCGTGGTCGGGGTGCGCCGGGTGCACGACCTCGATCCGGAAGACCTCCGCGTTCGCCGTCACCCTTCCCGCCACCACGCCACCGTGCTGCCAGCGGCGACCGGCCGCGCCGCCTCACGCCAGTCCGGCGTCGTGGGTGATGATCGCGACCTGGGTGCGGTTGGCGGCGTCGAGCTTGGCCATGATCCGGCTCAGGTGCACCTTCACCGTGGATTGGCTCATGAACAGGTCGCTCGCGATCTCGGCGTTGCTGTGGCCCTGGGCGACGGCGACCGCCACCTCGCGCTCGCGGGCCGTCAGCTCCGCCACCCGCGATCGGGCCTGCGGCGCGGCGGTACTGGCGGAGAAGGTGGCCAGCAGCTTGGTGGTGATGCGCGGGGAGAGCATCGCCTCGCCGCGCGCCACGACGTGCACCGCGTTCGCCAGCTCGCGCGGCGGGGTGTCCTTGAGCAGGAAACCCGCCGCGCCGTGCTGGAGCGCGGCGTAGACGTACTCGTCGAGGTCGAACGTGGTGAGCACCGCGATCGCCGGTGGCTCGGGCAGCGCGGCGAGCCGCCGGGTGACCTCCAGGCCGCCGACGCGCGGCATCTGGATGTCGGTCAGCACCACGTCCGGGCGGTGCTTGGTCACCAGGTCCACCGCCACCGAGCCGTCGCCGCCCTCCGCGACCACCTCGATGTCCGGATCGGCGTCGAGGATCAATCTGATGCCGCCGCGCACCAGTTCCTCGTCGTCCAGCAGGACCACCTTGACGGCCACGCCATCACCTCATCCGAGCGCCGGGAACACCGCCCGCACACGGTATCCGCCGTCCTCGGTGCGCCCGGCGCGCAGTGCCCCTCCGGCCAGCGTCACGCGTTCCCGCATCCCGATCAGGCCGTAGCCGGAACCCGGGACGGCCTCGGTCCCGTCGTCGCGCCCGGGACCGTTGGTCACGGTCACCTCCACGTCGTCGTCGGCGGTGATGTCGACGCGCACCGGGGCGCCCGGGGCGTGCTTGCCCGCGTTGGTCAGCGCTTCCTGCACCACGCGGTAGGCGGCCCGCCCGACCTCGGTGGAGGTCTCGGGCATCGGGTCGGGCCGGGTCAGCCGGACGTCGGCGCCCGCGGCCGCGGCGTCCTCGACCAGGCTCGCGATGCCCTCGGCGGAGGCGTCGTCGGCGAGGTCCCCGGTCGCCTCGTGGCCGTCGTCGCGCAACACCTGCAACATGCTGCGCAGCTCGGTGAGCGCCGTGGCGCTGGTGCTGCGGATGACCTCGGCGACCTCGCCGGTGCGCTCGTCCGGGGCGGTCATGGTGAGCGCCCCGGCCTGGAGGGTGATCACGCTGCACCGGTGGGCGACCACGTCGTGCATCTCCCGGGCGATGCGCCTGCGCTCGGCGGTGACGGCCCGTTCGGCCAGCAGGTCCCGCTCGCGCTCGGCCTGCTCGGCGCGTTCCCGCAGGCTGGCCAGCAACTGCTTGCGCTGGAACACCCACAGGCCCAGCAGCAGCGGGAACGCGGTGATGAGCAGCAGGCCGAGCACGACGGGCACGACGTCCATCGGTTCCAGGTTCTTCGCGCCCAGCATGGAGGCGCCGAAGGCCACCGCGTAGGCCGCCCAGAGCTGCACCGACGGCCCGCGGTACCGGGCCATCGTGTACACCGCGACGAAGACGGCCGGGCCGGGGTCGCTGACGATCGACAGCGGCACCAGCAACGCGATCGGCACCCACGGGAACCGCCTGCGCACGAGGAACGCGGCGAGCACCACGAGGATCTGCGCGGCGTTGCCGACCACCGAGTCGGTGGGGATGCCCCAGTCCCCGGTGGGGATGCAGAGGAACGCCACCGCGAGGTCGAACAGCAGGGACCGGATCCGGCCGTCCCACCAGGACAGCCATCGCCGTCGGGACTTCAGGAAACGCACGGCCCCACGGTAGTGCTCCTCCACGCCGCCTCCTGGCAGAGCCCGGTACCCGTGGCCGGGACCGGACGTGTCGTGCGCGTTCGCGCGCTGCGGTGGGCCGGGAACGGCCCGCTTGCCCCGCCATGGTCGGCCGGGCGGTGCCCCGGGCGCGTCCGGAATCCGGCCGGTGCGCCCTAAGACTTTCGGCCAAGTCGGCCCGAGCGGGAAGGGTGACGTGCGGTCGGGGCCCGCGGGGCAGGATGGAACGCGTCGGGGCCGGAGGGTTCCGATGTGGACTGACGAGAGGACAGTGGGAACGATGTCGATGCTGCTCGCGCACGGCGGCGCCGCCGCGGAGGCCGGGGGCCAGATCTTCGGGATGGCGCTCCTCGGCGCGCTCGCGCTGGGGCTGCTCGCCTACGCGGTGCTGTTCATCGCGGCGCTGATCAGCATCGTGGCTTCCCCGCACGGGATGGGGATGAAGGTGGTGTGGATCGTCTTCGCCTTCATCGCCCCGTTCATCGGGAGCGTCCTGTGGTTCGCCCTCGGCAGGCGGGACGCCTTCCGGACGGCCTGACCGATCGGCCGAGGCCGGACGTCGCCACCTGGCCGGAAGTACGAGACCGAACCCGGCCCCGCGGCTGAGGCGGGGCGCGGGGTGACCCGCATACGGTCGGCAGCACCGAATCGCACGACGGTCGGCGTCCGAGGCGCGCCGCCGCGGAACGCTTTTTCGCACGCAATTCAGGAGGACGACATGATGGTGGACTTACCGAGCAGCGGTCCTTCCCGGCACCGGTCGCCCCGCGGCGGTCGGCACCGGTCGTGGCTGTACGGCCTGCTGGGTGCGTTCGCGCTCACCGGGGCGCTGGTGCCCACGGCCGCGGCGGACGTCGGGGCGAAGATCATCGGCGGGGACGACGCCACCGAGCCGTACCCGTTCATGGTGTCCCTGCAGCAGGCGAGCAACGGGATGCACTTCTGCGGCGGCTCCCTGGTGGACGACGAGTGGGTCGTCACCGCCGCGCACTGCGCGGCCGGCTGGGCGCCCGGCGACATCACGACCCGCATCGGCAGCAACGACCGCTCCAGCGGCGGCACGGTGACCGGCGTCAGCGAGATCGTGGTGCACCCGGAATACAGCACGTCGCCGTTCCACGCGGACATCGCGGTGCTGAAGCTCGACCGGCCGGTCGAGCACGAGCCGATCGCGATCGCCGAGGAGACGGGGCCGGTCGGCACCCCCACCCGCGTCCTCGGCTGGGGGACGACCTGCGAGAACGGCGCGGAGTGCCCGGAACCGCCGGAACGGCTCCAGCAGCTCGACACCGAGCTCGTCGCCGACGAGAACTGCACCACGGACTTCGACGGGGCGACCGAGCTGTGCACCGACAGCCCGCGGGAGAACGCCCAGGCCTGCTACGGCGACTCCGGCGGGCCGCAGCTCCAGGGCAGGCCCGGCCAGTGGGAGCTGATCGGCGCTACCAGCGGCGACGGTGACGACAACCCGATCTGCGCCACCGGGCCCGGGATCTGGACCGACGTGACCGCCTACGCCGACTGGATCGAGCAGCACGTGGCGGCCTGACCCGGCGACGGACGCCGCGCCACCTCCCGGGTCAGTCGATCCGGGAGGTGGCCCCCACCGCACCGACCGGCGGTGTCCCGGGGGTCGTCGACAAGCGCGTCGACGACCCCCGGGACACCACCGGCGTTGCGGTACAGCTCCCGCTTGCGCCACAGCTCGGCCCGGGTCCGCCCGGTCGGTCAACGTGAGCACCGAGCACGGGCGACCGTCCACCCGGGAGTCCGCGACCGTGACGGGGGCCCGCCCCGCGCGGCAGTCAGCGCCGCGCGGGGCCGGGTCACCGCTCGTGGTCGCCGTTCCCGTGGCTCTTGCTCTCGTGGTCCCTGCCCCCGTGGTCCCTGCCCCCGTGGTCCCTGCCCCCGTGGTCACCGTGCCCGTCCCCACCGGGTGCGGCGGCGTCCGGGGGCGGGCCGGTGCTGCTGCGCACGGCGAGGGTGGGCGCGAGCACGATCGCCTCGGTGTCCGTCCGCCCGTCGTCGAGCCGCTCGGCCGCGGCCCGCACGGCGCGTTCGGCCATCGCGGTGGCGTCCTGGCGAACGGAGGTGAGGGACAGGAACGACAACCGGGCGGTCCTGCTGTCGTCGTAGCCGACCACCGAGAGGTCCTCGGGGGCGTGGACCCCGGAGCGCACGAGGGTCTCCAGCAGGCCGCAGGCGCAGAGGTCGTTGCCCGCCACCACGGCGGTGGGCAGCGTCGGCTCGGCGAGCAGCGTCCGCGCCGCGCGGGCGCCGGACTCCTCGGTGTAGTCGCCGGGGAGCACCCGGAGGTGCGCGCCGAGACCGCGCGCCCGCATCTCCCGCAGGTAGGCCTGCCGCCGCTCGGCCGCGCCGGGGAGCTCACCACCGTCGACGTGCACGATCTCGCGGTGCCCGAGCTCGACGAGGTGGTCCACGGCGAGCCGGATGCCCTCGGAGTCGGAGGTGCGGACGCTGTCGGCGCCCGCCGCTCCGGTGCGCTGCCCGATCTCCACCACCGGTACCTGCTGGGACACCGTGGCCAGGTGCGCGGGTGCCTCGGCGGACAGGCCGATCAGGATGAGCGCCTCGCACCGGAGACCGAGCAACTCGTCGATCGCCTCGCGGACACCGCGGCTGGGCAGCATCGCGCTGAGCACGATGCTGTAGTCCAGGCGCGCGGCGGCCGGGTAGAGCGCCTCGACCAGGTGCGGGTCGAGCGAGTGCTCCATGGTGAACAGCACCCCGAGCTGTCGGGTGCGGGCGCGGCGCAGCAGCCGGGCGGCGGTGTCGGCGTGGTAGTCGAGGTCCTCGGCGGCGCGCAGGATGCGGTCGCGGGTGCCCGCGTTCGGGCCAGGTCGGCCGGCCAGCACCAGGGAGACGAGCTGGCGGGACACCCCGACGCGCGCGGCGACGTCGGCCATCGTCGGGCGCTTGCCCCGAACCGGCCCCTCGCGCTCCGGCGCCTCGCGGTCGGGCGCCTGGCGGTCTGGGGGCGGGCCGTCCGATCGCGCGCCGCCCGGTCGCGCGGGGTCCGGACCTCCCGGCGGACTCGACATCTACGTCCCTCCTGCTCCCGGAACCCGGCGTTTCCCACCGCGGGAACCGCCCCGATCCGGTGCCCGCGCCGTCCCGGCGCCAGGCCCGCACGCGACGGCCCTGCGCCGACTGCCCGGCGCCGCCCGGTCCTGCGCCGCCCGGCTCGGGTTTCCCCGGTCCGTGCGCCGCCCGGTCCGGCGCCGACCGCTCCCGCGCCGTTCGGTCCGTGCGCCGGCCGATCGCGGGTCCGGCCCGCCAGGCGGGCGGTGTTCGGCACCAGTTCTACCGCGTTCCCGGTCGCGGGACGGCGAGGTGGTGCGGGTCAGCTCACAACGCCGACCGATTGAAGGCGCGGGGGACGCCTGCGACCCTGGATTTAGCACGTGCCAAACGGGATGCCTGCGGGCTCCGGGCGCGTGCGTTCTCCGGCGAGCGCCGATGCCGCCACCCCGTTCCCACGTCTGAAAGGTCCGCGCGTCATGGCCTTGGCCCTGTTCGCTCTCGCTCTCGGAGCGTTCGCCATCGGCACCACCGAGTTCGTCATCATGGGCCTGCTGCCCGAGGTGGCGGTCGGTCTCGACGTCTCGATCCCCGCCGCGGGCAGCCTGATCTCGGCCTACGCGGTCGGTGTGGTGCTCGGCGCTCCGCTGCTGACCGCGCTGAGCACGCGGCTGCCGCGCAAGTCGGCCCTGCTGCTGTTCCTGGGCGTGTTCATCGCCGGGAACCTCGTGACCGCGCTCGCCCCGTCCTACCCGACCGTGTTCCTCGCCCGGCTGCTCGCCGGTCTCCCGCACGGCGCGTTCCTCGGGGTCGGCACGCTCGTCGCCGCGAACCTGGTCGGCCCGGCCGGGAAGGCCACCGCGGTCTCCCGGGTGCTGCTGGGGCTGACCGTCGCCAACATCGTCGGCGTCCCGGGCGGCACCTTCCTCGGCCAGGTCTTCGGCTGGCGGGCGGCCTTCCTGGTGGTCGCGGCCATCGGTGCGGTCGCGGTGCTCGGCGTGCTCGCCTACGTCCCCCGGATGCCCGCCCCGGAGGGGGTCGGCCTGCGCCGGGAGATCGCGGCCCTCGGCCGCCGCCAGGTGGTGCTCGGCCTGACCACCGGCGTGTTCGGCTTCGCGGGCGTGTTCGCCGTCTACAGCTACATCTCGCCGATGATGACCGAGCTGGCCGGGATGCCGGCGGGCGCCGTGCCCGTGGTGCTGGCGCTGTTCGGCGTCGGGATGACCGCCGGGTCGCTGGTCGTGGGACCGCTGGCCGATCGCGCGCTGCGCCCGACGATCTACGCCTCGCTGGCGCTGCTGGCCGTCGTGCTCGTGCTGTTCACCTTCGCGGTGCACAACCCGTGGACGGCGGCGATCGGGGTGGTGCTGCTCGGCGGGGCGGGCTTCGGCGTCACCGCGCCGCTCCAGGTGCTGGTGATGAACGAGGCCCGCGACGCCCCGACGATGGCGGCGGCGTCGAACCACTCCGCCTTCAACCTCGCCAACGCCGGGGGCGCGTGGCTCGGCGGCGTGGGCATCAGCGCCGGGCTCGGCCTGATCTCCCCGGCCCTGATCGGCGCCGTGCTCACCGTCGTGGGCCTGGCCCTCGCGCTCACCGCCGGACGCAGCGCCCGGCGCCCCGGCACCACCGCCACCCCGGACCGAGAACCGGTCGAAGCCACGCGCTGACCTCCCACCGGACACGACCACCCACCGACAGGCCACCCACCGGCGCGCCACCTCGTATGGCCACCCCACCCGCTCGATCAGGTGGTCTCGATCCAGGTGAGGGGCACCCTTGTCCCAGTAACTTGGGCAAGGGTGCCCCTCACTCACTCCCCTTCCGGGTGAAACGCGGCACCCGCGCCCAGCCATCGCGTTCGGTGGGCGCGATCGTTCGCGGGTGACCGGAGGGCGCCGAGCGCCGGGGCGGTCCCGGCGGAGTCCGGTGTGGACGGACGGGGCGGTGTTTCGGTCGCCTCGTCGAACCCCGTCCGGTCGATCCGGGGCGCCCTGCCGGGCCGACCCGGCCGGGCTGTCCTCGGCCGGGCCGATCCCGGGCCGCCGACCTCGGGCGGCTGGTCCGTCCGGGCGTCGACCCGGGTGGTCGGCCCGTTCGGGCGATCCGGGGTGTCCCGGTGCGGAGGTGTGCGCGCGTCCGGCTCGGGTGGGGGCCGCACGTAGACTGCGCCGGTGCGACGCGTGACCGGTAAGCAGGTGGTCGAGGTGGGGGCCGCCGAGTTCGACGCGATGGTGGAGCGCCACGACGGCGTGGTCCTGGACGTCGGCACCGGCGACGGCAAGCACGCGTTCCACCTCGCCCGCGAGCGGCCCGGCGAGCTCGTGGTGGCGCTGGACGCCGCGAAGGACAACATGCGCAAGGTCGCGACCAAGGCGGCGGCGAACCCGAAGAAGGGCGGGCTGCCGAACCTGCTGTGCGTGTGGGCCGCGGCGGAGCGGTTGCCCGCCGAGCTGCGCGGCGTGACGGAGCTGCACGTGCTGATGCCGTGGGGCAGCCTGCTGCGCGGGGTGCTCGGTTCCGATCCGGCGATGCTGTCCGGCCTGGCCGGGGTGTGCGTGCCGGGCGCGAAGCTGCTCATCACGCTGAACCTGCACGCGTGGCGACCGCCGGTGCCGGAGGTGGGGGAGCACCCGGAGCCGACGCCGGAGTCGGCGCTGGTGGACCTCGCGCCGCGCTTCGCCGCCGCGGGGTGGCGGCTCGACGACGCCCGCTACCTCGACGCCGAGGCGGTCGCGGCGCTGTCGACCTCGTGGACCCGGCGGCTGAACTCCTCGCGCGAGCGGTTCGACGTGCTGGAGCTGACGGGGGTCATCCCTTCTTGAGGGCGAGCACCGCGTCGTAGGCCAGGCGCCGGGTCCAGCCGGGTTGCGCGGCCAGCGCGGCGGCCAGCGTCTTGGGGGAGACGTCCTGGTCCAGCAGCGATTCCAGCAGGGCGGGCCACCGCGCGTCGGGGTGCTCGGCGGTGCTGGTCGCGGTCGCCACCGGTTCGAGGCAGCAGACCAGCGCGCCGCCGCCCGGCTCGGCGTCCTCGACCGGAGCGCGCCGGGGGCGTTCGGCGCGGCCCGGCGCGGTCGGGGCGAGCACGGCGGTGCGGGTGCCGAGCAGCCGGCGCGCCTGGTTGAGCAGCTTGGGCAGTTCGGCCGCCGTGGTGCGCAGCACGATCCGCGCGGCGTGGTGGGTGCGCAGCAGGTCGGGCAGGGTCCGGCGGTCGACGGCTCCGGCGAGCACGACCGGTGCCGGGGTCGGTGCGGCGGCGGCGACGGCGAGCTCGGTGGGCACGCCGAGCAGTTCGACGTGCTCGGGCGCGTCGGCGGGCAGCGGGGTGGTCGGGTCGACGCCGGTGACCACGAGCGTGCGGCCGGGCGCGGGCGCGCGGTGTTCGGGGGCGTGGTCGCGGACGGCCTGCTCGGCGATCGGGTCGGCGCTGATCACCTCGTCGGCGGCGGCGAGTTCGGCGGTCAGCCGGGGGTCGGCGCCGGGTCCGGCGTGGTAGCGGATCAGCGCCGGTGCGGCGTCGGGGTCCCGGCGCACCGCCACGTCGATCTCGGCCGCCGGGTCGGCCAGCAGCTCGACCAGGTCGCGGGGCAGCGCCGAGGCGGCGAGCCCGGCGTCGGTGGCGAAGGTGGTGGGCAGCCGTTCGGCGCTGCGCCGGACGATCGCGGTGCCGCCGGGGCGCCAGCCGGAGTGGGCGAGCGCGCGGAACTCGGTGCTCAGCGCGCCGCAGCGGATCTCGATGCGCACCGGTCCGGCGACCGGGTGGGCGGGCGCGGCGGTGGTGCCGACCCCGAGGACGCAGGTGGCGCGCGCGGTGATCTCGGCGTCGGTGGTGAACTCCAGGGTCTTGCCGTGGGTGGCCCGGACGTCGTGGTGGCCCCGGGCGCGCAGCCGCAGCAGTTCGGCGGGCATGGTCAGGAGCGCACCAGCCGGGCGATGGCCTGGTTGGCCTCGCGGAGCTTCTCGTCGGCGACCTCGCCGCCCTCGGCCAGCGCCTCGGCCACGCAGTGCTCCAGGTGGTCTTCGAGCAGGCCGAGCGACACCGCCTGCAACGCCTTGGTGACCGCGCCGACCTGGGTGAGCACGTCGATGCAGTACTCGTCCTCGTCGATCATCCGCTGCAGGCCGCGGATCTGGCCCTCGACGCGGCGCAGCCGCTTGAGGTAGGCGTCCTTGTCCTCCGCGTATCCCCGCATCAGCCCTCCGATCGGTTCCGGCGGTCCACGATACCGGCGCGCCCGCCGCTGCCCGGCCAGGCGCCTCCCGGGCCTCGCCACGACGAGCCCCGCGAGCGCCCCGGCAGCCAGCACCTGAGTGAGGGGCACCTTCATCCGACTGTGCCGGATGAAGGTGCCCCTCACCTGGAACGGGTTACCCGACGGGGGTATCAGGTGTCGGTGTTGCCCGGGAGGGGGCGGAAGCTCCGCAGCCGGAGGCTGTTGGAGACCACGAACACCGAGCTGAACGCCATCGCGGCCCCGGCGATCATCGGGTTGAGCAGCCCGGCCGCCGCCAGCGGCAGCGCCGCGACGTTGTAGGCGAACGCCCAGAACAGGTTGCCCTTGATGGTGCCGAGGGTGCGCCGGGACAGCCGGATCGCGTCCGCGGCGGCGCGCAGGTCGCCGCGCACCAGCGTCAGGTCCCCGGCCTCGATGGCCACGTCGGTGCCGGTGCCCATCGCCAGCCCCAGGTCGGCCTGGGCGAGGGCCGCGGCGTCGTTCACGCCGTCGCCGACCATCGCCACCGCGCGGCCGTCGCGCTGCAACCGGGCCACCGCCTCGACCTTGTCCTGCGGCAGCACCTCGGCGATGACCTCCTCGATGCCCACCTCGGCGGCCACCGAGCGCGCCACCGCCTCGTTGTCGCCGGTGAGCAGCACCGGGCGCAGGCCGAGGTCGCGGAACTGCCGGATCGCCCGCGCCGAGGTCGGCTTGACCACGTCGGAGACCACCAGCACCCCGCGCGGCACGTCGTCCCAGGTCACCACGACGGCGGTGGAGCCGGCGCGTTCGGCGGCCGACTTGACCTCGGCCAGCGCGGCGGGCAGCTCCCGGGCCGCGCCCGGAGCGGTGCGGCCGACGACCACCGCGCGGTCCTCGACGGTGCCGCGCACGCCCAGGCCCTCGTCGTTGCCGAACCCGGTGACGGCGGGCAGCGCCCCGACCTGGTCCCGCCCGCCGGTGGCGATGGCGCGGGCGATCGGGTGCTCGGAGGCGTCTTCCACGGCGGCGGCGAGCCGCAGCACCTCGTCGGCGTCCTCGCCGTCGGCGGCGTGCACCTCGGTCAGGGTCATCCGCCCGGTGGTGACGGTGCCGGTCTTGTCCAGCACCACGGTGTCCACCCGGCGGGTCGACTCCAGCACCTCCGGGCCCTTGATCAGGATGCCGAGCTGCGCGCCGCGACCGGTGCCGACCAGCAGCGCGGTCGGCGTGGCCAGCCCGAGCGCGCACGGGCAGGCGATGATCAGCACCGCCACCGCCGCGGTGAACGCCGCCGTGGCCGTGCCCCCGGTGAACAGCCAGAACGCGAGCGTGCCCAGGGCGAGCACGATGACGATCGGCACGAACACCGCGGAGATCCGGTCGGCGAGGCGCTGCACCGCGGCCTTGCCGTTCTGCGCCTCCTCGACGAGGGCGGCCATCCGGGAGAGCTGGGTGTCGGCGCCGACGCGGGTCGCCCGCACCACCAGCCGCCCGCCGGAGTTGACGGTGGCGCCCACCACGGTGTCGTCCGGGCCGACCTCCACCGGCACCGATTCGCCGGTGATCATGCTGGCGTCGACCGCCGAGCTGCCGTCCTCGACCACGCCGTCGGTGGCGATCTTCTCGCCCGGGCGGACCACGAAGCGGTCCCCGACGGCGAGCCGCTCCACCGGGATGCGCTCCTCCCGGACCTCGCCGTCGGCCCCGGTGCGCAGCACCGCGACGTCCTTCGCGCCGAGTTCCAGCAGCGCCCGCAGCGCCGCCCCGGCGCGCCGCTTGGACCGGGCCTCGAAGTAGCGGCCGGCCAGGATGAAGGTGATGACGCCCGCCGCGACCTCCAGGTAGATCGCGCTGGTGCCGGACATCGCGTCGGCGCCGAACTCGAACCCGTGGGTCATGCCCGGGTGCCCGGCGGTGCCGAAGAACAGCGCGTAGAGCGACCAGGCGAAGGCGGCCAGGGTGCCCATCGAGATGAGCGTGTCCATCGTCGCCGCGCCGTGGCGCAGGTTGGTCCAGGCGGCGCGGTGGAACGGCAGCCCGGCCCACACGACGACCGGCGCGGCCAGCGTCAGCGACAGCCACTGCCAGTAGGTGAACTGCAGCACCGGGATCATCGCCAGCAGGATCACCGGGATCGACAGCGCCGCGCTGACCAGCAGCCGGGTGCGCAGCCCGGTCTCGTCGCGGTCCTCGGCGGCGGGTTGCTGCTCCGGTTCCTCCGGTTGCGGGAGGGCGGCGCCGTAGCCGGTCTTCTCCACCACGGCGACCAGGTCCTCGGGCGCGACGGACCCGGGGTAGCTGACCTTGGCCTTCTCGGTGGCGTAGTTGACGCTGGCCTCCACGCCGTCGAGCTTGTTGAGCTTGCGCTCGATGCGGGCGGCGCAGGAGGCGCAGGTCATGCCGGTGATGGCCAGCTCGATCCGCTGGTCGGTGCGCTCGGTGACCGCGCTCATCGGTTCTCCTCCAGGTCGGGTGGTGCGGTCGGCGGTGCGGGCCGCCGACCCGGTCGCGCCCGTCACGATCGTCCCACCAGTTCGTATCCGGCCTCGGCGACGGCCTCCCGCACGGCGTCCTCGTCCGGGGTGGTCTCGCTGGTCACGGTGACGGCCCCCGAGGGCAGGTCGACCGCGACGCCGGTGACGCCGGGGACCTCGCCGACCTCGGAGCGCACCGCCGACGCGCAGTGGTCGCAGGTCATGCCGGTGACGGTGTAGGTGATCTCCACGGTTGGCTCCTTCGTCGGTGTGCTACTGCGTTCATACCATACCCCCCTAGGGTATGAAGTCAACCCGCCGCGCCGGACGACCGCCGCCCCCGATGTTGGGCCGTTCGAGCGAATTCCGCCGGACCGGGGCCCGCGGCGGCCCGGCTCCGGCAAGCTGCGTGACCAGCGGGGCGGACCGCCCCGGGACCAGGAGGAGCACCGTGGCCGTCCAGCACGCCGGCAGCGGGCCGGTGCAGGCGCCGGCGGAGGAACACGACACCACCCGCCACCTGTCGGCCGCCGTGCACGTCGACGAGGTCTTCGCCGACGCGCTCATCGAGGAGTGCCTCGCCGAACCCACCCGGGCCATCCCGCCGTCGCCGGGCATCGACCCGGTCGCGGTGCTCGCCGAAGCGCTCGCCGGACGCCGCACCCGCGTGCTCCGGGACTCGGTGCTGCTCGGCCTGTTCGGCTTGGCGCTGCTGACCAACTTCCCCCTGGTCCTCGGCTGGGCCGTCGTGGGCGGCTTCGGGTACGGCACGTACCGGGCGTTGCGGCGCCTGGGCGGCCGGGACCGCCTCCGGCCCGGCGCGACGGTGCTGGTGGGCGTCCTCAGCGGTCAGCTGGTGCTGGCGGTGCTGGTGTTGTCGCTGCTGATCACGACGCTGGCCTACCTCGACGGCGCGGCCTTCGGCGCGGCGGTGGTGGGCACCCTGGCGGCGCTGGCGGTCGCGGCGATGCTGGGCGTCGACCGGTTCCAGGTGCGCGCGCTGCTGCGCGACCGGTTCGCCCCGGAGAAGTACCCCGCCCAGGGACCGGCGATCCCGTGGCCCCCGGCGCCGGACGCCTGGTACGCGCCCCGGCTCGGCCTCATCGCCGCCACCGCGAACCGCTCCAACGTGCTGGTCCACGACGGCTTCGACCCGTTCGTCGGGTCCGGTGAGCTGGCCCACGCCTGGTCCATCGCGATCCAGCTCCGGCCGGCCGGTTCGGCGACGCCGACCCCGCTCACGGCGGGCGCGATCCTGGAGAAGGTGCGCACCGAGATCGCCGACCTGGCGCATCCGGGCACGCTCGCCCCGGGCGGCCGGTTCAGCGGCCTGCAGCATTCGGAGGAATACCTCACCTCGGCGACCTCGCTGCTGCGGCACGGCCGCGAACCGGCCGGGACCGTGGTGCTGCCGGACCCGGAGCAGCCGCCGCGCGCGTGGGTCGACCCCGACCAGCCGCCGGTCGGCGCGGCCTCCGAGTGGCTCCGGCCGTACCAGGTCTTCCGGGTGGCGTCCTGGCAGCAGGACCTGGTGGTCTCCAGCTACCTGCACGTGGCCTGCGACGACCGGACGCTCTACCTGGAGTGGAACGCCTGCGCGCTGAACCCGATCAAGGAGGAGTACCGCTACGAGCGGATGTGGCTGCGCGGCGGCGGGTTCGCGCTGCTGAGCGGTCTCGCCGACGCGGTCGCCTTCCCGGTGACCGTGCCCCGGCGGGCGCGCACCCTGTTCCGGGCGGCGCGGGACGCGGCGGGGTGGCGGCGCCGCACGCCGGACGACCCGTCCCGCTACGGCGCCCGGTTCAGCGTCCGCGAGCTCGCCGCCGACGAGCACCGGCACACCTACCTCCAGGAGGTCGACGGCCTCCGCTACACCAAGTTGATGGAGCGCCGCACGCTGGCCGCGGTGGACCACGTCCTCGCCGAGCACGGGCTGGAGACCGAGGAGTTCGCGAACCAGGCGACCACGGTGGTGCAGTCGACGGTGATCAACGGCGGTCAGTTCTCCGGCACCACCGTCGTCGGCCAGGACAACACCACCCGCGTCGACAAGGGCAAGGAACAGCGCAGGGAGCAGCGTTGACTTCCTCCCCACGCCTAGAGGTGGGGGATTCCAACCCTCACAGGTTGGGTTTCCTGCTTCCCGGCCGGTTGCGTCGCCGAGTTTCCTCGGTTCGGTCTCACACCGGCTCCACAGGCCGACACCGCCAGCCCGGCGGCCAGAATGTTGCGGGCTGCGTTGACGTCCCGGTCATGCCGGGCGTGGCAGCCGCCGCAGGTCCATTCACGAATGTTCAGCGGCATCGACTTGGCGAGCCTGCCGCAGGACGAGCACGTTTTGCTGGACGGGAACCACTGGTCGACCGCGATCACGTCACGGCCGTACCAGGCGGCCTTGTACTCCAGCATCGTGCGGAACTCCGACCACGAGGCGTCGGAGATGGCGCGTGCGAGCTTGCCGTTGGACAGCATGCCGCGCACGTTGAGGTCTTCGATCACGACCGTTTGGTTCTCGCGGACGAGTCGAGTGGTGACCTTGTGCAGATGATCCCGCCTGCGGTCGGTGATGCGTGCGTGCACGCGGGCGACCTTGCGGCGGGCCTTGTCCCGGTTGTTCGAGCCCTTCTGCTTGCGGGCGAGTTCCCGCTGGGCTTTCGCCAGACGCTTGCGGTCCCGCTTCTCGTGCTGGGGGTTGGCGATCTTCTCGCCGGTCGACAGGGTGGCCAGCGAGTTGATGCCCGCGTCCACGCCCACGGCCGTGCCGGCCGGGACGTGCTGCTCCACGCTGGTTTCGACGAGGATGGACACGAACCACCGGTCGGCCGCGTCGCGGGACACGGTGACCGTGGACGGCTCCGCGTCCTCCGGAAGGGGGCGCGACCACACGATGTTGAGGGGTTCGGGCATCTTGGCCAGCGTCAACGTGCCGTTGCGCCACTTGAACGCGGACTTGGTGTACTCCGCCGACGCCCGGGACTTCTTGCGGGACTTGAAACGCGGGTACTTGGCGCGCTTGTCGAAGAACGACGTGAACGCGCCCTGAAGGTGCCGCAACGTCTGCTGCAACGGCACCGACGACACCTCACCAAGGAACGCCAGGCCGTCGGACTTCTTCCACGCGGTGAGCATCGCGGATGTTTCGTTGTAGTTCACGCGGCGTTGCCCGGTGAACCACGCACGTGTCCGTGCTTCCAACGCGAGGTTGTAGACCTTGCGGACACAGCCGAACGTGCGCAGCAGCTCGCTGCGCTGCGCATCGGTCGGATAGAAGCGGTACTTGTACGCCCGCTTCACCTGCGCCCCGCCCATGTCTCACAATCTATCACGCTGGTTTGTGAAGGATGCGTGGTGGTGGTGACCGCTGGGCACTTGACCAGGCATTTAATGTGCTTCCTCCCCACGGCTAAAGCCGGGGGTCTCCGCACTACGGAGGAAAGATGAGCGACGGGACCGAACCGACCCCGGCCACCCCGGGCCAGTCCGCCTCGGTCAGCGGCGGCACCTTCCACGGCGTCACCGTGGTCGGCCAGGGCAACCAGGTGCACGCCGCGGTGGGCGGCGACGGCGCGCCGGACCGCGAGGAGCTCCGGCGGCTGGTGGCCGAGCTGGCCGAACGCCTCGGCGACCCGGAGCCGGTCGACGCCGAGCGCGCCGTGGCCCGGGACCGCGCCGAGCAGCTCGTCGAGGAGCTCGACGGCGACGCCGAACCCCAGCAGATCGGCAAGCTGTGGAACCGGTTGTCGCTGGCGTTGCAGGCGGTGCGGGTGAGCATCGACGTGGCCCGGATCGGCGACCTCGTCGCGAGCGTCACCGGCGGCTGACCGTCACCCGGGCGTCGCGACCGGACCGGTCGGCTCGGGAGCCCGGGCGAACCGCTCGATCGCCTCGGCCGCGGCCGGTGGTCCGCCGGTGGCCCGCACGACGTCGCGCATCGCCGCGGTGCGGGCCCCGATGGCCGGGTCGGCCGCGACCTCGTCGACGGTGTCGCGCAGCACCGCGGCGTCGAGCCCGGTGGCGGGAAGTTCCACGCCGAGGCCGAGTTCGACGACGCGGCGGGCGTTGGCCGCCTGCTCCGGCATCTGCGGCACGGCGACCAGCGGCACCCCGAAGTGCAGCGATTCCATCGTGGAGCCCATCCCGGTGTGGGACAGGAACACCGTCGCCCGCCGCAGCACCGCGGGCTGCGGGAAGTACGGGCGGATTTCCACGTTGTCCGGGACCGGGCCGAGGTCCTCGGCGGTCACGTGCTCGCCGATGGCCATCGCCACCTGCCACCGGGTGTTGCCGAAGGCCTCCAGGCACAGCCGGAAGAAGTCCGGGCGCGCGTTGAACGCGGTGCCCAGGGAGATGAACAGCACCGGGCCGTCCCCGGCGGGCCACCAGCTCGTGTCCTCGCCGCGCGCGCCCAGCGACGGCCCGACGAACCGGAACCGCTCGTCGAAGGTCGCACCCTCGTACTGGAACTCGCGCGGCAGGAACACCACGTTGTGCTCCGCGGGGCGGCCCAGGTCCGGGGCGGACACGCCGCACTCGGCGGCCAGCCCGGCCAGTTGCGCCTGCAACGCGCCGAGCAGCCCGAGCGCCGGGTGGTCCGCGCCGCCGGGCGAGATCCGCTCCAGCAGCTTGAACTCCTCGTTGCTGGCGTGCGACGGGTGCAGCGCGATCGAGCGCGTCCCGGTCCGCTCGGCGGCCATCCGCCCGGCCTCGGTCATGGTGTCGTAGCACAGCGCCTCGGCCGGATCGCGCCGCAGCAGCGCCTCCAGGGTGCCGAAGTCCTCCCGGGCGCCGGCGATCATGGTGTCCAGCGCCTCGCGGAACAGCGCCGGGTCCGGTGCCGAACCGGTGGTGGGCGGCGGTCCGGGCAGGTGGGTGGCCAGCGGCAGCAGGGTGGCGCCCGCGGCCTCCACGGCCCCGCGCCACTGCTCGCCGGTGCCGTAGGTGACGCGGTGGCCGGCGCGGACCAGTTCCGCGACGACCGGCAGCGTCGGGTTCACGTGCCCGGTCGCGGGCACGCTGGCGAAGACGAAGTGCACCGTTCTCCTCCCAGGGGAATCACAGCGGACGGCGGAAGCCCTTGACGGCCAAGGCGATGGCGAGCGCGCACAGCGCACCGCTGGTGATCACCGCCGAGAGCACCCCGGTGCCCAGCGGCAGCGCCAGCGAGAGGTTCCGGGAGGCGTCCACGGCGTAGGTCAGCGGGTTGACCGTGGCGACCGCCCCGAGCCAGGCGGGCAGCGAGTCGATCGGCACGAAGGCGCTGGAGGCGAACATCAGCGGGAACATGGCCAGGAAGCCGATGCTCTGCATCACCTCCTCCTTGCGCACCCACACCGCGATGGCGAGGAAGACCCAGCTCAGCGCCCAGCTCACGAACACCGACAGCAGCAGCGCGCCGAGCGCGCCGGTGATGCCGCCCGCCGGGGAGAAGCCGAACAGCACCGCGCCGACCAGCAGCAGGAAGGCCAGCTGCACCGCGGTGCGCACCAGGTCGGAGAGGCTGCGCGCGAGCAGGATCGAGCTGGGCCGGATCGGCATCGTCCGCAGCCGCCGCAGCACGCCGTTCTTCAGGTCGGTGATCAGCCCGACGCCGGATTGCAGCGCCGCGCCGATCCCGGTGGTGACCAGGATCGCGGGCATCAGGTAGTTGATGTAGCTGCCGCTGTCGGTGGCGACGCTGCCCATCATCGCCTTGCCGAAGACCTGGCTGAACAGCGCGAGCATGATCAGCGGTTGCAGCAGGCTGAAGATGAGCACGCGCGGGTCCTTGACCAGCGCCCGCAGCGAACGCCCGGTGAGGACGAGCACCTGGGTGCCGAATCCGGCGCCGCGCCAGCTCCTCGGGTGGCTCGTCCGGGCAGGCGGGGTCGCGGTGGTGGTCATGGCCGTCCTCTCCGTCAGGCCGTGGTCGGCGCGGGGTGGGCGAGGCTGAGGTAGACGTCGTCCAGCGTCGGTTCGCCGAGGCCGAGGTCGCCGACCTCGACGCCCGCTTCGTCGAGCGCCCGCACCACGCCCGCCAGCTCCCGCGAGGCGCCGACCGGGATGGTGAAGGCGCCGCGCTCGGCGTCGTGGGCGGGGTGGAACCCGGCGCCGGACAACGCCCGCGACGCCCGGTCGGCGTCGGCCGGTTCGGCCAGCCGCGCGGTCACCGTCCGCTGCCCGACCTGCGCCTTGAGCTCCGCCGACGTGCCGGAGGCGACCACCCGGCCCGCCGAGAGCACGGTGATCGAGTCGGCCAGCCGGTCGGCCTCGTCGAGGTACTGGGTGGTCAGCAGCACGGTGGTGCCGTCGACGACCAGCGACTCCACGATCGACCACAACCCCATCCGGCTCACCGGGTCCAGCCCGGTGGTGGGCTCGTCCAGGAAGATCACGTCCGGGTGGCCGACCATGCCCGCCGCCAGGTCCAGCCGCCGCCGCATCCCGCCGGAGTAGGTGCGGGCCTGCCGCCCGGCCGCCTCGCTGAGGTCGAACAGCGACAGCAGCTCGTCGGCGCGCTCCCGCGCCTCGCGCTTGCCCGCGCCGAGCAGCCGGGCGATGAGCACCAGGTTCTCGATCCCGGAGAGCTGCTCGTCGACCGAGGCGAACTGGCCGGTCAGGCCGATCCGGGAGCTGACCTCGCGGCTGCGGCGCACCACGTCGAACCCGGCGATCCGCGCCGTGCCGCCGGTCGGCGGGCGCAGCGTGCTCAGGATGTCGATCAGGGTGGTCTTGCCCGCGCCGTTGTGCCCGAGCAGCCCGAGCACGGTGCCCGCCGGGACCTCCAGGCTCACCTCGTCGAGCGCGAGCACCTCGCCGAAGCGCATGCTCACGCCCTCGACCTCGATGATCGGGTCAGCCATCGTCGTCCTCCTCGTGCCGGGCCAGCGCCCCGCGCAGCAGCACGTCGATGCGGCGGCGCACGGCGTTCCGGCGGTCCTGGTCCTGGTCGAGGTGCAGGCCCATGAGCTGCCCGAGCAGCATCGCGGCGAGCTCCTCCGGCTCGATCCGCAGCGCGGCGGCCTCGGTGCCGGTGGCCTCGGCCAGCGCCGCGCGCATCTCGCGGAAGTAGGCGGTCCGGGCGCTGCCCGGATCGTCGTCGGGGTCCAGCTCCCGCAGGTCCTGGCCGGTGGTGACCAGGGCGTGCATGAGCTGCCCGGCGCGTTCGAAGTGCGCCAGGAACAGCTCGGCGGCGTCGGTGAGCCGGTCGGCGAGCGCCGCGTCGGCGGGCAGCGCGCGGATCTCGGCGGTCACCGCGCCGGTGTCGAGCAGGGCGCCGACGCAGGCGCGCAGGATGGCTTCCTTGTCGGGGAAGACGCGGAACAAGGTGCCCTCGGCCACGTCGGCGGCGAGCGCGATTTGGCGGGTGGTGACCGTGGCGCCGTGCTCGGCGAGCAGCGGCAGCGCGGCGTCCACGATCGCCGCGCGGCGCTTGTCGGCGCTCATCGCGGGGGAGCGCCGCCGACGTGCTTCGGTCACGCTCGCCAAGATATGAGTGAGTGCTCGCTCAGGTCAATGAGCGAGCACTCACTCATTCGGGGGCGCCAGTGCTGTCTCGTGGTCGCGGGGCTCCGTCAGGCGGAGGCCGCGAGCATCGCTGCGGTGTCCCTGGTGCCGGTGACCCACAGGCCGTGGTCGTGGTTGCCCAGGTGCAGCATCTCGTGGATCACGTCGAGCGCCCGGCCGCTGGTCCGCCACAGCGGGCGGCGCGGCGAGAGCACGTCGTGCTCGTCGGCGGAGACCCGGGCGGCTTCCGCGTCGTCCTCGGCGAAGAGCTGCAGGACGTCGATCGTGCCTCGCCGGTGCACCCGGAGGCCGAGCACGGCGACCAGCTCGCCCGCGTCGTCGCGCGGGTGGGCGAACTGGAAGCCCGTGGCCACGAGTGCCTGCAGACCGTTCGTAATCTCTCTCATCAGCGCCACCGGTTTCTTTCGAGGGCGGGCCGCCGGCCGTGCGCGCCGGGCCCGGCACGAGCTCAGACGATCAGGTCGTCGAATTCGCCGTCCTTCGCTCCGCTGAGGAACGCGGCCATCTCGTCGCGGCTGTAGACCAGAGCCGGACCGTCGGGGTAGCGCGAATTGCGGACTGCGATCCCGCCGTCGATCAGCGGGGCCACTTCGACGCAGTTGCCCACCGATCCGCTGTACCGGCTCTTGCGCCACGAGAGGCCCGGAAGGTGCTGCGCGGGCATCCCGTTGTGGATCTTCGTCATGCTCGGCGTTCCGCCCTTTCCCCCGACGTGTTGCTGCACGGCCATCTGCACGTGCAGATGATCGTGCGGTCACCGTATCAGGCGATCTTGCACGCGTGAATGCACGTGCATCTGCCCAGGATGTTGATCACTCAGCCGGTCGATCAGGGAAAACGCAGCGTGATCGACCCACGACCCAGCGCAGAGGAACCCGGGAGAGCGGCACCCCGACGGCCGTCCACCACGAGCACCAGCACCCGCACCGGCCGCGCCGTCACCGGCCCACGTCACCCGTCGGTGTGCTGAGTGAGGGGCACCTTCATCCGGCTATGGTCCGGATGAAGGTGCCCCTCACTCGGAAAAGGGACCACTCGAACGTGTGGGACCAGCGCGCGTCACCCGGTCCGGCCCCCGGCGCGTCACCCGGAAGGGAATTGAGTGAGGGGCACCCTTGCCCAAGTAACTTGGGCAAGGGTGCCCCTCACCTGGATCGCCTGGGTCGGCGTGTCGTCCGGGTCAGAGTTCGCGGAGGGCGGCGCTGAGCGAGCGGCGGGTGGCCTCCGGGGTCAGGGCGTCCACCGCGAGGCGGTGGCTGACCTTGCTGTAGACCTCGACGTCCTCCTGCTTGTCGAGGTACAGGGCGCCGCAGAGGTGTTCCAGGTAGACGATGTCCGGGATCTCCGGCTCGGCGAAGCGCAGGACGGTGAACGCGCCCTCGGCGGCCGAGCGGCCGAGCTCGAACGGCACGATCTGCAACGAGATCGTCGGCAGCGCGGTCACCTGGAGCAGGTGCTCGATCTGCGCCCGCAGCACGGCGCGACCGCCGATCGGCCGGTGCAGCACGGCTTCGTCGATCACCGCCCACAGCCGGGGCGCCCGCGGCTGGGTGAGCAGCCGCTGCCGGTGCAGCCGCAGCCCGACGCGGCGGTCCACCTCGGCGTCCGGTGCTTCGGGGCGGCCCTGCGAGGCGACGGCGCGGGCGTAGGTCTCGGTCTGGAGCAGTCCGGGCACGAACTGGATCTCGTAGGTCTGGATGCGCGAGGCCGACTCCTCCAGGCCCACGTAGTCCTGGAACCAGCTCGGCATCAGGTCGTTGTAGCTGTTCCACCAGCCGGGCTCGTTGGAGCGGCGGACCAGGTCGAGGAACGGTTCGCGCTCGGACTCCTCGGTCACGCCGTAGAGGCTCAGCAGGTCGGCGACGTCGCGTTCCTTGAACCCGACCCGGCCCAGTTCCAGGCGGCTGATCTTCGACCCGGAGCCGCGGATCGAGTAGCCCGCCTCGTCCCGGCTGATCCCGCTGGCTTCGCGCAGTCGCCGGAGCTGGGCGCCGAGCACCAGCCGACGAGCGGTGGGGCCGCTGCCTGCGGCACCATCCGTGGCCACGTCGAGACCTCCTGGGCTTTGTTCGGCGTGCTGTCGGGCGACAGCGGTCGGTCAACGTCGGGGGATCTTAGTAGAACGCGAATCCGCGTCCACCACGTCCGCGCGACCACGCGTCCGACCACGGCTTCTACGCCTCGATTTCACCCGTTCGTGAGGCGCTGACCGGCGCGTTCGCCCCCTCGCCGAGCGCGACCGCCGGGCCGAGCGGTGCGGACGGGAGCGGCGTGTCGCCGGTGCCGTGCACGAGGTCGCGCACGCCGAACCAGACGAGGGCGATCGCCACCGCGGTGGCGGCGAGCCAGGCGGCCAGGTAGCCGAGGACGCGTGTCACGGATGGGTGATCCTGACCTAGTGCGGTGCTCCGGCGCAAGTCCCGATCGGTCCGGCGCATCGGTCGGGGTGAAGTCGCCGCGCCGCCCGGCGGTGTGCTCCGGTTCACCCGCCGCAGGAAGGTGAAAATCGTTCAAGGAGCCCTGTAGCGTCGGTCCACATGGCTGTGGTTCTGGTAGTCGAGGACGATCCGGTCGTGCGGGCGGCGATGATCCGCGACCTGAGCGCCCGCGATTGGGTCGTGCGCAGCGTGGGCACCGCCCTCGAATCGCTGCGCGAGGTCGCCGAGCACCCGCCGGACGCGATCATCCTCGACCTCGGCCTGCCCGACCTCGACGGCGGCGAGACGCTGAAGATGATCCGGGGCATCTCCAACGCGCCGACGATCGTGGCCACCGCCCGCGACGACGAGTCCGAGATCGTCCGGCTGCTGCGCGCCGGGGCCGACGACTACGTCGTCAAGCCGTTCTCCAGCGAGCACCTGCACGCCCGGATCGAGGCCGTGCTGCGCCGCTACCGGGGCGCCCAGCCGTCGAAGGTCGTCGAGGTCGGCGGGCTGCGCATCGACCTGGACAGCCGGGTGTCCACGTTGGACGGGGTCGAGCTGGAGCTGACCCGCCGCGAGTTCGACCTGCTCGCCTACCTCGCCGCGCGGCCGGGCAAGGTGGTGCCGCGCCGCGAGCTGCTCGCCCAGGTGTGGCGGCAGTCCTACGGCGACGACCAGACCATCGACGTCCACCTGTCGTGGGTCCGCCGCAAGCTCGGCGAGACCGCCGCCGCACCCCGCTACCTGCACACCGTGCGCGGGGTCGGCGTGAAGCTGGTGGCGCCGTGACGCGGGCCCGCCGATGAGGCGTGCGCTGGTCCTGGTGGCGCTCGCGATCACCTCGGCGGTGGCGCTGGCGTTCCTGGTGCCCTTCGGCGCGGTCCTCCGCGAGCTGGCGCGCGACCAGGCGTTCCAGGACGCCGAGCGGCAGGCGGTGGCGCTCGCCCCGGTGCTGGCCACCGGCGGCGACCACCAGCGCGTCCAGCGCGCCATCGGCGGGACCGAGGCCGGTCGCGCGGGCCGGCTCGCGGTGTACCTGCCCGACGGCGGGGTGGTCGGCCCGGCGCGCGCCGGAGCGGGGGACGTGCACCTGGCGACCGCCGAGGTGCGCACCGCGGTGCTCCCGCTCGACGGCGGATCGGCGCTGCTGCGCCCGATCCCGCTGGCCGGTGGGCGCACCGCGCTGGCCGAGGTCTTCGTGCCCGCCGAGGCGCTGCACCGGGGCCTGCTGCGCTCCTGGGCGGTGCTGGCGGCGGTGGGGCTGCTGCTGGTCGGCGGCTCGGTGCTGGTGGTCGACCGGCTCGCCGCGCGGGTGGTGCGCTCGGCGACCCGGCTGGCCGACGCCTCGGCCGCGCTGGGCGGCGGGGACCTCACCGTCCGCGTCGATCCCAGCGGACCCCGCGAGCTGGTCGAGGCCGGGCGGGCGTTCAACGCGATGGCCGACCGGGTGCGCCAGCTCCTCGCCTCCGAACGGGAGCTCTCCGCCGACCTGTCGCACCGGCTGCGCACCCCGCTCACCGCCCTGCGGCTCAACGCCGAAGCGCTCGGTGACGACCCGGCGGCCGAGCAGACCCGGCAGGCGGTGGACCGGCTGGAACGCGAGATCGACCTGGTGATCGCCAGCGCGCGGCGCACCGGCCCGTCCGAGGACGTCGACACCGACGTGGCCGAGCTGCTGCGCGAGCGCGTGGAGTTCTGGTCGGCCCTGGCCGACGACCAGCTCCGGCCGTGGAACCTGCGCGGTGCCGACGAGCCGCTGCCCGTGCCGGTGTCGCGCGCGGAGCTGGCGGCGGCGATCGACTCGGTGATCGGCAACGTCTTCCGGCACACCCCGGAGGAGACCGAGTTCGTGGTGTCGGTGCAGCGCAACGACGGGGTGGTCGGCGTGGTCGTGGAGGACGCCGGGCCCGGGGTGGCCGAGCTGTCGCAGGCGGTGCGGCGGGGCAGCAGCAGCGCCGGATCGACCGGGCTCGGGCTGGACATCGCCCGCCGGGTCGCCGAAGCGACCGGCGGCCGCCTGTCGGTGGACCGCTCCAGCCTCGGCGGCGCGCGGGTCTGCCTGTGGCTGTGGCAGCGCCCGGCCGCACCGAACCGGGCCCGCCGCCGCCACCGCAGGCGCCGCCGCTGAGCTAGCCGAAGCCGACGACCTCGCCCCGGGGACCGAGTTCGGCGACGGCCGCGTAGGCGATCTCCCATCGGTTGCCCTCCGGGTCGGCGAAGTACGCCGACCGCCCGCCCCACGGGCGTTCCTGCGGCTCGGCCACCGCGCGGGCGCCCGCGTCGAGCGCGGACGCGTACGCCTCGTCCACCGCCGCCCGGCTGTCGACGTTGATCGCCAGGGTCACGCCCCGCCACGCCCCGGCGGTCTCGCCCGGTGCGGCCTCCGCGGCCAGCGACTGCTCCGGGTAGAGGGCGAGCACGGCGCCGCCGAGCAGGAAGCCCGCCCACCGGTCGCCGCTGCCGGGCACCTCCGGCCAGCCCAGCCGTCCGTAGAACGCGCGGAGTTCGCCGACGCTGCCCGCCGCCAGCGTCACCACCGAGAGCCGAGCCGGGACCATGCCCGGAGACTACTGGTCCCCGCCGCTGAGCCGGGCGTCACGCCGCGCGCCGCCGGTGCCGGATCGCCCGGCCGGTCGTCGTTACCCTCGGCGGCGTGCTGACTGTGTCGACCGCGAACGTCAACGGCCTGCGCGCCGCCGCCAAGAAGGGCTTCGTCGAATGGCTGGCCGCCACCGGCGCCGACGTCGTCTGCCTGCAGGAGACGCGCGCCGAGGCCGACCAGCTCACCGCGGCGGTGCGCGAACCCGAGGGCTGGTACCCGGTGCTCGCGCCGAGCAACGCCAAGGGCCGGGCCGGGGTGGCGCTCTACACCCGCGCCGAGCCGGAGGCGGTGCGGATCGGGTTCGGCTCGGCGGAGTTCGACGAATCGGGCCGCTACGCCGAGATCGACCTGCCGGGGTTGGTGGTCGGCAGCCTCTACCTGCCCAGCGGTGAGGTCGGCACCGCCCGCCAGGACGAGAAGGAACGCTTCATGAAGGAGTTCCTCGCCTACCTGGTGGACCGCCGCGAGCGCGCCGCGGCCGACGGCCGGGAGGTGCTCGTCTGCGGCGACTGGAACATCGCGCACCGCGAGGCCGACCTGAAGAACTGGAAGGCCAACCGCAAGGAAGCCGGGTTCCTGCCCGAGGAGCGCGCCTGGCTCGACGAGGTCTTCGCCGCCGGTTACACCGACGTCGTCCGCGCCCTGCACCCCGACGTCCAGGGCCCGTACTCCTGGTGGAGCTACCGGGGCAAGGCCTTCGACAACGACAGCGGCTGGCGCATCGATTACCACATGGCCACCGGGGGGCTCGCCGCGCGGGCCACCGAGGCGCGGGTGGAGAAGGCCCCCAGCTACGACCAGCGCTGGTCGGACCACGCCCCGGTGACGGTCGTCTTCGACGAGGGCTGAGCAGGTCCGGACGTTTCGGGCGCGGTCGCCCCTGTCCTCGCCGCGCCGGACGTGGAAGTCTTCCGGCCGTGAAGAACTCGATGAGGGCGCTCGGCACGCTCGTGGTCGGTGCTGCGTTGGCGGCCTGCACGGTCCAGGGATCGGCGCCGCAGCGCCCGCCGGCCCCGACCGTGCCGCTGGCCGGACACGACCTGTGCGGTGACCACGTCGGGGTCTTCTTCGACACCGACGAGGAGATGCACCGCCGGGCGGCGGCCGTGGCCGCCGACGACCGGGTGCGCCAGGTCTACACCGAGACCAAGGAGCAGGCGTACGTGCAGTTCAAGGAGATGTTCGCCGACGACCCGCACCTGGTGGAGCTGGCCAGTCCGGAAGCCCTGCCCGCCGGTCTGCAGGTGCTGCCGCTGGCGGGTGCGGACGTGCGCGCGTTGGCCGATGACCTCCGGCAGGAGCACCCGGGGGCGCGGATCGAGGTGTTCGTCCGGCCTCCCTTCGTGCCGGGCCAGCCGCCGTGCCCGCCGAACGGGCTGTGGCCGACCCGGTGACCGGCCGGATCGGATCGCACGATCAGGTCGGGAGGTGGGGGTGGTGCACGAGCTGATCGAGGCGAACAGGCACGAGATCGAAGAACTGTGCCGCACGCTCCCGGTGCGGCGGCTCGATCTGTTCGGCTCCGGTGCGGACGACTCGTTCGACGCCACGACCAGCGACGTCGACGTGCTCGTCGAGTTCGACGTCGGACCCGGGTTCGACCACTTCGGCACCTACTTCGACCTGAAGGAGGGGCTCGAAGGCATCCTCGGCCGCCCGGTCGACCTGGTCAGCGCGGACAGCGTCCGCAACCCCTACCTCCAGCAGCGGATCCTGGACACCAGGGAACTCCTCTACGCAGCGTGACACCCGGGCGGTACGCGACCGTCGACGCGCTCTGGTCCGGCAGGTGCTCACCGAGGGGCTGCCGTCCACGGTCGTTCGGTGGGGCGGATGGACGGGCGGGTGGTGGCTCGGCAGGATCGTCGGGGTGGGCGACGATGCTGAGGGCTCCGCCGGGGCGATGCGCGGGCTGGACTCGCGCTTGGGGACCGCCGAGAACTTCCGGCGGTTCGGGGAGGCGGCGCGCGGGCGGTCGCCCGCGTACGGCCGCCTGGCCGAGGCGGTCGCCGCGGACACCGGGGTGCTGGACTTCCTGGACGGGTTGCCGGTGGCCAAGCGGCAGCCGAACCTCCTGTTCGCCGCGGCCCGCTACCTGCTCGGGACGCCGCCGGGGATCGACGCCGTGCGCCGCCTGGTGCGCGAGCGCGCCGACGAGCTGGCGGCGGTGCTGCGGGCGAGGCGGACCCAGACCAACGAGCCCGCCCGGTGCGCCACGCTGCTGCCCGCGCTGGCCGGGTTGCCCGAGCCGCTGGCGCTGCTGGAGGTCGGCGCCTCGGCCGGGCTGACGTTGCTGCCCGACCACTACTCCTACGACTACGCCGGGCATGCGCTGGCGGGTGATCCGGGGGCGCCGACGCTGGCGTGCCGCCCGCACGGGCCGGTTCCGCTGCCGGACCGGCTGCCGACCGTGGCGTGGCGCAGGGGGCTCGACGTGAACCCGCTCGACCCGGCCGACGCCGACGACGCCCGGTGGCTGGAATGCCTGGTGTGGCCGGGGGAAGGCGACCGCGAGGCGCGGTTGCGGGCGGCGCTGGACCTCGCCCGCCGCCACCCGGTGCCGGTCCACCGCGGGGACCTGGTGGACGACCTGGCCCGCGTCGCCGCCGACGCGCCGTCCGGGGCCACGCTGGTGGTCTACCACTCGGCGGTGCTCGCCTACGTCGACGCCGGGACCCGCCGCGCCTTCGCCGCCGCGGTGCGCGACCTGGGCGCGGTGTGGCTGTCCAACGAAGCGCCCGGGGTGCTGCCGGGCACCGAGGCGACCGGGCGCCACGAGGACCCGTTCCTCCTGGTCCGCGACGGGCGCGAGGTCCTCGCCGCCACGGATCCGCACGGCACGTGGATCGACTGGTCGGCGCGCTAGCGGGGGCGCAGCACGACCGTGACCGTCCGGTTCCGCGCTCGGCCCTCCGGGGTCGCGGTGGGGAACGGGCGGTCGGCGGTGCCGGAGCTGAGCAGCGCGAACACCGACAGCGGCAGGCCGCCGGCTTCGGACATCCGCTCGGCGGCGGTGCGCGCGCGGGCCAGGCCGAGTTCCGCGTCGGTCGGGGAGCGGGACGTCTGCACGTCCGCGGTGTGCCCCACCACGGTGATCGACGTGTCACCGGTGAGGGGGCCGAGCCGGCGGGCGAGGTCGCCCAGCGCCGCGGACCCGGTGCGCGACAACGACGTCCCGCTGCGGAACACGCCGGTCGGGAACGTGACCACCACCGCGTCCGCGTCCACCCGGGCGAGGAACGCGGGATCGCCCGCGAGCACCGCGCCGAGGGCGTCGAGCGCCCGCTGCCGGTCGAGCCGTTCGCCGCGGGAGCCGAGGCGTTCGGCCTGGTCGCGCTGGCCGTCGCGGACCTGGGCGAGCGCGGCGAGCACGGTCGGGTCCGGGCCGGGCGGCTGCTCGACCAGCACGCCGACGGCCACGCCGGTGCCGGTGAACAGGACCGCGGCCAGCGCCGCCAGGGCGACCCGACCGCCGCGCGGGCGCATCCGGCGGGCCACCAGCGCCGCGATCCGCTGCCGACCGGCGCGGGCCGGGGCGAAGTCGGCGTCCAGCCGCAGCGCCAGCGCCCAGCATTCGTCGGCGTCGAAGAGCTCACCGCGCTGCGCGTGGATCCGCGCGAGCAGGTCGAGCACCGCCGGGTCGGTGCTGCCGCGACCACCCAGCTCCCGCAGCAGCTGCTCGGCCTCGGCGTAGTCGCCGTCGCCCGCCAGCCCGGTGGCGCGGGTGAGGGTGGTCGGTGCCCCGCTCACCGGTCGCCCGCCCGGACCGTGCTGCCGAGCCCGCCCGCGGCGTCGGCGCCCTCCACCGCGCGCGGCGCGGCCTGCTCCAACTGGGCGTTGACGCTGGTGAGCAGGGCGTCGTCGCCGCGGTCCAGGCCGCGCCTGCCCTGCTGGAGCAACTCCTGGACGCGCGGGTCGGGGTGGTCGGCGAGGGTGCTCTCCCGCACCGCGAAGATCACCGCGGCCAGCTGACCGCTGTCCTGGAGCACCTCCCGGAAGATGTCGCGGAGCACGTCGATCCGGCGTTGCAGCACCGTGCGGTCGCCGGCGGCGATGGCCGACTCCACGGCCCGCGCGGCGTCGTGGAACGCGCTCCGGTGCCGCGCGGTGCCCGACTGGGCGACGAGCCCGCGCAGGTCCGCCACCATCGCCCGCCCTTGGTCGACCAGTGCCGGGAACTCCAGCGCCGCCTCGATGTCGTCCAGCGCCGTCTGCGCGTCCCGCAGCCGGTTCTCGCAGGTCGACGCGGCGTCCGCGTCGACGCTGGCCGCGTCGGCGAGCCGCCGGACGTCGGCCACGACGTCCTCGTCGCGGAACCGGTCGGCCAGCTCGCCCGCCTCGCCCGGGTCCACGCCGCGCGAGCGCAGCTCGTCGAGGCGGTCGGCCAGCTCCTGGAACCGGCCGGTCAGGTCGTCGGCGGCGCCGCGGAAGTCGGCGCCCGACCCGGTCCGGCCGAGCTCCACCTGGATCGGGAACTCCTCGTCGAGCAGCGGCACGTAGGCGTCGGCGCGCGGGCTGAAGCTGGTGTCGATCCGCAGCGCGACCTCGACCTCGCTGCCCGCGGGCACGTCGCGGTCGACCTGGGTCGGC
The DNA here is from genome assembly GCF_039542665.1 of Saccharopolyspora cebuensis. NCBI lineage: Bacteria > Bacillati > Actinomycetota > Actinomycetes > Pseudonocardiales > Pseudonocardiaceae > Saccharopolyspora > Saccharopolyspora cebuensis. Next base: position 657,309 of record NZ_BAABII010000003.1, read on the forward strand.
ACCAGGTCGAGTTGGCCGATCAGGGTGTTGCGGTCGGCCTTCGGCCGTTCACCCTCCACGATGGGCACCCGGACCAGGCCGGTCCGCTCGTGGCGCCGCACCGCCACGGTCGAGTGCAGGACGGCCCGCGCCTTGGCCGGGAGCTCGGCGCCCTTGCGCACCAGCCACAGCACCTCGTTGTTGTCCAGGGCGACGCCGAGGGAATGGCTGAGCGTCGGCGCGGTGCCCATCTTCGCCGCGTGCCGGTAGGAGATCCGTTCCGGCTCGGTCGTGACCAGGGTGCCCCGGGCGTCCCGCAGTGCGAGGTCGTAGGTGTTGACCGCGTGCTCGTCGGCGCGCAACCGGGTGGTGAACGTGCCGTCCGGGTTGAGCGGGACCTGCCCGCTGCGCCAGGGCGGTTTGCCGTCCGGGTGGACGAACTCGACGGTGGCGCCGGTCCAGTCCCGGGGCTGGGCGGTGCGCGGCGGCAGGCCGCCCACCAGCGGTTCGACGTCCGAGCCCGCCGCCGGGTACCGCAGGTCCAGCACCACCCGCCCTTCGCTCAGCGCCTGCTCGGCGCGCTGCGGCCGGGCGGGCAGCCGCTGGATGCCCGCGAAGATCGCCGCTCCCTTGGCGACCACCGCGACGGGGTCGAGGCCGTGGTCCAGCGGGATGCCGAGGCCCTCCTCCGGGTCGGCGAGCAGGTCGCGCAGGGCCGGTGCGATCGTGGCGCCCCCGACGAGCAGGACGCGATCGATGTCGCCGGTGTGCAGGCCGGCCTCGGTGATCGCCCGGCGGCACAGGTCGATCGACCTCCGGTAGTGCGCCAGCGCGTACCGCTCGACGTCCGCCCTCGTCAGCTCGTGCTCGAAGTCGAACGCGGGGGTGCCGTCGGCGTCGTTGAGCAGCAGGTTGATCGGCGCGCTCGTGGTGTGCGACAGCGCGATCTTCGCCTTCTCCGCCGCCGTCTTGAGCTTCGCCAGGTTGCCCGCCGATCTGCGGTGGCCGCGGGCCAGGTCCGGCAGCGGGAACTGGTCGCGCACCGCCGGGATCAGCACGCCCTCCACCAGGCCCCAGTCGATCAGCTTGCCGCCGAGGAAGTTGTCGCCGGCGTGGTTGATGGTGCTGAACTCGCCATCGGCGACCTTCACGATCGCGGCGTCGAAGGTGCCGCCGCCGAAGTCGTACACGAGCCAGAAACCGCGGTCGGTCGCGAGGTGCGCGCTGTAGGCCCACGCCGCCGCGCTCGGCTCCTGGATCAGCGGCGCGAGGCCGAGGCCGGCGAGTTCGGCGGCCTTGCGGGTGGCGTCGCACTGGTCGAGCTCGAAGGCCGCGGGCACGGTGATCACCGCGGCGCCGATGTTCTGGCCCCTCTCCCGCTGCACGTCACCGCGCAGCGACTTGAGCACCTCGGCGGACATCTCCACCGGTGTCATCCGCCGACCGGAGTCCTTGAACTCCCGAAGCGCGTCGCGGTCCCCCATCTGGAGCTTGAACTCCGCGTGCGCGTTGTCGGGCTTCTCCTCCAGCAGGCCTTTCGCGGGCTCGCCGACGTGCACCGCGCCGGAGCGGGTGATGTGGACCGCGGATGGCGTGGTCGCCGACCCGTACACGGTCGGGATCACGGTCGCGTCGTCGGCGGTGGCCGCCGCGATGATGCTGGTGGTGGTGCCGAGATCGATGCCGAAGTCAATGGTTTCCGGTGCCATCGCCCTGTCCTTCCTCCGGTACTCCGATGATCACGTGGCCGAACTGGATGCACCGCTCGCCGCGGTAGATCGTCGGCCGTTCGGTTTCCACCACGGTTTCCCGCTCCAGGTGCGGCCGTGGCTCGTAGGCGAGGGCTTTCAACGACATCCCGGGGTCCCACGAGATCCCGTCGTGGCCCTGCACGTGGACCCCGGCCTCGCCCAGCCGGTCCGAGATCGCGGTGAGGTCCCGGACCGCCATGCGCTGCGCCCTGGACTCCTCGTCGCCGCTGAACCTCTTGAGTACCCGCCACATCCGGGTGGCGACCTCGGCGACCGTCCGGTCGTCCAGGTCCGCCGGAGCGGGCTCCGGCTCGCCCACCGCCGCCGTCGGCTGCTCCTGCGGCGGGTGGATGCGGAATTCGGGCGGGAAGCGCCGCTGCCTGCGACGGGGGCCGGTCACGTGTCGACCCGCGCGGCGGCCCACGCGGTGAGCCGGTACCGGCGCAGCCCGAGGACGGCGGCACCACCGGCCACGACCGCGAGGAAGACCAGCAGCCGCGGCGCGCTCGGGAACGGCTGCACGAGGGCGAGGGCGAGCAGCAGGGCCGCCACCAGCCGCCACCACCTCGCCGCCCGGCTCAACGGCACCTTCCCGTAGAGGTAGTCCGCGTCCCGCAGGTAGGCCGCCATCGGGAAGACCGGGATGAACAGCGCCGTGAGGTAGTGCGTCGTGACGTACGTGCCGGGCTCGGTCGTCGCCCTCGCCCCGTACAGGTAGGCGCCCCAGCCGAAGACCGACCCCTGGAAGGGCATCCCGTTCGGCGGCGTGCGCAACGCCTGATCGGCGAGCACCGCGTCGATCCGCCGCCGCAGCGCCTCGTCGTCGGTGCGCCCGCGCCACGCGCGGAGCCGGTCGGCCGCCGCGTCCACCTTCCCGGCCGCGCAGAGCTCGTCGACCTCGCCCAGGATCTCCTTCCCGCCGAGCACCGCGGTGTTCTGGTCGATCAGCTCGATCGCGGTGCGTTCGCGGGCCAGCTCCCGCGCCGAGCGCAGCAGGTCCAACGCCGGGTCGCACGCGCCGGAGTCGTTGTGGTGGGCCACCGCGCACAGGTTCACCGACCTGGCCACCTCATCGTGGGCGGCGGTGGTGACCGGGTGGTCCGCGCTGAGCAGCCCGGCGATGGTCCGCAGCGGCGCCGCGGTCCGCTCCAGCAGCGCGTGGCCCGCCTCGGCCGCGTCGCGCGGCGCGGTCTCCGCGATGCGGTCGGCGGTCTCGCAGGCGGCGCGCACCCGTTCCTCCGCGGGGCGCACCGCGTCCCGCAGCGCCGCGTCGACGAGGTCGTCGTCGAACGACGAGTCGTCGAGCACCCGGAGGTGCCGGTCCGCGGCGTCGCCGCCGAGCTCTTCGGCCGCCGCCGCCGCGAGCGCCAGGTGCACGTCCACGAGGTGCCTCGGCAGCCGGTCGCGCAGGCGCCGGACGGTGCCCGTGGTCAGCCGGGGGTCGTCGATCTCCCGCACCCGCTGCCGCGCCCGGTCCCAGATCCGCTCACCGGAGAGCACCTGCGCCCACGCCTCGACGGCCGCGAGCCACCGCTGCCCGAGCGGGTCGCCGGGCACCTCCGGACCGGTGAGCGGCTCGCCCTCCAGCACGGCGCAGTGCCGGCGCACGGCGGAGTCGTGGTCGTCCTCCGCACCCCACGGCCACAGCAGCTCGTGCACCAGCCGCAGCACGGGGCTGCGCAGCGACTCGAACGCGGCATCGACCGCGTCCCAGTCGGGCGCCGGTGCGAGCGGGAGCTCGTCGGACGCGGCGGGCGGGGTGCCGAGCTGCGCCAGCAGCGCGGCCTCCTCCCGGCGGCGCCGGATCTGCGTCGGGGACGCGGTGACCGGCAGCGCGGTCAACCGGAACACGTTGTTGCGGTACAGCCGGGTCCCGCCGAGGCCCCGGAGGACCTCGTCGAGCTCGTCGTCCTGCACCGCGCCCTCCGGCGTCCCGGTCCTCATCGCGGTGCGGGGGTGAGGACGACGACCGTCGTACCGTCGTCGAGCGATTCCAGCTTCACCTGGACCGTGGTGTGGCCCCGGGACCCGAAGGACCCGCCGCCACCCGGGCCCAGCCTGGACAAGATCGCGACGCCGCCCGCCGGGGAGGTGACGTCGTAGGCCAAAAAGTCCGGCGTGACGGACCGGACGGACATCTCCGGGTAGTGGAAGCGGGCCGGGTCGAGCGGAATGGTGATCGGGCCGGTCACCGCCAAGGTGCAGTCGGCGTCGAAGCACTCGGCGACGTCCGTGCTCGGCGGCTCCGGCGTAGGCGGCGGCGCGGGGGCTTCGGGCGCGGCCGGAGCGGTCGGCGGCGACTCGACGGGTCGCGGGGCGCCTGCCTCGGGCTGGGCGCATCCGGTCAGCGCCCAGGTGACGGCGCAGGCGCCGAGAACGGCGGTTCGGGACGGCATGTCTTCCCCTTCGGCTCGTGGTGGTCAGCGGATCGGCGCGATCACTCGTCCACCGCGTCCCGGTGGTAGAGGTGGGCGAACACGAACAGCCCCGCGAGCAGGGGAGTCAGGCCCACCATCGACCCCCGGTACAGCGCGTACGCGCCGATCGCCATCGCGAACACCTGGGTGACGGCGGTGGGCACCGCGGCCGTCGCGGAGCCGCGCGCGGTCAGCAGCGCGCAGGCGCCGGACGCGACCCCGACCGCGACCACCACCACGGGGGCGAGGTAGTCCACCGCCCCGTAGCCCTGGTCCGCCGCGTCGGCCAGCATCAGGGCGAGCCACAGCCCGCCCAGCCCGATTCCGAGCACCGCTTGGAGCCCGAGGAAGCAGACCGCGTTGATGACGCGTCGGCGGCCCGCTCCCCGCTCGTCAGTCGTGGTCCTCATCCGAACCCTCCGTTCCTCGTGTGCGTGCGGTCCACCGGCCCGCCTCCACCCCCAGTCGCGGAGGCGGGCACCGGTGGCCGGACCGAGTTTCCGGACGCGGGGTTCAGCGCAGGTCAAAGCCGGTTCATCAGCGGTACATCCGAAGAATCGGGTATTCGGTACACGCACGGTGATCGCCCGCTTACACTGCTCTTGCCCGTCCGGAGCCGTGCGGAGGAGCGGACATGTCCGAACCCGAGACCAGGCACGTCAGGTACTTCGTGCTCGGTCCGCTCCAGGTGCGCGATGCCGACGACGCGGTGGTCGCGGTCAACGCGGAGAAGCCCCGCCTGCTGCTCACCGAGCTGTTGGCGCGCCGCAACCGCTGGGTCGACACCGACGTCCTGGTCGACGCCCTCTGGAACGGGCGCACCCCGCCCGCTTCGGCGCGCGGCAACCTGAAGACCTACGTGCACCAACTGCGGCAACTGGTGGCCAGGGACGGCGCGGAGTCGCCGATCTCCAGCCGGCGCGGCAGCTACCAGCTCGCGGTCGACCGGGGCGAGCTCGACTGCGACGTCTTCGAGGACCTGATCGAGCGGGGCCGGGAGGCGCTGGGCGGAGGTGACGGCGCCGCCGCCGAACAGGCGCTGCGCGCGGCGCTGGAACTGTGGCGCGGCGATCCGGGCCGGGTCGCCGCGAGCCAGGGGACCGCCGCCGAAGCGACGCGGCTCCGCGAACTGCGCTGGGTGGCCCGGGACGCCCTCGCCGACGCCCTCATCGCCGACGGTCGCCCCGAGGAGGCGGTGGCCACGCTGCGGGCGCTCAGCGTCGAGGAGCCGCTGCGCGAGGCGACGTGGGCGCGGTTGGTCACGGCGCTGCGGGACGCCGGGCGACCCGCCGACGCGCTGGCCGCGTACCAGAAGATCCGCGACGACCTCGTCGCCGAGTTCGGGGCCGAACCCGGGAGCAGGCTTCGCGGGCTGCACGCGGAACTGCTCGCCGAGACCGAGGGCGACCCCGAGCCGCCGCCCCGGCGCTTCGACGATCCCGCCGAGGGCCTGGCGGTGTCCGCGCCGGTCCCGGCGCGGGTCTCGGCCGGTCCGGCGCGGTGGTTCCGGAGCCGGTCGCTCGCCGTCCGCGCCGCGGCCGTCGTCAGCGCGCTGGCCCTGGTCGTCGTCGGCACCGTCCTCGTCAACCGCACGACGGTGCCGGCTCCTCCCACCGAGGTGGCCGCGCACCTGCGGCTCGACGCGATCGCCCCGAAACGCCCGGTCCCGGGAATTCCGGCGGGGACCAGCGAGCACCCGAAGCTGTTGTTCGGGTTGGGCGACGAGGCGACCGAGGCGGCCCGGCAACCGCTGGTCCACCAGGCTCCCGTCGGCATGCTGACCACCTGGTACGACGGGCCGGACGAGCTGGCCCAGTACGAGAGCTGGGGTCCGCAGGTGATCCCCGGGCACTACGCCGCGGGCACGGCGCTGCACCTCATCCTGATCCCCACCTACGACGACCCGGAACCGGTCGACACGAAGTACGGGCCGGGCTGCGGCAAGGCCTATCCGCTGTCGCCGGAATTCCTGGACCACGTGCGCGTGCTGGCGAAGGCGTTCGCGGGCGAGGCCGACGGCCCGCCGCTCTACGTGTCGGTGTTCAACGGCATGCTGAAGGTCGTCTGCACCGAGGAGGGCTACCACGCCGATCCGCTGACCACGAACTACTACCGGGCGCTCAAGGACCGCTACCTCGAAATCCGGCAGGTCTTCCACCGGCACGCGCCCAACGCCAGGGTGGCGCTGAACTGGGACGGCTGGCAGGCGGAGAAGGACGATCCGCAGCTCGGTTCGGGCCGGTCCCTGATGGACCTCTTCTCCGACGCGCTCGCCGTCTCGGACTTCCAGAGCTTCAACGCCTTCCAGGACGAGGACAACGCCGCCGACGTCGAGCGGATGGTCGCCGAACTGGGCAAGTACGGGCCGGTCATGGTGTCGAACTTCGGCCCGTACAAGGACCCCGCGGGGACCCGCCTGCGCAGCGACCTGACCAAGGTCTTCGCGCCGGAGCAGATCGCGGACCTGGCGTCACGAGGACTGTTCGCCTGGAGCTTCTGGACCCACGACTACGTGGACGTCACCCCGGAGTCCTACGCCCTGGTCAAGGACGTCGTGACCCGCTACGGACGACGCTGACCGGCAGTGGTTCCCAGGTGAGGGGCACCCTTGTCCAAGTAACTTGGGCAAGGGTGCCCCTCACTCACTGCACCAATGGGTGACCAGAGGTGGGTGGGTGATCAGAGGTAGGGCTGGGTGATCAGAGGTAGGGCTGGGTGATCATCTCGAAGAAGTGGCCCGCCGGGTCGCGGAAGTAGACGCCGCGCCCGCCGTGGCCGTGGTTGATCTCGCCGGGGTGCCGCATCTGCGGGTCGGCCCAGTGCTCGACGCCCCGGTCCACGAGCCGTGCGTAGGCGCGGTCGAAGCGCTCGTCGTCGACCAGGAACGCGTAGTGCTGGGGCTGGATCTCCTCAAGGGGAGGCGCGGCGAACTGGATCAGCACGCCCTCGTCGAGCTGGACGTTGGTGAACGGACCCCAGGAGGGCGCTTCGGCTGCCTCGAAGAGCTCGCGGAAGAAGCGCGCGGATTCCGCGCCGTCCTTCGCGATGATGATGGTGTGGTTGAACGTGATCGGCATCGGTCTCCTCGCCGTGCGCGCGGGCGTTCGAGCCCGCGACAGGGATGTCTAGGGGCTCGTGGTGCGGAGTTCCGCGCGTCTCAGGAGGGCGGCGAGATCACCCCCTCTCGTCAGGAGGGGGCGGGGCGGGTCCAGCGCCCGCCGGGAGCTCAGCGCTCCACCGGATCGCCAATCCGTGCGTGGCTGCGCGCCGGTCCGGTGTTCACGCGCTCGAACCTAGCGGCCGACCCGGACGGGCACAACGGGTTTTCCGGGCCTGCCGGAGGGAGGGAGCGCAGGGCGTGGGTGGCGAGGGTGCGGTCTGCTGTCAGCCTTGTTCCCGGGTGCGGCGCGAGTGTTCGCGCAACTGCTGCTTCGCGTCTTCCAGCCTGAAGCGCGACTGACCGCCGGGCGTGTACAGCTCGGGCACCAGGATTCCCGCCGCCACGTACCTCGCGATCGACCGACGGCTCACGCCGAGCTCGTCCGCGAGCTGGCTGCTGGTCAACAACTTCGGCGCCATACCACGAACGTGGCACGGATGGCGCGAGTTGGCTCCGTTTGTGTCCCAGTGTGGGATAGTTGTCCCAGTTGGCTCAGTTCTGGGAGGTGCTGATGCGGGCAGGGCACTACTGGTTGCCGGTAGCGGTGGGCGAGGGCGGTGTGCGGCATGCGTTCCGGGGTCGGCGGTGGGAGGGTGAGTTGGCGGCGGAGGCGGTGTGCGGTGAGCCGTTGGCGTTGGCGAAGCCGTCGGAGATGGACTGGATCACCTTCCGGTCCTGCCACGGCTGCCGCTGCGCGCTGCTCATCGAAGCGGGGATGCGGCCCGAGGAGGTGTACGCCGGTCGGCCGCCGACGGCCTAACGGCGTGCGTTCACGGCCGGAGTCGCAGCTTGTCCAGCGCCCGCTTGTTCGTCTTGGCGCTGCCGTGGTGGACGGAGTGCTGGATGCCGTTGTAGACGAGATCCCAAAGCTGTTGGTTGGCCTGAACCTTCGCTGCGTCGACGGACATTTCGGTGCCCTTCTTGTCCGTCAGTTCGATCGTCCAGGAAAGTCCACCGCTGGCGCCTTCCACCGTGACCTCGGTGAGTTCGTAGAGGTCCACGTGCCCCTTCTTGACGGCGAGCCAGTCGGCCCCGGCCGAGATCCCGTACTGGCGCCCCATCAGCGCCCACATCGGGATGGGGATGACGACGAAGATCCAGAGCCACCACGTGCGCATCCAGTCGAAACCCCAGTCCATCAGGCACACCAGCGCGAAGATGATGATGGACGCGAATACGCCACCGAGCAGGTAGCCCGAAGGCGTGCCTTGATACCACTCCAGGACCGGACCGCGTCCCTCGGGAGCAGCAGGGTAACGGGCCTTCTTCGCGCTGTTGCGCTCCAGCTCGCCCCACACGCTGAACACCGGGGCCTTCGGCGGCCGCGGTTCGCCGGTCTGAGGATTCGGGCGGGTGGTCACGTGGTCCTCGCTGTCATCGCGTCATCTTCGGGTTGATCTCGCTGAGCCGTTCTCCGACGTGGACGATGCCATCCCAGAACTCGTCCACGGCGAATCCGACTCCGAGGCCGACCAAGCCACCGGCGACCGCCCCTGCTGGACCGCCGATAGCTGCCCCGACCACGGCGCCTGCGACGAGACTGGACCCGCCGCTGGCGACGGCTTGGGTCGGGTCCTTGCCCTGGTTGATGTCGTATCCGATGCCGACCCCGGTCGCCGCGAGCCCCAGACCCGGAATGATCTTCCCGAACTTGGTCGCGCCCTGTAGCCACGGGTTCGCCGTCTTCACCGATTGCGGGATCAGCTTGCCGTCGAGGGTCTGGATTGCGAACTTCACCTTCGGCGGGAACCGGTCGATGACCCGGGCCGTGCGGGTGGCGGTGGCCGCGTCCGCGTAGTCCTTCGCCCGCAGGTCGCTCCCGATCTCGATCATCGCGGCCTTGGTGCGGTTCGCGATGCTCAGGTTCTGGCTGGTCGTCAGCTTCGCGGCCCGTTCGGACTTGAGCATCTCGGCTTCGGCGAACTCCTTGAACTTGCTGGTCCGGACAGCCGTCGCGCCGAGCACGCCGCCGGTGACGTCGGTGAGCGTGAGGGACAGCTTCACCGGGTCCAGAACACCGGCGAGGAACCGGACGAGGACGTGCTGCGATTCGGACTCGTGCTTGCGGGCGGCGTTGACGATCTGGCTCGCCTGCGCGTACGCGGTCGCCTTCCGCTGGAAGGCGTCCTGCGCGGCGGTCGCGGCGGCGTGCTCCCGCTGCTGCTCGGGAGTCGCCGGGCGGTCCTTCGGCAGCGCGGCGGGTTCGGCCGGAGCCGGTCCCGGCTCCTGGATCTTGAACCCGTCGATCTTCAGGCCGCCTTGCAGCGCGACGTCCCGGGCCTGCTGCATCCTGCTCCGGACGGTTCGGAGATCGTCGGCGTGCGTCTGCAAGGCCCCGCAGAGGTCCTGCAACGCCCGCACCTCGGTGTCGATCATCCGGCCGGTGAAGCTGAGGACCGACCGGAATCCCTCGCCCGCTGCGTGCTGCCAGCCCGCCTCCGACTCGCCGCGCGCGCCGAAGACTTGGGAAGCGGCCTGCTCGGCTCCCGCTTCCTGCCGCTTCGCCCAATCGCACACGGCGGTGAGGCTGTCGGGGTCGCCTTTGACCTCGGTGTCCAACGGCATGGTGACCCCCTCAGCCCGGTTGTTCGGCGTCCAGCTCGGCGGCGCGGAGCGCGGTCGCCTGCTCGTAGTCGGTCTCGACGTACAGGGCGCGGCTCTCGGCGGTCGCGTCGGCCACCGACGCGATCCCCGTCGAGATGTTGCCGAGGCCATCGGTCAACAACGCGAGCGCGCTCGTCACAGCACCCGTGACCACTCCGGCCTCGACGTCCGGTGGCGGTGCCGCGCCTGATTCGAGGTCGTCGCTCGCGTTGCGCAGCTTGCTCGCCAGGGCTTCGAGCACGCCGGGATCGGCGTGGACGCCGGTCACCGACGGGCCTCCTGGTACCGCGTGCGCCGGTCCTCGACCGGCAGCGCCGCATCCCAGAGCACGACATCAGCACCGCTGCGGGCCTTGATGTCGTCGACGTGCCCGCCCGGAACCGCGACCCACGGTTGGCCGTCCCCGCAGCCCTGGACGAGCTGTTCGAGCGACGTGAACACCAGCAGCGCCCGGTTCCCGTCGTCGGCGTCGCGCAACTCCAGCTCCACGTCCGCGTCCGTGCTCGCCCGGTTCGTCGGCAGGTAGACCGTCGGCGGTAGCTCGTCCTCCGCCGCCTCCAGCGGTGCGTCGATCACCGACGGCGCCACGTTCTCGTGCGCGCGCATCACGTGGTCGTCCCCGTAAGCCATGGCTGATCTCGTGCTCCCCCTCGGTAGCCGTCCGCGCCGGGGACGGTATCGAACGGGTGCCGACGTGGTGACGGGGTTTCTACTCAACCGGGCCGCGTCACTCGTTCAGCCCAGCGCCGGTCAGGTCGAGGGCCAGCACGTCCGGGGAGTCGCTGCGGAGCGCGTCGCCCGACTGCCGGAGGGAGGGAGCGCAGGGTTTGAGCCCCCGGTCCGGGCATGGGGGTGCCGGACCAGGGAGGGGTGACTGCCGTCGGTCGGTCGCTTCGGCATCACCCGCGGACGTCGTTGCTCGTCCGCCGGGCCGGGGTGGCAGGGCAGAGCCGGGGGAGGGGTGTCCTGCACTCGCACCCCGCGCTTCCAAACCTGCTGAGCCGGGTACCGCCTTCGCACAGACGTCGGGGTGCACGCTCGCGCGGTCCCTCTCACGGACGCTGCACGGCTGTGAACCATGACCAGGGCGAACACCGACCCACGGCCTGCCTGGAACGGCCGTGGCGGGGAGCGCATCTGCTACGCTCGGCTCTGCTGTTTTGTTCGTTTGGCGACTGCAAGATAGCACGAAGCCCCGACCTTCCCGGTCGGGGCTTTCGTATGCGCCGCAAAGGTTTTCACGTTTTCCGGAGCTACGGCTCGCGCTGGCCGCCGTGCTCCCGCAGTTGCCTCTTGACCTCGTCCAGCCGGAACCGGTGGTGGCCGCTCGGCAGCGTCATGTCGGGCGTGATCCAGCCGCGTTCGACCCAGCGCGCCACCGTGCGCGGGGATACGGCGAGCGCCTTCGCGACGTCGCGTGTCGTCACCAATGGCTGACTTGGCTCGGAGGGCACGCCTCGACGTTAAGTAGACCGGGTGACTTCGGCATCTGCCATGTAGCCCAATGACGAATGGGTGATCTAAATTCTGCGGAGTGACGTAAAGTCTCGGAAGTCCGATTTTGGGGGTGCTGATGCGGATGGGGCACTACTGGCTACCGGTGGCGGTCGGCGACGGCGGTGTGCGGCACGCCTTCCGAGGGCGGCGGTGGGAGGGCGAGTCGGCGGCTGAGGCGGTGTGCGGTGAGCCGCTGGCGCTGGCGAAGCCGTCGGAGATGGACTGGATCACCTTCCGCTCCTGCCACGGCTGCCGTTGCGCGCTGCTCATCGAAGCGGGGATGCGGCCCGAAGTCGTGTACGGAGATCGAAGTCGCTCAACGGTCGGGAAAGGGCAGTTCTGATCGGGTATCCCGCAACCGCTTTGGGGGTCACGCGCGAAGGTTCAACGAAATCGCCACCGCTGCCGCGAGCAACAGGAAGATGCCGTAAACCCAACCTGCCGCCTTCCGGGACCGGTGTTCACTGTGAAGGACGGCGCTGAGGCCGAGCGCTCCCACGATTCCGTAAAAGACGGCGGCGAACGCGGCGAACCCGGCTTCGATGCTGACTTCGCTCGCGAACAGCAGTGCGGAGCTGGTCAGCGGAATGATCAAAACCCACACGCACAGCGCTAGTGAGAGGGTGATCCAACCGACGACCGTCCCCGCCGTTGCCGGTTTCCTCCGGTTGGTCTCCATTGCTCAGTCGCCTCCCTGTTCGTTGGCCGCTGAGCTGCCCACTCCACCGGCCACTACTCGTGCCATCCCGTCCAACGACTCGTCGTATTTCCAGTAATCGGAGTGATACGACTGGTCGCGGACAGGGAGCTCACGTGCCCCGAAGGAAGGATCCGACGGGTCCCTCCCGAACCAGTGATCGTCGAACGGGTCATGGTAGTCGAGCGGGTTCGGAGACGGCGTGGCGTATTCGATGATGTCGAGGGAGGAGGTCCCTGACCAGACGTGGCCCGGAGCTGCCCCTAGTTCGCTGGCGTGGTCGACACCCACGCCGGGCGACCCGATGAAAATGATGTTGTCAGCGTGGACTCCGTGATCACGCGCTGCGTATCCCACCTGAGTGGATCCGTACGAGTGACCGATGATCGTGTTGTTGCTCGGTTGCTCCAGTTGGTGGCTCGCGCGAAGCCCTTCCTGGAAGCGGGACAAGCCAAGGCTGCCGTCCTCGGCGTACTCCCCGTCCGCGGCATCGGCGAGGCTCGGCGGGGATTCATATCCGGCATAGGTGATCGAGGCGACGGATTCGTTCGCCCCCAGGTCCTGTGCTCGACGCATCACCTCATCCCCGCGGTCCACGTAGTCCATCACATCGCCAAGGTCTGAATAGGTTCCCGGGACGGTGGTCACCACGTTCTGGGCGGTATCAGGGTTTCCATTGGCTATGATCGCCTGCCCCCGACCGCCGGATGCCGTTGAGTCGATTCCGAGCAAGTAGTAATCAGGATGGCGGACCTTCTCCTCGAGTTCTCGAAGGCCGGAGAGGGCTTGTTCGATCTCCGCGGCCTGGGACTCCAGGCGTTGCTTCTCCGCTGCCATCCCTTCGCCGGGGCGAATGCCAGCAATGTGGTTGCGAACGGATCGTTGTTTCGCTTCCAGCTCGCGTCGCTGTCCGGCGAGCAAGGCCATGTTCGCCTGGTCGCGTGCGGTGGTGGGGACGCCGTCCGCGCTGCCGACGAGCTGCGGGAAGCGGTCGATGAGATCGGCGCGTTGAGCAGTGGACAGCGACGACCAGCAGCCGTGCACCGCTGCTGGGCCCTGCGTCATGGCCTGCTCGAACATGCCTCGGGTCGCGTCGGCGGCGCGGCCTTCCACGGCTGTCGCGGCATGTGCGAGGGCAGCCCCCGCCGGGTTCGTCGGGTGCGCTCCGGCCTGAGCCCACTCCGCACCCTGCGGGAGGCCTTGGAGAGCGTCCTTCGCCTCGTTCAGCGCGTGGACGAGCTTCTCGTGCGCGGCGCGCTCCAGGCCCCGGGCTTGCTCGACGGTGGCCCTGGCTTCGGCGAACGCGGACTCCTGCGCGGCTCGCCGCGCTCGGGCCGCCTCTGCTTCGGCGGCTGTCCGGGGGAGTTCCGCCGAGGGCATTCCGGTCGGTTCCGGGCGTGCGGCAGCCGGTGGGTGGATCAGGTCACCGAGGACCATCAATCGACCTTCGGCGGCTACCTGCTTGGCTTGCTCCATGCGCGCTCGCACGGTGTCGATCTCGTCGGACCACGCTTCGACCGCCCGTGCGGTTGCTACGAAAAGCTCGGCGAGCGTGTCACCGCCACCGGCTTGCTCCGTCGCCCAGCGTTGGAAAGCTTCGGACGCTTGCCCTTCCCACGCGGCGGCTGCTGCGGTGCGGACCTGATGCTGTCCCGTGGCGACCCGCTCGGTATTCGTCCCGAGGAGGTGTACCTGCTCCGCGTAGCCGCGCATCGCAGCCGGATCGCCTGCGACCCAAGTGTTCAGCGCCACGGCTGATCAGTGCCCCATCCGTTGGAACAGGCCGGAATTGGCGTCGTCGGTGGAGGCGTAGTCCGCGCTGTTGGCATCGAGGTCGGCCGCGCCACGATGCACCACCTCGACGTACCCGGCGGCGGCGCGCAGCAGGTCGGCGGCGGTCGCCGAGACAGCGGCGCTGGACGGCCCCGCGTCGGCCGGTGGCAGAGGGCGTGCCTCACCCAGGGCCTCGGTCGACTGTTCCAGGTCACCGGCCATGCTTCTCAGGGTCGCCGGATCGATTCGCACGGTCACGGATCATTCCCCCTCGGTAGCCGTCCGCGCGGGCGACGGTATCGAACGGGTGCCGACGTGGTGACGGGGTTTCTACTCAACCGGGCCGCGCCACTCGTTCAGCCCAGTAGCCCAGGCAGGGCGAGAACGGTGCGACCGCGAAGCTGACAAGGCGGCCGATTCGTGCATTCCCCGTCGCACCGGTTCGTCCGGCTTGGCCAGCGCTGTGACCGCGTCCGTGGTGCGCTCGTCCTGCCGACCGCCCAGGTTCACCCGCGGCCGCCTTCGAGTTCGCGGATCGCTTCTTCCCACGACACGGTGCCGGACGGCTCGGCTTCCCACGCCCGGCGGGACCAGTAGGCGTCCTCCTCCTCCGCGATGTGGTCGGCCGCGTCGGTGGACAGCAGAGCGGCGAGCCGGGTGCCGCACTCGGTCACGTAAACCCGGTAGCCGTCCTGCGCCATGCGCGCGAACTTGCCCGGGGTCGCCTTCAAATCGGAAAGGGTTACCTCGACCTCATCGTCGTGGGAGGGCACGGGTCCAGCCGTCATGGCCACATCATGCCGCTCGACCACTCCGACCAGTTCGCCCGCCTGTACCACTCACGCCCGGTCGGGGAGGAGAGGTCGTCGACGCGACGGGGGCGATGCGGTGGTCGAAGTACCGGGGTCTCATCGTTCCCGGCCACGTGGTCTGCTGGAGTCGGCGGGACCGCGGCGTTTCGTCCCGATGGTGAACGGGCTGAACTTCGATCGGCGAGTGGGTGCGTCGGTCGCCGGGAGTCGCCTGGCGCTCGGTGCGCGTCGTCGCCGGGAGGGCGCCCGCCGCCGGTTCGGGCGGGCGAATTTCTCGTACCGGTCGGCGACCTTGCCCCACGAGGGGCTCATCATGCGTGCCAGGAGCAGTCCGATCGCGACCAGCACGGCTGCGACCACGAGGCCGATTTCCTTTTCCAGTTCGGCGTTGGGGCCCTGGGAGAACACGTCCATGGCGACGGATCCCATCATCGCGCCGCCGAGTGCGATGAGGAATTCACCGGAGAGGAGATGCCCGTTGCTCCGGGACTTCGCGAGCCTGGCGTAGGCCTTCGCTTCTTCGTCCGTCCGCGTTTCGTCGGGCTTGGGCCACCGCCGTCCGGCTGGGTGCCAGTCCTCCGGGAGCATCCACGCCGAGGTGACGTACCGGAACGCCGAGGGCTGCACGTCGCCGAGTATCGGGCTCCGGCGGGTGCGGGACCACTGCCGCCACCAGCGAGCGGACCAGTAGGCGAAGACGGCGAAGAGAACGAAGGAGAGGGTTGTCGTCAGAATTGCCATGGCGGAACGCGCCCTCTATTCGGTCTTCCGCCGGCGACTGATGCGCGGGGGTGAGGTCGGGCCGGCCAGGGCGATGAACATCGCGCCCACGGTGAGAAGACCCACCGGTACGAGGATGAGGACCCGGGCGACCACCGGGGAAATGGTTCCGGTCATGGTCAACACGTTCACGATGCCGATGGAGAGGAACGTCGCGGAGATCAGCGTCAACGCGAGCGCGACGAAGAGGTCGTGGGCCTTGTTCCGCGGCTTTCCCCCGCGTGGTCCGCCCCGGTCCGGGCGCACGATTCCGAGGGTTCGGGTTGTGGCCGGAATTCGTCGTTCGTGCATGGAGCACAGGGTATTCGGGCGCGATGGAGGTCGTGCCCGTTCTCGACATCCTCCTCGTGCCTTCGTGATCCCCGCCGACCGCACGGCGGAAGGGACGCAGCCCCGGAACGCGATCCGGGGCTGCGCCGGTCGGTGGTGGGTCACCAGGCGTGCTGGGCCGTCTGGTGGAGGGGCAGGGTGATCTCCTCGGTGAACTGCGGCCCCACGAGGTACCGGGTGCAGCCCTCCTGCTCGCCGAGCGGGCACGGGTTGCCCGCGCCGTCGAAGTACGCGCTGCGGGTGTTGGTGCCGACGACCGTGCCGATGCCGGTCTCCGGGGACAGCGCGGCGAACCGGGGGCCACCGCTGGAACCGCCGCCCATGACGCAGGCGACGCCCCACAGCCCGGGCGCGGCGGGGTTGTCGGGAGTGCCGGGGTACTCCTTCGCCGGACCCCGGCAGAAGGCGAGCCGCTCGCCGATGTACTCGGGCAGCCCTTCCCGCTCGGGATCGGACGCGGCGCGCGGGTAGCCGAACGCCGTCGCGGTGCCCGCGCCCGGCTTGTCGAAGCCGATGCGCTGGGCGGCGCCGACCGCGTCCTGGACCCGCTGCCCGCGCTCGTTCGGGTTGAGCACCACGGTGGCCTGGTCGTAGGCGCCGTAGATCTCCCCGTGCTGCTGGTCGTTGTCCAGCCAGGTCGCGTCGACGAAGCTGATCCGGCCGGTGAACCGGCCGAAGGGCTCCCGCCCGTCGTGATAGGCGGGGATGAACAACACGTTGCGGGTCCACTGGTTGTCCTCGCCGAGGAGGTTCGTGGCGTTGACGCAGTGCCCGGCCGTGACGATCGTGCTGCGGTTGGCCGCCTGGACCACGGTCGCGGTGCAGCTCGCGTCCTCGCCGTGGTCGGTGAAGAACAGCCGCCCCACGGTTTCGTTCAGCGCGTTGCGGTTGGTCCACGGGGCCCCGTCCGGCCCGGCCTTGGGCGGGTTGTCCGAGGCGGGCTCGGTGAGCGCGGCGATGCGCTCGGGCGTCCAGTAGTCCTGCACCGCTCGCTGCTCCTCGGCGCTGGTGGCCAGGCGGTGCTCGGCGACGGACTCGGCCGCGGCGGGCGCGGCGGTCAGCGTGCCCACCGCCAGCGCCGCAGCCCCGACGACCAGGCCCTTCCACTTCGTGCTCATCATGCGGCCAAGCTAGGCGGCGGTTGTCAGGAACTTGTCAGCTTCCCGCGGGCAGCCGCACGGTGAACGTCGACCCGACGCCGGGCGTGCTCGTCGCGGTGACGCCGCCGCCCTGCGCCTCGGCGAGCTTCCGGGCGATCGCCAGGCCCAGCCCGCTGCCCCCGGTCTCCCGGTTCCGGGACTTCTCCGCGCGCCAGAAGCGGTCGAACACGTGCGGGAGGTCCTCGGGGTCGATGCCCGAACCCGTGTCGGCCACCTCGATCACCACCTCCGCACCGTCCTGCCTCGCCCGCACGGTGATCGAACCGCCCTCCGGCGTGTGCCGGACCGCGTTGGCGACGAGGTTGCCGACCACCTGCCGCAACCGCACCGGATCGGCCACCAGCTCCAGGTCCGCGGGGGCGGAGACCTCGACCGGCGCGGTCGCCACCTGGTCGAGCAGGTCGGCGAGCCGCACCGCCTCGGGGTGCAGCGCGAGCTGTCCCGCGTCGGCCATCGCCAGGTCCTGCAAGTCGTCGATCACGCGTTGCAGCAGCAGGGCCTCTTCCAACAACGACGTGATCAGGGCCGGGTCCCGGTCGCTGACGCCGTCCTCGGCCGCTTCGAGCCAGCCGCGGATGTTGGACAGCGGGGTGCGCAGCTCGTGGGCCACGTCGCCGACCATCACCTTGCGCAGTGCTTCGGTCCGCTGGCGGGCCGCGGCCATGTCGTTGAACGCGGACCCGAGCCGCGCGACCTCGTCGCGGCCGTGCACCGCGACCCGGGCGTCCAGCTCACCGCCCGCCATCCGCTGCGCGGCGTCGGTCAGCGCGTGCAGCGGGCGAACCAGGCGTCGTCCCACGAGCACCGTGACCGCCACGGCCAGCACCAGCACCCCCGACGCGACCACGGCGATGCGGACCTGGTTGGCCGGGGAGAGGTCGAACGCGTTGGGCGCCTCCCCGGTCCCGGTGGTCACGAACAGCAGCGCGGCCGGAGCCACGAACGGCGCGAGCTGCTCGTGCCGGGCGCCGTCCAGGCAGGTCCGGACCCGGTCGGCGGGCACCGCCGGGGCGGGCGAGGTGCCGGCCTGGGTCCAGGTCAGGTCGAGCGCCAGGTGCACCGGCGGCAGGCCCTGCCGCCCGAGGCAGCCGTTCACCAGGCCCTGCAACGCGTCCAGCGCGGTGCGCTCGGTGGGCGTCGCCGCGCCGAGCGCGCCCGCCCCGCACCGGGCCAGCACCTGCGGGGACGCGCCGACGACGCGCGGCCGGCCGCCGGGGTCCGCCGCGATGGCCCCGCGCTCGCCCGCCGACCGGGCGCAGCGCAGGACCCGTTCGGCTCCCGCGTGCAGCCGTCGCCGCTCCGCCGCGGTGAGCCGGAAGGGACCCACCGCCGCGGGGGCGATCCGGTCCGCGGGCGCGTCCGGGACGAGCGCGGCGTCGACCGCCAGCGGATCGACCACCGCGGAGGCGGTCGCGGGCAGCGGCGCGCCACCGGCGGCCGAATCCGCGATGGGCGACCGGTCCTGGGTCACCAGCACGACCCGCCGACCGGTCTCCGCGGCGAGCGACCGGACCAGCGGGCCGACGCCGGACCAGTCCGGGTGGGTCGCCGCGAAGTCGAGCAAGGCGCTGTAGACGCGGGTTCCGTCGGTGAGGACGACGCCCTGCTCCTGCCGGATGGCGCCGCTGGTGGTCCGGGCGGCGAGCCACGCCGTCGCCGCGACGGCGGCGACCGCCACCAGCACCGAGGCCGCCAGCAGCCGCGCGAGCAGGCTATGGCGCATCGGCCGGCCCCGCGGTGAGCTTGTAGCCGACGCCGTACACCGTCACCAGCCGGACGGGTCGGCGCGGCCGCGGTTCGATCTTCTTGCGCAGGTTCGTCACGTGCACGTCGATCGCACGCCCGGTGATGTCGCGGTCGTACCCGTGCAGCCGCTCCAGGAGCTGTTCCCGGGTGAACACCCGCTCGGCCTGCGCCGCCAGCGCTTCGAGCAACCGGAACTCGCCCGGCGTGCAGTCCACCGCGCGGCCGTCGACGTGCACCTCGTGGCGGACCGGGTCCACCGCGAGCGCCCCCACCCGGTGCACCCGGCTGCTCGCCTCGGCGGGACGGCGCGCCCGGCGCAGCAGCGCGCGCACCCTGGCGACGAGCTCCCGCGGGCTGAACGGCTTGGTCAGGTAGTCGTCGGCGCCCGAATCCAGGCCGCGCACCATGTCGTCCTCAGTGGACCGAGCGGTGAGCATCAGCACCGGCACGCCGGACTCGCGGCGCAGCGCCCGGCACGCGTCCAGGCCATCCAGCCGCGGCAGCATCACGTCGAGCACGAGCAGCTCCGGCTCGTGGCGGCGCACCTCCCGCAGCGCCGCGTCGCCGTCGGCGACCACGGCCACCGAATGCCCCTCCCGGACCAGGTACCGGCGCACCAGCTCGGCCTGCTTCGGATCGTCCTCGGCCAGCACGATATGCGCGCACATCGCGCGATCATAGGTCGTCCACCGGGCGGATCCCGGCGAAACGATCAACGGCGGCGGCGTGCTCCGGTCGCGTGCTGGGTACCCCGGCGGGAACACGAGCACGAGGAGGTGTGGATGACCACCGTGGCTTTCCTGGGGACCGGCGCGATGGGGGCGCCGATGGTGCGCAACCTGCTCCGCGCCGGGTTCACCGTCCGCGTCTGGAACCGGACCCGGACCAAGGCCGAGGCGCTGGCCGAGGACGGCGCGGTGGTCGCCGACAGCCCCTCCGAGGCCGCCCGCGACGCCGACGTGCTGGTCACCATGCTGATCGACGGCGAGGCCACCGCCGGTGCCGGGCGGGAGGCCGTCGGCGCGCTCGGCGACGAGGCGCTGTGGTTGCAGATGGGCACGATCGGGGTGCGGGGCATGGCCCAGGTGGTGCCGGTGGCCTCGGGCGTGCACCTGGTGGACGCGCCGGTGCTGGGCACCGTGCGCCCCGCCGAGCAGGGGACGCTCACCGTGCTCGCCGCCGCGCCCGAGGCGGTCCGGGACCGGGCCCGGCAGGTGTTCGACGCGCTGGGCCGCACGATGTGGGTCGGTGCGGACGCCGCCGGGGCGGCGGGCACCCGGCTCAAGCTCGCGACCAACGCCTGGGTGCTGGCGCTGACCAACGCGGTCGGGGAGTCAATGGCGCTGGCGGATTCGCTCGGCGTGGACCCCCGCGACTTCCTCGAAGCCCTCGACGGCACCCCCACCGACTCCCCGTACGCGCACGTCAAGGGCACCGCGATCCTCGACGGCGACTACGCCCCGTCGTTCACGGTGCGCGGCGCCTTCAAGGACGCCACGCTGATCGCCGAGGTCACCGGCGGACCGCTGCGCCTCGACGTCGCCGAGGCCTGCCGCGAGCGGTTCCGCCGGGCGGTCGAGGCCGGGCACGGCGACGAGGACATGGCCGCCGCCTACTTCGCCTCCTTCTCCGGGGAGAACGCCCCGCGCCGGTAGGTCAGGTGCAGGACTCCGCTCCGGACGGGTGGTTCTCGCGTCGGTGGCCGTCGCCATTCGGTTGCCGAAGTGTGATCCGGTTCTGTTGGAACGGCTCGGGAAATACCAGATGCGAGTGTGCGGAACTACCGCCGCGAGATTCATTTCTCCGTCCTGCAATAGATGAGTAGCGCAACGACGCACTCCATCTAGCGGATCCATGACGGGAACCCGATCATTATCCTGTTCACGCGTGGGTCGGGAAATGTAGTTGGCTCCCCGCGGGGGAGCGGCCGTTGGGGGCGGCGAGCGCATGGCGGAGCGCGGCGACTCGGAGGAGCGCGAGATGGTAGCCCCGGCTGTGCTGGATTCGGCCTCCGGTGTGGACGAAGAGCACGGTGAACTCGCGTACGTCCCGTCGAAGAAGTTCACCCGCGGCGACCGCGAGGCGGTTCTTGAATTGCGGGCCACCGAGGACGGCCAGATCGCGGTACTCGCCTATTCGTCCTTGGCCCTGCTCGTCGAAGCCTGTGGAGAACGGCAACCCTGGGTGTCGCTGCGCTGGGCAGCGCTCCAGGAATTGCAACGACGTGGCGACGCCGACGTGATCCTGTGGAACGTCGAAATCCCGAAGGACTTGCGCTGACCGGAAGGGGAACGTGGTGGAACGCCTCTACGCGAAGGACCCGGAACTGGGATTCGTCGCCACCAGGATGCGTGATGCCGCGACGGATCTCGAGGAATCGATAGATGATCCGCCGGAGGTCGAGGCCGGCTCCGTCACGGTATTGATCCGAGCGGTGCTGTCCCTCATGACCGAGGAGTTGGGTGACGTGGTCGTCGGCCTCTCCGCAGGCGCTGAAGCTGTCGCCGACGGACGCGACGTGTACCGGGAATCGGACGAGGTGGCCGCCGGCGAATTCCTGCGACGGGGTTCACCAGGCTGAACGGGGGAGACGTGGGAGGGCAGCTGAACATCGCGGTGCGTGCGCGACCGCGCAGCATTCGCGCGGTGGCCGACTGGATGCGCGATGCGGGTGAGCAGTCCGCGACGACGGCGGGCCAGGTCCAGTCCGCGCGTTCGGTGTCCGAGGGCGCGTGGGCGGGCACGGCCGCCGAGGCCGCCCGCGCCTTCATGGCGAAAGCCGGTGGCCAGATCGAGGACATCGCCGCCGCCTTCGCCGATATGGCGGCGGCGATGCGGGTGCACGCCGACGACATCGACACCGTGCTCACGAAGATGGAGGAAGCGAGGCGAGTAGCCATCGAGGGCCGGTTGGTCATCAAGGGCGATTACATCCTCGGGCCGGGTGCGGCACCCGCGGCCCCGCTGGAGCTGCCCTCCCAGCCGACGCCTTCGGACGAGCTCGCGCACAGCGCTGCTGTTCGCGCACAGGCCGTCTACCTCAAGCAGGTGAAGAGTTTCGTCGAGGCCACCGAGATCGTGGATGACGCTCGGAAGAAGGAGAACGAGTCGCAGGGCGTGTTGGCGAAGTACTTCGACAACTACTGGGAGAAGAAGTACTTCAACGCCGCCGACACGCTCACCGCCGCAGCGGGCGGAGTGGTGGCCCGGACGAGCAAGTTCGTAGGAATGGCCGCCAGGCTCGAAGCGCAGTCCAACGCGTTGGGAACGTGGGCCAACGATGCGAAGTTCAGCGCCGCGGCGCGGCTGCAGATGTCGATCCTGCAAGTCGGCAAGCTCGTCGAGAAGCAGGAGGCGACGCGTCGGGCGTTCGCCGGTTATCCGGCCAGGTTCCTCGGCAAATCCCCGAAGTGGCTGAAAGTGGCCGTGACGGCGAGCGTTGTCCCGAAGCAGTCGCGCATCGCGAACGCCCTCCCGCTCCTCAAACGCGTTCCGGTGATCGGTGCGGCGCTCACGACGACCACGTCGGTGCTCGACATCGTTGACGGCAAGAACCCGGTCCAAGTCATTGCCGCCGGTGTCGGATCCCTCGGTGCTGGTGCCCTCGCTGGTGCCGCCTTGGCGAGTGCGCCGGTCACCGTTGCGGTGCTTGCCGGTGCGGTGGTCTCCACTGGCGTCGGCTTCCTCGTGGAGGAATACGGCGACGAAGCCTACGAATGGATGGCAGGAGTGGGGGACAAGCTCGCCGAAATCAATCCGAAAATGACCAGGTGATGTCGATCGTGAACGCAGAATTCGAGGGAAATGTTGTACTTCCTCCCCGTCCGGATCGTGAAACCGGTGAACCGCATCCGCCGACCGCTCCCAGGGTCGGGCATTTCGACGCCGCTGATGATGACGAGATGACCGTTCCCCGAAGACGAAGACCTCCGTCGGGTTTCGGTCCGGTGCACGAGGTCTACGTGGTGGGGCGGGGGACCGCTATCGGTGCGTCCGCCTTCATCGCCGCGTCCTGCGCGCTCGTCGTGACGCTGCACTTCGGTGGGTTCGGCTGGGTCGGTGCGTACCCGTGGATGGTTCTGCTGATCCTCCTCTTCTTCGTCTACCCGCTCTACGTCGTCGTCAGGGACAACGCCTTGTTCGCCGGAGCCGATTGGCTGGCGTCGTCCAAGCGATGGGTCAGCACGTACGAGCTGACCGACATCGCGATATCCCGTGGTTGGGCGACTTACTTGCTCGACATCACCGACGTGCACGGCAACCGGTTCACGGTCGGCCTCCGGCAAATCCAGGCGAATTATCGGATGTGGAACCTCGTCTTCAACGGAATCCTGCATTCGGTGCACCGCAACGGAGCACGGATCAATGACCGGGCGTGCGAAGAACTCGGCTTCGCCGCTGGTGGCGGTCGCGGGCAGCACTCCCACCCGGCTTCGTAGTGTGATGTTGGTCCTGGTCGTCATGGCCGGTAGGTCAGGTGCACGACCCCGCTGTCGAAGGGCTGCGTGCGGGTCAGCCGGAACCGGGTGGGGGAGAAGTCCCCGCCGAACAGCGGGATCCCGTCGCCCGCGACGACCGGGTGCAGCTTGACGACGATCCGGTCGATCTCCGGCAGCAGCGCCGCGGCGAGCTTCCCGCCGCCGCAGAGCCAGATCCCCGCGCCGGGTTCGCGCTTGAGCTCGCGGACCTTCGCGACGGGGTCGGTGCGCACCAGTTCGACGGTCGGATCCGGGCTTTCGGCCATGGTCCGGGAGAACACGATGCTGCGCAGGTGCCGGTAGGCGTTGGTGATGCCTTCGCGCAGCCCGATGTCGTAGCTGCCGCGTCCCTGCAGGACGGTGTCGAACTGCTCGTTGGGCACGTCCACCATGCCGAGCATCGGCCGCAGGTGGGTCGGGATGATCTCGGGGAACTCGTCGCGGATGGGTTGGGCGTGGTCGCCTTCGAGGAGGAAGAAGTCCGGGTTGTCGTTGGCCGGACCCGTGATGCGTCCGTCCAGTGTGGACGCGACCAGGTAGGTGAGTTCGCGCAAGCGGGCCTCCGGAGCACTTCGGTGGAGTGGACCGAACGTACTCCGGAAGGAGTGGTCGGCAAACGCCTTTTCCGGCAGGGGCCTGGGTCCGCAACCCGCACCGCCGCAGACCGCACCCCCCGGCTCCGCCCCCGCCCCCGGCGCACCCGACCAGGTGAACTTTTCCCAGGTGAGGGGCACCCTGTACCAAGTAACGCGGCTAAGGGTGCCCCTCACTCACCACCCTTTCAGGTGAATCGGCGCAGGGGTCGGCGTGCGGCGGCGGGTTCCGGCGCGGCGAGCAGCTCGGGTGCTGCCGGACACGCGGATCCGGTGGCCCGGCCGGGTGGAGTTTTTCGAGGTGAGGGGCACCCTTGTCCCAGTAACTTGGGCAAGGGTGCCCCTCACTCACGTCGCTTTCGGGTGACGCCCGGTGGGGAGCCTTCAGCGGGCGATGAACTCGTCGAGGTGCACGTCGGGGTCGGCGAGCCTGGCGGTGTCGACCATCGCGCCGGAGCTGATCAGAGTGCCGATCTGGTGCCCGACGTCGGGGGTGTTGACGTTCATCCCCGCCAGCACCCGCCCGTTGTCCAGCCAGAACGCGATGAACTCCTGCCGGTCCACGTCGCCCCGGAACAGCACCTGGTCGTAGTCCCCGGGTGCGGCGTGGCCGAGGTACTCCATGCCCAGGTCGTACTGGTCGGTGAAGGCGTACGGCAGCTCGGCGTAGCGGCCCGCGCCGCCGAGCATGGTCGCCGCCGCGGTGGCGGGCTGGTCGCGCGCGGTCGCCCAGTGCTCCACCCGCAGCCAGCGGCCCAGCACCGGGTGGAAGGCGTTGGCGACGTCCCCGGCGGCCACCACGTCGGGGTCCTCGGTGCGCAGCGCGGAATCCACCACGATGCCGTCGTCCACCCGCAGCCCGGCGCGCTCGGCCAGCCCGGTCTCCGGTTCGACGCCGACCGCCACCACCACCGCGTCCGCCGCGAGCCGCAGCCCGCCGGACAGCCGCACCCCGGTGGCCCGCCCGTCGTCGGTGGTGATCTCCTCGACGCCGGTGGCCAGGTGGAAGTCGACGCCGTTGGACTCGTGCAGCCGGGCGAAGACCTCCCCGACCTCCCGGCCCAGCGCCGGTTGCATCGGCAGCTCGGCGATGTCGACGACGCTCACCCGCACCCCGTTCGTGCGCGCGGCGGCGGCGACCTCCAGCCCGAGCCAGCCCGCGCCGACCACCACCAGCCGCCGGATCTGGGCCAGGGTGGCGCGCAACCGCTCGGAGTCCAGCCCGGTGCGCAGGTGCAGCGCGGACCCCGCACCCGGGACCGGCAGCGTCCGGGGACGGGCACCGGTGGTGAGCAGCAGCTTGTCGTAGTCCAGCGCGGAACCGTCGGCGAGCGCGAGCCGGTGCGCGGCCCGGTCGAGGCCGGTGACCTCGGTGCGGGTGCGCAGCTCCACGTCGTGCTCGGCGTACCAGTCGGGGCGGTGCACGTGGGCGACCTCGAAGTCCTCGGTGCCCATCAGGTAGCCCTTGGACAGCGGCGGGCGCTGGTACGGCCGCCTGCGCTCGGCGCCGAGCAGCACGATCCGGCCGTCGAAGCCCTGCTCGCGCAGCGCCTCGGCGCCCTTGGCCCCGGCCAGTCCGGCACCGACGATCACGAAGGTCTCGGATTTCGCCACGGTGTTCCGCCCAGAGGTAGACGACGCTCCTCTGCGAGCGTGCGGCGCCGCCGGGGCACCGGCAACTCACCGGCTGGCAACCCACCGGCTGGCAACTCACCGGCTGGCAACTCACCGCCGAGAACCACCGGGCGTCGGGGCGCTCCCGCCGGGGGAGCGCCCCGCGCCGGTCAGCGGACCGCGTCGAGCGCGTCCACCATGCCCGCGCCGTAGAACCCGGCGCCGGTCGCGCCGCCCGCGCACACCGCGTCGACGGTGCCGTCGCCGTCGGGGTCGTAGCGCACCGGGCACTCCAGCGTGTCGGCCTGCTGCTTCAGCGCGCCGACGACCCGCTGCGCGGGCCAGTCCGGGTGGGTGCTGCGCAGCAGCGCCACCACGCCCGCGGCGTGCGGACCGGCCATCGAGGTGCCCTGCATCCAGCCCCAACCGCCGCCGGGGACGGTGGACAGGACGCGGCCGTTGGCCGACGGCGTGTCCGGGATCTGCCGGGAGTCGCCGCCGGGCGCGGTCACGGTGATGGAGTTCAACCCGTAGCTGGAGTAGTAGGACTTCACCGACTCCGCGCCGACCGCCGAGACCGACACCACGCCGGGCAGCTCACCGGGCAGCACGTGGCAGTCGTGCCCGGTCCGGCGGTCCTGGGTGGGCCCGCCGTTGTTCGGGCTGTTCGTGTCGTGGATCGGCTTGGACAGGTCCCAGTTGCTGTTGCCCGCCGACACCACGTTCACCACGTCGCGGGACTGGGCGTAGGCGACCGCGCGGCGGACCGCCTCGGCCCCGGCGCGCTGGTCGGGGTCGCTCTCGCACCACAGGTACCAGGGGTCGACGAAGTAGGAGTTGTTGGTGACGTCGATGCCGTGCTCGGCGGCCCAGATGAACCCGCAGACCGCGAACTCGGGGTAGATGAAGCCCTCGTCGCTGATCACCCGGATCGAGGCCAGCGAGACGTCCGGGGCGACCCCCGCGATGCCGACGCCGTTGCGCGCCGCCGCGATGGTGCCGGCCACGTGGGTGCCGTGGTCCTGGCTCTGGTTCTCCGGGGCCCACTTCGCCGGGTCGGTGTCCGGCGTGCCGCCGCCCTCGACGCAGCTCACCGAGCGCGAGGTGTCGAGGTTGGCGCGCAGGTCGGGGTGCTCCGGGTCGATGCCGTAGTCCAGCACGCCGACGGTGATGTCCTCGCTGCCCTGGGAGATCTCGTGCGCCTCGGCGGCCTTGATCAGCGGCAGGTCCCACTGCTCGGGCTCCAGCGGCTCGGCACCGGGTGCGGCGGCCAGCGGGGCGGCGTCGACGGTGCCTTCGAGCTGCTCGAAGCGCTGCGGCTTCGCGGGCGGGAGCTGCTCGGCGAGGTTGCGGCTGGCACCGGCCTGCTGCACCCCGGGCATCCCGCGCACCGCCTCGGCGAAGGCCGGGTCGGTGGAACTGGCCACCACGACGCCGATCTGCGGCCAGCTCTGCAGCACGGTGCCGCCCGCCGAGCGCACCGAATCCTCGGTCGCGTCGAGGCCGTCGCCGTAGGGGCCGATCACCACGAAGTGCGCGGGCGCGGCGGTGGACGCGCTCGTCGGCTCCGAAGTCCCGACGACGCCGGCCGGGACCAGCAGCGCCAGGGTGAGGGCCGAGCCGGCGATCTTCGCCACTCGACCTCTCATGCGTTTGTGGGACACATGTCCTCCCCAGGACGGCAAATTGGACACAAAGACATTGCCGGAGGATTTTGCGCCTGATCTGGGGACGCCCGGTAGAGCGCAACGGAGTAATTAGGTAGCCGAGAGTGATGTTCTGGTACGCGATCGCGGACTCGGCAGCGCGCCGCCGCCCGACCTAGAGTCGGGGGGTGTCGGTAGATCAAGAAACATCCGAACCGGTCCCGAGCGCATCGGCGATGCGCCGGGCACTCCGCCGCGCCACCGACGGGGTCGCCCTCGACGCCACCGAAGCCGCCGTCCTGCTGCACGCGCGGGACGACGACCTCGACGTCCTGCTCGCCGCCGCGGCCCGGGCCCGCGACGCGCACCTGGTCGCCGAGGGGCGCGCGGGCCTGATCACCTACAGCCGCAAGGTGTTCGTCCCACTCACCAGACTGTGCCGGGACCGCTGCCACTACTGCACGTTCGCCACCGTCCCGCACCGCGTGGAGGCCGCGTTCCTGGAGCGCGAGGAGGTCCTGGAGATCGCCCGGCAGGGCGCCGCCGCGGGGTGCAAGGAGGCGCTGTTCACCCTCGGGGACCGGCCGGAGGAGCGCTGGCCCGCCGCCGCCGAGTGGCTCGACGCCCGCGGCTACTCCTCGACCATCGACTACCTCCGCTCCTGCGCCATCGCGGTGCTGGAGGAGACCGGCCTGCTGCCGCACCTCAACCCCGGGGTGCTGAGCTGGTCGGAGCTGACCAGGCTCAAGCCGGTCTCGCCGAGCATGGGCATGATGCTGGAGACCACCGCGGAGCGGCTGTGGTCGGAGCCGGGCGGGCCGCACTACGGCAGCCCGGACAAGGACCCGGCGGTGCGGCTGCGGGTGCTCGCCGACGCCGGGCGGGTCGCGGTGCCGTTCACCAGCGGGGTGCTGCTGGGCATCGGCGAGACCCGGACCGAGCGGGCCGAGTCGCTGCTCGCGCTGCGGGCCAGCGCCCGGCAGTACGGCCACCTGCAAGAGGTCATCGTGCAGAACTTCCGGGCCAAACCGGACACCGCGATGCGCGGGACCCCGGACGCCGACCTGCACGAGCTCGCCGCCGCGGTCGCGGTCGCCCGGCTGCTGATGCCCTCCGGGGTGAGCGTGCAGGCACCGCCGAACCTGGTCGGCGAGGAGCACCTGCTGATGCTGCGCGCCGGGATCGACGACTGGGGCGGGGTGTCGCCGGTGACGCCCGACCACGTCAACCCGGAACGGCCGTGGCCGCACATCGACGAGCTCGCCGCGGTCACCGCCGAAGGCGGGTTCACCCTCCGGGAGCGGCTGACCGCCTACCCCCGCCACGTCCGCGCCGGGCTGGCCGGGGACAGCACGCAGTGGCTGGACCTGCGGGTCGCCGGGCACGTCGCCGCGCTGGCCGACGCCGACGGGCTGGCCCGCGAGGACGCCGTGCCGCAGCCCCGGGAGTGGCAGGAGCCCGACGGCGGTTTCGAGTCGATCGGCCGCACCGACCTGCACCGCAGCATCGACACCGCCGGGCGCAGCGAGGACCGGCGGGGCGACTTCGACACCGTCTACGGCGACTGGGACGAGCTGCGCAAGCAGGTCCCCGCGGCGGCACCGGAGCGGCTCGACGCCGACGTGCGCGGGGCGCTGCGCCTGGCCGAGCGCGACCCGGCCGCGCTGCTGGCCGACGACGCCGCCGCGATGGCCCTGATGACCTGCGACGGCCCGGCGATGGAGGAGCTGGCCCGGATCGCCGACGGGTACCGCCGCGAGGTGGTCGGCGAGGACGTGACCTACGTGGTCAACCGCAACATCAACTTCTCCAACATCTGCTACGTCGGCTGCCGGTTCTGCGCCTTCGCCCAGCGGGAGCGCGACGCCGACGCCTTCCGGCTCTCCCCGGACGACGTCGCCGACCGCGCCGAGGAGGCGTGGCGGGCCGGGGCCACCGAGGTCTGCATGCAGGGCGGCATCGACCCCCGGCTGCCGGTCAGCGGCTACGCCGACCTGGTGCGCGCGGTGCGGACCCGGGTGCCGGAGATGCACGTCCACGCCTTCAGCCCGATGGAGGTGGTCAGCGCGGCGGCCAAGGCCGGGGTGAGCATCGCCGACTGGCTCGCCGAGCTGAAGGAGGCCGGGCTGGGCAGCATCCCGGGCACCGCCGCCGAGATCCTCGACGACGACGTCCGGTGGGTGCTCACCAAGGGCAAGCTGCCCGCCGCCGAGTGGATCGAGGTGGTGAGCACCGCGCACCGGCTGGGCATCCCGTCCTCGTCGACGATGATGTACGGCCACGTCGACAACCCGGAGCACTGGCTGGGGCACCTGAAGACGCTCGCGCGGGTGCAGGACCGCGCCCGCGAGCACGGGGCGGCCGGGTTCACCGAGTTCGTCCCGCTGCCGTTCGTGCACCGCAACGCGCCGATCTACCTGGCCGGTCTGGCCCGGCCCGGGCCGACGCGGCGGGACAACCGCGCGGTGCACGCGATGGCCCGCCTGCTGCTGCACGGGCGGATCGACAACGTGCAGTGCTCGTGGGTCAAGCTCGGCGACGAGGGCACCGGGGAGGTGCTGGCCGGGGGCGCCAACGACCTCGGCGGCACCCTGATGGAGGAGACGATCAGCCGGATGGCCGGTTCCGAGCACGGCTCCGAGCGCAGCGTCGAGGAGCTGCACGAGCTGGCGGGCCGGATCGGCCGCCCCGCGCGGCAGCGCAGCACCACCTACCAGCCGGTGGGGCGGCGGCAGTTGGGCGTCACGGCCCTCCGGTGAGACGCCCGGCCTAGGCTCGCTTGTGACTCATGTCACACTCGGTTGACGGCGGAGGTCGGGCCTGCGCGTCCGGCCTCCGCCCCTGGCCAGCGGCATTCCAAGATCAAAATACCCGCTCGGGTGACCCTCGCGCCGGTCACTATGCTCCCCTCCGTCGCGGCCGGTTCACGCGATGCGACCCCGCTCGCCATCCGCGGTCGCTACCGTCCGCCGTGAGCTCCGCCGAAAAACGTCGACCTGGAACGGGTCTGTCAAGGGAGGCACGCTCGTGCGCAGCCGAACCACCAGTGGGTACGCGCGCCTGACCGCGCTCGGTGCGGCACTGCTCGCCATGCTCCTGACGGCGCCGAGCGCCGCCGCGGCGCCCGCCGTGCTCGCGCAGTCCACCGCCGTGGACAAGCTGAACATGCCGGTCGGGGTGACGGCCGTCGGCCTCGGCATCGTCGGCATGGTCGCCGGGGTGTTCCGGAAGAAGAAGATCCAGCCGGAGAACCAGCGCAAGAACTGAAGCGGACCCGCTCCCGCGCACCGTCCGCGCACTGGGAGAATCGGGCCGTGAGCAGCGAAAGCCAGTCCGCGGCCAAGCCGCGCGTGTTCTCGGGCATCCAGCCGACCGCCGACTCCTTCCACCTCGGCAACTACCTCGGCGCCCTGCGCGAGTGGGTCACCATGCAGGACACCGCCGACGCCTTCTACTGCGTCGTCGACCTGCACGCGATCACCGTCGCGCAGGACCCCGACGAGCTCCGCCGGCGCACCCGGGTCTCGGCCGCCCAGCTCCTCGCCCTCGGGATCGACCCGGAGCGCTCCACGCTGTTCGTGCAGAGCCACGTCCCCGAGCACGCCCAGCTGAGCTGGGTGCTGGAATGCCTGACCGGCTTCGGCGAGGCCGGCCGGATGACGCAGTTCAAGGACAAGTCGGCGCGGCAGGAAGCCGAACACGTCGGCGTGGGGCTGTTCACCTACCCGATCCTGCAAGCCGCCGACATCCTGCTGTACCAGACCGACGCCGTGCCGGTCGGCGAGGACCAGCGGCAGCACCTGGAGCTGACCCGCAACCTCGCGCAGCGCTTCAACTCCCGCTTCGGCCCGACCTTCGCGCTGCCCACCGCGCACATCCCGAAGGACACCGCCAAGATCCAGGACCTGCAGGACCCGACCGCGAAGATGAGCAAGTCGGTCCCGGCGGGCGTCGTGGAGCTGATGGAGAGCCCCAAGCGCTCGGCCAAGAAGATCCGCTCCGCGGTCACCGACCTGGAGAAGGAGATCCGCTACGACGTCGAGAACAAGGCGGGCATCAGCAACCTGCTGGTGATCTACTCGGCGCTGACCGGCCGCTCGATCGCCGAGCTCGAAGCCGCCTACGAGGGCAAGGGCTACGGGGACCTGAAGAAGGACCTCGGCGAGGTCGTGGTGGACTTCGTCACGCCGTTCCAGGAGCAGGTGCAGGGCTACCTCGACGACGTGGCCGAACTCGACAAGGTGCTGCGCAAGGGCGCGGAGCACGCGCGCGAGGTCGGCGCCGCGACGCTGCGGACCGTCTTCGACCGCATCGGCTTCCTCGCTCCGACGAGCTGAGCTGATCATCCGCCAGTAGCCTGCTGCCAGCGTCGACGATGCGGCAGGAGGTCCCGGGTTGGTTGCAGAGCGGCTTGCGCCGCGGTGCGGGTGGCGGGACCTCGGCGCCCCCCTCGCTCCGGGCGCCCAGGGCACGGCATCGGGGCGTCCTCGCGAGGACGCCGCTGAGAACGCGCCTGGAAGGACCCCGTAGTGGCGGAACCGGGACGGCTCGACCGGCTGCGCCGCAGGTACCCCTGGCTGGACCGGCTGATCCGGTCCGCCGGGCGGTACCAGCGGCAGTACGGCGACTACTACGCGGCCGCGGTTACCTACTTCAGCGTGCTCGCGCTGGTCCCGCTGCTCATGATCGCCTTCGCGGCGGCCGGGTTCGCGCTGGGCGGCAACCCCGAGCTGCTCGACCGGCTGCGCGCCTCGATCACCGAATCGGTGCCCAGCCCGGCCATGCAGGAAATGCTCAACCGGGTGGTCAGCCAGGCCATCGAGAACGCGGGCGCGGTCGGCGTCATCGGCCTGCTCGGCGCCCTGTACTCCGGGCTAGGCTGGATGACCAACCTGCGCGAGGCGGTCACCGCCCAGTGGACCCAGCAGCCGACGCAGCCGCCGATGCTCAAGCGGCTCGCCGCCGACCTCGGCTCCCTGGTCGGGCTCGGTGCCGCGATGGCGGTCTCGTTCGCGCTCAGCGCGCTCGGCGGCGGCGTCGGGCGGTGGCTGCTCCAGCTCGCCGGGGTCGAGCGGACCACCGGCGCGGCGATCGGGCTCACCGCGCTGTCCGTGCTGCTCTCCCTGGCGGCGAGCTGGCTGGTGTTCCTGTGGGTGCTGGCCCGGCTGCCGCGCAGCCCGGTCGCGGTGCGCAGCGCGGTGTGGGGCGCGCTGTTCGCGGCGATCGGCTTCGAGGTGCTCAAGCAGGTCGGCGTGATCTACCTGAACAGCGTGACCGGTTCGCCCGCCGGGGTCGCCTTCGGGCCCATCCTCGGTCTGCTGGTCTTCGCCAACCTCACCTCGCGGTTCGTCCTGTTCGTCACCGCCTGGACCGCCGCCGCGCCGGACAACGAGCGGGCGGAGCCGGTCACGACGCCCGGACCCGCGGTCATCCGGCCGGTGGTGCGGGCGGGCGGGCCGCCGAACGGGCGGACGCTGGCCGGGGCCTTCGGCCTCGGCGCGCTCCTCGGCTGGGGCTGGCACCGACGGCACCGGCGCTGATCTCGAGCCGCACCAGCCACCGCCGGTTTCACCCGAAATGGTGGTGAGTGAGGGGCACCCTTGCCCAAGTATGTGGGGCAAGGGTGCCCCTCACTCCGATGAGGTTCACCTGGTCCGGTGGCTTGGGGGTCGGGGGTCAGAGGTAGTCGTCGCCTCGGCGGCGGCGGTTCACCGCTCCGCGGGCCCGGCGTCGCCGGACGGTGAGCGCGCTCGCGAGACCCAGCGCGGCCGCCGCCAGCACCGCGCCCGCCGCGGCCAGGACGCCGATCCCCGCGGTGTCCTGGCCGGTCGGCGTCGTGTCGGCCAGCGGACCGGCCCCTCGGGGCGTCGGTGCCGGGGGCGTCGTGGTGCGGGGTTCGGCGGTGACCAGCTCGCCGACCGGTTCGTCCAGCCGGAAGCCGTAGTCCAGCAGGTCCATCACCTGCCCCGAGAGCCGCTTCGGCTTGTTGTCGCCGCGCAGCGCCACCGCGACGAGCCGGCGGCCGTCGCGCTCGGCGGCGCCGATGAAGGTGTGCTGGGCGTCGTCGGTGTACCCGGTCTTGCCGCCCAGCGCGCCGGGGTAGTTCAGCAGCACCGCGTTGTCGCTCCACACCTCCAGCGGCGGCTGCCCGGGCGGTCCGGGCAGCACGGCGTGGCGGGCGCCGACCGCGGCGGCGAACTCGGGGTGCTGCATGGCGGTCCGGAAGATCAGCGCCAGGTCGTAGGCCGAGGTGCTCATCCCCGGCCCGTCCAGGCCCGACGGGGTGGCCGCCCGGGTGTCGTGCGCGCCGAGGCGGGCGGCCAGCTCGTTCATCCGGTCGACCATCGCGTGCACGCCCCCGGCCATCCCCGCCAGCGCGTGCGCCGCGTCGTTGCCGGACTGCATGAGCAGCCCGTGCAGCAGGTCCCGCACCGAGTAGGTGACGCCGGGGCGCAGGCCCACCCGGCTGCCCTCCCGGTCGGCGTCGGCCTGGGTGGCCACCGCGGTGTCGGTGAGCTCGAACTCGCGGAGCGCGACCAGCGCGGTGAGCACCTTGATGGTGGAGGCGGGCCGGTGCCGGGCGTGCGCGTCGTCGGCCGCCAGCACCGCACCGGTGTCCAGGTCGGCGATCACCCAGCTCGCGGCCGTGATCCCGGACGGCGGTTCGGGCGCCCCGTCGGCGCGGACGCCCCCGCAGCCGCCGAGCCGGTCCCCGCCGATCGGCTCGGACGGCACCGGCAGCGGCCCCGGCGAGGGCACGCCCGGGGGCGGGACCTCCGAGGAGTCCACCGGCGGCGGTGGCACCGCCCCGCTGGAGCACCGGGCAGGCGGCTGCTGCGCCAGCGCGGGACCGCCACCGGCCAGCAGCGCGACGGCGAGCACGACCACCGAGGCGCGGCGGGCGGAGGCGGAGAACGTGCGGCCGACCGGAAGGCGGGAGCTCACGGGCACGTGCAGCAGGTTAACGGGTACTCGCAGGTAGTGACCCCGGGACCGCCCTGACCCGGTCAGGTGAACCAGGTCGATACTGGGGCCGTGACACTCACCCGACGCACCTCGCTGTTCCTGCTCGCCTTCGGCGTCTGGACCTACCTGCTGTGGCCGAACTTCATCCGCAACATCTGGGGCAGCGACCGGTCCTGGGTCGACGGTGCGCCCACGTCCTACCTGATCGTCCACGTCGTCATCGCGGCCGTCTCCCTCGTCCTGGGCACCGCCATCGGAGTCCTCGGCTGGCGCGGCTTCCGGGCCTCCCGCAGGACCTCCTGAAACACGACGACGGCGCCCGTCGGGGGGACGGGCGCCGTCGTGCGCGGGTGGGTCAGCGGCCGCGGAACATCAGGGCTCGCTTGACCTCCTGGATGGCCTTGGTGACCTGGATGCCCCGGGGGCACGCGTCGGTGCAGTTGAACGTCGTGCGGCAGCGCCACACGCCCTCGACGTCGTTGAGGATGTCCAGCCGCTCCTCGGCGCCCTCGTCCCGGCTGTCGAAGATGAACCGGTGGGCGTTGACGATCGCCGCCGGGCCGAAGTACGACCCGTCCGACCAGTACACCGGGCACGAGGTGGTGCACGCCGCGCACAGGATGCACTTGGTGGTGTCGTCGAACCGCTCGCGCTCGGCGACCGACTGGACGCGCTCCCGGGTCGGCTCGTTGCCGGTCGCGATCAGGTAGGGCTTGACCGCGCGGTAGGCCTCGAAGAAGGGCTCCATGTCGACCACGAGGTCCTTCTCCACCGGCAGGCCCTTGATGGCCTCGACCGACACCGTGGTCTCGCCGCTCTTGCCGAACAGGTCCTTCATGAGGACCTTGCAGGCCAGCCGGTTGACGCCGTTGATCCGCACCGCGTCGGACCCGCACACGCCGTGCGCGCAGGACCGGCGGAAGGTCAGCGTGCCGTCGATGTACCACTTGATGTAGTGCAGCAGGTTCAGCACGCGGTCGGTGGGCAGCGCAGGCACCCGGTAGGACTCCCAGTGCGGGGCCTCGTCCTGGTCGGGGTTGTACCGCAGGAGCTTGACGGTGACCATCGTCGCGCCCTCGGGCACCGGCGGCGCGTCGTCCGGGAGGTCGTGGGTCTCGTTCTGGGTGGTGGTGGCTGCGGTCATCAGTACTTGCGCTCCATCGGCTGGTAGCGGGTGACGACGACGGGCTTGTAGTCCAGGCGGATGTCGGACTGGAACCCGGTGAGGCCGAGCGGCGCGTTCGGGTCTTCGCGGTCCGGCAGCACCTTGTACTGCATGCTGTGCCGCATGAAGTTGACGTCGTCCCGGTCGGGGTAGTCCTCGCGGGCGTGACCGCCGCGGGACTCCTTGCGGGCCAGCGCGGCGTTGACCAGGGCCTCGGCCAGGTCCAGCAGGAAGCCCAGCTCGATCGCTTCCAGCAGGTCCGAGTTGTACCGCTTGCCCTTGTCCTGCACCGCGATCCGGCCGTAGCGCTCCTTGAGCGCCTGCACGTCCGACAGCGCCGTCTTCAGCGTCTCCTCGGTGCGGTACACCGACGCGTTGGCGTCCATCGTCTGCTGCAGCTCGGTGCGGATGGTGGCCACCCGCTCGCCGCCGTGCGCCGTCCGCAGGTGCTCGACCATGCCCTCCACGAGCTTCGCGGGCTCCTCCGGGAGCTCGACGTGCTCGTGGGCCAGCGCGTGCTCGGCGGCGGCGATGCCCGAACGGCGGCCGAAGACGTTGATGTCCAGCAGCGAGTTGGTGCCCAGCCGGTTCGACCCGTGCACCGACACGCAGGCGACCTCGCCCGCCGCGTACAGGCCCGGCACCACGGTGTCGTTGTCCCGCAGCACCTCACCGGTGATGTTGGTCGGGACGCCGCCCATCGCGTAGTGCGCGGTCGGGTAGACCGGCACCAGCTCGGTGGTCGGCTCCACACCCAGGTAGGTGCGGGAGAACTCCATGATGTCCGGGAGCTTGGCCTCCAGCAGCTCCTCGCCGAGGTGCGTCACGTCGATGTAGACGTAGTCCTTGTTCGGACCGGCGCCGCGACCCTCCAGGACCTCCAGGGCCATCGCGCGGGCCACGATGTCGCGCGGCGCGAGGTCCTTGATCGTCGGGGCGTAGCGCTCCATGAACCGCTCGCCGTCGGCGTTGCGCAGGATGCCGCCCTCGCCGCGGACGCCCTCGGTGATGAGGATGCCCAGCCCGGCCAGGCCGGTCGGGTGGAACTGGTAGAACTCCATGTCCTCCAGCGGCAGGCCCTTGCGGTAGACGATGCCCATGCCGTCGCCGGTCAGGGTGTGCGCGTTGGAGGTGGTCTTGAAGACCTTGCCGAAGCCGCCGGTGGCGAACACCACGGACTTGGCCTGGAAGACGTGGATCTCGCCGGTGGCCAGCTCGTAGGCCACCGCGCCGCTGCACACCTGCCCGTCCGGGCCGTCGCTCATGATCACGTCGAGGACGTAGAACTCGTTGAAGAACTCCACGTCGTGCTTGACGCAGTTCTGGTACAGCGTCTGCAGGATCATGTGGCCGGTGCGGTCGGCCGCGTAGCAGGCCCGGCGCACCGGGGACTTGCCGTGGTCGCGGGTGTGCCCGCCGAACCGGCGCTGGTCGATCTTGCCCTCGGGGGTCCGGTTGAACGGCAGCCCCATCTTCTCCAGGTCGAGGACCGCGTCGATGGCCTCCTTCGCCATCACCTCGGCGGCGTCCTGGTCGACCAGGTAGTCACCGCCCTTGATGGTGTCGAAGGTGTGCCACTCCCAGTTGTCCTCCTCGACGTTGGCCAGCGCGGCGCACATGCCGCCCTGGGCCGCGCCGGTGTGCGACCGGGTCGGGTACAGCTTGGTCAGCACCGCGGTCCGGGCGCGCTGCCCCGCCTCGATGGCGGCGCGCATCCCGGCGCCTCCGGCGCCGACGATGACCACGTCGTACTTGTGGAATTGCATGGTCGTCTCCTCGGGGCCGACGGGCCTGCTACTGCCTACCGGGGCAGGACCCGCCGGTGCTCGTCTCAGGTCGGGGTCAGCCGATGTTCGGGTCGAACGTGAACAGGACGAAGGTGCCCAGACCGACGGTCAGGATGACCGAGACGTACAGCAGCATCTTCAGCCAGAAGCGGGTGCTGTCCTTGCGGGAGTAGTCGTTGATCACCGTGCGCAGGCCGTTGCCGCCGTGCAGCCCGGCCAGCCAGAGCATCGCCAGGTCCCAGAACTGCCAGAACGGCGAGGACCAGCGGCCGGCGACGAACGCGAAGTTGATGCGGTGCACGCCCCCGTCGAGGAACAGCATGATCAGCAGGTGGAACAGCACCAGGAACAGCAGCACCACGCCCGACAGCCGCATGAAGATCCAGCTGTAGAGCTCGAAGTTGCTGCGTCGGGCGGCGGGCCGCGTCGAGGAGCGCGGCTTGTCCACGGACAGCGGAGCTTCGGTGGTCATGGTTCACAGCCCCCCGAACAGTTCGGTCGCGGCACGGCCGAGCAGGCTGATCGATGCCGGGATCATCAGCACCAGCCACAGGCCCACAACGGTCCACAGCATCGGCTTCTGGTACTTGGTGCCCTTGGCCCAGAAGTCGACGAGCATCACGCGGATGCCGTTGAACGCGTGGAACAGCACCGCCGCCAGCAAGCCCAGCTCGAACAGGATCATCAGCGGGTGCTTGTAGGTCTCGATGACCGTGTCGTAGGCGTTCGGCGAAACCCGGACCAGGGCCGTGTCCAGGACGTGTACGAACAAGAAGAAGAAGGTGAGTACGCCCGTGATCCGGTGGGCGACCCACGACCACATGCCCAGATCGCCGCGGTAGATCCCCTTGGCGCGCGGACTGCCCGTGCGCTCCGGGGTATCGGCCGCGGAGGCGGTGGTGCTGGCCATGGTGAAGGGCCTCCAACCTCGCTGGTGGACTGACGGCCCCGGTCGGGAACCTGGCGACCGGGGCCGAGTCGCAGTGGTTCCCCGTCGCCGGGGCGTACGCCCGTCACCGGCCGCTTGTGCTGGGGCCTTGACGTCTCGGAATGCTAGTCCCGTCCCTGATGCCGGGCCTACTCGCCTGTGCCGTCTGTGATCGACCAGACAAGCTACGTGCGGCTGTGGATCGATGTAGAAATCATTTCGTGACTCCAACCGATGCGCATGGGGCGGCGTCAAGACCTAGTTTCGAGAGCCACGTCACCGGATGGCGTGAACCGCGTCCCGATCGAATTCGTCCGAGGACGACACCATCGGGTGGATTTCGTCCTGCGTCGTGGTCTTCCGGGGAGCCCGGGGGTCCGATCAGGAGGTCGCGGTGAGATCGACTGGGAAAGGGGAACGGCATGCTGCGAACGCCGACAGGGCGCTCGGGTGCCGCAACGACGCGCCGCAGGCGCACCGCCGCGCTCGCCGCGCTGCTGGCCGGCGCGCTCGCGCTCACCGGCTGCGCCAAGGACGCCGGCGGCCGGGACGGCGGCAGCGCCTCCGGGCAGGGCTGCCGCCTGGCGCCGCCGCCCGCCGCGGCCCCGGCCACCACGACGTCGAGCGAGCGGACCCGGCAGCCGCTCCCGGACGCCTCCCAGCTGCGCGTCGGGCTCGCCTTCGACATCGGCGGCCGGGGTGACGCCTCGTTCAACGACGCCTCGGTGGCCGGGCTGGACCGGGCCAAGGCCGAGATGGGCCTGGCCGAGGTCAAGGAGCTCGACGCCGGGGCGGGGGAGTCCGAGGACGCCAAGCTGACCCGGCTCCAGCAGCTCGCCCGCGAGGGCTACGACCCGGTGATCGCCGTCGGCTACGCCTACGCCGGCGCGGTCCGGACCGTGGCGCCGCAGTTCCCGGACACCCGGTTCGCCATCGTCGACGAGAACGTCCAGGGCATCCCCAACGTCACCCCGCTGGTCTTCGCCGAGGAGCAGGGCTCGTTCCTGGTCGGGGTCATCGCCGCGCACCGCTCCCAGAACTGCCACGTCGGCTTCGTCGGCGGCGTCGAGACCCCGCTGATCGGCAAGTTCGAGGCGGGCTTCGTGCAGGGCGCCCGGGCCGCCGCGCCGGACATCGAGATCGAGCGCGACTACCTCACCCCGGCCGGGGACTACAGCGGCTTCCAGGACCCGAACAAGGGCGCCGAGATCGCCCAGGGCCAGCTCGACGCGGGTGCCGACG
This sequence comes from Saccharopolyspora cebuensis, assembly GCF_039542665.1. NCBI lineage: Bacteria > Bacillati > Actinomycetota > Actinomycetes > Pseudonocardiales > Pseudonocardiaceae > Saccharopolyspora > Saccharopolyspora cebuensis. The sequence continues at coordinate 696,434 of NZ_BAABII010000003.1, forward strand.
TGCTCTACCACGCCGCCGGGGCCTCCGGGAAGGGCGTGTTCTCCGCGGTGCACTCCGCCGAGGCCCAGGCCATCGGGGTCGACTCCGACCAGTACCACCAGCCGACGGTCGCGCAGTTCAAGGACGTGATCATCAGCTCCATGCTCAAGCGGGTCGACCTCGCGGTCTTCGACTACGTGGCCGCCGTCGCCCGCAACGATCTGAGCACGTTCCCCACCAAGTTCGACCTGTCCATCGACGGTGTGGGGTATTCCACTTCCGGGGGCATGATCGACGACCTGGTCCCGACGGCGGACGCCTACAAGGCGGCCATCGCGCGGGGCGAGATCCAGGTCTCCGACACCCCCTGACGCGCTGAGAGCTCGTCGTGAACCCGGTTTGCGGCGCGGTGCGGGTGGCCGGAACCTCAGCGGTCTTCTCGCTCCGGGAGCTCCTCGTCGCGAGAAGACCGCTGAGAACCCGCGGCGGGGCCGGTCGGGTGCATGGACCGAGCGGCTGCGCCGCTGCACGAGAAAAGAACCAGACCGACGTCCGATCGGGTTCCGCGCCGGTGGTGGCGGGTTCACGCCAACGCCGGGCCCGCCACCGCAGCACCCGGCATCGTCGGACGGCCCGGCGCCGCCGGACCACCGCGGTCGGCCGTCCCCTCCCCACGGAGCTCCATGAACACCTCCACCGAGCCGGATCCCGGCGGCCCGCCCGCTCGCGCGGGCACGCCCGCCGTCGAGCTCACCGGCATCACCAAGACCTTCCCCGGGGTCGTCGCCAACTCCGACGTGAACCTGTCGGTGGCCCCCGGCGAGGTGCACGCGCTGTGCGGCGAGAACGGGGCCGGCAAGTCCACCCTGATGAAGATCCTCTACGGGATGCAGCCGCCGGACTCCGGGACGCTGCGCGTGGACGGCGCCGAAGTCCGGTTCCGCACCCCGGCCGAGGCGATCCGGGCCGGGATCGGCATGGTCCACCAGCACTTCATGCTCGCCGACAACCTCACCGTGCTGGAGAACGTCGTGCTCGGCGCCGAATCCGCGCACGGCATCGGGCGGAAGGCCCGCGCCCGGGTGCTCGAACTCGCCGCGGGCGCCGGGTTCGACGTGCGCCCCGACGTGCCGGTGGAGCGGCTCGGCGTCGCCGACCGGCAGCGGGTCGAGATCCTCAAGGTGCTCTACCGGGGCGCCCGGATCATCATCCTCGACGAGCCCACCGCCGTGCTGGTGCCGCAGGAGGTCGACGAGCTGTTCGCCACCCTGCGCACCATGCGCGAGCAGGGCTTCACCTTCCTGTTCATCTCGCACAAGCTCGACGAGGTCCGGGCCATCGCCGACACCGTCACCGTGCTGCGCCGGGGCACCACCGTCGGCACCGTGCCCGCCGCCGAGGTCAGCTCCCGCCGGCTCGCCGAGATGATGGTCGGCAGCGCGCTGCCGGTGCCCGAGCGCGGCCCGTCCACCGTCACCGAACGCCCGGTGCTCACCGTGCGCGGGCTCGGCGCCGTCGAGCAGGACCGCGCCGTGCTCAGCGACGTCGACCTCGTGGTGCGCGCCGGTGAGGTGCTGGGCATCGCCGGGGTCGAGGGCAACGGGCAGACCGAGCTGGTCGAGGCCGTGATGGGGATGCGACCGCTGCGCGGCGGTTCGGTCCACCTCGGCGAGCGCGACCTCACCGGGCTGTCCACCCTGGCCCGCCGCGAAGCCGGCATCGGCTACGTCCCCGAGGACCGGCACCGGCAGGGGCTGCTGCTCGACGAGTCGCTGTGGTTCAACCGCATCCTCGGCCACCAGACCCGGCCGCCCGCCGCCCGCGGCCCCTGGCTCGACCTCGCCGGGGCCAAGGCCGACACCCGCCGCATCGTCGCGGAGTTCGACGTGCGCACCCCGGGCATCGACGTCGACGCCGCCGCGCTGTCCGGCGGCAACCAGCAGAAGCTCGTCGTCGGGCGCGAGCTCGCCGGTGATCCCGCCCTGCTCATCGCCGCGCACCCCACCCGGGGCGTGGACGTCGGCGCGCAGGCGGGCATCTGGGAGCACCTGCGCGCCGCCCGCGCCGCCGGGCTCGCCGTGCTGCTCGTCTCCGCCGACCTCGACGAGCTGATCGGGCTGTCGGACACCATCAAGGTCATGTTCGGCGGGCGGCTGGTCGCCGACGCCGACCCGCTGACCGTCACCCCCGAGGAACTCGGGGCCGCCATGACCGGAGCGGGGGAGAGCGCATGAACACCTGGCGCGCCCGACTGCTGCCCCCGGCGCTGGCGATCGTCTTCTCCGCCGTGCTGTGCAGCGCGGTGCTGCTGTTCTCCGGCGCCGACCCGGTCGCGACGCTGGCCGAGATGATCGGTCGCGTCGGCCGGGGCGGCACCGCCGTCGACATCCTCAACACCGCCGCGGCCTACTACCTGGTCGCCATCGCCGCCGCCATCGGATTCCAGATGAACCTGCTCAACATCGGCATCGAGGGCCAGTACCGGCTGGCCGCCTGCGTGGCGGCCATCGTCGGCGGCGCGATCAGCCTGCCGTTCGGGCTGCACGCCGTCGTCGTGGTCGTCGTCGGCGCCGCCACCGGCGCCCTGTGGTGCGGGATCGCGGCGCTGCTCAAGGTCTACCGCGGCGTGTCCGAGGTGATCTCCACGATCATGCTCAACACGCTGTCCATCGGCGTCATCGCCTACCTGGTGCAGACCTTCGGCGAACTGCGCGGCAACACCCTGGGCACCGCCGCCATCCCGCCGTCCGGCCAGGTGCCGGGGTTGTCCTTCGGCAGCGCGGGCACCGTCTTCGGGCTGGTGCTGCTGTCGGTGGCGATCGGCGTCGGCTACGCCCTGCTGCGCGACCGCACCCGCTACGGCTTCGACCTGCGGGCCACCGGGCTCTCGCCGACCGCCGCGCGGGCGGGCGGGGTCGACTCCAAGAAGATGGTGCTCACCGCGATGCTGCTCTCCGGCGCCATCGCGGGACTGGCCGGGCTCCCCGAGATCCTCGGCCGGGACCACACCTTCACGATCAACTTCCCCACCGGGTACGGCTTCGCCGGGCTCGCCATCGCGCTGCTCGGCCGCAACCACCCGGTCGGCGTCGCCTTCGGCGCGCTGCTCTGGTCGTTCCTGGACAAGAGCTCGCTCACGCTGGACAACATCGGAGTCCCCAAGGAGATCGTGATCATCCTGCAAGGCACCATCGTGCTGTCCGTGGTGGTGGCCTACGAACTGGTCCGGCGGCGCGAGCTCGCCGCCGAGCAGCGCCGGGTCGGCCGCGCCCTCGCCACCACCGGAGGTGACCGGGCATGACCAGCGCCTTCATCGAGACCGCCGCGGCCCCCGCCCGCCGCCCGATGCCCGGCTGGGCGCGCGCGGCGCTGTGGGTCGGCATCGCCGTCGTCGCGGTGTCGTTCACCTCGTACCAGACCGGGCTGCCCGAGCTCACCGCCTCCGGCACCGTGCAGTCCGCCGTCCGGCTCGGCGTGCCGATCCTGTTCGCCGCCCTCGGCGGGCTGTGGGCCGAACGCGCCGGGGTCATCAACATCGGCCTCGAAGGCATGATGATCCTCGGCACCTGGGGCGGTGCCTGGGCCGGTTACCAGTGGGGACCGCTCGCCGGGCTCGTCGCCGCGGCCGTGTTCGGCGCGCTCGGCGGCCTGCTGCACGCCGTGGCCACCGTGACCTTCGGCGTCAACCACATCGTCTCCGGCGTCGCCATCAACCTGCTCGGCGCCGGGACCGCGCAGTACCTGTCCACCCTGGTCTTCGAGCCGGTCTCGCAGAACCCGCGCGAATCGCCGCCGGTGCCCAAGTTCGACACCTACTCCGCGCAGCCCTTCGGCGACTGGTTGCAGTGGCTCGAAGACCTCCAGCGGGTCGGCATCTCCGACGTGGCGGGCATCCTCGGCGGCCTGCTCACCGGCGTCTCGCCGATCACCCTGCTCGCCTACCTGCTGGTCCCGGTCAGCTACCTGGTGCTGTGGCGCTCGCCGTTCGGGCTGCGGCTGCGCTCCTGCGGCGAGAACCCGGTGGCCGCCGAATCCCTCGGCGTCAACGTCTACCTCTACAAGTACTCGGCGGTCATCATCTCCGGCGCGCTGGCCGGGATCGGCGGTGCCGCCCTCATCCTCAACCCCGGGCAGGCCGGGTACCTCGAAGGGCAGACCAACAACCGCGGCTACATCGGACTCGCCGCGATGATCTTCGGCAACTGGCGTCCCGGCGGGCTGCTCGGCGGCGCCGCGCTGTTCGGCTACTCCGACGGGCTCCAGCTCCGGGACGGCGAGATCACCGTGCACGCCCTGTTCTACGCCGCCGCGCTCGTGCTGCTCGCCGTCGTGCTGCTGCAGATGTGGCGGCGGAACTGGTTCGCCGGGGGCGTGGCCCTGGTCGCCGCCGCGATCGTCTACTCGATCTACTGGTACACCGACGAGCTCCCCGAGGTGCTGACCGCCTACACCCCGCACCTGGTGACCCTCGTCGTGCTCGCGGCGGCGTCGCAGCGGCTCCGACCCCCGGCGGCCAACGGCCTCAGCTACCGCCGGGGCAGTTGACCCGAACGGGAACGGAGTGAGGGGCACCCTTGCCCAAGTAACTCGGGCAAGGGTGCCCCTCACTCACGTCCCGAACGGGTGACGGCCTGCCCCGGGCCTGTGGAACCCGGGGGTTGACGCGGGGGTGCGGTGGCGGTGTGGTGGTGGAGTGGGTGGTGCGGTCGACTGGGAGGCCTTGCGGGCGGCGGCGGTGCGGGCCGCCGCTTCGGCGTACTGCCCGTACTCGGGCCTGCGCGTGGGAGCCGCCGCGTTGTGCGACGACGGCCGGGTGGTGGTCGGGTGCAACGTCGAGAACGGTTCCTACGGGCTGACGTTGTGCGCCGAGTGCACGATGGCCGGTCAGCTCCGGCTCACCGGGGGCGGCCGGTTCGTCGCGGTGGCGTGCCGGAGCGGGGACGGCGACCTGCTGATGCCGTGCGGCCGCTGCCGCCAGCTCCTGCACGAGCTCGGCGGCCCGGACTGCGCGGTGGACACGCCGCGCGGCGTGCTGCCGATGCGCGAGGTGCTGCCGGACGCGTTCGAGCTGTGACGGGAGGGCGATGGTGTTCGCGGCGACCGACGTGATCCGCGCGAAGCGGGACGGGCAGCGGCTCACCGACGACCAGATCGACTGGGTGATCGACGCCTACACCCGGGGCGAGGTCGCCGAGGAGCAGATGGCCGCGCTGGCGATGGCGGTGCTGCTGCGCGGCATGTCGGGGCAGGAGACGGCGCGCTGGACCGCCGCGATGGTCGCGTCCGGCGAGGTGCTGGACCTGTCCGGGGTGCGGCGGCCGACCGTGGACAAGCACTCCACCGGCGGTGTCGGGGACAAGATCACGCTGCCGTTGACGCCGCTGGTGGCGGCCTGCGGTGCGGCGGTGCCGCAGCTGTCCGGGCGCGGGCTCGGCCACACCGGCGGCACCCTGGACAAGCTGGAGTCGATCCCCGGGTGGCGGGCGGAGCTATCGATGCCCGAGATCCGCGCCCGGCTCGACGACGTGGGCGCCGTGGTCTGCGCGGCCACCGCGGGACTCGCCCCGGCCGACCGCAAGCTCTACGCGCTGCGCGACGTCACCGGCACCGTGGAGTCCGTCCCGCTGATCGCGGCCTCCATCATGAGCAAGAAGCTCGCCGAGGGCGTGCGCAGCCTGGTGCTCGACGTCAAGTGCGGTTCCGGGGCGTTCATGAAGGACCTGGACAGCGCCCGCGAACTGGCCACCGCGCTGGTCGGCATCGGCACCGCGAACGGCCTGCGCACCAGCGCCCTGATCACCGGCATGTCGACGCCGCTGGGACGCGCGGTGGGCAACGCGCTGGAGGTCGCCGAGTCGGTGGAGGTGCTGCGCGGTGGCGGGCCGCCCGACGTCGCGGAGCTGGTGGTGGCCCTGGCCCGGGAGATGCTGGCGCACGCGGGGTTGTCCGATGTGGACCCGGCGGAGGTGCTCGCCGACGGCCGGGCGCACGAGACGTGGTGCCGGATGATCGCCGCCCAGGGCGGGGACCCGGACGCGCCGCTGCCCACCGCGCGGCACGTCGAGCACGTCACCGCCGCGGAATCGGGCGTCCTGGCGCGGCTCGACGCGATGGCCGTGGGACTGGCCGCGTGGCGGCTCGGCGCCGGGCGCGCCCGCAAGGAGGACCGGGTGGACCACGCCGCCGGGATCGTGGGCCTGGTCGAGCCGGGCGGGCGGGTCGAGGCCGGGCAGCCGCTGCTGGAGCTGCACACCGACCGCCCGGAAACCCTCCCCGCGGCGCGCGCCGCCCTCGACGACGCCTGGACCATCGCCGCCGAGGCCCCGGCGCCACCCCCGCTGATCCTCGACCGCATCACCTGACCCCGAGCCACCCGACCAGGTGGTTTCGACCTGAGTGAGGGGCACCCTGTACCACGTAACGGGGTACAGGGTGCCCCTCACTCAGCTCACGAACGGGTGAACCCGTGTTGGGGGCGCAGCGCGACGCCCCGCTCGCGGGTGCGGGCGGGGCGTCGCGGGGTGCGGGGGCTCAGGCGGTCTCGGGCTCAGGCGGTCTCGGCCGGGAGCTCGCCGCCGTCGTCGTCGGAGGCGATGGCCTTGTCCGGCTCGCGCTTGGCGCTCTTGGACCGGTTGCGCCGCTGCTGCTGCCGGGGCAGCGTGGTCGGCGGCGGCGGGGCGGACGGGGCGCCGCCGCCGAGGATCAGCTCGGCGAAGGTCGCCATCGCCTCGTCGAGCTGACCGGCGTGGCGCCGCTCGCTCTCCTCGTTGGCCTGGCGCACCATCGCGTCGACCGCCTCGGAGTCGGGCCGCGACGAGAGGGTGCCGCCGAGCTGCGAGAGGTTCTTCGACAGCGTGCCGCCGAGTTCCCCGAGCCCGGACTTGACGCCTTCCTCGACGGTGTTGATCCGGTCGCCGAAGCCCTGCTCGACCGCGTCGATCCGGCCGTTGACGTTGGTCTCGACCCGGTCCAGCCCGCCGGCGACCTCGTCGAGCCGGTTGGTGAGCTGCTCCAGCCGCTCGGCCAGCTTGTCCAGCCGGTCGGTCGGGTCCACCGCGGGGCGGGAGGCCAGGTGGTCGAGCTTGCCGTCGAGCTGGTCGCGGGACTGCGACACGGACTCGGACACCGAGCTCTGCACGGTGCTCGCGGACTCGGTGACGGCGCGCTGCAGCGCTTCGCGGGTGCCGTCGAGGTGCTCGTGCACGCCCTCGTCGATCTCGGCGAACCGCCCGCGCAGGCTGGTCTCCAGGGTGTCGACGCGCTCGCGGACCGGGCCGTGCACCGCCGCGGGCAGCGACTCCAGGCGGCCGTCCTGCTTGTCGAGGTGCTGGCCGAGCTCGTCGATCCGCTTGTGGATGTGGCCGAGCTTGTCCTCCAGCCCGTCCATCCGGCCGGAGACCCCGTCCATCCGGCCGACGACGCCGTCGAGGCGCCCGTCGAGCTGCGCGAAGGGGGTCGCCAGCTTGTCGACCAGCCCGTCGACGGAGGTCTTGAGCTCGCCGAGCGATCCGTCGTGGGACTCCAGCTTGGCCAGTGCCTCGTCGAGTCGTTCGGCGAGCACGCTGACCTCGGTGCGGTCCGGCAGCTCGGACAGCCGCTTGCGCACGGAGCCCAGGGACTCCAGCGGCGACAGCCGGGCGTGGATCTCGTCGAGCGCGTCGAAGATCTGCTGCTGTTCGCTTTCGCGAATCTCCGCCGCACGCGTGAGCATGTTGCGCATGCGGTCGAACGACATGTTCTCGGTCACGGCTAGGGGTGTCCTTCGTCGAGGGGAAGGTGAGGACTAGGGGAGCGTAGCTACTCGTTCCGGACGTGCCCAGCCGCCCCCCGATCTTCGTCCGCATCCCGATTTCGGATTCGCCGCCGTTCGGACCTGCACCGCAGGCCCGAACGGACCTGTCCGGGGTACGCCGAATGCGCATCTGGCGGAGCGTGCCGCCGTTCGGGTGAGATTCGGTGCGCAGGGGCCCGCGGCCCGACCGGCCGCGACGTCGCGACCCGGCCGGGCGATCCAGGTGCGCGGGGGTGGGCGAGTAGCGTGGTGCCATGTCGACACCGGTGAACCTGGACACGATCCGGCTTGCGCCGAAAGTGCTGCTGCACGACCACCTGGACGGCGGATTGCGTCCGGAGACGATCGCCGAGCTGGCCGCCGAGTGCGGGTACGCGGACCTGCCGCACGACGACCCCGTCGCGCTGGAGGAGTGGTTCGCCAGCGCGGCCGACTCCGGCTCGCTGGAGCTCTACCTGCAGACCTTCACGCACACGGTCGCGGTGATGCAGACCCCCGAGGCGCTGTCCCGGGTCGCCGCCGAGTGCGCCGAGGACCTGGCCGCCGACGGCGTCGTCTACGCCGAGGTGCGCTACGCCCCGGAGCTGTTCCAGGAGCGCGGCCTGACCCTCGACGAGATCGTGCGCGCCGTGCAGGAGGGCTTCCGCGACGGGGAGCGGCGCGCGGCGGCGGCGGGCCGCACCATCCGGATCGGCACCCTGCTGTGCGCGATGCGGCAGAACGCCCGGTCCGGCGAGATCGCCGAGCTGGCGGTGCGCTACCGGGACGCCGAGGTGGTGGGCTTCGACATCGCCGGTCCCGAGGCGGGCTTCCCGCCCACCCGCAACCTGGACGCCTTCGAGTACCTGCGCAGGCAGAACGCGCACTTCACCATCCACGCGGGCGAGGCCTTCGGGCTGCCGTCGATCTGGGAGGCGCTCCAGCACTGCGGGGCCGAACGGCTCGGCCACGGGGTGCGCATCGTCGACGACATCCGGGTCGACGACGACGGCGAGGTCCACCTGGGACGGCTGGCCTCCTACGTCCGCGACCGGCGCATCCCGCTGGAGATGTGCCCGTCGTCGAACCTGCAGACCGGCGCGGCCAAGTCGCTCGCCGAGCACCCGATCGGCATGCTGGCCCGGCTGCGCTTCCGCGTCACGGTCAACACCGACAACCGGTTGATGAGCCACTGCTCGATGTCGGGCGAGTTCGCCGCGCTGCACGAGACGTTCGGCTACGGCTGGGCGGACCTGCAGTGGTTCACGGTGAACGCGATGAAGTCGGCGTTCCTCGGCTTCGACGAGCGCTTGGAGATCATCAACGACCAGATCAAGCCCGGGTACGCGGCGCTGCTCGGATGAAGCCGCGGGTCCACCGGTGCGGGCTGCCACCGGTGGACCCGCACCCGCCGTGCGGGCGCGGCCGGCGGCTCAGTGCTTCCGGAAGCGGGCTTCCAGCGCGTCGACCACGCCGCGCCAGGCGTCGACCTCCGCGTCGAACGGCGGGCTCGGCGGCAGCCGGTTCGGGGTCGGGCGCAGGATGTAGGAGATCAGCCAGCCCAGCCGCTCCGACGAGCGCAGCGCGGTGACCTCCTCCCCGGCCCACGCGGCGGCGTCGAGCACCAGCTCCTCGGCCAGTTCGAGCTGCAAGGCGTCCACTTCGGACGGACCTTCGGCCAGGTCGGCGTCCAGCCCGGTGAGCACGTAGGTGTTGTCCGGGTCCACCTCGACGTCCAGCTCGCCGGCCACCGCCTTGTCCCGCACCTGCGACCAGGTCGCCACCTGCGCCAGGTCGGCGTCCTCCGCGGCGTCCTCGTCGGCCAGGAAGCGGGCCAGCGCGCGCGGCGAGCCGAACACGTCGATCCGGCCGTCGGAGCCCAGGAAGACCGGGTCGTCGCCGAGGTAGCAGCGCAGCGAGTAGTACTCGCCCTCGCTCGTGATGATCCGGATCGGGTCGATGCCGACCTCGCCCCAGAAGCCGACCTCGACCTCCTCGATGTCGTCCACTTCGGACGCCTCGGCGTCGGCGGGCTCCTCGTCGGAGCCGTCGGTCTCCAGCGCCTCGGCGAGCTCGGCCTCGGCGGTGGCCACCGCGTCCTCGGACACCTCCGGCTGGGTCACCACCCCGTCGATGGCGTCGAGCAGCTCGTCCCAGCGCTGCGCGACCACGGTGCACAGCTCGGTCCAGCGGCGCTGCCCGTCCTTGCCGGAGAACGCCAGCATCCCCTGGTCCAGCACGGCGAAGCCGTCCGCGGCGTCGAGCACCTCGTGGACCTGCTCCAGCTCGCAGACGTCGGCCAGCGAGCGGGCGATCTCCACGATGTCGGAAAGCTCGCCGAGGGTCCAGGTGTCCAGCGGCTCCGCGACCAGCTCCGGCACCCCCACCAGGTCGAACTGGTGGTCCTCGCCGGGGTTGAGGTCGCCCGCCGAGAGCTGCGGGACGACGTGCCACGCCGGGTGGTCGTCGAGGTCGTGCTCCCGGGCGGAGCGGACGAAGGCCGCCAGGCGGGCGGCGTCGGGGAAGGCGTACAGGCTTTCCTCGTGGCCGAGGAAGGCCTCCCACTCCTCGTCGTCCTCGCGCCAGCGAGGCGCCCACAGGGTGACCACGTCGCCCTGCGGCAGCCCGAGCTCGATGGGGACGATGTCCTGCGCCATCTCTCTACCTCCGGTCACCGAACCAGACGGCGCAGAAGCCTACGGGTTCGCGGTCGCTGCCTTGTCGCCCGGGCCGACTCCCGAGCCGCCCGCCCCCACCGTATCGACTCCCGCCCCGGCGCAGGCGCGGTGCACGGCCAACGGTCGGCCGGAGCGGTCCCGCGCCGGTCGCCGCACCCGGGATCGCCCGTCCGGGGCAGTCCGCTGTGGTCGGTGCCGAGGTCCCGGTTGGCGGTACCCGAACGGCCCGCCCGCCCCGATCATGATCGGAATGGATGTCACGGAGCTGTGGACGAAGATCGTGCTCTGGTTGCGCGAGTACGCCCCGGTGACCGCAGCGGCCCTGCGTCCTCCCGACCCGCCGGATCTCGCGCTGCTCACCGCCGAGTTCGCGATCGACCTGCCCGCCGAACTCACCGAGTGGTGGTGCTGCTGCAGCGGCACCGACCCGGACGTGCTCGCCGACGTGCTGCCGCCGTTCTACACGCCCTACGGCCCCGACGGCGCGCTGCGCGCCTGGCGGGCGCACCGCGAGGAGTGGACCGCGCAGTGGGCCCGCCCGGCCTGCGACTACTACGCCGGTTCCCCCGGATCCAGCTACCACCCCGCGTGGATCCCGATCGCGGGCGACGGGTTCGCCGACGAGCTGGTGGTCGACCTGCGGCCCGGCCCGCTGCGCGGCTGCGTGCTGGAGTGGGAGCAGGAGGCCGCCCAGGTGCTGCGCCCCGAGTGGCACGGGGTTTCGGCGATGCTCGCCGCCGTCCACCGCGCGCTCGTGGAAGGCGTTCCGGCGGGGCACAGCTATGCCACGGTCACAGAAGATGGCCGCCTGGACTGGCAGATCCGGTGAGTTCTTCTGGTGTTGTGGTCGGGTTGCGTGGCGGTGCGGGTGGCGGAACCTCAGCGGCCTTCTCGCTCCGGGCGCCCTTCCTCATGTACAAGCGCGTACACAGCGTCAGGGCGTCCTCGCGAGAAGGCCGCTGAGAACCCGCAGCGGTGCCGGTTGCTTGGGTGGGGCAAAGCGGAAGCGGCTCGCGCCGCTTGCCTGACGGTGGTTGGGTGAGTGGGCGGGTTCCGAGGATCAGGTGCCGATGGGGTGCCAGACGGTTTTGATCTCGGTGACCGCGCGGAGGCGGTGCAGGCCCGGGTCGCGGTACCAGTCCGGCGTCCCGCGCACCGGCAGCACCCGCTTGACGGTGCCCGCGGCGGTCCGCTCCAGCTCGGGGCGCAGCTCCTCCGACGCCCCGGTGAGGTCCAGGGCGTTGACGTCGGCGTGCGCGGCCAGCCAGGGCGCCAGCTCGGCCACCCGGCCGGTGAGCACGTTGACCACCCCGCCCGGGACGTCGGAGGTGGCCAGCACCTCGGCGAAGGTGATCGCGGGCAGCGGGGCGTCCTCGGCGGCCAGCACCACGCAGGTGCAGCCGGTCGCGATCACCGGCGCCACCGCGCTGACCAGCCCGAGCAGCGGTGACCCGGTCGGGGCCAGCACGCCGACGACGCCGGTCGGTTCCGGGACGCTGAACGAGAAGTACGGGCCCGCGACCGGGTTCGCCGACCCGAGCACCGCGGTGATCTTGTCCGTCCAGCCCGCGTACCAGACCAACCGGTCGATGGCGGCGTCCACCGCCGCCGTCGCCGCGGTGCCGGTGGCGGCGGTCAGCTCGGCGGCGAACTGGTCCCGGCGGCCCTCCAGCACCTCGGCGATCCGGAACAGCACCTGGCCGCGGTTGTAGGCGGTGGCGCCGGACCAGCCGCCGAACGCGCCGCGCGCGGCGGCCACGGCGTCCCGGACGTCCTTGCGGGACGCCTGCGCGGCGTTGGCCAGGAACGCCCCGTCGGCGCCGCGCACCGGGAAGACCCGGCCGGATTCGGAGCGGGGGAAGGCCCCGCCGATGGCGAGCTTGTAGGTCTTGGCCACGGCCAACCGCTCCCGGGTGTGCTCGTCAGACATCGAGGTACGCCTCCAGTCCCGCGCGTCCGCCTTCCCGGCCGAAGCCGGATTCCTGGTACCCGCCGAACGGCGCGGTCGGGTCGAACCGGTTGAAGGTGTTCGCCCACACCACGCCCGCCCGCAGCCGCTGCGCCGCCCACAGGATGCGGGAACCCTTCTCGGTCCAGATCCCCGCGGAGAGCCCGTAGGGCGTGTTGTTGGCCTTGCCGATCGCCTCCTCCGGGGTGCGGAAGGTCAGCGTCGACAGCACCGGGCCGAAGATCTCCTCGCGGGCGATCCGCATCGACTGCTGCACCTCGGAGAACACCGTCGGGGCGAAGAACCAGCCCCGCTCCGGCAGCCGGCACGGGCTGGTCCAGCGCTGCGCGCCCTCGGCCTCGCCGCTGTCGGCGAGCTCGGTGATCCGCGCGAGCTGCTCGGCGGAGTTGATCGCGCCCACGTCGGTGTTCTTGTCCAGCGGGTCGCCGACCCGCAGCGTCCGGATCCGGTCGCGCAGCTTGGCCAGCACCTCCTCGGCCACCGACTCCTGCACCAGCAGCCGGGAACCCGCGCAGCACACGTGGCCCTGGTTGAAGAAGATGCCGTTGACGATGCCCTCGACGGCCTGGTCGAGCGGGGCGTCGTCGAAGACGACGTTGGCCGCCTTGCCGCCGAGTTCGAGGGTGAGCCGCTTGCCGGTGCCCGCGACGGCGGCCTGGATCCGCTTGCCGACCTCGGTGGACCCGGTGAACGCGACCTTGTCCACCCCGGGGTGGTCCACCAGCGCCGCGCCGACGTCCCCGGCGCCCGGCAGGACGTTCACCACGCCCGGCGGCAGCCCGGCCTGGCGGCAGAGGTCGCCGAACACCAGCGCGGTCAGCGGGGTGGTCTCGGCGGGTTTGAGCACCACGGTGTTGCCGCAGGCCAGTGCGGGCGCGATCTTCCAGGCCAGCATCAGCAGCGGGAAGTTCCACGGGATCACCTGGCCGGCCACGCCGACGGGCCGCGGATCCGGCCCGAACCCGGCGTAGCCGAGCTTGTCGGCCCAGCCCGCGTGGTGGAAGAAGTGCGCGGCGGCGGTCGGCACGTCGGAGTCCCGGGACTCCTTGATCGGCTTGCCGTTGTCCAGCGTCTCCAGCACCGCCAGCTCCCGGGCGCGCTCCTGGATCAGCCGCGCGATGCGGAACAGGTACTTGGCCCGCTCGGCGCCCGGCATCCTCGACCACACCTCGTCGAAGGCCCGCCGCGCGACCCGCACCGCGCGGTCGACGTCGGCGCCGGACGCCGTGCTCACCTCGGCCAGCGGCTGCCCGGTGGCCGGTTCCAGGGTGGTGAGCGGCTCGCCGGAGCCCTCGACGAACTCGCCGTCGACGAACATCCGGTAGCTGTCGCGGAGACCGGCGACGTCCCGCGATTCCGGGGCGGGCGCGTAGTCCCACGGTTCGGTCATGCTCGGGGGTCCTTTCCGGGATGCGGCGGGCACTCAGTCCACCGCCACGTGGTGCGCGGCGCTGTAGCGGCCTTCGAGCTGGGTGCGGCGCTGCATCAGCAGGTCGCCGAGCAGGCTCGACGCGCCGAACCGGAACAGCTCCGGGGTCAGCCACTCCGGACCGGCGACCTCGTGCACCGCCACCAGGTAGCGGATCGCGTCCTTCGTGGTGCGGATGCCGCCGGCCGGTTTGACGCCGCGAAGCTGCCCGGTGGCGTCCCGCCAGTCCCGCACCGCCTGCAGCATCAGGTGCGTCACCGGCAGCGTCGCGGCGGGGGAGATCTTGCCGGTGGAGGTCTTGATGACGTCGCCGCCCGCCAGCAGCGCCAGCCAGCTCGCCCGGCGCACCGCGTCGAGCGAGGCCAGCTCGCCGGTCTCCAGGATGACCTTGAGGTGGGCGTCCCCGCAGGCCCGCTTGACCGCCCGGATCTCCTCGAAGACCTGGCCGTAGCGCCCGGCGAGGAACGCGCCCCGGTCGATCACCATGTCGACCTCGTCGGCCCCGGCGGCGACCGCGTGCTCGACGTCGGCGAGCTTCACCGGCAGCGCGGCCCGGCCGGAGGGGAACGCGGTGGCCACGGAGGCGACCCGGACGCCGCTGCCGCGCAGCGCCGCGACCGCGGTGGCGGCGAGGTCGGGGTAGACGCAGACCGCGGCGACCGGCGGCACGTCCGGGTACCCGGGTTCGGGGCGGCGCGCCTTGGCGCACAGCGAGCGGACCTTGCCCTCGGTGTCGGCGCCCTCCAGCGTCGTCAGGTCCACCATCGAGATCGCGGTGTCGATCGCCCACCGCTTCGCGTCCTTCTTGATGCTGCGGGTGGCGAGACCGGCGGCGCGCTGTTCGAGCCCGACCCGGTCGACGCCGGGCAGGCCGTGCAGGAACCTGCGCAGCGAGCGGTCGTCGCGGGTGGCGTCGGCGAGTTCGGCGGGCAGCGCCTCGGCCGGTGTCGAGGGCGGGGTGACCATGACCGGAGTCTAGGGAGTGCGGGGGCCGTGGGGCGCGCCGCGACGCGGCGGGTTCTCGCCACCACCGGCGCGCCGCGCACCGCGTTGCCCGCTCCCGGCGGTTCGGCGACCCTGCCATTGGAGCGGAATATTCCTCGCGGGATCGGCTAGGAGGTGGTCGGCGATGAAGGCAGTCGTGTACCAGGAGCCCTTCGCAGTCGCGGTCGAGGAGGTCGACCGCCCCGGGCTGCGGCACCCGGCGGACGTCGTCGTCCGGGTCACCTCCACCGCGATCTGCGGGTCCGACCTGCACATGTACGAGGGCCGGACCGCCGCGCAACCGGGCATCGTGTTCGGCCACGAGAACCTCGGCATCATCGAGGAGGTCGGCTCCGGGGTGCTCGGCCTGGGGCGCGGCGACCGGGTGGTGATGCCGTTCAACGTCTCCTGCGGCGCGTGCGCGAACTGCCAGGCGGGCAACACCGCCTTCTGCCTGGTCGTGAACCCCGGTTCCGCCGGTGGCGCCTACGGCTACGTCGGGATGGGCCCGCACCAGGGCGGCCAGGCGGAGTACCTGCGGGTGCCGTTCGCCGACGTCAACTGCCTCCCGCTGCCCGCCGACGGCAGCCACGAATCCGACTTCGTGCTGCTCGCCGACATCTTCCCGACCGGCTACCACGGGTGCGAACTGGCGGGCGTCGGCCCGGGCGACGTGGTGGCCGTCTACGGCGCCGGACCGGTCGGGCTGATGGCGGTGTACTCGGCGCTGCTGCGCGGCGCGTCCCGGGTGTTCTGCGTCGACCAGGTGCCGGAGCGGCTGGCGCTGGCCGACGACATCGGCGCCGAACCGGTCGACTTCAGCGCGGCGGACCCGGTCGAGGTGATCCGGGAGCGCACCGGCGGGCGGGGCACCGACGCGGGCGTCGACGCGGTCGGCTACCAGGCGCGCTCCGCCGAGGCGGGCGGGGAGGAACCGGCGCTCGTGCTGAACTCGCTGATCGAGACGGTGCGCCCGACCGGCCGGATCGGCGTGCCCGGCCTCTACCTGCCCGACGACCCGGGCGGGGTGGACGAGGACGCCCGGCGCGGGCTGCTGCGGGTCGCCGTCGGCCGGTTGTTCGAGAAGGGGCAGGTGATCGGCACCGGCCAGGCCAACGTGAAGCGCTACGACCGCAAGCTCCGGGACCTGATCATCGCCGGGCGCGCCGAGCCCTCGTTCGTGGTCTCCCACGAGCTGCCGCTGACCGAGGCGCCGCAGGCCTACCGGATGTTCGACCAGCGGGCCGAGGGCTGCACCAAGGTCGTCCTCCACCCGTGACCGGCAGGTCCCCGCCGGTCCGCCCGCGTGCGATGGACGCCACGTCGGGGCCCGGCGGGGGCTTCCCGGCGCCGCCGGGGCGGTTACTGTGCCAGGCATGGATACCCGGGTCGTGGAGCACCCCCTGGCGAAGTCGAGACTGTCCACGATGCGCGACGCGCGCACCGGCAGCTCGGCGTTCCGGGCGGCGCTGCAGGAGCTCACGCTCATGCTCATCTACGAGGCGACGCGGGAAGCCGAGGTGATCGCCGAGCCGATCCACTCCCCGGTCGCGCGCACCAACGGCTACCGGCTGGCCCACCCGCCGCTGCTGGTCCCGGTGCTGCGGGCCGGGCTGGGCATGGCCGACCAGGCGCACAAGCTGATCCCGGAGGCCCAGATGGGCTTCGTGGGGCTCGCCCGGGACGAGGAGACGCTGCAACCCACGCCCTACCTGGAGTCGCTGCCCGCCGACCTCTCCGACCGCCCGGTGTACGTGCTGGACCCGATGCTGGCCACCGGCGGTTCGATGGTGCACACGATCCGGCTGCTGGTCGAGCGCGGCGCCACCGACGTCACCGCGATCTGCACCGTGGCCGCCCCGGAGGGCCTGCGCAGGCTCGACGAGTCGGGGCTGCCGGTGCGGGTGGTCACCGCCAGCGTCGACGACCGGCTCAACGAGTCCGGCTACATCGTGCCGGGGCTCGGGGACGCGGGCGACCGCGCCTACGGGGCAGTCTGAGAGTCCGTGCCCGCCCTGCGTGGCGGTGCGGGTGGCGGAACCTCAGCGGCCTTCTCGCTCCGGGAGCCGCTCGGCGATGTACCAACGACGTACACGGCGTCGCGGCTGTCCTCGCGAGAAGTCCGCTGAGAACCCGCGGCGGTGCGAGCTGACGGCCGCACCGCAAAGCGGCTCCGCCGCTTTCTGAAATGCTGAGTCCGTGCCCGCCCGGTGGGCGGCGCCGCCGGTCAGCGGCGCCAGCCCGCGAGGCCGTTGCGCAGCGCCCGCTCGTAGCGGGCGTCGTCGGTGCGGGGCGCCGAGCCGCTGAGCTCCAGCGAGACCAGGCCGTGCACCAGGCCCCACGCGGCGTAGGCGATCTCGGCGGTGGGCGCCTCGATGAGCGCGCCGTCGGCGATGCCGCGGTCGATGACCGCGCGCAGCGCCCGCATGTGGCGCACCGACTGCTCCAGCGCCTGCTCGTCCGGGGTGAAGTCGGGCACCGCGCGGCCGAACATGATCGCGTAGAGGTGCGGGTTGGCCAGCGCGCCGTGCCGGTAGGCGTGGCCGAGCGCGACCAGGTCGGCGATCGGGTCGCCGGTGCGCGCGGCGCCGTCCAGCCGTCGGCCCAGCCGCGTGAAGCCCTCCACGTACAGCTCGCGGACCAGCCCGGGCTTGCCGCCGAACAACGAGTACACCGCGGTGGTGGAGGTGCCCACGTCGGTGGCCAGCCTGCGCAGGCTCAGCGCCTCCGGGCCGTCCGCGGACAGCAGTTCGCCCGCCCGGTCGAGCAGCCGGACGCGCAGGGCCTCGTCGTGCACGCGGGGTCTCGCCACGCGGGGGAAGCTACCGCTTGGGCCGAGTGGTACCAGAGCGATACCATCCCGGGCATGGCCATGACCCTGCGCCTCACCGACGAAGAGAACCGGCGGCTGGCCGAGCTGGCGGCGGCCGAGGGGCGGTCCAAGCAGGAGGTCGTGCGCAGCGCGCTGGCCGAGCGGTGGGCCCGGCAGCAGAAGGAGCACCAGCTCGACGAGGTCGTCCAGCGGGTGCTGCCGCGCTACCGGGGATTGCTGGATCGCCTCGGGCCCGCATGACCCACCATTGAGCGGTGATCGTCTACCTCGACACCGCGGACCTGCTGCTGCTCGCCACGGCCGTGACCGATGGCGACCTGGTGGTCCGGGACAGCGGTCTGCTGGACGCGGCCGCCTACCGCCCGCACGCGGAGGTCTTCGGCGTGCCCTCTTACGGGACGCTGTGGCTCAAGGCCGCGTCGCTGCTGGATTCGATCGTGCGCACCCGGCCGCTGCGGCAGGGCAACTGGCGGCTGGGCTGGGTCGCCGCCGTGACGATGTGCGACATGAACGGCTGGTCGGTGGAGGCCGAGGAGGACGCCGCGCTGGCGCTGGTCCGCGGGGTGGGGCGGGAGCGGTGCCCGCTGCCGGACGTGGCGGAGAGCCTGGCGGACTGGTCGAAGCCGAAGCCGTGATCGGCCCCGGACGAGACCGGGCCCGTTCGCGCCGAACGGGCCCGGTCTGCGGGACGGGAGGTCAGCTCGCTGCGCCGCTGCGCAGTCTGCGGAGGGCGATCGGGGCTCCGGCCAGGTCTTCCTCGTTGCAGAGCAACTTCAGGTCGTAGTACGGGGCGCCGTCGCGGTCGTCGTAATCGAGGTGGACGGCGATGACGTCGACCGGCTCGCCGAGCCAGTCCTGGGCTTCGCGGAGCCATCGGGCCGACCGTTCCAGGGCGGCTGCCAGATCATCGTCGCGGAACTCGACGGGGCGGTAGGGGACGCCCTGAACTTGATCGTTCGGATTCGGGGGCTGTGGGAGATCCACGGAGACGCCGTAGTCGTCGAGTTCGAGTCGGATCGTTTCCTCACTCACCGTCGCAGGGTAACCCCTCCGGCTGCCGGAATGCTGCCTCAGGGGCCGCTCGGGTTCCGAGGGCGCGGAGCGCGCCGCAGGTCAGGCGATAGGCGGGAGGGGAACGCCGGAGAAGTCGGCGGGAGAAGCGCGGGGCGCCCTGGACATCGCACGTTGATGAGGGAAGGCGAGCTCAATCCAGGGCACCCCACGGTCGCCAAGGGGCGCGCCCCAGCGACATGATCAGGTTACCGTCCGTGCTTCGACCAAGATCAACTGGGGGCCTGTTCACTCGTTCGGAGGTATTCAGGGCAGGAGACCGGCCGCCACCGTCGCGCCCAGTTCCCAGCACGCCTCCAGCGACTCGGGGTCCGGACCGCCCAGCACGGTCAGCGGCTCGGCGACCTGCTTCCAGCCGAGCCCGGTGGTGATCGACGCGATCGCCGCGGCGCGCCCTCGTTGCCGTGCGCGGAGCAGCCGAACGGCCGACCGCGGGTGGCGTCCGGGCACGGGTGGTGGGCGGTGTCGAAGAAGTGCTTCAGCGCCCGGCTCCCGCGTGGTTCCCGGAGCGCAGGGCGCTGAGGACTACTCGTCGTCGTTGTCCTCCTCGTCGTCGGTCAGGACGAAGAAGTCGGTGAGGAAGCAGGCCACCTCGCCGTCGGCGGTGCGCCCGACCCAGGTCGGGTAGTGCCCATCCGCGCTGCCGGAGGAGAACGCCACCAGGCACGGCCTGCCTTCGTCGTCGGTCAGTGTCGTGGCTGCGGCGTCCTCGGTCCCGGCGATCTCCGAGAACATCCGGTCGGTGACATCGTCGTCCTGCAGCAAAGCAGCGTTCGCCGCGTCGATGAAGCCACCGGTGGCGCTGTCGACCGCATAGCCGAAGAACTCGTCGTCGTCCAGTTCGGCGAGGTCTTGGCCGTCGAGCAAGGCCATTTCCCACGAGACGACGGGTTCGTCCCGGATCACCAGCTTCGCCGCCGCGACGTCAGCCTGCGTGGGCCGATCTTCCGGCATGTCGTACGCGGCGATCACCAGCACCAGCGGGTACCGGCCCGGCTCCACCCGTTGGACGAATGCGCGGTCGGATCCCTCCTCCACGCCGAGCATGGCCGGCTCGCCCGCGACGACCCGGCCGGTCGGCAGCCACAACCAGGCGTCCTGCCGCAACCGGACGGTGGCGACCATGCCGAAGGACAGGTCATGACGCGTCCCGGGAACGAAAAGTCGCTCGAAATCGGGAGCGTGGAGTGGCATGGATTCTCCTTCCGATCCGGCCGACCGCGGACGGGTCGGCGACGGGAATGATGGCGACGGCAGCACCGGTGCGACCCGTCCAGCGACGACTGCCCGCATGCGCCCGCGCGGACGCCCGAGAGGGCTCAATGTTCGAGCAGTTCGCTTCGGAGTCGTAATCGATGGCCTCGTCGTGCGAAGCGAGTGCGGTGCCGGCGCCCGCCAAGTGCGTCGGCGCTGGTGGCGCAGCGAACGGGGGCAGCCATTCCCTTGCGGATCCTGGTGAAATAGTAGCTCGACAATCGGGAATCATGTGCGAATGACATCTTCCGCCTTGCGCGACAGCATACGAAAGCGCCGTGATCATGCGCAACCGAAAATCGAGGAACAAGCCCGGTCGAGGGGAAACCCTCATTTGATCGTGCACATGTGGGGCGTGGAAATCGTCCGCCGCTCTCATCGGCCTATCGATCCGGCGGATTCGACATTGCCCCGAACGGTGTCGATCGAAGGAATCCCGCTCCGTTGAGGGCTCGCCCCAACTCGCTGGACAGCACACGCGGAATCGCGCGGAACACCATCCGAGCATCCCCACCGCCCTGCGGAGGCTCTCCGGCCCGCGGGATCAGCGGTCCGGCCGGCAGCCATCGCTCATCAGGAACCAGCCGCCGCGACAACGCATCAACCACGAATCACGATCCTGCCAGCAGACCCGGCCAAGATTCTGCGACGAGTTCTCAGGGCATCAGTCCCGCCGCGACGGTTGCACCGAGTTCCCAGCACGCTTCGAGGTCTTCCTTGCGCGGCTCTCCGGTGGTGGAGACGTTCTGGGTTGCCTTTTCCCAGCCGAGTCCGGTGGTGATGGATTCGATGCCTCGGACGGCGCCGGTGGTGTCATTGTTGCCGTGCACGTAGAGGCCGTAGGGGTGTCCGCGCGTCGAGTCCAGGCACGGGTAGTAGACAAGATCGAAGAAGACCTTGAGCGCTCCGCTCATCATGCCGAGGTTGGCGGGTGTGCCGAGGACGTAGCCGTCCGCGCCGAGCGCGTCGGCGGGGGTGGCTTCCAGGGCGGCGCGTCGCACGACCTCGACGCCCTCGATCTCGTCGGTGGTGGCGCCCGCGACGACAGCTTCGAACATGGCTTGCAGGTTCGGCGACGGGGTGTGGTGCACGATCAGCAGCCTGGGCACGATCAATCTCCTCCCACCAGGTCCGACACCGCCTCCCGCAGCTCGGCCAGGCGGCGGTCGGCCGCCGCCTTCGCCTCGGCGAGGGTGCCGCCGACCTGCTCGACGACTTGGAAGTAGCACTTCAGCTTCGGCTCGGTCCCGGACGGCCGCACCACCAGCCGCAGCCCGCCCGCGCCGGTGACGAGCAGCGCATCGGTGTCGGGCAGCAGGTCCTCGGTGCGCACCGGGACCCGCGCCAGCGCGGCCGGCGGTTCGGCGCGCAGCCGCGCCATGATCCCGGCGATCACGGTCAGGTCGGTGACCCGCACCGAGAGCTGCCCGGTCCGGTGCACGCCGTGCTCGGCGAACAGCGCGTCGAGCAGCCCGGGCAGGTCCCGCCCGGCGGCCTTCGCGGTGGCGGCGAGGTCGCAGCCCAGCACGGCGGTGGAGATGCCGTCCTTGTCGCGCACCCGGTCCGGGTCCACGCAGTGCCCGAGCGCCTCCTCGTAGGCGTAGACCAGCCCCGTCCCGTTGCCGTCGCCCGCCCGCACCAGCCACTTGAACCCGGTCAGCGTCTCGTCGAACCGGACGCCGCGGCGCTCGGCGACCGACCGCAGCATGCTCGACGACACCACCGTCGTGGCCACCAGCGGATCGGGGTGGGCGGTGCGGTCCAGGTGGGACAGCAGGTGGTCGCCGAGCAGCACGCCGGTCTCGTCCCCGCGCAGCATCCGCCACCGGCCGTCCTCGCGGACCCCGAGGGCGCACCGGTCGGCGTCCGGGTCCAGCGCGACGGCCAGGTCCGCGTCGACCTCCTCGGCCAGTTCCAGCAGCAGGTCGGTGGCCCCCGGTTCCTCCGGGTTCGGGAACTCCGCGGTGGGGAAGTCCGGATCCGGCTCGGTCTGCGCGGCGACCAGGTGGACGTCGTCGAAACCGGCTCGCCGCAGCGCCTCCACCAGCGGTCTCGCCCCGACGCCGTGCAGCGCGGTGGCGGCGATCCGCAGCCGCCTGGCTGGACCCTGTGCTGAACCCCCGGCCGGACCTCGCGGCAGCACCGCGACCCGCGAGAGGTAGTTCTCCAGCGCGTCGTGCTGGGTGGTCCAGGACTCCGCGCGCGGCACCTCGGCCGCCGGTGGCGCCGCCGCGATGGCCTCCTCCACCTCGGTGTCGGTGGGCGAGACCAGGTGGATGCCGCCGCGCAGGTACAGCTTGTACCCGTTGTCCCGCGGCGGGTTGTGCGAGGCGGTGATCTGCACGCCCGCCACCGCGTCGAGGTCGCGCACCGCGGCGGCGAGCACCGGCGTGGGCAGCGGACCGGGCAGCACCCGGACGTCGAAACCGGCCGCCGCCAGCACCCCGGCCGCGTCGGCGGCGAACTCCGCCGAGCCGTGCCGGGCGTCCCGGCCGACCACCGCGGTGCCGCCGCCGAAGCCGTGGTCGGCGAGCCAGGAGGCGACCCCGGCGGTGGTGCGCACGACGACGGCCCGGTTCATCCCGTTGGCCCCGGCGCGCACCGGGGCGCGCACCCCGGCGGTGCCGAAGCCCGGCTGCCCGGACATCCGCTCGTCGAGTTCCCGCACCGCGTCGGTCGAGCCCGCTTCGGCGGCGGCGAGCAGCGCCCGCAGCTCTTCCCGGGAGCCCGCGTCGACGTCGTGGTCGATCCACCGCCGGGTGGCCGCGGCGAGTTCGGCGCGCATCGTCACGCCCGCGCCAGCAGGTCGGCGAGCAGGCCGCCCATCCGGCTGGCCGAGGCCCGTCCGGCGTCGAGGACCTCCTGGTGGCTCAACGGTTCCCCGCTGAGCCCGGCGGCCAGGTTGGTCACCAGCGACAGGCCGAAGACCTCCATGCCCGCCGCGCGCGCGGCGATCGCCTCCAGCACCGTCGACATGCCGACGAGGTCGACGCCGAGCCCGCGCAGCATCCGGATCTCGGCCGGGGTCTCGAAGTGCGGGCCGGGCAACCCGGCGTAGACGCCCTCGGCCAGCGTCCCGTCGACGTCCTGGGCCAGCGCGCGCAGGCGCGGCGAGTACAGGTCGGTGAGGTCGACGAAGTTCGCGCCGACCAGCGGGGAACGCGCGGTGAGGTTGACGTGGTCGCTGATCAGCACCGGCTGGCCGACCTCGAAGCCCTCGCGGAGCCCGCCCGCGGCGTTGGTCAGCACCGCGGTCCGGCACCCCGCCGCCGCGGCGGTGCGCATCGCGTGCGCCACCGCGTTCTCGCCGCGCGCCTCGTAGAGGTGGGTGCGGCCGAGGAACACCAGCACGCGCCGGTCGCCGAGCGGGACCGACCAGATCCGGCCGCTGTGCCCGACGGCGCTGGGCGGCACGAATCCGGGCAGCTCGGCCATGCCCACTTCGGCGGCCGGGCTGCCGATCTCCTCGGCGGCGGGCTGCCATCCGGAGCCGAGCACGACGGCGATGTCGTGCCGTTCGGCACCGGTGGTCTCGGCGATGCGGGCGGCGGCGGTGTCCGCGGCGGCGAACGGGTCGGGCGTAGTCGAAGACGTCACGGCCGCGCAGCTTAGTGCGTGATCGGCGCTCGCGTGGCGGTGCGAGCCGGTGGTGGCGGGAAAGCGGCCGGTGCGGGTGCTCAGCCCATCGGGCGGAAGCCGGGCAGCACCGCGGCCAGCAGGGACTCGGCCCGCTTCTGCAGTTCCGGCGGGGTCGTCACCCGCAGCGCCCACAGGTCGTCCCCGTGGCGCACCAGCCGCATCGCCGTCGTCCGCGCGAACCCCTCCGCCGGCGAGCCGTACCGGTACACCGCCGTGTCGTAGGGGTTCGCGGGCATCCGCGGCACCTCGAACGAATCGCCCGGGGACAGCGCGGGCAGCGCCTCGAAGTAGTCCTCGGCGGTGTGCCCGGCGGCGAACAGGCCGCCGAAGCGCTGCACGGACATCTCGGTGCGCCCGTCGGGCGAGACGAGGGAGACCCGCTTGCTGTTGACGAGTTCGAGCCGTTCGGAGTGGAAGGTGGTCCAGCCGGCCGGGGCCATCACGACGAACTCGCCGCGGCCGTCGTCCCCGGTGTGGTCGGTGTCGTCGGTGTAGGGCGCCAGCGCGGGCAGCGAAACCCCGGCCTCCGCCGGGACGCCGCTGCGCTCGGCGGGCAGCAGCGGTGCGCCCGCGGCGAGCCGGGTGCCCGCGAACCCGGCGACCGCGGCCGCGCCGAACAGCACCAGCGCGGCGAGCACCAGCGCCGCGGTCCGCCACCGGGACCGATCAGGCCGGGCGTCGCGCAGCTCGAACGGCAGCGCGCCCGGATCGGCGGCCAGCGGTTCGGCGGCCAGGGGTGCCGCGGCGAGCGGTTCGGCTGCCAGCGGTGCGTCGTGGGCCGTGGACTGCCGGTCGGCCTCGGGCGCGGGGCGGCGCACCCGCACCGTGGGGGCGTCCGGGTCGAGCAGCATCGCCAGCGGGCGCGAACCGTGTTCCGGCAACAGGTGCTGGAGCCGCTTGCGCACCTCGGTCAGCGGCATCCGGGCCGCGGGCTCCTTGACCATCAGCCCGGCGATC
This sequence comes from Saccharopolyspora cebuensis, assembly GCF_039542665.1. Taxonomy (NCBI): domain Bacteria; kingdom Bacillati; phylum Actinomycetota; class Actinomycetes; order Pseudonocardiales; family Pseudonocardiaceae; genus Saccharopolyspora; species Saccharopolyspora cebuensis. The sequence goes on from NZ_BAABII010000003.1 coordinate 720,998, forward strand.
ACCTCGCCGATCGGACCGCTGCGCTCGGCGTCCGGCACGGGTCCGCGGACCACCTCGGTGATGGTGTCCAGCGGGTTGTCGTCGACGTCGTAGGGCGCCCGGCCCGCGGCGGCGGCGAACAGGGTGGCGCCCAACCCCCACAGGTCGGCGGCGGTGGTGACCGGTTCGCCCGCGGCGATCTCGGGGGCGATGAACGCCGGGGTGCCGAGCAGGATGCCGGTGGCGGTGATGGTGTGCTCGGAGATGTCCCGCGAGATGCCGAAGTCGCTGAGCTTGATCCGGCCGTCGTCGCCGATGAGCACGTTGCCGGGCTTGACGTCGCGGTGCACGATTCCGGCGCGGTGCGCGGCTTCCAGGGCCGCCGCGACGCCGTCGACGATGACCGCGAGCTCGTGGTCCTCCAGCGCGCCGTGCTCGGTCAGCACGGTGGCCAGGCTCTGCGACGGCACCAGTTCCATGACGACGAACGGCTCGCCGTCCTCGCGCGCCACGTCGTAGAGGGTCACGACGTTGGGGTGGGTGAGCACCGCGATGGCCCGGGCCTCGCGCAGCGCGCGCTCGCGGAGCTCGGCGGCCTGGGCCTCGGGCATCCCGGGGGCCAGCCGGATCTCCTTGACCGCGACCGGCCTGCGCAGCAGTTCGTCCACTCCGGACCAGACGGTGCCCATCGCGCCGCCGCCGAGGCGGGTTTCCAGGCGGTACCGCTCCGCGATCAGCCGTTCGGAGCCGTGGTCGTTGTCGGGGGCTTCGGTGGGCACGTCCCCATTGTCCACTGCCGATCGATCCGGTAGGGGTGGAACCGGCGAGTCGTCCCCCGCGATCACCGGTACGGGCACGTGCGGTCGCGCTTCGATCACTCAGCGTTGCGCAACGGTGTTACCAATAGTGAAGTTCTTCACGGGATCGATTTTTCCGGCGACCGCGTTCCCGATGGCAAGGTCATTCCGCCGCAACGACATTCGCCGTCGACGTCCGCGCCGCGCTCGCCCGGCGCGCTGATGCACTGCTGTGCATAAGTGCCGCCTTTCGGATAAGTTGGGCACCGATCGGGCCTCGCCGGATGACCAGGACCGGGCCTTCCTCGGTCGGCATTCGCGCGGCGATCGCGGTATCGGACGCGTGCGTCACGGTGCGCCTGCGGTGGCGGTGACGAACAATCTTGGTGGTTGGGATCGGTGGGGCCGCCGATCGCTGGTGGTGATCGTCGCGCACCGCAGCGGTCGACCGGGTGCGGGTGTCCCGCCGGACGCAGCAGGACACAGCGGATCCACGTCCAACCGGCGTCGAGGAGGTGCTCTTGCTCGCGTTCGTCATCGCGCACCTTCTGGTGGCCTTGGCGCTCCCGATCATCGCCAGGCGAAGCACGCGTGCCGCGTTCCTGATCGCGGCCGTGCCCCCCGCCGCGGCCCTGGCCTGGGTGCTGAGCAAAGCAGGTTCGGTGCTCGACGGGCAACCCGTGACGCAAGTCGTGGAGTGGGCCCCGCTGCTCGGGCTGGGCTTCGCCTTCCGGCTCGACGCGCTCGCCCTGCTGATCACCATCCTGGTCTCCGGGATCGGCGTGGTCGTGCTGCTGTACTCCGACTACTACTTCAGCCGGGGCAGCGGTGACGCGCGGCGCTCCGCACCGCTGCTGCTCGCCTTCGCCGGCGCGATGCTCGGCCTGGTGCTGGCCGACGACCTGATCACCGTCTACATCTTCTGGGAGCTCACCACCGTCTGCTCCTTCCTGCTGGTCGGGCAGGCCGGGATCAGCCGGGAGTCCCGCCGCTCGGCCCTGCAGGCGCTGATGATCACCATCCTGGGCGGCCTGGTCATGCTGCTCGGCTTCGTGGTGCTCGGCGAGACGGCGGGCACCTACCGGATCTCCGAGCTGCTGGCCGACCCGCCGGGCGGAGCCGCCGTCGGCGTGGCCGCGGTGCTGGTGCTGATCGGCGCGTTCACCAAGTCCGCGCAGATCCCGTTCCACAACTGGCTGCCCGCCGCGATGGTGGCGCCGACGCCGATCAGCGCCTACCTGCACGCGGCGTCGATGGTCAAGGCCGGGGTGTTCCTGATCGCCCGGCTCGGCCCGGTGTTCGTCGGCCTCCAGCAGTGGTGGATCACCGCCGTGGTGATCGGCCTGGTCACGATGGTCGTCGGCGGCTGGCGGGCGCTGCACGAGCACGACCTCAAGAAGCTGCTGGCCTACGGCACCATCAGCCAGCTCGGCTTCCTGACCGTGCTGTTCGGCGCGGGCACCCACACCGCCGCGATGGCCGGGGCCACGATGCTGCTCGCGCACGGCTTCTTCAAGGCCACCCTGTTCCTGGTCGTCGGCATCGTCGACCACGAGACCGGGACCCGCGACATCCGGGAGCTCTCCGGGCTCGGCCGCCGGCTGCCGGTGCTGGCCGCGATCGCCGGTCTCGCCGCCGCCTCGATGGCGGGCATCCCGCCGCTGCTCGGCTTCGTCGGCAAGGAGGCCGCGTTCGAGGCCTTCCTTCACGGCGGCACCGGGGACCTGCTCGTCGACCTGTTCCTGGTGGTCGGCTCGGTGTTCACGATGGCCTACAGCGTCCGGTTCCTGTGGGGCGCGTTCGCCGCCAAGAAGGACCGGCCGGACACCGAGGCCGAGTCCCCCGGACCGCTCGGGCTGCTGCCCGCCGCGCTGCCGTCGCTGGCCGGGCTGGTGTTCGGCCTGGCCTACCCGCTGGTGGACGAGCTGGCCGCGGCCTACGCCGACGGCGCCTTCGCGCCCGGCCCGCACCCCTACCACTTGGCGCTGTGGCACGGCCTGAGCCCGCCGCTGCTGCTGTCGGCGATCGCCGTCGCGGGCGGTGCCGCGCTGGCCTACGGCTCCGCCCGGGTCACCGAGTTCCGCCAGCGGCTGCCGCGACCGCTGGACGCCCAGCGCGGCTACGAGCGGATCATGGCCCTGCTGGAGCGCGTCGCGGTCGGCGTCACCGGTCGCACGCAGGTCGGTTCGCTGCCCACCTACATCGGGATCATCCTGATCACGGTGCTGGTGGTGCCCGGCTCGGCGCTGCTGCTCGGCACCGCGATGCCGGGCGACCTGCGGGCCTACGACAACCTGCTGCAGGTCCCGCTGGCGGTCGTGGTGATCGTCGCGGCCATCGCGGCGGTGATGTCCCGGCGGCGGCTGACCGCGGTGCTGATGGTCGGCGTGGTCGGCTACGGCATCGGCGGCCTGTTCATCGTGGACGGCGGGCCCGACCTGGCGCTGGCGCAGTTCCTCGTCGAGACGCTGACCGTGGTGGCGTTCGTGTTCGTGCTGCGCAGGCTGCCGGTGCGGTTCAACCAGCACGACACCCGCGCCTTCCGCATCCCCAAGATGATCCTGGCCGGTGCCGCCGGGGTGTTCATCTCGGTGGCCGGGCTGGTCTTCAGCGGGGCGCGGCACGCGCCGCCGACCGCGAGCCAGGAGTACATCGCCAACGCCGAGTACGGCGCCGGGGCGACCAACGTGGTCAACGCGATCATCGTCGACTTCCGCGCCTTCGACACCGTCGGCGAGATCTCGGTGCTCGCGGTGACCGCCACCGGCGTGGCCAGCCTGATCCTCGCCTCCCGGCACGAGCGCAGGCGCCGCAGCACCCGGACCGCGAAACCGCCCGAACCGGCCCAGCAGCAGGAGCCCGCCCAGCAGCAGGAGGAGGTGCGCGAATGAGAGGCACGACGCCGACCCCCAAGTCGTGGACGACCTGGGACAACCCGGCCGAGCGGTGGCTGCTCTCCGGCTTCCCGAGGGAGGCCAAGGAACGCACCGTGCTGCTGGAGCTCGCGGCCCGCATCCTGTTCCCGACGGTGCTGGTGCTGTCGATCTACCTGCTGTTCGCCGGGCACGACCGGGCGGGCGGCGGCTTCAGCGGCGGCCTGGTCGCCGGGCAGGCGTTCGTGCTGCGCTACCTCGCCGGTGGCCGGATGGACGACAGCGCCGTGGTGTCGATGCGCCCGCCGGTGCTCATCGGCATGGGGCTCACGCTGGCCGTGGCCACCGCGTTCCTGCCGCTGCTGTTCGGCGGCGAGCTGCTGGAGAGCGCGATCTACAAGTTCGGCGTGCCGCTGCTCGGCGAGATCAAGTTCGTCACCAGCCTGGTGCTCGACGCGGGCGTGTACCTGCTGATCGTCGGTGTGGTGCTGGACCTGCTGCGCACCCTCGGCTCCGGCATCGAAGCCGATGCCGCCGCCGACGAGAGGGGGCAGCGGTGACCACCATCAACCTGACGATGGCGCTGGTGCTCGCCGTGCTGTATTCGGTCGGCTTCTACCTGCTGATGCAGCGCTCGCTGATGCGGATCCTGCTCGGCACGGTGATCCTCGGGCACGCGTCGAACCTGCTGCTCCAGGTGGCGGGCGGTCCCCCCGGGCGGGCGCCGATGCTCGGCGAAGCCCGGCCGGAGGACATGACCGATCCGCTGCCGCAGGCGATGGCCCTGACCGCCATCGTCATCACCTTCGCGCTGACCACCTTCCTGCTCGCGCTGGCCTACCGGTCCTGGTCGCTGCTCGGCGACGACGAGGTCCGCGACGACGTGGAGGACCGGCGGATCCAGCGGCTGGAACGCCAGCTCGCCGAGTCCGAGGAAGACGCGGAGGAAGAATTCGGGAAGGAGGCGACGCAGTGACGGTCCTGGTGGCCCTGCCCGTGCTGCTTCCGCTGGCCGCTGCCGGACTCTCGCTGGCGCTCGGGCGCTTCGCCGACGTGCAACGCGTCCTCGGGCTCGTCGTGCTCGGCGCGATCATCGCCGACGCCTTCGCGCTGCTCTACATCGCGGACACGCAAGGCCCGGTCGTCCTGCAGATGGGCGGCTGGCCCGCGCCGTTCGGCATCACGCTGGTGGCCGACCGGCTCTCCGCGCTGCTGCTGGTGGTCTCCTCGGTGGTGACCTTCGCGGTGCTGATCTACTCCGTCGGCCAGCGCATCACCGACTACGGGCGGGAGCGGTCCAGCACCACGTTCCACCCGATGTACCTGATGCTGTGCGCCGGGGTGTCGCTGGCCTACCTGTCGGGCGACCTGTTCAACCTGTTCGTCGCCTTCGAGATCATGCTCAGCTCGTCCTACGTGCTGATCACCCGGCGGACCACCTCCAGCCGGATCCGCGCGGGCATGACCTACGTGATCGTCAGCCTCGCCTCCTCGCTGCTGTTCATCACGATGATCGCGCTGGTCTACGCCTCGACCGGCACGGTCAACCTGGCCGACCTCGGCCAGCGGGTCGCGGAGCTGCCGGACGGCCTGCAGAACGCGCTGGCGCTGCTGGTGGTCATCGTCTTCGGGGTGAAGGCGGCGATGGTCCCGCTGCACTTCTGGCTGCCGGACAGCTACCCCACCGCCCCCGCGCCGGTCACCGCGGTGTTCGCGGGCCTGCTCACCAAGGTCGGCATCTACGCGCTGATCCGCACCCAGACCCTCGTGTTCAGCCACGACGAGAGCTGGAACCTGATGCTGTTCCTCTCGCTGATCACGATGATCGTCGGGGCGCTCGGCGCGCTGGCCCAGAACGACCTCAACCGGCTGTTGTCGTTCCTGCTGGTCAGCCACATCGGGTACATGCTCTTCGGGCTCGGCGTCTACGACGTCGTCGGACTCACCGGGGTCATCCTCTACGTGGTCCACCACATCACCGTGCAGGCGACGTTGTTCCTGGTCAGCGGTCTGGTCACGCGGCACACCGGTACCGTCGCGCTGACCCGGATGGGTGGTCTGGCGCGGGCCGCGCCGATGATCGCCGTGCTGTTCGCGCTGCCCGCGCTGAGCCTGGCCGGGGTGCCGCCGTTCTCCGGGTTCGTCGCCAAGCTGGCGCTGCTGCAGTCCGGCGTCGGGGCCGGGACCTGGACCGCCTACCTGGTGACCGGGGTGCTCGTGGTGACCAGCCTGCTCACCGTCTACGCGATGGCGCGGGTGTGGACCCGCGCGTTCTGGGGCCAGATCAAGGCGCCGGAGGAGGACCCCGACCCCACCGACGAGCTGGTGGTGGGCACCGGGACGTCCAACCGGACGATGGTGATCGCCACCGGTGTGCTGGCCGCGGCCAGCGTGGTGATCGCGCTGGTCGCCGGCCCGCTGGCCGACGTCAGCGGCCGGGCCGCGGAGGACCTGATGCACGGCGAGACCTACCGCACCGCGGTGCTCGGGGGTGAGACCGGTGGGTGAGCGGGTCGTCGGACGGGGCAAGCGGCTGGTGCAGCGGTTCCCGCTGGTCGTCTGGTTGGCCCTGGTCTGGGTGATGCTCTGGGGCACCTACGACCTCGGCACGCTGTTCTTCGGCATCGTGGTGGCGGTGTTCGTCTCCGGCCTGTTCCCGGTGCCGCCGATCACCACCAACATCGCGCCGCGCCCCGTGCGGCTGCTCAGCGTGGTGCTGTACCTGGCGTGGGACCTGGTGATCTCGACGGTCCGGGTGGCCTGGCAGGCGATCCGCTACGGGCGCCGCGCCACGGCGGGCATCGTGGCGGTGCGCCTGGTGACGGACTCCGACCACATCATCGCGATGGTGGCGCAGGCGGTGTCGCTGGCGCCGGGCAACGCGGTGGTGCAGATCGACCGGGCGAACCGGGTGTTCTTCGTCTACTCGCTGGGCCTGCGCTCGGAGGAGGAGGCCGAATCGGTGCGCCGCGAGGTCCGGTACCTGGAGGAGAAGATCGTCCGCGCGGTCGGCTCGGACGCCGACGTGGCGGGCATCGACGCGGCCGGGAAGGAGGGATGACGTGGACTGGGTCTTCATCATCACGCTCGGCCTGCTGAGCGCGGCCGGTCTGCTGGTGATCGTCCGGCTGCTGCGCGGGCGCACCACGCTGGACCGGGTCGTCGCGTTGGACGTGTTCGTCACCCTGGTCATCGCGAGCACCGGTGTCGGCATGGCGTGGCAGCTCGAAGCCTTCAACATCGCGCTGCTGGCCGCGTTCGCGCTGCTGGTCTTCATCGGCACGGTGAGCGTGGCGCGGCTGATCGAGAAGAAGGAGCCCTACCGATGAGCTGGGTGGACGTGTTCTCCGCGGTGTGCCTGATCACCGGCGCGGTGTCCTGCCTGCTCGGTGCGATCGGGCTGCTGCGGTTCCCGGACGTCACCTCGCGGCTGCAGGCCGCGACCAAGCCGCAGACGCTCGGGCTGATCCTCATCCTGATCGGCGTCGCGGTGCGGCTGGACATGATCTACGCCTCGGGGCTGATCCTGGTCGGCCTGTTCCAGATGCTCACCGCGCCGATCATGGCGCAGCTCGTCGGCCGGGCGGCGTACCGGGCGGACAGCATCGACCGGGAAACGCTGGTCGTCGACGAGCTGGGCGACCACATCGAGCGGGAGGAACGCACCGAGCGGCCCTGATCGCCGACGTTGCGACGTTCCGGCACAAGTCGACCACGGCTGGTCACAGCGCTCGACGGATATGATCAAATGAACCTGGACGGGTTACCACGGAAGCGTGGCACGACGACCGGCGCGCCGGTCGGCTCGGAAGGGTGGGAGCGATCATGGGGCGGACCGGCCGCGTGCTCGCGGGGCTCGTGATGGCGCTGGCGCTGGTGGGCGCCCCGGCGACGGCGATGGCCGAGCCCGCCGCGGTGTCCGGGGTCGCGGTGCTCGCCCAGGCGCCCCCTCCGGAGCCGCCACCGGCCGAACCCGCCCCCGATCAGCAGGGTCCGGGTCAGCAGGGCCCGGGTCAGAACACCGCGATCGGCATCGCCGGGCTGGTCCTCATCGCGGCGGTGCTGCTCAGCCGGAAGGCGCGCAAGAAGCCGGTGTGGTTCGTGGCCATCAAGAAGAAGTAGCGGATCTGCGCTCCGAGGTCGTTCCGCACGAATTTCGCGCGATGGACTAGACCTGGAGCCGAACCTGTGGGATTTTCACAACTGAACGTGCCTCGGCGCTGCCCGGTAACCGCGGCGGCATCGACGCACGAGGGCGTGCGCGCCCCCACAGACGTGGACCGGCACCGGGAAGCCCCCCGACCGGTGCCGGTCCACACCCTCCTGGTGAGCGGTTCGTCCCATAGTCCCGGCTGAACCGGTTCGGCCGTTCGCCGCAGCGGTGCTACCGGCGGGCTCCGCGCCCGCCGGAGGCGACCGCGGCGCGGCCGGGCGTGGTGCAGGATGGGCGGGACATGAGTACCGCCGAGCACCAGCACCCCGAGCACCAGCATCCCCGGAACGACGTCCGCGCCACCTGCCGCGCGGCGGTGCACCGCCACGGGGCCGAGCTGGTCGGGCTCTCCCGGCGGTTGCACGCCGATCCGGAGCTGTCCTTCGCCGAGCACCGCGCCGCCGACCGGGTCGCCGGGCTGCTCGCCGAACACGGCTTCCGCGTCGAACGACCGGTCGCGGGGCTCGACACCGCGCTGATCGGCGAGTGCGGCAGCGGGGAGCTGGTCGTCGCGATCTGCGCCGAGTACGACGCCCTCCCGGAGGTCGGCCACGCCTGCGGGCACAACGTGATCGCCGCGGCCGGGGTCGGCGCCGCGCTCGCGCTGCCCCCCGTGGCCGACGAGCTCGGCATCACCGTCCGGCTCTGCGGCACCCCCGCCGAGGAGCTCGGCGGCGGCAAGGTCCACATGCTGGAACGCGGCGTCTTCGACGACGTCGCCTGCGCGCTGATGGTCCACCCCGGACCCGAGGACATCTGCGTGCCGTCCTCGCTGGCCATCTCCGACGTCGAGGTCCGCTACACCGGACGGTCGGCGCACGCCGCGTCGGCGCCGGAACTCGGCCGCAACGCCGCCGACGCGCTCACCGTGGCCCAGGTGGCCATCGGGCTGCTCCGGCAGCACTTCGAACCGCGGCAGATGGCGCACGGTATCGTGACGTCGGGAGGCGCGGCCCCGAACATCGTTCCCGACCGCACCTCAGCGGTGTACAACCTCCGCGCCGCCGAATCGCGCTCGTTGCAGCGCTTGGAGAACCGCATTCGAGCCTGCTTCGAAGCGGGAGCGACGGCGACCGGCTGCGCGCACGAGATCGTGCGGCTGTCCCCGGTGTACGCGGAGCTGAGCCCCGACGCGTGGCTGTCGGCGGCCTACCGGAGCGCGATCACCGAGCTCGGGCGCGAACCGCTCGACGAGGACGCCGAACGCGGCCGGATCATCGGCAGCACCGACATGGGCAACCTGACCCGGGAGCTGCCCGCGATCCACCCGATGATCGCGATCGACTGCGGCGACGCGGTCAACCACCAGGCGGAGTTCGCCGCCGCCTGCGCGAGTCCCTCGGCGGACCGCGCGGTGCTGGACGGGGCGGTGGCCCTGGCCTGGACGGTGGTCGCCGCGGCGGGTGACCCGGAGCAGCGGGCACGGCTGCTCGCGGCCCTGCGCGACCGCACCGGGCGGCGCACCTCGGGTGCCGACCGCCCGGGACCGGGAGCGGCGGTTCCCGGAATTCCTGCAGAGTGTGACGCGACCGGCGACGTGGCGTGAGCGGACCGAACGCTCGCGAACGCCGACCGGGACGAGCGGGTGGCCCACCGGTCCGCAGGTGCGGCCGCCCGCGGAGAACTGGAGGCGTGGCGTGACCGTTGTGGATTCTCGTGGCCCGGACCCAGGCAATTCGCGGGGCGGACGGTCGCCGGTGGGCGACGGCCCGGCCGGTGCGCTGCTCGCGGAGCTCCCCGGCGCGGACGCCCTCGACGATCCCGGCGCCGGCCGCGGTCCCTCCTGGCTGGACGGCTGGCTGGCCGACGGGGCCGCGCGGGTGGTCGCCTGGCGCCGCCGCCTGCACCGCTACCCGGAGCTGTCCCGCGCCGAGCACCGCACCACCGCGTTCCTCACCGACGTGCTCACCGACCTGGGCCTGCGACCCCGCGCGCTGCCCACCGGGACCGGCCTGGTCTGCGACATCGGCCCCGGCGGCGGGCGCACCGTGGCGCTGCGCGCCGACATCGACGCGCTCCCGCTGAGCGAGAACACCGGCCTGCCGTACTCCTCGACCGTGGACGGCGTCGCGCACGCCTGCGGCCACGACGCGCACACCGCGGTCCTGCTCGGCGTGGCCGCCGCGCTGGCCCAGGCGCCGGCGCTGCCCGGCCGGGTCCGGCTGGTGTTCCAGCCCGCCGAGGAGGTGATGCCGGGCGGGGCGCTGGACGTGCTGGCCAGCGGTGTGCTCGAAGGCGTCGACCGGATCTTCGGGTTGCACTGCGATCCGCGCCTGCCGGTGGGCCAGGTGGGCACCCGGGTCGGGCCGATCACCTCGGCCGCCGACCTGCTGGAGGTCCGGTTCAACTCCCCGGGCGGGCACACCTCCCGCCCGCACCTCACCGGCGACCTGGTGCACGCGATGGGCACCGTGATCACCGGCTTGCCCACGCTGCTGTCCCGGCGGATCGATCCGCGCACCGGCACGGTCCTGACCTGGGGCGCGGTGCACGCGGGCGAGGCGCCCAACGCGATCCCGCAGGACGGCGCGCTGACCGGGACGTTGCGCACCGCCGACCGGGACACCTGGGCGAACCTGGACCCGCTGGTGCACGAGCTGGTGGACGCGCTGCTGGCGCCGCTGGGCGTGGGCTTCGACCTGAAGCACCGGCGCGGCGTGCCGCCGGTGGTCAACGACCCGGAGAGCACCGAGCTGTTCCGGGCCGGGATCAGCGGCGGGGTCGGGGAGTCGGCGCTGGCGGGCACCCCGCAGTCCTCGGGCGGCGAGGACTTCGGCTGGTACCTGGAGCACATCCCCGGCTCGTTCGCCCGGCTCGGCGTGCACTCCGGGTCGGGCCGGGTGCGGGACCTGCACCAGCCGACCTTCGCGCTCGACGAGCGGGCGCTGCTGGTCGGCGTCCGGGTGATGGTCCGCACCGCGCTGCTCGCCCTGGAGCGCTGACTCACCGGATCGGGTGGCATCCGGCGGCGGGTGGATCAGCGCGGGGAGCGGGGCCCTCTTCACGGGCATGACGAACGAACTCGCGATGAACGGATCACCGCTGCCGCCCGGGACGCCGGATCCCCCGCCGCGGCTGCCCCCGGGCAGGCACGGCGCGGTGCTCCGCAGCGCCGCCGTGGCCGCCCTGGGCGTGGACGAGGTGCTGGCCGGGCTCGACGACGGCCGCTGGGTGGAGCTCTGGAAGGGCGTGCTGGTCCCCGCGGAACGGGTCGACGCCCCGATCACCCGCGGTTCCGCCGCGCTGCTGCGGGCCGGGCCGGAGGCGGTCCTGTCCGGGCTGACGGCGCTGGCGGCGCACGGCTGCGCCCCACCGGGCCGCGTGGTGCACCTGACGCTGCCGTACGGGCACGACCTGCGCCGGGGGAAGGACCTCGTCCTGCACCACCGCGCGATCCGGGAGACCGAGGTCGTCGAGCTCGACGGCCTGCGGGTCGAGGCGCTCGACGTCGCGCTCGCCGAGCAGTTGTGCCGCGGCCCCGGTCGGCTGGTGCTCGACTGCCTGGAGCGGGCGATGCGCGAGGTCGGCGCCTCCGCCGAGCGGTTCCGCGAGTCGGTGCGGCACCGGCTGAACCGGCGCAACGACCGCCGCGGCACCCGCCGGGCGCTGGAGCTGCTGGACCTGGCGTGGACCGCGCCTCCGGTGCTGGTCCAGGGGCCGATCGCCGGGGCGGGTGCCCGATGAGCGCGCGGGTGCGGTCAGCGGGCCGGCCGGAACCACCCGGCCGCGCGGGCGGTCTCGCGCGCGGCGACGAAGCGCTCGTAGGCGTCGTCGTGGGCGGCGCGGTCGGCGCTGGGCAGCACCGCGTCCGAGGTGCTCAGCAGCTCGGCGGCGACCTCGGGGAGGCTGCGGTCCGCCAGCAGCGCCCGCGCCGTCAGGGCGGCGCCCCGGGCACCGGCCTGCGCGTCGGTGGTGCGCACCACGGGCAGCCCGGTGACGTCGGCGATCACCTGCCGCCAGAGCCGGTTCGCCGAGCCGCCGCCGGTCAGCCGCAGCTCGGTGGGTTCGGTGGGGGCGGCGGCGAGGCAGTCGCGGATCACCAGCGCCAGGCCTTCCAGGCAGGCGAGCGCGATCTCGGCGGGACCGTGTTCGAGGCTCAGCCCGTGCAGGCCACCGCGCGCGTTCGGGTCGTTGAACGGCGCGCGCTCGCCACCGGGCGAGAGGTACGGCAGCAGCAGCACTCCGCGGCTGCCCGACGTCGCCTGCTCGGCGAGCCCGGTCAGGTCCGCGGGGCCGGGCAGGCCGAGCAACCGGCAGGTCCACTCCACCACCTCGGTGCCCGCCAGCGTGGCGGTGGCCAGCATCCAGCGGCCCGGCATGGGCGTGCGCACCGACATCCCGACCGGCTCCCGGTCCAGCAGCGGGTCCTCGCCGAGCACCTCGGTGCACAGCGTGGTGCCGAGGATCGTGCAGGCCCGGCCGGGTTCGGTCACCCCGGCGCCCAGCGCGGTGGAGACGATGTCGTAGGCCGCGAGGACCACCGGCGTCCCCGCGCGCAGCCCGACCCGCTCGGCGGCGGTCCGGGTCAGCGGCGCCACCCGGTCCGCTCCGTCGGCGACCTCGGGCAGCAACCGGCGGGCCCGCTCCAGCCCGGTGGCGGCCAGGACGGCGTCGGAGTACTCGCCGCTGCGGGCGTCCAGGAACGGGTTCGAGGCTTCCGAGACGTCCCAGGCGAGGCGTCCGGTCAGCTGGTGGAAGAGCCAGCCCCCGCAGCTCAGCAGCCGTTCGGAGGCGGCGATCCGGTCGGGGTCGTGCGCGGCGAGCCAGCGGAGCTGGGCGTGCGGCAGACCGGCGAACCCGACCGAGCCGTTGATCCGGAACAGCGCGTCGAGCACCCCGTCGGCCGCCCACCGCTCGGCGATGTCCGCGGCGCGGGCGTCGTTCCACAGCACCGCCGGTCCGGTCGGCCGGCCGTCGCCATCGACGAGCCAGCACCCGTCGCCCTGCGCGGTGATCGCCACCGCGCCCACTTCGTCGTCGAGCCGGGTGACGAGGTCGGCCACGGTGGTCGCCACGGCGTCCCAGACCTCGTCCATGTCCTGCTCGGCGCGGCCGGGGAGCGGGTGGTCGACCTTGGTCGGCCGGCGCGTCGCGGCGAGCTCCGCACCGTCCTCGGCGTAGGCGACGCTCTTGACCACCGAGGTGCCCGCGTCGATCCCGATGGTGATCACGACCGATCCTCCCTGTCCGGACGCCGACCACCTCGGCGCGCTGCCGATATCACAGCATTCGCTGTTAATAATTTCAAGAATGGTGTTATGTTGGCGGCGAGATGTGACATCCGGGCTCGGGAACCGGGCTCCGACCGAAAGGACGCACCGTGGTGGCGCACCCCCACGCGGCCGAGCCGATCGAGCTCGTGCTGCTCGACGTCGGCGGGCCGATCTACGACGACGCGGCCTACCGGGACGCGCTCCTGCGGGCGGTCCGGGAGCTCGCCGCCGAGGACGGGCGCCCCGCCGTCGAGGAGGCCGAGTTCCGGCGGGTCTACGACGAGCGCAGGCAGGCCCAGGGCGGTTCGCTGCGCACGGCGGTGGCCGAGCGCTTCCTCACCGCGGCCGACCGGCGGCGGCTGTCCGACCGGGCCGAGAGCTACTGGGAATACCCGGCCTCGGCCCTGCACGCCGACGTGCTGCCCGCGCTGCGCGAGCTGGCCGAGCGCTACACCCTGGCCGTCGTGGCCAACCAGCGCGCGGTGGTGGTCGAGGCGCTGCGCCGCGACGGCGTCGCCGAGCACATCGACATCTGGGCGATCTCGGAGGTCGTCGGGGCGGAGAAGCCCGCGCCCGCCATCTTCGAGCACGCGCTGCGCGAGGCCGGGGTCGACCCGGGCCGCGCCGTGCACGTCGGCAACCGGCTCGACACCGACGTGCGGGGCGCGCAGCGGGTCGGGCTGCGCACGGTGTGGGTGCTGCGCGGCGAAGCACCGCCGGAACCCACCGCCGAGCAGCTCGCCGAACCCGACGCGGCGATCCGCACGCTCACCGAGCTGCCCGCCGCGCTGGCCCGCCTGCGGGGCGAGGGCTGATGGGCGAGCTGGTGGCCGGGGTGGACGTCGCCACCGCGAACGTCCGGGTGCAGGTGCACGATCCGGCGGGTCAGGTCGTGGCGGCGGCGTCCCGCCCGCTGCCGCAGCCGGAGCGCCCCGCGCCGGGGTGGTCGGAGCAGGACGCCACGGCCTGGTGGCCCGCCGTCCGGGACTGCCTGGCCGAGTGCACCACCGCCCTCGGCGACCGCAGCACCGAGATCGCCGCGCTGGCGGTGTCCGCGACGTCCGGGACGGTCGTGCTCGTCGACGAGGCGGGCGAACCGGTGGGTCCGGCGCTGATGTACGACGACCGCCGAGCGGCCGACGAGGCGCGGATCGCGGCCGAGGTCGGCGCCGAGCGGTGGCGGCGCACCGGGATCACCCCGTCCGCCGGTTCCGGGCTGGCCCGGATCGGTCGGCTGGCCCGGGAGCTGCCCGCGGGCGCGGTGCGGATCTGCCACACCCCCGAGCTGATCGGCCGGCGGCTCGTGGGCCACCCCGTCGCCGCCGACACCAGCCACGCGCTCAAGAGCGGCTACGACGCGGTGACCGGGGAGTGGGCCGGTGAGGTCTTCGAGGCCCTCGGCGTACCGACGACCCTGCTGCCGCAGGTGGTCCGGCCGACCGCGCCGCTGGGCGAGGTCGACGCGGTCGCGGCCGAGCGCACCGGGCTCCCGGTGGGGTGCCAGGTGCGCGCCGGGATGACCGACGGGTGCGCGGGGCAGCTCGCCTGCGGCGCGGTCGACGTCGGCCAGTTCGTCACGGTGCTCGGCACGACGCTGGTCCTCAAGGGCGTGTCCGAGCACCTGGTGCACGATCCGACCGGTGCGGTGTACAGCCACCTGCACCCGGACGGCGCCTGGCTGCCCGGTGGCGCGGCCAACGTCGGCGGTTCGGCGCTGGCGGACGTGCCCGCCGACGAGCTCGCCGAGCTGGACGAGGCGGCGCTGCGCCGCGGCCCGTCCGGTGCGGTCGGCTACCCGCTGCGCGGCGAGGGGGAGCGGTTCCCGTTCCTCGCGCCGCAGGCGAGGGCCTTCGTGCTCGGCGAACCGGTGGACCGGGTCGACGCGCACCGGTCCCGCCTCGAAGGCGTCGCGTTCTGCGAGCGCCTCGCCGTGGAGCGCCTCGCCGGGCTCGGGGCCCCGGCGGCCGGACCGATCCGCACCGCGGGCGGTGGCGCGCGCAGCCTCGCGTGGTCGGTGGTCCGGGCGTCGGTGCTGGACCGCCCGGTGCTGCGGGTGCGGGAGGCGGGCACCGCGCTGGGCGCCGCGCTGCTGGCCGCCAGCGGGACGATCCACCCGGACCTGAGCGCGGCGGCCGCCGCGATGGCCCCGGCGGGCGAGCTCGTCGAGCCGGAGCCCGCGGCGGTGGGTGCGCTCGACGCGAACTACCGGCGGTTCGTCGCGGAGCTCACCGAGCGCGGCTGGCTCTGAGCCGGTCCCGGACCGCCCGCCGGTCCCGCGCCGCTCAGCCCGCGGCCACCTCGATCCGGACCCCCTCGTCCCGCAGCCGCCCGACGGTCCCGGCGTCGGTGCCCGCATCGACCACCACCACGTCGAAGGCGGTGAGCGGGGCCAGTTCGTGCACCGCGCGCCGGTCGAACTTCGTGCGGTCGAGCAGCAGCACCTTCTTCGCCGTGGTCTCCATCAGCGCCCGCTTGACCTGGATGGTCTCCTGCGAGCGGTGCAGGCAGTGCCCCGCGACGACCGCGGTGGTGGACATGAACAGCACGTCGGAGCGCATCGACCGGGCCATGTCGGCGGTGTGCAACCCGAGGAACGCGTCGTAGGTCGGGTGGTAGTCGCCGCCGAGGCCGATCAGGTGCAGCCCTGGTTCGCCGCTGAGCAGGTTCACCACCGACAGGAAGTTCGTGACGATGGTCAGCGGTCCCAGCGGGCTGAGCCGTTCGGCGACCGCGAGCGCGCTGGTGCTGTCGTCGAGCGCGACGACCTGCCCGGACTCCACGTGGCGCAGCGCGTGCTCGGCGACCGCGGCCTTCTCCGCCGCGGCGTCGGCGCTGCGGGCCCGGACCGAGGTCTCCAGCAGCGCGGTCGGGGTCGAGGTGGCGCCGCCGCGGACCTTGCGCAGCCAGCCCTGCCGCTCCAGCACGTCGAGGTCGCGGTGGACGGTCATCCCGCTGACCCCGTGCTCGTCGGCGAGCTGCTCGATCCGGACGTAACCGCTGGCCATCACCTCGCGGCGGATCGCCTCGCGCCGCTCCTGCCGGTTCACCGGTGCGTCGTCGGCCACGACCACCCCTCACTCGCGCGTGCTGCGCGGGTGATTATCACACGGCGGATGTGATGAAGCGGCTAGACATCACGCGACGAGCCGGGACCGACGTTGCGGCAGGGCCGGGTCCGCAGGCCTTCGACGTAGTCGTCCGGGGCCCCGGCGGCTTCCGCGGCGTCGGCCATCACGCCGAGGTAGCGCGCCGACGGCAGCCCGCCTTCGTAGGCGTCGAGGACGTAGAGCCAGGCGAGCACGGGGCCGTCCAGGGTGTCCACCCGGAGCCGGAGCTTCTTGTGCATCCCCAGCTCCGAGCCTTCCCAGCGGTCGAGCTGGCCCTCGTCCTCCGCGGGGACGTCGTAGAGGACGGTGAAGACCTGCGATCCGTCGTGCTCCACGATGGTGGCCAGCGCGCCTTCCCAGCCGTAGTCCTCGCCGCCGAAGGTCAACCGCCAGCCCTGCAGCCAGCCCGTACCGGCCATCGGGGAGTGCGGTGCGCGCTTCATCATCTGGGCGGGATCCATGTTGGACCCGTAAGCGGCGTACAGAGGCACGGTCCCCAGGGTAGCGATCCATCAGCCGTCCGGCGGAACGGACCGCGACACGAAGGTGGGTAACCGAGCGGGCGGACGCCGACGCTGTTAGTCGCGGCACCACTCGGCTCGCGCGGACTCCGCGCAGCGTACCGTGTTCGCGGCGCCCACAAGGCAGGCTCATCCGGGAGGAGCGCGAAGTGACCCGCATCGTGATCATGGGAGGTGGCCCCGCGGGCTACGAGGCGGCGCTGGTGGCCGCCCAGAACGGGGCCGAGGTCACGCTCGTCGAACCGGAGGGCCTGGGCGGGTCCTGCGTGCTCTACGACTGCGTCCCGTCGAAGACCTTCATCGCTTCGGCCGGGGCCCGCTCGTCCTCCCGGGACGCGCGCGAGCTGGGCATCCGCACCGGGGCCGAGAGCGCCGACGTGGACGTCTCCGTCGTGCACGGCAGGGTGAAGGGCCTGGCGCTGGCGCAGTCGGCCGACATCCGCTCCCGGGTGCGCCGGGAGGGCGGCCGGATCCTCGCGGGCCGGGCGCGGTTCACCAACCCCACCCAGGGGATGGCCCGCCACCACATCGGCGTGGAGCTCGCCGAGGGCGGGTCCGAGGAGCTCATCGCCGACGTCGTGCTGATCGCCACCGGAGCCACCCCGCGCATCCTCAAGGGCGCCGAGCCCGACGGCGAGCGCATCCTGACCTGGCGCCAGCTCTACGACCTGCCCGAACTCCCCGAGCACCTCGCGGTCATCGGTTCCGGCGTGACCGGCGTGGAATTCGCCTCCGCCTACACCGAGATGGGCGTGAAGGTCAGCATGATCTCCAGCCGCGACCGGGTGCTGCCGCACGAGGACGCCGACGCCGCCGCGGTGCTGGAGGAGGTCTTCGCCGAGCGCGGCACCGAGGTGGTCAAGCACGCCCGCGCGGAGGAGGTCCAGCGCACCGCCGACGGCGTCCTGATCAAGCTCGCCGACGGTCGCGAGGTCACCGCCAGCCACGCCCTGATGACCGTCGGCTCGGTGCCCAACACGCAGGACATCGGCCTGGAGCGGGTCGGCGTCGAGGTCGATCGCAACGGCTACATCAGCGTCGACCGGGTGTCGCGCACCAACGTGCCCGGCGTGTACGCGGCGGGGGACTGCACCGGGCTGCTGCTGCTGGCCTCGGTCGCGGCGATGCAGGGCCGGATCGCGATGTGGCACTCGCTGGGCCAGGGCGTCAGCCCGATCAAGCTGAAGACCGTCGCCGCCAACGTCTTCACCCACCCCGAGATCGCCACCGTCGGGATCAGCCAGCAGGCGATCGACTCCGGCGAGGTGCCGGCCCGCACGGTGATGCTGCCGCTGGCCACCAACCCGCGGGCCAAGATGGAGGGGCTGCGGCGCGGCTTCCTCAAGGTGTTCTGCCGGCCGCAGACCGGTGTCGTGGTGGGCGGTGTCGTGGTGTCGCCGAACGCCAGCGAGCTCATCCTGCCGATCGCCCTGGCGGTGCAGAACCAGATCACGGTGGACAATCTGGCCAACACCTTCTCGGTGTACCCGTCGCTGTCCGGTTCGCTGACCGAGGCGGGACGCCAGCTGATGCGCCACGACGACCTGGACTGAGCCGGGTCCGGGCGGCGGAGTTCCGGAGGCGGCGATGACCGATCGGCCCCTGCTCGTCTACGACGGCGACTGCGGCTTCTGCACCCGGTGCGTGCGGTGGGCCGAGCGGTTGCCGGTGCGGGCGCGGATCGCCGCGTGGCAGGAGCTCGACCTCGCTGAGCTGGGCGTCCAGGAGGCGCGCGCCCGGCACGAGGTGCTGTGGGTGGAGCCGACCGGCCGGGTGCTCGGCGGTGCCGCCGCCGTGGCGGCGCTGCTGCGCGCCTGCCGCGCACCGTGGCCGCTGCTCGGGCACCTGCTGTCGGCGCCCCTGGTGCGCACCGCCGCCGACCTCGGCTACCGCTGGGTGGCGGCGAACCGGCACCGGATGCCGGGATCGACCCCGGCGTGCCGGTTGCCCCCGGAGCGCCGTCCCGGGCGGAACTCCCCCTGAACGGAGTAGGCCACGAGGCCGGGCGGGCCCTCTGGAGATCGGCCTGCGGGCCGGGTGGGATGGCCGTTCGGCCGATCCCGCACGTCCTCCGCGACCGTAGCGTGAACTCATCGACGCAGTTCCCGCACGGAGCGAGAGGTGATTCCCATGAACAGCGCGGCTTTCCCCCTCCTGATCGGCGTCCGTCCGTCCGCAGTGGACCACCGCGCGAGGTCGGTGCGGCGACGACTCGCGGGGCGCTGCCGCGAGCGGCCGCCCGATCCGTTCTTCCCCGCCTTGTCGCGCACCTGGTCCCCGGGGCGTGCGCGGTGACCCCGTGATCCCTGCGGTCCCGTGACCGCTGTTCCTCCACGACCACTGTTCCTCCACGACCACTGTTCCTCCACGACCACTGTTCCTCCGTGACCACTGTTCCTCCGTGACCGCAGTGCCTCATGAGCGCGCTGCTCCGCGCCCGGAGCAGCGCGGCGATGCCCGAACCAGGCGACCGCCCGCCCGACCGCTGGCGAACCCGCCGAGCGACTACCCACCCACGCCGACCGCGGTGTCGCCGGTGCCGACGTTCTCGTTCCTTGACAACTCAACAGCGATACCGCCGTCGGCGGGCCCGCGTGGCGTGGACCGGGCACCGCCGCCGAAGTCGAGCAGCTCCGCGTCGCCGGTCGACGGGGGATCCCGTCGAACAGCGGTACCCCCCGTTCCGCCGCGCCGAGCGGATTCCGGCGGCAACGTCCCGGCGGGGCCATCCTTGTGGCGGCACCACCGCTCTCGGTACCGTCCGCCTGCGACCGCGTGGGTCGGCGGTGCTCCGGCCGGTCGCTCGCGGGGAGGGAGCACGATGGGTTCCACGATCACCGGTCTGCGCACCCACGACATCCGCTTCCCGACCTCGCACGAGCTCGACGGGTCGGACGCGATGAACCCGGATCCCGACTACTCGGCCTCGTACGTCGTCGTCGACACCGATGCCGGGGACGGCCTGCGCGGTCACGGCTTCGCGTTCACCATCGGCCGCGGCAACGAGGTCCAGACCGCGGCGATCACCGCGCTCGCGCCGTTCGTGGTGGGCCGCTCGCTGGACGAGGTGCTCGACGACCTCGGCGGCACCTGGCGCCGGTTGGTGCACGACTCGCAGCTCCGGTGGCTCGGTCCGGAGAAGGGCGTCATGCACATGGCCATCTCGGCCGTGGTCAACGCCTTGTGGGACCTGCGCGCCAAGCGGGCCGGGCTCCCGTTGTGGAAGCTGCTCGCCGACCTGTCCCCGGAGCGGATCGTCGACCTGGTGGACTTCCGGTACCTCACCGACGCGCTCACCCCCGAGGAAGCGCTCGACCTGCTGCGCGCCGCGGAGCCCGGCCGTGCCGAGCGGGAAGCGGAGCTCCGCGCCGGCGGCTACCCCGGCTACACCACCAGCGCGGGCTGGCTGGGCTACGACGACGGGAAGCTGGCGCAGCTCTGCCGCGACGCCGTCGCCCAGGGCTTCAGCCAGATCAAGCTGAAGGTCGGCGGCGACCTCGACGATGACCTCCGCAGGCTGCGGATCGCCCGCGAGGCGGTGGGGCCGGACGTGCGCATCGCCGTCGACGCCAACCAGCGCTGGGACGTGGGCACCGCGATCGACCGGATCCGGCGGCTGGCCCCGTTCGACCTCTGGTGGATCGAGGAACCGACCAGCCCGGACGACGTCCTCGGCCACGCGGCGATCGCACGCGCGGTGGCCCCGATCCGGATCGCCACCGGCGAGCACGTGCAGAACCGGATCGTCTTCAAGCAGTTGCTGCAGGCCGGCGCCCTGTCCGTGCTGCAGCTCGACGCGGCCCGGGTCGCCGGGGTGAACGAGAACGTCGCGATCCTGCTGCTGGCGGCCAAGTTCGGCGTTCCGGTCTGCCCGCACGCCGGTGGGGTGGGGTTGTGCGAGCTCGTCCAGCACCTGTCCATGTTCGACTTCGTGGCTGTGTCCGGGTCGATGACCGACCGCACCATCGAGTACGTCGATCACCTGCACGAGCACTTCGTGGACCCGGCGGTGGTCCGGGACGGCTGCTACGCGGTGCCGACCGCGCCGGGCTACTCCGCGGAGCTCAAGCCCGAGGTCCTCCTCGACTACCGGTACCCGGACGGCCCGGTGTGGTCCCGGATCCGCCGGGACGCGAGCCGTGCCTGACCACCGCTGCCGACCGCCTTCCCCGGTCAGGGCCGGTGGTGGTGCCGGGCGGCGGGCGCGGCTGGGCGGATCGCCCGTCGAGGTCACCGCGCTCGGCTTCGGCGGGGCGGTGATCGGCAACCTCTACTCCGCGATCGACGACGACACCGCGACGGCGGCGGTGGACGCGGCGTGGCGGGCGGGCATCCGCTACTTCGACACCGCGCCGCACTACGGGCTGGGGCTCGCCGAACGGCGGCTGGGCGCCGCGCTCGCGCACCACCCGCGCGCCGAGGCGGTCGTGTCGACCAAGGTGGGCCGCCGATTGGTACCGACCGACCCGGATGGGCGCGACGACGCGGGCTTCGACGTGCCGGCCGATCACCGGCGGGTGTGGGACTTCAGCGCCGACGGGGTGCGGCGTGCGCTGGAGGACAGCCTCCGCAGGCTGGGCACCGACCGGGTCGACCTGCTGCTGCTCCACGACCCGGACGACCACTGGCGGCAGGCCGTCGAGGAGGCCTACCCGGCTCTGCACGAGCTGCGGGCGCAGGGCGTGGTCGGGGCGATCGGCGTCGGGATGAACCAGTGGCCGCTGCTGCGGCGCTTCGCCACCGACACCGAGATCGACGCGGTCATGCTGGCGGGCCGCTACACGCTGCTCGACCAGTCCGCCTTGGACGGCCTGCTGCCGACCTGCGAGCGCCGCGGCGTGTCGGTCCTCGCGGCCGGGGTCTTCAACGGCGGACTGCTGGCCTCCGACGCGCTTCCCGCCGATCCGCGGTACGACTACGCCCCGGCGCCGGACGACATCGTGGCCCGCGCCCGTCGGCTCGCGGCGCTGGCGGCCCGGTACGGAGTCCGGTTGCCGCAGCTCGCGATGGCCTTCGCGGCGGCACATCCGACGGTGGCGAGCGTGGTCGTCGGCGTCCGGACGGCGGCGGAGGCCGCCACCAACGCGGCGCTGTTCACCAGCCCGGTACCCGCGGAGTTGTGGGCGGAGCTCCGTGCCGACGGGCTGGTCCGCCCGGACACCCCGCTACCGGGCTGACCACGAGCCGCGTCCGCCCCGCGGCACGTGCCGGCGTCCCCGCTGAACAGCCGCCCCCTCGGACAGCCGGTCCCGCGCACGGCCGCCTCTCGAACATTCCGTTCTTCGACCAGCCCGATGCCGCCGGCCTGGCATCGGGCTTCCCGGGACGCTCGGGCGCGGTGCCCCTCCTCCGCCCGCGCCGAGCGTCCCCGGTCGTGCGGCGGACCCGGCGCCGGGTCCGCCGCACGACCTCCCGGGGCGGCGAACGCGGTGTTCGGCTCGGCCGGTAACGCCCGCGTCGATCTTCGCGACGAGACACGTGTCGGCACGGTGCCGATGACTGGAGGGGGATGCATGCCGCGAGTGGACGCGTCGTGGTTGACCGCGGTGGTCGCGCTGATCGCCGCGGTCTTCGTCGTGCTGGTCGGTGGTGAAGGGGTCGAGGTCGACACCGGCCACCCCGCCACCTACCCCGGGCGGGTCACCACCCAGCCCTGAGCGGCGAACGCGGGCGGCTGGGGGATCGGGCACCCCACCAGCCGCCGTCCGCGCCCGACGGCGACCGCCGATCAGCGATGTCGGCGGTCGCGCCCCGGGATCACACCCAGTCGAAGGTCTTGGTGACCGCCTTCTGCCACTGGTGGTACTCCTTCTCCCGGCGCTCGGTGGGCATCGCGGGGTCCCACTGCTTGTCCTTGGCCCAGTTGGAGCGGATGTCCTCCTCGCTGCTCCAGAACCCGACCGCGAGACCCGCCGCGTAGGCGGCACCGAGCGCGGTCGTCTCGTTGACCACCGGACGGATCACCGGCACGCCCAGGATGTCGGCCTGGAACTGCATGAGCAGCTCGTTGACCACCATGCCGCCGTCGACCTTCAGCGACTTCAGCGGCACGCCGGAGTCGCGGTTCATCGCCTCGATGACCTCGCGGGTCTGGAACGCGGTGGCCTCCAGCACCGCGCGCGCCAGGTGCCCCCGGTTGACGAAGCGGGTCAACCCGACGATCGCCCCGCGCGCGTCCGAGCGCCAGTGCGGGGCGAACAGGCCGGAGAACGCCGGGACGAAGTAGGCGCCGCCGTTGTCCTCGACATCGCCCGCGAGCTGCTCGATCTCGGGGGAGCTGCCGATGAGGCCCAGGTTGTCGCGCACCCACTGCACCAGCGAGCCGGTGACCGCGATGGACCCCTCCAGGCAGTAGACGGTGTCCCGCTCGCCGATCTTGTAGCCCACCGTGGTGAGCAGACCGTTCTCGCTGATCACGCGCTCGGTGCCCGTGTTGAGCAGCACGAAGTTGCCGGTGCCGTAGGTGTTCTTCGCCTCGCCGGGGGCCAGGCACGCCTGCCCGAAGGTCGCCGCCTGCTGGTCACCGAGGATGCCCGCGATCGGCACGCCGCCGAACACGGCGCGCTTCCGGAAGTGGGCGTAGACCTCGGAGGAGGACCGGATCTCGGGGAGCATCTCGATCGGAACCCCGATCTCCTCGCAGAGCTCCGGGTCCCACTGCAACGTCTCCAGGTCCATCAGCATGGTCCGGGAAGCGTTGGTCGGGTCGGTGACGTGCAGTCCGCCGTCCGGACCACCGGTGGAGTTCCACAGCACCCAGGTGTCCATGGTGCCGAACAGCAGCTCGCCGTTCTTCGCCCGTTCCCGGGCGCCGTCCACGTTGTCCAGGATCCAGCGGGCCTTGGGGCCGGAGAAGTAGGTGGCCAGCGGCAGCCCGGTCTTGCGGTGGAACCGGGTCTGCCCGCCCGGCCCCTCGCCGAGTTCGGCGACGATCTCGTCGGTGCGGGTGTCCTGCCAGACGATCGCGTTGTAGATCGGCTTGCCGGTGGCCTTCTCCCACACCACCGTCGTCTCGCGCTGGTTGGTGATGCCGACGGCGGCGATGTCCGCGGTGGTCAGGTCCGCCTTGGCCAGCGCCCCGGCGCAGACCTGGCGGGTGTTCTGCCAGATCTCCTCGGGATCGTGCTCGACCCAGCCGGCCTGCGGGAAGATCTGGCGGTGCTCGATCTGGTCCACCGAGACCACGGAACCCGACCTGTCGAAGACCATGCACCGGGTCGACGTCGTGCCCTGGTCGATGGCGGCGACGTAGGAGGTCATCTCGTTCTGCCTTCCTCTGCGGGGCGGTTGGATCAGGTGGCCGGCAGGGCCAGGGCGAGGGCTCCCGCGAGGATCCCGCCGATGGCGGGGCCGGCGATCGGGATCCAGGAGTAACCCCACTCCGCGGAGCCCTTGCCGCGGATGGGGAGCACCGCGTAGACGATGCGCGGGCCCAGGTCGCGGGCCGGGTTGATGGCGTACCCGGTGGGACCGCCGAGCGAGGCGCCGATGCTCACCACGATGAAGGCCACCGCCGCGTAGCCGAGCGCGGCGTTGCCGAACTCCGGAACGCCGGGCGAGTCACCGGGACCGGCCTGCGGGCTCAGGATGATCCACAGCACCAGGACGAACGTCCCGATGATCTCGGTGATCAGGTTCCACGGGGCGTTGGGCACGGTCGGGCCGGTGCAGAAGATCCCCCGGGTGCTCCCCGGGTCGTCGTGGGTGTCGAACTGCAGCTTGTACGCGGCCCAGCACAGCACCGCGCCGATCGCGCCGCCGATGACCTGCGCCACGATGTAGACCGGCACCTGCTCCCACGGCGTCTGGCCGTTCACCGCGAGGCCGAGGGTGACGGCCGGGTTGATGTGCGCATCGGTGGGGGCGGCGACGCTCGCTCCGGCGAACACGGCGAAGCCCCACCCGAAGGCCACGAGCAGCCAGCCGCCGTCGTAGCCGAGGGACTTCCGCAATTGCACGTTGGCGACCACGCCGCACCCCAGGAGGGTGAGCGTCGCCGTCCCCATGAGCTCCCACAGGAAGATCTCGCCAAAACTCATACCGCGTTCCCCTTGTCATGCCGCCGTTGGCAGGGGCGGACACAGGTGACTGTCCGACCTGGAGAGTCGGGACGGTACTGCGGCATGGCAGCACGTGTCCATGACTGCCGCCACTCGTAGGACACCGCCGTCCTGTACCGCCCGACCCGGACCTTCGATGATCCGCCACGGCCGCCGGGGAGCTGGAGACAGGGGTACGCACTCGGCCGCGCGGCGCTTGCGGTGGCGGCACCAGCCATGTCCCCTCCTCATCGAGCGGGCGCCCGCCTCACCGCGGACAGCCGAGTGGTGTCACACTAGAGATGTGAAAAGACTCAGTGCAACCATCTCAGGATGAGGTTTTCACCGAAGTTCGCGGTTGCGGGAGTCGCACGGCGGGTAGTGTTGAGGTCGCGCGGGGCGTGGTGCAGCCCTGGCGCGGATCAGTGAGGGGAAGGGCCATGCCGGGGAGCTCGGGGCGCCGTCCGTCCAGCAAGCAGCAGGACCGCCGGCGCCGGATCACCGAGCTCGTCATGGACGCGGGCACGTTGCGGATCGACGACCTGGTGGCGACGGTCGACGCCAGCGCCATGACGGTGTACCGGGATCTCGCCGACCTCGAGGCCCAAGGGCTGGTCCACCGCAACCGGGGCAACGTCTCCGCGGCCTCGTCCCTGCTCTACGAGGCGGCCTCGGAGTACCGCCTGCAGCAGAACCAGGCGGAGAAGATCGAGATCGCCAAGGCCGCGGCCGAGCTCATCGAGCCGGGCCAGGCGATCCTCCTCGACGATTCGACGACCGGGGTCTACCTCGCTCGGCTGCTGCCCGAGCGCGCGCCGATGACCGTCGTGACGAATCACCGCGGGGTCTTCGACGAGCTGGCCGGCGCCCCCGGCATCCACCTGGTGTGCGTCGGCGGCGACTACCTGCCGTGGGCGGACGCCTACGTCGGCGGGATGGCCCTGGACGCGCTGCGCAACCTGCGCGTGGACCTGGCGATCATGTCGGTCTCCGCGGTGACCGACGGCATCTGCTGCTACCCGCAGCAGGAGATGGTGCAGATCAAGAAGGCGATGCTCGCCTCGGCCCGGCGCCGGGTGCTCTACGTCGACCACACGAAGTTCCGCAGGCGGGCGCTGCACGCGGTGGCCCCCGCCGAGGACTTCGACGTGGTCATCGTGGACTCCCAGACCTCGGCGGCCGACGTCGAGGTGCTCCGGGAGCGGGGCGCCGAGGTCGAGCAGGCGGGCGCCGGAAGTGCTGGGACGGGCACCGGAGGTGCTGGTCGGGCATGATGACCACTGCAGGACGTATCGGCGCCGGGTCCGGTTCCGCGTCGGCGGTGGGACGCGATTCGAGCGAGGAGGACGTCTGGTGTCCAAGGACAGAAGCGACAGCGAAGCGACCCGCCTGAACGGGCGGCTCGGACCGGAGGACCGCACGCGGAACTGGCGGCGCCTGGGCGACGAGGAGTTCGACGTCGTCGTGATCGGCGGCGGCGTCACCGGTGCGGGCGTGGCGCTGGACGCCGCCACCCGGGGGCTGCGGGTGGCGCTGGTCGAGGCCCGCGACCTGGCGTCGGGCACGTCGTCCCGGTCCAGCAAGCTGTTCCACGGCGGTCTGCGCTACCTCGAACAGCTCGAGTTCTCGCTGGTGCGCGAGGCGTTGCGCGAGCGCGAGCTGATGCTGAACCGGATCGCGCCGCACCTGGTCAAGCCGGTCAGCTTCCTCTACCCGCTCACCAAGCGGGTGGTCGAGCGGCCCTACACCGCGGCGGGGCTGTTCCTCTACGACACGATGGGCGGCGCCCGTTCGGTGCCGGGCCAGAAGCACCTCAGCCGGGCCGGTGCGCTGCGCATGGTGCCCGCGCTCAAGCGCAACGCGCTCATCGGCGGCATCCGCTACTACGACGCCCAGGCCGACGATGCGCGGCACACCATGATGCTGGCCCGCACCGCCGCCCGCTACGGCGCCGTGGTGATGAACTCGACCCGGGTCTCGGGATTCCTCCGGGACGCCGACCGGATCGCCGGCGTGCGGGTCGAGGACGTCGAGACCGGTGCCGAGACCGAGGTTCGCGCCCAGGCCGTGATCAACGCCACCGGCGTCTGGACCGACGAGCTCCAGGCGCTCTCCGGCGGACGCGGCCAGTTCCGGGTGCGGGCCAGCAAGGGCGTGCACATCGTGGTGCCGAAGGACCGGATCGTCTCCGAGACGGGCATGATCCTGCGCACCGAGAAGTCCGTCCTGTTCGTCATCCCGTGGGGCAGCCACTGGATCATCGGCACCACCGACACGGACTGGCACCTCGACCTCGCCCACCCCGCGGCGACCAAGGCCGACATCGACTACCTGCTGGAACACGTCAACGAGGTGCTGGCCACGCCGCTGAAGCACGAGGACATCGAAGGGGTCTACGCCGGACTGCGCCCGCTGCTGGCGGGGGAGAGCGAGGAGACCTCGAAGCTGTCCCGGGAGCACGCGGTGGCGCGGGTCGCGCCCGGCCTGGTGGCCATCGCGGGCGGCAAGTACACGACCTACCGGGTCATGGCCGCCGACGCGGTGGACGCGATCAGCCCGGACCTCACCGGCCGGGTGGCGCGGTCCATCACCGACCGGGTGCCGCTGCTCGGCGCCGACGGCTACCACGCGCTGGTGAACCAGGCCGACCAGTTGGCCGCCGAGCACGGGCTGCACCCGTACCGGATCCGGCACCTGCTGGACCGCTACGGCTCGGAGATCCACGACGTGCTGGCGGTCGCCCAGGGCCGTCCGGAGCTGCTCAAGCCGATCCCCGAGGCGCCGAACTACCTGCAGGCCGAGGTGGTCTACGCGTGCAGCCACGAAGGCGCGCTGCACCTGGAGGACATCCTGACCCGGCGCACGCGAATCTCCATCGAGTACCCGCACCGGGGCGTGGAGTGCGCCGAGCCGGTCGCCAGGCTGGCGGCCGAGGTGCTCGGCTGGGACGAGGAGCAGATCAGCCGCGAGGTCGAGCTCTACGTCAAGCGGGTCGAGGCGGAGCGCGCGTCGCAGACCGAGCCCGACGACCAGTCCGCCGACGAGCGGCGGTCGGCGGCCCCGGAGGCGCGCGAACGGCTGGAGGAGACGACGCGCTCCTGACCGGCGCCCCGACGCGATCGGGGAACGCGGGTGCGGACCATGCCGGATCGGCTACGGGTTCGCGGCGGGCGTGCAGCGCCCGCCGCGGACCGGAGGGAATGCCCGTGGGAAGGCGAACCACGTAGCGGAGCGGCATCAGGGGAACATCGCTCGGTGGTGGCCGCGGCTCCGGCCGCACACCCACCACCGAGCGGTGGCTTCCCCGCGCACCTCGCGGGCGGACCCGGTCCGGCAGTTCCGCCGCCGGACGACCGCATCCGAGGATCGCGTGCCGCCCGCGAGATCGCATGCGCCCCCTGAAGGTGGATGACGCCCGCGGCGCACGGGATCGCGGCCGGGGACGACCGCTCGAACGAAGGTGGACACCGGTCCGAACAGGCCGCTGCCCGATGACGCTCCCCGCACCGGGGCCACCGGTCCGAATGGCCCGTCATCCCGAACGGCCGGTCATCCCGAAGGTTCCACCGTCGAACGGCCAGCCGCCCGGACCGGCCGGTTCGGACGGTCACCCGGTGAGGGTGGCGAGGAGTTCGTCGAGGTGGGCGGCGAGCTGCCTGCTGTCGGCGGGGGCCAGGGTGCTCCAGAGCTCCCCGGATGGGGACGCGCGGCGGAGCTGCAGGTAGCGGCCGTAGTCGTTGTCGAAGGTCCCGATGGTGTGCGCGCCGCGGTGGCGACGCCCCAAGCGGTCCCGCGCCGCGACGCCGAACTGGCCCTGCGCGGTGACCTCGCCGACCATGCCGGTGAGGTTCTCGGCGTCCTCCGCCCGGACGCCGCGTCGGCGCAGCGCGGCGGGCAGCCGTTCGACGCCGTCCCCGGCTTCCGCGGCGGCCGCGTCGAGGTCCGCGCTGCGCAGCGACACCGAACGACCTGGTCCGGCGACCGCCGGGGGCAGCACCGACACCGCTTCCCGGGCCAGCCCGGACGCCGCCGCGCTCCGGAACTCCAGCCGGTCCGCCTCCTTGACCACCAGAACCGCCCGGTCGGCGGCATCGTCGGCGGCGGCGAGCACGCGCACCCCGCGGCCGAGCCAGAGCCGACCGTCCACCTCGCGGTCCGGTCGGGCCAGCAACCGCAGCGCGTCCTCGACCGCGGTGTCGAGCCCGGTGGCCGAACCGAGGTCGCGGGCCGCCAGCGAACGCCACGCGGAGTCCACCAGTTCGGCCCGCTCGACGTCGGTGCGCCCCGGGGACGGGACCTTGAGGACCAGCGGCATCGCCTCCAGCCCGAGGTGTTCCACCAGGACGTCGAATTCCAGCGCGGACAGGCTGAACCGCTCGACCCGGCCGGTCGAGATCGGCATCACCCGGGCTCGCCCCCGATCACCGGACGGGAGAAGGTCTGCGGCTCGTCGAAGAAGCCGCCCCGGCCGCCGACCTGCTCGGTCACCGACCGGTCCACCTGCTCGCCGGACGTGCGCCTGCGGGTCGGGGAGAACGTGCCGTCGCGGTGCCGGGCGGAACCGCCGCGGCCGGTCGCGCTCCCGTTCCGGGCGGACCGCTCGCCCCGCCCGGCGGGGGCGCTGCCCAGCGGAGCGCGCGGGGCCGGGGCCGTCGGGGTGACCGGGGCACCCCAACTGATCGTGACCTGCTGCCCGGCGCCCGATGCGCCGCCCCGGCCCACCGGCGTGTCGACCACGACCTGCGGCGGCGGCGTGAAGGAGGCCAGCGAGGTGGTGGTGGCCCGGGTGGAGGCTTCGTAGGCGCGCATGACGTCGAACGCCCGCTGCTCGGCGGCCCGCTGGCGGGCCTCCTGGACCTCGTAGTCGGTCTGCCCGCCGAACAGGTGGGTCAGCAGGGTCACGGCGGCGCTCGGCTCCTCGGCCGGTGCCTCGACGGGCGGGGGCATGTCGCGGCGGGCCTTGCTGATGTGCTCGGCCTGCTGCTCGGCGCGCTCGCGCATCACCTCGGCCGCCTGCTGCGCCTGCGCCGCCCACTCGCCGAGCGGGCGCAGCCCACCTTCGGCGCTGGTGGCGGCTTCGCCCCGCCAGCCGGCGCGCGCGGTGGCGACCGCGGCGGCCAGACCGCTGTCGATCTCGTCGAGCGCGCGGGTCAGCTCGGACCAGCGGCGGATGCTGTCGGTGGACCCGTCGGCGCCGGGCCCGTCGTTGATCTGGGCGAACAGCTCGGCGTGGCTGTAGCCCTGCCAGCGGTGTTCGGCCATCAGCAGCCCCCGGCCATGCCGACCGCGTTGTCCTCGTCGATCACCCGGTACTGCTGCCCGGCGCGTTCGAGCGATTCGGCGGCCGCCTGCAACTGGTCCCGGTACCCGCACAGCGCGGTGAGGGCGTCCTCGCCACCGCCCAGGGACCGGTCGTTGAACTCCCCGGCGGCGTAGCTGCTGATCGGGTCCCCGGCCCACGGCCGGATGCGCAGCTCCGTGATCGCGTGTTCGATCTGCACACCGACCGAGTCCAGCGATTCCTGCAGAGCGCTGACCAATTTCGGGATGGACGACGGTTCGACCTGCACGGATCCGCCGGAATCGCCCGGCGAGCCCGCGTAACCGTCGCCGGTTGGCGAACTGAGCGGCACGTTTTTCCCCTCCCAAGGTGAGAATCCGTCCGCGCTGGACGCCCGGGATGGCGGCGATGCGGGTCACCGCGCCGGGGTCGGGCGCCGCGAGCGGACCGCGCCGGTTCGGCAGCGCCGGGCCGCTCGGTGCGAGGACGGCTTCTCGGACGTCCGCCGATCACTGTAACCACCACCCGTCACGGAGGGGAGTCCTACAGCTGCGGTGAGTGCCACCCCGAATTGGGTGAAGATCGCTCGTGTTGCCGCACGCTCAGCGATCGGTGCTGGTCATCGTCTCGGAGGTGGGTTCCGTTGTGGAGGTCTCCGGCGCGGCGAGCGTCGCGACGGCGTCCTCGGCGACCCGCTGCGCGCCCGCGCACAACTGGTCCACCGGCGGTGGGGGCTGCCCGCCGTCGTCCCGGTAGAGCACGTCGAGGTGCTGCCCCTCGGCGACGTCCACCGCGACGTTGCAGGACAGGTCCAGGCCGGGCGTCTTGATGACCAGCGCGGGGAAGCCCTCGACCACCACGGGCGTCGCGGACACCTGCGCGGTGTCGTCGGTCCACACCCCCATGCCTTCGGTGGTGATCAGCGCGAGCCGGGCGCCGACCTTGGCCGTGCTGTTGCGGTAGCTGCAGGTCGCCGCGTCGCCGAACCCGGCCTCGGAGTCCGGGATCGGTTCGCGGTCGAAACCGAGCTGGGCGCGCTGGTCGGCGGTGAGCAGCTCGCACGGGTCGACACCGTCCAGCCCGATCTCGAACGGCCGGGGCGGCGGTGGCGGCGGCGTGCTCGACGTGGTCGGCGGCGGCGCCGGTGGTGGCGAAGCGGTCTCGGCGGCGTGCTCGGACTGCGTCGGCCCGCATCCGGTGAGGACGAGAGCGGCCAGCACGCCGCCCGACGCCACCGCCCTCCGCGAGGTGTCCATCTGAACACCGTAACGAAGCCGTGCCGCGGGCGTGCGAGCCCTCACCGGCGCAGGCCCCACCAGATCACCCCGGCGACCGCGATCAGCACCAACACCAGGGGCAGGCGCACCAGCAGCAGCGCGCCGCCCAGCAGCGCGGCGCCGACCAGGACGAGGCCCCGGAACCGGCCTGGCGCGGCGCGGGCCGGCGCGGCGCGCTGCGGGCGGGGTTCGGGCAGGTCGGTGAACAGCCGGTCCAGGTCGCGGCGGTAGCGCGCGTCGGCCGCCGCGCGGCAGCGCTCGTCGTACTCGTGCACGTCGAGTCGCCGCGCCGACAGGTGCTCGCCGAGCATCCGCATCACCTGCTCGCGCTCGGGATCGCCGATCCGCAGCTCGCCGCGCCGCCGCCCTTCGTCCACGGCGCCATCCTACGGCGGCGGGATCAGCCGGTCCGGCGCCACAGGGAAGTGACCGCGACACCGACCTCGGCGAGCAGTGACCGGGTCAGCGGCAGGCTGATGCCGAGCACGCCGGAGGGATCGCCGTCCACGCCCTCGATGAACCAGCCGCCGAAGCCTTCGAGGGTGAACCCGCCGGCGACCTGGAGCGGCTCCCCGGTGGCCACGTAGGCGTCGAGCTCCTCCGGGCTCGGGGTGCCGAAGTGGACCGCGGTGCTCAGGTGCCCGTCGGCCCGCGCCACCACCTCGCCGTCGCGCAGCCGCAGCACGCCGTGCCCGGTGTGCAGGTGGCCGGTGCCCCCGGCGTTGGCCGCCCAGCGGCGGGCCGCGACCTCGGCGGTGCCGGGCTTGCCGACCACCTCGCCGTCGCCCATCAGCAGCATCGAATCGCAGCCGACGACCACCGACTCGCCGGTGTCGGTCGCCTCCCGCGCGACCGCCTCCGCCTTGGCCCGCGCCAGCGCGGTGACGAGCTCGGCCGGGGCGGGATCGGTCAACCCCGCCGCGACGGCGTCCTCGTCGACACCGGACACCCGGACCACGGGGTCGATGCCCGCCGAACGCAGCACGGACAGCCGGGCGGGGGAAGCCGAAGCGAGCACGAAACGCACACCGGAACCCTATCGGCCACGAGCCGCGGACCGGCCGCGCGTCCCGCGCCGACCCGGGTGCGGGGCGCCATGTCGGATGAAGGTGTCCCTCGCTCACCACCCGACCAGGTGGCGGACGCCCGTGCGGCTCCCGGGCGAGGGGTCGCCCGTCGCGGTGGCGCCCGGCGCGGCGTGGTCGGGGGCGGGTTCTTAGGCTGGACGGGTGTCGACTCCCGTGCTGCTCAGCGCCGACCGGTTGCGCGCCCGCCTGGTCGACGGCGGCCCGTACGCGGCCCTGGACGTCGTGACGGTGACCGGGTCCACCAACACCGACCTGGTCGCCGCCGCCGTCGAGGGCGCACCGGACCGCGCGGTGCTCATCGCCGAGGAGCAGAACTCCGGTCGCGGCCGGTTGCGGCGCCCGTGGCACTCCCCGCGCGGCTTCGGCCTGCACGTGAGCGTGCTGCTGCGCCCCGGGCTGCCGCCGTCGGGCTGGTTCCCGCTGCTGGCGGGGGTGGCGCTGGCCGAGACGGTGCGGCGGACCACCGACGTGCCCGCCGCGCTGAAGTGGCCGAACGACCTGCTGCTCGGGTCCGGGCAGCGCTGGAGCAAGGGCGCCGGGATCCTCGCCGAGGCGGTGGCCGGGGGCGGCGGCACGGCGATCGTGGTCGGCATCGGCGTCAACGTGCACCACGCCGCCGCCGACCTGCCCACCGGCGCCGGTGGGCTGCCCGCGACGTCGCTGGCCGCCGAGGGCGCCGACGTCGACCGCGAGGAGTTCGCGGTCGCGCTGCTGGACGCCGTGGCCGAGGTGGACGACCGGTGGCGGGCCACCGGCGGTGACGTGGTGGCCTCCGGGCTGCTGGACCGCTACCGCCGGCTGTGCGGCACCCTCGGCCAGCGCGTCCGCGTCGAGCTCGGCGAGCGCGACCCGCTGGTGGGCACCGCCGTGGACGTCGACCGGCACGGCAGGCTGCTCGTGCACGCCGACGGCGAGGAGGAACCCGCGCCGGTGTCGGCGGGCGACGTGGTCCACCTGCGCCCGCTGTGATCAGCCGTCGCCGCGCGGCGCGGCCGGTACCGTGATCGACGACGGTCGAACGGGCTGAGGGAGGGGGAACCGGTGGCCTACCCGGATGACCTGCTCGCCGACGACGAGCACGTGGTGGTGCACACGCACCCGCACTGGAAGACGCTGGTGCTGCCGGTCCTGGCGCTGCTGCTGGTGGTGGGCGGCGGCTCCTACCTGGCCGCCCTGGTGGCGCCGCTGGCCTGGAACGCGATCGGCTGGGCGGTGATCAGCGCGGTCGGCGGTCTGCTGCTGATCTGGCTGGTGCTGGTGCCGCTGGTGCGCTGGCGCACCACCCACTTCGTGCTGACCACGCACCGGTTGATGGTCCGCGAAGGCGTCTTCACCCGCTCGGGCACCGGCATCCCGATGTCGCGGATCAACTCGGTGCGCTTCCGGCACGGGCTGATCGACCGGGTGCTGGGCTGCGGCACGCTGGTCGTGGAGTCCGCCTCGGACGAACCGCTCGAATTCGATGACATCCCCCACGTCGAGCAGGTCCACACCTTGCTCTACCGGGAGGTCGACGACGATCCTCGGGAGACTGCGAGGCGGGAGGAGACCTGATGGGTGCGCGGGTGCCGGGACTGCCGATGCGGGTGCCACCGCCGGAGCGGGGCGAGCTGCCCGAATCGGTGACGATCTGGGAGGTCGGGCCCCGCGACGGGCTGCAGAACGAGAGCACCGTCGTCCCCCTCGAGGTGAAGCTGGAGTTCCTGGACCGGCTGGCCGACGCCGGGCTGCGCGTGCTGGAGGCGACCAGCTTCGTGCGGCCCGAGTGGATCCCGCAGCTCGCCGACGCCGCCGACCTGCTCGCCGGGCTCCGCGCCGCACCGGGCGTGCGCTACCCGGTGCTGGTGCCCAACGCGCGCGGCCTGGACCGCGCGCTGGAGGCGGGCGTGCGCGACATCGCGGTGTTCGCCGCCGCCACCGAGACCTTCGCGCGCCGCAACCTCAACCGCGGCCTCGAATCGCAGTTCGAGATGTTCGAGCAGGTCGTCGGCCGGGCGACCGGGTCCGGGCTCACCGTGCGCGGGTACCTGTCGATGTGCTTCGGCGACCCGTGGGAAGGCGCGGTGCCGGTCGAGCAGGTCGTGGCCGCGGGCAAGCGGCTGCTCGACCTCGGTTGCGCGCAGCTCTCCCTCGGTGACACCACCGGCGTGGCGACCCCGGGCCACGTCGAGGCGCTGCTGCGGGCGTTCGGCGCGGCCGGCGTCGGGGTCGACCGGCTCGCGGTGCACTTCCACGACACCTACGGGCAGGCGCTGGCCAACACCTGGGCGGCCTTGCGCTGCGGGGTGCGCACGGTGGACTCCTCGGCGGGCGGCCTCGGCGGTTGCCCGTACGCGGAGTCGGCGACCGGCAACCTCGCCACCGAGGATCTGGTGTGGATGCTCGACGGGCTCGGCGTCGAGCACGGCGTCGACCTGGACGCGCTGGTGGCGACGAGCGCCTGGATGGCCGGGAAGCTGGGGCGCCCCAGCCCCTCGCGCGTCGTCGGAGCGCTGGCGCCGTGACCGGACCGCTGCCCGCCCTGCGCACCGCGCAGGGCCGCCCGGTGCTGGTGTGGCGGTGCGAACGGCCGTGGCTGGCGGTGTCCTCGGCCAGCTTCGGCGGCGGGATCGGCCTGCGGCACTGGGTGTTCAACTGCACCGTCGTCGACGACTACGATCGGCCCGACCCGCCCGCGCACATCGCGGAGCTGGCCGCGGAGCTGGGGCTGGCGCACGACGGGATCGGGCTGCTCACCGCCGTCGACGTGCGCCACGAGGTGACCGCCGTGGACTCCGGGGTCCGGGCCAGCGTCACCACCGGGGTCGGGCAGCCGGTGTGGGCCGCCGCGCCGCAGCAGGAGGAGGTGCGCACCCCCGGCACCATCAACGCGGTGTGCTGGTCGCCGGTCCGGCTCGGCGAGGCAGCCCTGGTCAACGCGATCGCCACGGTCGCCGAGGCCAAAGCGCAGGCGCTGGCCGAAGCGGGCGTCGACGGCACCGGCACGGTCACCGACGCCACCGCGGTGCTGTGCCCCGCCGACGGCGATCCGGAACCCTACGGCGGACCGCGCTCCCGGATCGGCGCGGCCCTGGCGCGGGCCGTGCACGCAGGAATCAGCGCAGGGCTGAGAACAAGCAACCCCCGCTACCGCGGGTTGTGAAAGTGTTGTGGTCCGGTTGCTCAGCGGTGCGGGTGGCGGAACCTCAGCTGTCTTCTCGCTCCGGGCGCCCTTCTTGATGTATGCCAATACATAGCGTCAGGGCGTCCTCGCGAGAAGACCGCTGAGAACCCGCGGCGGTGCCAGTGGCGAGGGTGGGGCAAAGCGGAAGCGGCTTCGCCGCTTGCCTGACGGTGGTTCCGTTTGTGCGCGAGTGCGGAAGCGGCTTCGCCGCTTGTCCTGCGTGGGGTGGGTTTTCAGGCCCTGGTGCCGAACATGCCGAGGAAGGTGAAGCGCAGCACCCGGTCCGGGCCGCGGTCGGCGGTGCCGGTGATCTCGACCAGGCCGAGGCCCGGCTTGCTCTTGGACAGCCGCCTGCTCAGCACTTCGAGCTGGAAGTGCAGCACGTCGCCGGGGAAGACCGGGGCCGTCCAGCTCAGCTCGTTGCCGCCGGGCGAACCCTGCGAGGTCGAATCCGCCAGCACGTGATCGACGTAGGCACGCATCCACAGCGACGCGGTGTACCAGCCGGAGGCGCACAGGCCCCCGAGCACCGAGTTGCGACCGGCTTCCTCGTCGAGGTGGAAGGGCTGCGGGTCGAAACGGCGGGCGAACTCCAGCATCTCGTCGCGATCCACCTCCACCTTCCCGAGGTCGACGACGCGGCCGGGCGTGAGGTCTTCGTAAGCGATCGTGGCCATCACGCCATTTTCCCGCCGCCGCGCCGAGCAGCGGTGGAGAGAGTCCTCACAGGCGAGCGGAACCGGGCCGCGGCGCACCGCGTCCCACCGACGAGCGCCCGCACCGGAAGGGGAGCCCGTGCCCACCGACCACCGCGCTGCCACCGGCGAGCGCGGTCCGCGCGCCGTTCGGACCGGTGCCGCACGGGGCCGTTGCGGGCAGGGGCGACAATGGCGCGAGCGGTTCGGACGGGACCCGGACCGCGACCCGGCAGGACCCGGCGGAACGGACGTGAGCATGGACGGTTCCCGCGCCGACGGCGCAGACCCGGCCCGCGGTTTCGGTGAACTCGCCGACCGCGCCGAGCGCATCGCCGACGCGCTGCGCCGCGCGCTGTCGGACGCCGGGGAGTGCTGGGGCCAGGACGATGTCGGAACGGCGTTCGCCGCCGCGCACCGGGACCCGGCCCGGTCCGCACTGGAGCGGGTCGCGGCCCTGCCCGAGCGGCTCCGGGACTTCGGCGCAGCGCACCGCGACGCCGGGCAGGAGTGAGCGATGGGCATCGAACTCCCCGCTGAACTGCGCGAGGTCGCCGCGCTCGCCGGCGCGCGGTGGCCGGAGGCCGATGAGGACGCGATGCGCGGCACGGCGCTCGCCTGGCGGGAGGCCGCCGACGCCCTGGACGCGCTGGCCCACGACGCCGCCGCGACCGCGTCGGCGGCCTTCGACGCGCTCGGTCCGGAAGCCGCGGCCGCGGCCCGGCAGGCGTGGTCGACCGGGGAGGACGGCGCGGTCGCCGCGGCGGCCGAGCAGTGCCGCGCCGCCGCGGACCGGTTGGCGCACGCCGCCGAGCAGGTCGGCGCGGCGAAGTCTCGCCTGGTGCGGGAGCTGGCGGCGCTGGCCCGGCGCGTCGACGAGGCGCGGTCCGCGGGGCGACCGGCGGGGG